>JAOUKV010000025.1 GCA_029882355.1 Gammaproteobacteria bacterium | reverse complement strand
ACTGACCAGATCAGCGCCATCGTCCATGGTAATCACCGGCTGGTGATCCAGCGCCGCATTGATATGCTGGTAATACTGCTCGGTGGTTTCGCCGCAAATGGCATAGACAGGAATATGGAAATGCTCGACCAGCGCTGCGGCGACATCATCCTGCGTACTCAGCGGATTGCTCGCACACAACACCAGGTCCGCTCCCGCCGCCTTTAATGCCCGCGCCAGATTGGCGGTTTCCGTGGTGATATGCAGGCAACCGCTGAGACGAACGCCCTGCAACGGTTTGGCATCAGCAAAACGCGCCTCCAGCGTCTGCAACACCCGCATTTCCTTCCAGGCCCAGTCGATGCGCTTCAGGCCATCGCCTGCGAGGCCTATATCTTTAATGTCAGAATCGATTTGTTTCATGACGTCAACCCGGATAAGCAATCGCTACGCTCTTATGATAACAGACAGGTAGTGCGCCTACTCAGGGATATAGGTCAAGATAGGGCAATACTTTCAATCATGAAGAATTTGTTGGGTTTTGACGTAGCGTTGGTGTTTAAATAAAATAAGCGCGCCATTTAGCTGTGTGACTTCGCGGGCTTTCGTCCCACTATGCCTGTAAAATTTCCCAATTTATTTCGCATTCGCCTAGTTTGGTTGCCACATAAGCAGAGTCACCGGTAATGGTGACAGAAATCTCCATCGTTCGCTGCACCAGCATTGCTAATGCCTGAATTTCAGCCCACTGAAATCTTAAAATTGAGGTTTTAAGCTGACTAATTTTTCCCTTTGCCTGATCCCACCAGACATCCGATTTTGAATTGAAGCAATAAATTTTAAGCGCCTGAGCGACTCGACTGGCTTTTTTTATTCTTTCAACAGCAGGTTCGCCGACATCAATCCATAGTGTTATTTGATTATCCAGTGTTCTTGCCCATATATCAGGCTCATCTATATCGTTCATGCCTTTGGCAAAGACCAGATATTCTTGTGCGTTGATGCAGTACGCTAGAACCCGAACCATCATTCGCTCGGCCGTTTCAGAAGGATGTTGCGCAAGTGTTATATTGAGCGTGTCATAATAATTTCTGTTGAGATCTGATAGTGAGATTTTTAGTTTAAAAATAGTTGGTTTGATTGCCACAAATATATGCCTTAGTGTTTTAATGTCACTTATGATATGCGCTCTTAAACCAACTTACTACTAATCTTGATTTTCTATCGCAGCTCTCCAAGCAAGCACTTCTTGAAAGATCGCTTCCATTACCCATTAGAATATTTCTTATTCTAATGCTGTAGCTATCCCTTTTTTTCAAATTAACAACGATCTATTAATTCTGTATAATTACAGCACTTCATTAAGAAAGTTGCTTTTTCATTTGCTAATTATAAATCCATTGTATTCAGACGCCGATAAACTCATAAAAAAACACCAGCAACTTACGCATACTGATATGGCGAAAGTAACTTCTCACGTACAAAGGAGTCAGGGTGACTGGATTTTAAACACTGTCATGATTGATGGCTGCGACGCACCTTTCAAATACAAACGAAAAAAACAGTACAAAAGTTTGTCTGGGCAACGGGTGAACTTAACTTATTACCATAGCAAGGAGTTAATTGCAGGCATCGAATTTGAATTTATGAAGGTTGTCAGAATTAAAATCGCGTAATTAACTCCTGCTACATTTATATTTTATGTCTCCCTGATTTGCCACAGCGTTTTTATTGTCCTTTTCAATTTGAAATATCTTTTGCTACTGCACTGCCTGGAAGCAGCCACTATTTTACTGAACACTCAAAGGAGAACCATAATATTTTACAATAAATGTTATAATGTCCTGCTCTGCACTCATCTAATTAAGACGCGATAACCATGAATCACTCAACGATTTTAATTCTGTTAACCTGTATCAGCCTAAGTGCCTGCCAACATAGTTCGGACAACCCCAAGCTTGTAGCTGAGAAATACTGGCAGGCAATAAAAACTGGTGATATCACTGCCGCTAAACAATTTGTTAGCTCGAATTCTCAAGCCAATCTGGATGCTTACCTTACCCTTCCTGATGAAGAAAAAATGCCTTTATCTATTATTGATTTAGGCGATGAACTGGCTACTGTCACCACTTACATTACTGACAAGCCAACAACTATTGATAATACTGAATCCATTAGCTTTGAAACTGTATTAGTTATGGAAAATGGTCAGTGGAAAATTGATGCTTCTCGCACCCAAGTACCCGCGCCAATAAAAACTGTAGAACCACCAAAAAACTCATTGTCTGATTCTTTACAGGAAAACCTAAATACTATGGATGATGCTCTTGAGGAAGGTGCTGATATTCTTAACAAGCTTATGCAAGAAGGCTCAAAGGAAATGAGTGACTCTCTACTCAAGGGCATGAATAAAATGAACGACGCCCTTAAAGAAGCGGTTGAAAAAATGAAGCAACGCCAGGAGCAGCAGGAAAAACCAGAATCTGGCTCCGGCAATAAAAATGATGAAGGTTTAATTTAACTTTTAACTAACTCTACAATACTAAGCGAGTCGTACTTTCGTTATAATTTGACCTTCTATTTTAAGAGACTAAGCAATGAGCATTGAGACAGAACTACAAACACGCAGCGAATCTAAATGTGAATTGTGTGGCGCAACAGAAAACCTGAGCAGCTATGAAGTACCTCCTACATCAAATGGTAGTGCTGATGATTGCGTTTTTGTTTGTCAGACCTGTCGTGATCAAATCGAGAATCCTGACAAAATTGATGTCAATCACTGGCGCTGCCTTAATGACAGCATGTGGAGCCAAATTCCCGCGGTGCAGGTTATGGCGTGGCGCATGCTCACACGACTGAGCGCCGAAGGCTGGCCACAGGATTTACTCGACATGCTTTATCTTGATGATGACACTTTAACCTGGGCAAAAGCATCAGGAGAAATTTCAAATGATGAGAATCCCATTAAGCATGTTGATAGCAACGGCACTGTGTTAGAGGCTGGCGATACGGTAACACTGATCAAGGATCTCGATGTTAAAGGCGCTAACTTTACAGCCAAGCGTGGCACTGCTGTCCGTGGAATTTCACTGGTTGCTGACAACCCGGAACACATTGAGGGACGCGTTGAAGGCCAGAGAATTGTAATCCTGACCAGGTTCGTCAAGAAGAACGGCTAAGCTTCGTTTTACACTCGCCAGATTTTCAAAGCATTTGGCGCCCTTCTTAAGCGGCGCATAATTCTGGCCAGGTGGTCACGTCCCTGCAAACTAATTTGATACGTGATGGTTGTTGTAAAGCCATCACGATCTTCCACTTCAACGTCCTCAATGTCTGCGCCTTCATCAGAAATTATGGTCGCAGTTCTTGCCAGCACACCGGGTTTATTCGCAACATCTAATCGAATATAACAACTGAAACTGCCTTCAGCATCATCCGACCATTGCACGTCGATACACTTATCAACTTCAACGCGAAGCTGACTAATGTTTTTGCAATCTTCGCGGTGAACTACAATTCCCCGACCCCTGCTTATTATGCCGACAATGTCATCGCCAGGAATTGGGAAACAACATTTACCATAGGTCACCACCATACCTTCGGTACCATCGATAGCCAGCGGTGATTGCGATCTCATTTCACGCGTTTCTTCTGAATCACCTTGTGCCACCCGTTCAGGTGCCAGACGTCTTACTACCAGGCTAGCAGATCGATTACCCATACCGACGTCTTCCAACAATTCCACAATTGTCTCGAAGCCATATTCTTCTAGCACACTATTCATTTCTGTTTCAGGCACGTCCTCTAACCGCAATCCCAAAACTTTTAAACAACGCTCTAACAATCGACGACCTTGTGAAATCGCTTCATCGGCCTGCATATTTTTCAGGTAGCTTCTAATATTACTGCGCGCTTTTACTGTAACCACATAATTTAACCATGCGGGGTTAGGTCGCGCTGTCGGAGAGGTAATAATTTCAACGGTTTGACCACTGTACAAAGGTGTATTAAGCGGTGCAAAAGTGTGGTCCAGTTTAGCCGCAACACAGGCGTTACCAATATCGGTATGTACCATGTATGCAAAATCTACCGGTGTTGCATTACGCGGCAGCTTTACAATGTCACCTTCAGGCGTATAAACATAAACTTCGTCATGAAACAAATCGACTTTTACATTTTCTAAAAACTCTAACGAATCACCCGCCGACTGCTGCATTTCCAGAATGCCGGTCAGCCATTCACGAGCACGTGCGTGGGCGCCAGTCATACCCGACTCATCCGGTGATTTATAAACCCAGTGTGCAGCAATTCCACTTTCCGCAAAAACATCCATATCTTCGGTACGAATTTGAACTTCCATGGGAATGCCGTGCGGGCCATACAAAGCTGTGTGCAATGACTGGTAGCCGTTGCTTTTGGGAATGGCAATGTAATCTTTGAAACGCCCGGGGATTGGCTTGAATAAATTATGAACCACGCCCAGTACCCGGTAACACTCATCCACTGAATCAACCAACACTCGAATAGCATAAACATCGAATACTTTATTGAACGATAAATGCTTGTCTCGCATTTTTTCATACAAACTGAACAAATGTTTTTTACGTTTTTGTACTTCGGCGTCCAGGCCCATTTCATTGAGTCGGGTGACTAACGCTTTATCAACTTTATTTATTACTTCCTTGCGATGACCGCTGGCTTTATTCACAGCATGCTCGAGTATTTTGTATCGTAAAGGGTATTTTGCTTTCAGGACAAGATCTTCCATCTCATGCCGAATGGTATAGATGCCCAAACGATTGGCGATGGGGATATAAATTTCCAGCGTTTCCTGCGCAATGCGTCGACGCTTCTCAGGACGCAATGCGCCGAGGGTACGCATATTGTGCAGGCGATCAGCCAGCTTAATCATAATAACGCGAATATCCTGCGCCATCGCCATCAATACTTTTTGAATGTTCTCGGCTTGCTGCTCAATCTTGTTTTTAAATTTAATATGCGTGAGTTTGCTCACGCCTTCAACCAGGTGAGCAACATCCTCGCCAAATTGTTCTTCAATAATTATTTTTGTTGCCGGTGTGTCTTCAATGACATCGTGCAAAATACAGGCGACAATGCTTTTTACATCCATATGCATGGATGCAAGAATTCTTGCTACTGCGAGTGGGTGGTAGATATAAGGCTCACCCGATTGGCGAACCTGACCTTCATGCGCTTGCGCACCAAACAAATACGCCTGATAAACTTCCTGGACCTGTTCCTTGTCCATGTAATTGCCGACTAATTCACATAAGTCGGAGATCAGAAACCGGCTATCAATGCCTTCTGCAATCCCATTGTCACTGACAACCGGCTCTGTCTTCAAGACGATTTAACCATCGATACTATTTGTCGAAACCCTGCAAATCCCCTTCAATCAATGCTTCGACATCATCCTGACGTATAACGGCTCCTTCCAGCACTTCATCATTAATTAGGTTTTCTGCAATTTCGCGTAAAGCCAATACAGTTGGCTTGTCGTTTTCCACTGGCAATAAAGGGTCTGCACCCATGGCAAGCTGACGCGCACGACGCGTTGCAACCAATACCAAATCAAATCGGTTATCTACATAATCCAGGCAATCTTCTACGGTTAAACGAGCCATAATAAATTCATACTCCAATAATATCTAAAAAAACCACTAAACCTCGGTGGTCAGTAACTCTGCCAGTAAGTCGCTATGTTGTTCCTGCTGAAATTCTTTTAACAACCGATTACTGACAAATATCGCAGACAAGTCTTTTTTTGCCTGCTCGAAATCGTCATTGATAACTATATAGTCAAACTCACCATAATGCGACATTTCACTGACCGCATCACGCATACGTCGTTCGATGAGCTCGTCATCATCCTGTCCACGATTTTGCAACCGTTCTCTCAGCGCGACGACGCTGGGCGGCAGAATATATATGCTTTTGCAGTCTGTGACCAGCTGCCTGATCTGACGCGCACCCTGCCAGTCTATTTCCAGAATGACATCTTTACCTTTCAGCAGCTGCTCCTGAATGCTCTGGCGCGATGTACCGTAACGGTTATCAAACACCTGGGCATGCTCCAAAAATACGCCTTGATCAATCATTTCTACAAATGCAGCTTCATCGACAAAGTGGTAATTAACACCGTTTTCTTCGCCGGGGCGTATAGCTCGCGTGGTATGTGAGACAGAAACCTCAATATCAGGCCATTCTTTTATCAGTGCTGTTACCAGACTGCTTTTGCCCGCACCTGAGGGTGCTGAAATGATGTATAAATTACCTTTTGCCACGGCCTTTCTCTGTTTTATCTAAGCTCGGCATTATAGCAGCTTGTCGACCTGATGAAATCAGGCTTTACGCTGCACAGAAAACAAGGCCAATATCTCAAGTGCCTGCTTGTATTCAGACTCTGGCAAATGCGCCAGTTGCTCAATTGCCTTATCCGCTTCTTCCTGAGCCACGCTACGCGTGTAATCCAGCGCACCAGTTTCCTTAATTATAGCCTGCACCTCATCGATCATATCGTACCCACCCTGCTCGATGGCTTTACGTATTAAATCAGACTGCGCTTTATTACCCTGCTCCATAGCATAAATCAGTGGTAAGGTGGGTTTGCCTTCGGCCAGATCATCGCCCACGTTTTTACCCATATCTTCACTACTAGAACTGTAATCAAGAACGTCATCGATCAACTGAAAAGCTGCACCTAAATGTATTCCATAACGGGCGATAGCTTCTTCTTCGTCCTGAGGTCGATTACACAGCACCGCACCCAACCGTGTTGCTGCTTCAAATAATTTGGCCGTTTTACAGTGAATTACTTCTCTATAACGGGCTTCGGTGGTTTCCGCGTCATGCACGTTGAGTAATTGCATAACCTCGCCCTCGGCAATCACATTAGTGGTCTG
The DNA here is from genome assembly GCA_029882355.1 of Gammaproteobacteria bacterium. Classification (GTDB taxonomy): domain Bacteria; phylum Pseudomonadota; class Gammaproteobacteria; order SZUA-229; family SZUA-229; genus LH-M37. Next base: position 35,909 of record JAOUKV010000025.1, on the reverse strand, counting down.
CGCCATTATTTCCATGACCCGCATGCTATTCACATCCACCATCATTTCAAAAGCTCTTGAATACAGGAAGTCGCCAACCAGCACGCTGGCCGCATCACCAAACAATGCATTCGCTGTTTCCTGACCACGACGCATATCTGACTCATCGACCACATCGTCATGCAATAGTGTCGCGGTATGAATAAATTCCACGATGGCGGCTAGCAGCTGATGCTTGTCACCTACATAACCATAAGCACGAGCAGTCAACACTGCCAGCATGGGGCGCAGTCGTTTACCGCCAGAATCTATAATGTAGTGACCAAGCTGATTCACCAGGGCGACCTCTGAACTTAATCGCTGACGAATAACTTCGTTGACCGCTTCCATATCGCTCTGACAAAGCTCAATCACCGGCTGGATGATTAAGTTGGAATCGGGCTTGTTTTCAGACACTTAAATACCATAAATCATTTAAAATAGTGCACATCCTATGTAGCTGAAGCCTATAGTGTCAAGTTCCCTCGCTATAAACACTGGATATATGTCGCCTTTATCAAAAATATTCGCTTTTAGCGCACCTACACCCTTGCCACGAGGCTATGTTGCCGGTACAATCTGCGCCCTTTCTGTCAACGATTTTGGAGAAACACCATGTACGCTGTAGTCAGCACAGGTGGAAAACAGTATAGAGTTACTCAGGGCGAATTTCTTCGCGTTGAGAAATTAGACGCTGAAGAAGGCGCTTCTGTCGAATTAGACAAAGTGCTTATGATCGCCGATGGCGACAAAGTGAACATTGGCACACCGCTTGTTGAAGGCGGAAAAGTGACTGTTGTTGTTAAATCACATGGTCGCGGTGAAAAAGTGACGATCATGAAATTTAAACGTCGTAAACACCATCAGAAATGTACTGGTCACCGTCAGTCATATACTGAAATTGAAGTAACTGGCATTGCCGGTTAGTTTTAATAAAAATTTATAGGAGTCATTCACCATGGCACATAAGAAAGCGGCCGGTAGTACCAGAAACGGTAGAGATTCAGAAGCCAAGCGACTTGGCGTGAAAAAATTTGGTGGCGAAGTAGTTAAAGCCGGCAACATCATTGTTCGTCAACGCGGCACTAAGTTTCATGCTGGCGACAACATGGGCATGGGTCGTGACCACACTTTATTTGCTAAGGCAGATGGTCACGTCAACTTCACCATAAGCGGACCAAGAAAACGTAGAACTGTTAATATCATCCCTGCATAAGGCGATTTCATTACAGTTTTGTGAAAAAAAGCCCCGCTTAGGGGCTTTTTTTTTACGCAAATAAAGCTAGTAAATAGCTATACTCACATCAGTTTTTACTGAACGGTCAACATCATGAGCTTTATCGACGAAGTCAAAATCAAAGTAATCGCTGGCGATGGCGGCAATGGCGTCGCCAGCTTTCGTCGTGAAAAATTTATTCCCCGTGGTGGCCCCGATGGTGGTGACGGCGGTGATGGCGGTGATGTCTATCTCGTCGGCGATGAAGGCCTAAATACCCTGGCTGACTTTCGCCACATCCGTACTTACACTTCCGATGCTGGTAAAAAAGGTTCTGGTCAAGGTATGACAGGCCATGGTGGTGACGATCTGCTAGTTCGTGTTCCCGTTGGCACACTTGTTTTTGATGATGATACTGGCGAGCAGCTGGGCGACATTGTCGAACACGAACAAAAAATCAAGGTTGCGCAAGGCGGCTGGCATGGGCTGGGCAATATACGCTTTAAGAGCTCCATTAATCAGGCACCTCGTAAATGCACACCCGGCACACCTGGTGAACGCCGACACTTAAGGCTTGAGCTTAAAGTGCTAGCTGATGTTGGCCTGCTAGGCATGCCCAACGCTGGCAAATCCACCTTTATTCGCGCCGTCTCGGCAGCCACACCTAAAGTAGCCAATTACCCCTTCACTACGCTCGCGCCGAATCTCGGTGTGGTACGCGTCGGTAATTATCAGAGCTTCGTAGTCGCTGATATTCCAGGTTTGATCGAAGGCGCTTCTGATGGTGCAGGCCTGGGTATTCAATTCCTCAAGCACTTGTCTCGCACCAGCCTTTTGCTGCATATTGTTGATGTTGCACCCTTTGGTCAGAGCGACCCGGTTGATGACGCCAAAAAAATTCTGATTGAACTTGAAAAATACAGCAAGGATCTCTTTGAAAAAGAACGCTGGTTGGTGATTAATAAAACTGACCTTCTACCAGCCGATGAATTAGCACTAAAAGTAAAAGAAATCACTGATTCACTGAACTGGACAGGCCCTGTTTACACCATGTCTGCATTGACTAAAGTAGGTACCCAGGAGATTGTCTACGATATTATGAAGCATCTGGAACACGACGATGACTGACAGGAAGGCACTGGCTGAATCGAAACGCTGGGTTATCAAAATTGGTAGTTCACTGATTACCAACGAAGGTCAGGGACTTGACACTAAAGCCATGCAGGGCTGGGCACAGCAAATTGCCGAGCTACGCAATCAAGGTAAAGAAATTGTATTGGTCTCATCCGGCGCGGTTGCCGAGGGCATGGCCAGAATGGGCTGGACAAAACGCCCACGTGCTTTGCACAATCTACAGGCCGCCGCTGCGCTTGGACAAATGGGCCTAATTCAGCAATTTGAATCCTGCTTCCAGCAACACAAGATTCATACTGCTCAGGTACTGCTGACGCACGAAGATTTATCTGACCGACAACGCTACCTGAATGCACGCAGCACCTTACGTACATTGCTTTCGCTGGGCGCGATTCCTATCATCAACGAAAATGATACCGTTGCTACCGAAGAAATTCGTTTTGGTGATAACGACACGCTGGCAGCACTGGTCGCCAATCTTGTTGAAGCCGATGCGGTGATTATTCTCACCGACCAGCAGGGCGTCTACAACAAAGACCCTAGAAGCCATAGCGATGCCGAACTCATTTCCAGCTCGCACGCCTCCAATCCTGAGCTGCTTGAGGTTGCCGGTGACGGCGGCCTTCTCGGTTGCGGCGGCATGCGCACCAAAATTACCGCTGCGCAACGTGCGGCGAGATCTGGCGCGGCGACGCTCATTGCTTCGGGTGCAGAAGAAGACGTATTGCTCAAGGTTGCACGTAGTGAAACATTGGGTACGCTACTAACTGCCGATAACAGCCCCATCGCTACCCGTAAACAGTGGCTGGCAAATCAACTTAAAGTACAAGGCAGCCTGACACTTGATACCGGCGCCTGCGCCGCCTTGAGCAAAAGCAGCCTACTTGCAGTCGGCGTTAGCAAAATCTCTGGCCAGTTTCAACGTGGCGACGTGGTTAGCTGTCTAAACACTGATGGTCATGAGATTGCTCGTGGGTTGATAAATTATAAATCTTCGGAAGTAGACCTCATCAAAGGCAAGGCCAGTATTGAGATTGAAAAACTATTGGGATATGTTGATGAAGCCGAGCTGATTCATCGAGACAACCTGGTGCTGCTTTAGTTTTTTTTGAAAAGATAGCATGCAATAAAAAACCGGCATAAACCGGCTTTTTATTGCTCATGCAAGACTGACTTACATGCTGCGAATGTTATTGTTCATTCTGCTCTTATGACGAGCGGCTTTATTCTTGTGAATAAGACCTTTGCCTGCAATACGATCGATAACTGGACAAGCTTCTTTATACGCTGTTTCGGCGGCTGACTTATCACCTGCTTCAATTGCGTAATAAACTTTCTTGATTGTTGTGCGCATCATTGAACGATCGCCCACGTTACGAGTACGACGAACCACTGCTTGACGAGCGCGTTTTTTTGATGATGCTGAATTTGCCACGAATAAAGACCTGTCTATCTAAAAAAGAGCGCGTAAATTGCCAGTTTTCATCGGTTTTGTCAACCAAAATTCGATAGAATGCCCTATTAACATACAGATTTTAGTAAAAACGACCATTACACCATGAAAGGACAACTAAACTGAGCGCCAAATTACTGCAATCCTCACTTGTTGTGGGTAGCATGACCCTGCTTTCACGAATTTTCGGTTTGCTGCGAGATATCACGCTGGCAACACTTTTTGGTGCCAGTGGTGGCACCGATGCTTTTCTGGTCGCCTTTAAAATCCCTAATTTTATGCGCCGTCTTTTTGCAGAAGGCGCTTTCTCACAATCATTTGTACCGGTTTTTTCTGAATACAAAGAAAAACGCAGTCGCAAAGAACTGCAAGACCTGATCAACCATGTCGCCGGCAAACTTGGCGGCATCCTGTTATTGATCACCCTCATCGGATCTGTTGCAGCACCAGCGCTGGTCTGGTTATTTGCACCTGGCTTCCATGATGACCCTGACCGCTTCCAGCTGACCGCTGAGATGCTGAGCATTACTTTCTCTTATCTTTTCTTTATTTCACTGGTGGCCTTCGCTGGCGGCATTCTTAATAGCTTTAATCAGTTTTCTGTGCCGGCTTTCACACCGGTCTTGCTTAACCTCTGCATGATCGCCGCCGCCTTCTGGCTATCACCTATGCTTGAAGAGCCATTGATGGCACTGGCCTGGGGCGTGGCGCTGGCAGGTTTTTTACAATTTTTATTTCAGCTGCCTTTTCTGAAACAACTCGGCCTAATCCCAAGGCCTCAATTCAAGCATCATCATGACGGTGTAACAAAAATACTTAAACTGATGGTACCTGCCATCATTGGTTCATCGGTAGCTCAAATTAATTTATTACTCGATACCGTTATCGCCTCTTTCCTGGTCGCAGGCAGTGTCAGCTGGTTGTACTACTCAGATCGACTGCTTGAGTTTCCGCTCGGTATATTTGGCATCGCCATCGCTACCGTGATTTTGCCCGCCTTATCCAAACAACATGCCCGTGACTCAGCCGATGAGTTCAATCAAACATTGAACTGGGCAACACGATTAGTGTTTATCATCGCCATACCTGCCTGCATTGGCCTGTTCATGCTCGCCGGACCTGTATTGGCATCATTATTTCAGTATGGTGAATTTACATCCTCCGATACCTATCTCGCCAGCCTGAGCCTGATGGCTTATATCGCTGGCCTGCCCGCTTTCATTCTGATCAAGATATTAGCGCCCGGTTTCTATGCCCGTCAGGATACTAAAACACCGGTACGCATCGGTATCATCGCCATGATCAGCAACATGGGCCTCAATGTTTTATTCGTCGTACCTCTGGTGATGTATAACTATGAAGCCCCCCACGTCGGCCTGGCACTGGCCACCAGCTGTTCGGCATATTTGAACGCCTTTATGCTCTATCGTGGATTACGCAAAGCAGACGTATTTCGACCTATTAAAGGCTGGGTTAAGTTGTTTGCGCAGATTACAATCGCCGGTATCACCATGGCCTTTGTCATTTCACTGATCACTCCTGAATTAACACAATGGACAGAATGGGCTATTCCTGATCGAATCAGTCACATTACTGGCATCATTGCTCTGGCCATACTGGTTTACTTTGCAACACTATTTCTGACAGGCTTGCGGCCTACTCAGTTGAAACAATCTTAAGCATGCATTTAATTCGCGGATTCCACAATTTAAAGCCAAAACACAAAGGCTGCGCTCTAACCATTGGTAACTTCGATGGTATACACCTTGGCCATCAAGCTTTGCTCAAATTACTGACTGAGATTGCGGACAAACATCATGCTAAACGCTGCCTGATGAGTTTTGACCCGCTACCGCACGAATTCTTTTCCAGCGATCATAATCGACCTCGCCTGATGAACACCCGTGACAAACTTGTCGCGCTGGCCAGTTATTCACCGGTGCTTTGCCCTGACTATCTGTTACTGATGAAATTCAATAAAGAACTTTCTTCAATGACTGCAGCTGAATTCATTGAAAAAATACTTATTGATGCACTCGCCATTAAGGCACTGGTTATTGGCGACGATTTCCAGTTTGGGCGTGACCGAAAGGGAAATCTTTCGTTACTACAGGAATACGGTGCCAAATATGGTTTTGAAGTGGCAACATTATCAACCCACCATATTGACGAGACCCGTGTTAGCAGCACTCGCATCCGCAACGCATTAATCGAAAACCAGCTCGATGCCACAAAAAAGATGCTGGGAAGACCCTATCAAATCTGTGGTCGTGTGGCGCATGGTGACAAACGTGGCCGCACCATCGGATTTCCAACAGCAAATATTCATCTACATCGCCCAAGCACCCCACTATATGGGGTATATTCTGTTACCATGCATTCCAGTACATTGGGCACTGTGAAAGGCATTGCCAACGTCGGACGACGACCGACCGTAGACGGAATACGCGTACAGCTCGAAGTTCATTTATTCGACTTCAATAAGGATATTTACGGGCAAAATGTCTGTATCGCCTTTCACCATAAAATACGTGATGAAGAAAAATTTGAGTCTTTTGATGACCTCAAAAACCAGATTCAGCTTGATTGCCATAAGGCACGTGAATTTCACGGCTTAACAAACAACAAATAAACTTTTTACATCAAGACAACATGACAATCGACTACAAGCCAACACTGAATTTACCAAAGACTGATTTTCCCATGCGCGGCAATCTCGCCAACCGCGAACCACAGATTCTGAAAAGCTGGGACGAAGATGGCTTGTACCAACAAATTCGTCAAGCCTGCAAAGGCCGTCCAACCTTTGTATTGCACGATGGCCCTCCTTACGCCAACGGTGACATTCACATTGGTCATGCGGTAAATAAAATTCTCAAAGACATCATCATCAAAAGTAAAACCATTGATGGTTTTGATGCACGTTATGTGCCCGGCTGGGATTGCCACGGTTTGCCGATTGAATTAATGGTCGAGAAAAAAATCGGTAAGGCTGGTGTCAAAGTGGATGCAAAAACATTTCGTCAGAAATGTCGTGAATACGCAGCCAAACAGGTTGATGGTCAACGCAAAGACTTTATTCGCCTCGGTGTGCTCGGTGACTGGGACAAACCCTATCTCACCATGGACTATAAATTTGAAGCTGACATCGTCCGCTCACTCGGCAAAATCGTAGAAAAAGGCCACCTGCATAAAGGCAGCAAACCCGTGCACTGGTGCCTGGATTGTGGTTCTGCGCTAGCTGAAGCTGAAGTCGAATATCAGGACAAAGAATCTCCTGCCATCGATGTTATGTTTAAAGCTGTTGATGAACAGGCTATTCTCGAAGCCTGTGGTTGCGAAGGTAAGGGTGAAGGTTCCGTTGCCGCCATCATCTGGACAACCACGCCCTGGACACTGCCTGCTAACCAGGCGGTCTGTTTACACCCCGATTTCAATTATCAATTGATTCAAGTGACAACAGAAAATGGACCTGCACGTCTTCTGCTCGAAGAAACTCTGGCAGAAAGTGCATTGCAGCGTTACGCTTTTCAAGAGCATACGGTACTTGGTTCCTGTATTGGTCAGCAGCTGGAGAATTTATTACTACAGCACCCTTTCTATGATAAACAGGTTCCTATCATTCTCGGCGACCATGTAACAGCCGACACCGGTACTGGCGCGGTACACACTGCTCCCGGTCACGGGCAGGACGATTACATCGTCGGTAATCGTTATGGTTTAGAAGTGTATAACCCGGTCGGTGGCAATGGTGTTTTCCTTCCCGATACTGAATTGTTTGCCGGTGTTCACGTACATAAAGCCAACGCTGTTATTCTTGAAACACTGTCAGAAAATGGTGTACTGCTGAAACACGAAAAACTACAACACAGTTACCCCTGTTGCTGGCGTCATAAAACACCGATTATTTTCCGTGCTACACCACAGTGGTTTATCAGCATGGAACAAAATGGTCTGCGTGACCAGGCCCTCAAGGAAGTAGGAAAAACTCAGTGGATTCCTGACTGGGGTCAGGCACGTATCGAAACCATGATCAAGAGCCGTCCCGACTGGTGCATTTCAAGACAGCGCACCTGGGGCGTTCCCATCACGCTGTTTGTGCACAAAGAAACTGGCGAGTTACATCCAGATACACAAGCCTTGATAGAAACCATTGCTTTACGCATTGAAGAAGAAAGCATCGATGCATGGTTTGAACATGAAGCCAGTGAGTTCATTGGTGATGATGCCGAACACTACGAAAAAACTACAGATACATTAGACGTCTGGTTTGATTCTGGTGTCACCCATGCCTGCGTTCTTGGGCAACGCGACAGTCTGCCTTTCCCTGCTGACTTATACCTCGAAGGTTCTGACCAGCATCGCGGCTGGTTCCAGTCTTCGCTGCTATCATCAACCGCGATGAATGGTGTTGCTCCGTACAAAAGTGTTTTGACTCACGGTTTTACGGTTGATGCCAAAGGTCACAAAATGTCCAAATCACTGGGCAATGTTATTCCACCACAAAAAATTGTTAACTCGCTGGGCGCAGATATCCTTAGATTGTGGGTTGCCAGTAGCGACTATAGCGCAGAGATGACGGTATCGGATGAAATATTAAATCGATCTGCTGATACTTATCGACGCATTCGTAACACCGCGCGTTTTCTGCTTTCCAATCTTACTGGTTTTGAGCCAACGCAAGACAAACTAGATGCTAAAGATATGTTACCGCTAGATCGTTGGGCAGTTGCAAAAACATTAGCCTTGCAGGAAGAAATTATTGCTGCTTACAACGACTATAACTTCCATTTAATTTACCAGAAACTACACAACTTCTGCTCGGTTGATCTTGGTGGTTTTTATCTTGATGTCATTAAAGACCGTCAATACACTACTCAGGAAAACAGTGTTGCGCGTCGTTCAGCACAAACTGCACTGCATCATATTATCGAAGCTATGTCTCGCTGGATGGCACCGATCTTAAGTTTCACCGCCGAAGACATCTGGAAGCAAATTCCTGGTGACCACGAAAAATCTATTTTTCTTGAAGGCTGGTACCAGGATTTATTTTCACTGGTTTCCGATGAGTCAATGAACATGGATTTCTGGCAGGATATTCTTGAAACTCGATCAGCCGTCAGCAAACAACTTGAATCACTGCGCAATGAAAATAAAATTGGCTCATCACTTGATGCTGACGTTGTTATCTACTGTGAAGGCGAACTTTACAATAAATTAAACCAACTCGGTGATGAACTGCGCTTTGTCCTTATCACCTCTGAAGCCAGGGTGGACAATATCAGTAATGCAAAAGGTGATTGCATTGAAGCCGGCCTTGCCAATGGCATCAATATTAAAATCACCGCAAAAGCATCAAAACACACTAAATGTGTACGCTGCTGGCACCATCGCGAAGATGTTGGCACACACGACGAACATCCCGAATTATGTGGCCGTTGTGTAGATAACGTAGCTGGTGACGGCGAAACACGCCGCTTTGCCTAGGAAACGATTATGAACTGGTTGTGGTTAACAGTGGTTGTCGCCGTGATAGATCAGATCACCAAACAATTTGCTGAACACTCATTAGTTGTTCACAAAGCTGTACCCGCAATACCCAATTTAAACTGGACACTCATGTACAACGAAGGCGCGGCCTTTAGTTTTCTGAGCGATGCAGGCGGTTGGCAACGCTGGTTTTTTATTGCGCTATCATCGACCATCAGTCTGTTTCTTTTTTTCTGGTTAAAACAAACTGGCAGCGATAAAAAGTTACTTTCCGCTGGCCTGGCTTTAATTCTTGGCGGAGCTATTGGTAACTTAGTCGATCGAGCCTTATTTGGTCACGTCATAGATTTTATTCAGTACTATTATCATGCCGACGCCTGCCTGCCCGGTTTTTCTTTATGGAATTTATCCACAGGAGCTCAATGTTTCTGGCCAGCTTTTAATATTGCCGACTCAGCAATCATGTTAGGCGCAGCACTGCTGATTATCGACATGATCAAAGAACACTTCGAGGAAAAAAATAATGGCTGAACAAATCACCCAGACCAGCCTTGTTTTATTACACTATAGTCTTGCTCTGACTGACGGCACAATGATTGAAAGTAGCTTTGATGAAGATCCTATTGAAATTAATATGTACGACTCTTCCCTCCCCGAAGGCATGATGCTAGCCTTGATCGGACTCAAAGAAGGCGATCAGCAAACGCTCACTCTAACTGCAGAACAATGTTTCGGTTTTCGCGATGAAGCCAATATTCATGACATGCCCCTGTCAAATTTTACCGATGAATTAAAACCAGAAATAGGCCTTACCTTTAACTTCGGGACTCCTGAAGGTGAAGACTTACCTGGAACCATTCGTGCCATTAAAAGTGATGCTGTTGAAGTGGACTTCAACCATCCTCTGGCAGAGCTATCTTTGGTCTTTTCTGTGAAGATTCTAGAAATTAATAATGCACATGCCTTTTTACCCATAGAGAACGAATAGTCGTGGACATTTACCTTGCAAACCCACGTGGATTCTGTGCTGGTGTCGATCGCGCCATTGATATCGTCGAGCGCGCTCTCGATATATTTGGCGCACCCGTTTATGTCAGGCATGAAGTTGTACACAATCGTTATGTGGTTAATGATCTTGCCGAAAAAGGTGCGATCTTTGTTGAAAACTTGAATGAGATACCTGATGACTCAACTGTTATTTTCAGTGCCCATGGTGTTTCTCAGGCAGTCCGAGCCGAGGCCAATAATAGACAGCTTCGCATCTTTGATGCTACCTGCCCACTGGTAACCAAAGTTCATCTCGAAGTTGCCCGGCACGCAAAAACTGGAACTAACGTTATCCTCATTGGCCATGCTGGACACCCAGAAGTAGAAGGTACTTTAGGCCAATACATTACAGCCTCTGACAGTCAAATTTATCTTATCGAAACCATTGATGATGTAGTGAAACTCACTATAAGCCATCCAGATAAACTGGCCTATGTTTCTCAAACCACTTTATCAGTCGATGATACACGTCAAATTATCGACGCTTTGAGCCTGCGTTTTCCTGATATTGAAGGACCACGACGTAAAGATGACATTTGCTATGCCACCCAAAACAGACAAGATGCAGTTAGGGAGCTGTCAAATCAGGTCGACGTTTTTTTGGTGCTTGGATCTACAAACAGCTCAAACTCAAACAGACTACGAGAGCTTGCTGAACAACAGGGAGTACCTGCCTATTTAATCGACGACGCCAACGATATTCAGCAAAGCTGGTTTGATTCAGCCAATGCAGTGGGTGTTACCGCAGGCGCTTCAGCACCCGAGATACTTGTTAAGGAAGTTATGGACAAACTCCAGGAAGAATTTCTGGCAACTATCCATAACGACAACGGGGTAGCAGAAACTGTACGCTTCCAGCTACCCCGCGAGTTGAGATAAAACCTTTTACTTTATAACTACCAACATTCTTTTGCCGGCGCTGGACCATTCGGCGTCTTGAGGCCTGTCGAACTCAATGTCATGGTCGTACAACCTGTATCTTTTGCCTGTGCTTCAGTAGCAATTGCTGTTGCACTAACCTCAAAACCACTCGCATCTGCTGAAGTCACTTTAAAAGTATACAAACCCTGCTCAGAAGTACTAGAGACATTCAAATCTGCAAGAGCCGTAGTATAAGTATTATTTTGCAAGTAATAGCGTTCCTGCCTATCTGCAATTGTTGTCAAACCCACCATTGCATCCCTACGCCCAGCCTCTCTCAAATAACTTGTATAACTTGGTGCTGCAATCGCGGTAAGTATGCCAATAATTGCAACAACAATCATTAGCTCTATTAAAGTAAATCCTTGATTTTTTCTCATAATTTTTTAACCTATAATTTATTCTTCAACTTCATACCAGTACATTTTCTGAACGGTACCCACTTCACCGGCTGTAGTACATTCGGTACCTACACATAAGGTAGGAATACCATCCTCTGTGATAATAACGCGTGGTGTTGGTGGAATACCACCACGAGCCAGCAATATTCTTCGGTCTTCTCTCGTTTCAGTACCATCACCCGTATTATCAGCAGTAGGTGTACCATCAACCACATTTACAAAATATATCGCACCAGTACCATCATTCGCTTTACAGCTATTATTGGTCAGGCCTGCTGAAGCAGGAATGAAAGTCGTAAAAATTGCAACACCGTTCAGAATAAGTGGCTCAGCCAACGCTTTTTCACCAACAAATGAACCATCCAACTCCTGAAGCGTAATATACCAGCCTTTTTTCTCACCCAAGGATATAACTGCGGCGTCAATGACCGCTTGTGAACCTTGCCCAATCGCATTGTTAGTCGTATCAAACAAATCTGCTTCTGTCACTGTCGTATATGCAGCCGGAACCTGGTACACGTCGTAATCTCTAATCATATAGACACGGTCACGTGTAGCGGTTTGCAAGGGATGCGCTCTGTATCCCGATGCAGCGACAATAGACAGGTAAGGAGCCTTTCCTTCTTCAATAATCAAAGCAACATCTGGTGATGTATAGAAGCGGCGATTTTCTGTAGTACTTGCATCTACCGCCAGATCAGCAATGCGTCCTCCTGTTGCGGAAACCGTAGACGTAGTATTGGCAGCATTATCAATATCAATGCGCCAAAGTTGGCCACCCATGTCCCCGGCATATAAACGATCTACGTAACCATCACCATTAATATCTATAGGCTTAATGCGAGCAGGAATACCGTATTGCATATCAGTCAACTGTAAATCTGCTGCACCATCTGGGCCTGCACGCCATAACAATGCACCTGTATCAGCATCAACGATAAAAATACCTCGTCCCATACTATCTGTACCGCGTGTGATTATTGCATCCTGATTAGTATCGTAGCCAGCGCCAAAAATTAGTACGGTCTTGTAGTCATCAGGGCCTAAACCTGTTTTTATTTTTTCAACATTAGGTGCTGACCAGGTCTGCCCCAACTCAGCAAAATCGCCAGTGCCTCCTTCTATCACCCAACGTAGCGTCGGTGAATATCTATTGCTAACATCCATGGAATAGATATAGCGACCACCTCTGCGCATACCAAAATATAAATAAACATGCTCACCTGCATCATTAACATCGCCATCCCGATTTACATCATTGATCCACGGTATAACATTGCCATCTAAACCATACGCTTTACCATTAACTCCCGTATTATCAAAAATATTTTGTAGCTTTGGCAGCATTTCCTGAGGAACAAAGGCAAAGTTTTCTATACCCGTCAATGAGTCGTATGCATGTAAATAGCCATCATTCGTTGCAACATATGCCACCAGATCAGGCACATTTCCTGCTGTCATACCATATTGCACCAGAGCTGGTTCTGCGTGGAGAGGGTCACCCATCTCGCGTCGCGTATCATATGAATTACCATCAGCATCTGAATCTAACATATCGTAGCCAGACGCCCATAATCTTAAGGCCGTTTCATATGGCGTCATGAGAGTAAATCCAAAAAAGTTTAATGCCACTGCAGGCTTCCCTACCACACCCCCGAGCAAAGCATCCGTAAGGCTAGTATTGAATACATTCAGCCCATTGGCAGCCGATGTTAAATTGCCATCACTCGGCATCAACACTCCTGTAGTACCCGAATACGCACCTGTATATGTATATGTTTTACGCGGTAATGCGATTTTACTCGCAGCTCCACCTTTCGCCGTCTCTGCTCCATCCGGTGCATCAGCCGCTGCCGTCCAGTAACTTTGTGAGGCATCCTTAAAGAAACCTGTGACAGAATCAATGGCTGGATTATGATTTGCATCTGCAACAAATGGGATATCATTTGCGTCAAATTCCAACTTGAACTTCTTCAGATTCCCTTCCCAGCGCTCACCATTGGTTGGCTTGAACAGGGTAAAATAAAGGTCTTCCAGATTAGTCGCGCGATTAAATGCGTTTACCGATACTGCAGGTGAAGAGAAAGTCGCGTTAACTTTGAGCACTTCCGAGACCAACTTATTCAGCTCACTAACCAGGCTTGCTTCATCTTTCGCTTCAATAAATCGGCCACCGCCTTTTTCTGCCGTATCTCGTAGCAGTCGCTCACCATCAAGCAGTTCAGCCTGCGCAAGGGGATCATTAGAAAAAGCAAACCCGACGGTATAGGTCGTTACATTCTGGTCACCCGCATGAGAAGGCACATCTGCACGCGTTGCAATATCATTAACTAATGCCCAGCCGGCCATTTCATCCAGACAGTTATCTCTGGTTGACGTGTCTGAGAGAAAAGCATCCAGATTACCCCAGCCTGGTGCATAAGGGTCAGTGTTACAGCTGCCCACATCAAAACCAGGCAATGTGGCACGCTTGCTTGCATCTAAATAATCATAGCGGGACAACCCATTTGAAACGACAACAATGTAGTTTTTCTGGCAGGTTTCAGTGATAGGCGTTTCGTAAAAAACATTACCGGGGTCCATGCTCCCGACCTGATTACTGGGCAGCGAGCTAGTGCCGTAATGAGCTTCCGCTCCACCAAAATATTTCAACGCTTCGAAATAAGTCTCTGCTATAACAGGATCCCATCCTATTTGCATATTGGCTAAACGATTATAAAAATCCGCACGTCCCAAATTCACATCCAGTGAAGGATAAATAACGGGACCACCCTCACCGCCGTAATCAACTCCATCAACTACATTAATTCTTCGATCATACTGCATTAAGCCGATATTAATATTACTGGTGCTAGCAACCAAAGTAGCAATGGCGTTCTTCAATTGATCAAATAGGGGGACTTGAGAGGTAACAATCGAGGGGTCCAACAAATAATTCAAATAGTTGCCCGCATATAACACGACGTTGTTTGCATTGTTGGCCCAAATAACCGCTGCCAGGCCAGAATCGGCGGTTGACCAGGGTGAGTTAGCGACCCCATTGATAATATAATGTTTATTTCCGACCCCCCTTTGACCGTGTATACCATGGTCCTGAACACACTCTATAAGCAGTGCTCTTGCGGCGGCATTATTGGTCACAGGCGTACGCCAAACCAATTTGTTGGCAGCATCATTATATTGTGCGATCTGTCCTGAATACATGCCTGTTGTATACAAAGAGCCAGTGAAGGCGCCCTGCGAAACTCCAGCGACATATTCTTCCAGAGAATGCCAACAGTGATTGGCATCCCAGTCAAAATAGTCGCCGTTTGTCGCAGGAATGGTTCCATCACTGCTAAAATAAACTTTTGTTGGGTCGTATCCACCAGCCAGTGCATACGTTCTGCTATATTCATAGGGCGCATTTGCTGGCAAGGTCGATCCCATATCTTCCGATGAATCTAAAACAAACATGATATTTGGCTGTGCGATTGCCCCAATTAGATTGGCGTCGGTATAAATTTCAATATCGTCAGCGAATGCCGAGCTTGCTATGCAACAGCCCAGTATAAATCCGATGTAAGTTTTCTTTAATCTTCTATACACGCTTTTCATGACGAACCTCTTTGACTGTCCCAACGAACTACTTGTACTCATGCCAGCGAATGGTTTGCACTTCTCTGGTTACAGGGTTAAATGACACCAATGCTGGCTTACCAGCTCGCATCTTTGCCTCTAATAAATCGACTTCTACACCATTTTTATACGCTTTGGTGTTTGCTGTGATATTTACAATTTTAAAATCACAAACGGTACATGTAACATTTTTGATGATCCCAGTTCGGTCATCGCTTAACTTAATGCTTAACGCCCTGGTCGAATGCGGCACAAAAGGATGCTCTTCAGCCATCGCATACTGGGAAAGAAACATCATTAATACACAACTAAAATTGATAAACAGTTTCATATCGTTATTCCCACAAGTTTATATCGTTTCATTCCCACAAGCCTTTACAGGGTACAATATCGCACTGACCTGAACCGATCTCGATGACCCTGTTACTGTTTCACCTGTCGCTTTAATTTCAAATGTGCGATAAGAAAACCCTTTTCCGGCTTCCAGACTGTTACCCACGCCTTTACCGCATCCGCTATATTTAACATCAGCAGTCGCAACCCAATCAGCGCCATCAGGACAACCCGGGGGATTGCACGTTTGCACTGGCCATGTGCTCTCGTCCGTCAAGTCGGGGATATTGATCAGATAATTTAGTGGATTGGAAGTGTCCTGCGAAGCCGCAAATGCCAGGCGTGATTGCGCGGCCTGAAAGGCAATATTGCGCTGCTGCATATTACTGGCCACTTTCATTTCCAGTGACGAGCTACTCATCGATGAAACACCTATCAGCGTCAACACCATCAACATCAATAGTGCCATTATCAATACCATGCCCGTCTGCCGGCCTGGTACTGACCACGTTTTCACATGAAAAGATTGATTGGTTTTATTTGTCATCACTAGCCACCACCTGCAGTGCTTACATTTTTCTGGGTTGTATTCCGCAATTTCACTACACCAGAAACTAGATAACGTCGATACCCATCATTCGGCGTGGTCACTGGGTTACCTGCAATGGTGAATGTCTGGGATGAGCCAATGTCGCTTCTGTCTGTGTGCTCTGAACGCATCAATACCCATATTCTTACAGCAAGCACATCAAGCGCCCAATTGGAAACACTGCTGGCTTTAACATAAGAATCTACCTGTCCATCTCTTTCTCCCCTCACACCATTCGTCCCGATATCAACACCAAACTCCAGCTGAAAATCTTCAACACCCGTTAACAATACATCCGAAACCATTTCTGGCCCTGCGAGCAAATCACTCCTGCGCAATGATGGCAAACCATCACCAGGTGTATCGCTATAATCACTGACATAATAAGCGCGTGAAACAAGAAGATGGTTTGAGGAAAGAGTGTCGTCTTTCCAGCCTGGGATCATTGGTGCATCGGGGACACTTGACCCGCTAGAAACAAATAACATTCCACCGCTAAGACTGGTGCGCAGATAAGCCACATTTGCGCTTAACTTATCCGTCTTCAATCTATTGGTATCCGCATAACGCACTGTCAATATATCAGTGCCCGCCTTGTAAGATTCTGTCGCGCAGGTTCCTGTATAAGGATTGCTATTATCACCAGCAAATACAGGTCTCTCAATATTGATATATTCCTGATCGGCACAATCGCCAGTAGCAGGCGGCATTGGTGTGCCCGAACACGGTATAGCTGATGTCGCCGCAGTGTTCTGGCATTGCACTAATGCACCATTATTGTGGCGACCCCATACGTTTGAATGACGTAAATCATAAGCTATCGCCTCAATAGCAAAACGTGCATTACCCAACATTTCCAACTGGTCTTCACTACCACGCTGAGTATCACGAGTGGATACATATATCTGCATCACACCACTCATAATAATCAAACCAATCAACATGGCCACCAGCATCTCAATGAGTGAAAAGCCTGCCGAGCGCCGAGAATTTGAGTAAGCAGTATTCATTCTGTTAAACCTCACCTCAGCACCCTGTGTTATTACATATTTGCGTTGAAACGCTATAATTCATAGCATCCATGGTTTTTGTTTCCGTGTTCCTTTCTTGCCAATTTATCGTTACCGTGACTTTAGCAGTAGGGTCTGTACCCGGTACTGGTGCCACAACCTCTACTACCGCATTGGTCGTCGTATTATTTGGCAGACTGGTCAATAAATCTGCTTTCCAGTTATATATATCGTCCTCCACCATCTGTGCGGCAGTGCACATGGTGACTGCGCCACCTCCATCATTACAGCCATTATTGACACCAAGATCGCCAGCACCAGAAATATAAGCCATCACCTGCACAGGATTATTACGAATTCGCTCCAATATTTCTTCTGCCTTTATCACGGCTACTGTACGCATTTCAGCCGTTTTTCCAGCCTTAAGCGAAATCATCTGTAGCGATGCGATACCTAACAAGCCGATAGAGAGAATAAGAAACGCAACCAAAGCCTCAATCAAACTAAAGCCACTCTGCCTAAACATCGTATTTTTATATTGCTGCTTCATAGGCATGTACCAATTTTTGCGGCATCCTTTGTAGTACGTACGCGACCCGCTGCATTTAATACTACGCCTCGTGCAACCACACCACCTGCTGTATTGGTCAGCCCACGAGGGTCACATATTCGAAAAACACCCGATTGAGTGGCACCATTATTTTGTTTAGGTATGCCGCGTGAAGTAAACGAAACAAATTTATCGATACCTATATCACTAGCGGTAATGGTGACCTGGTTATCACTTTCACCTTCAGCGCCCGTATTAACTCTCAAAACATCACCATCCACGCCCTCAGAGTATGTACCAATGCCCGCAACCTCTACATAAACAAACCAGCCCTTCTCCCAGCCTGCTGCAGAACTCGAACACGTAGGAATAGCATCACCGGCATTCTCGCTTCGACAAATAGTTACCCGACTATTTCTCTTAATGGCTTCACTTCTGGCTAAATATAAGCCGCCCAATAAATCATTGGCATTGGCCACCATCCTATTACCTTTGAAGAACACCCCCATCTGGGGCGCACCCACAGCCAAAAGAATGCCCAGCACAACTAGCGCCACCATCAACTCAATTAAAGAATATCCTGAATACTTTTTCATGATCATAATTTAAGCTCAAAAAAGAGGACTTGCCACGGAGATAAGATAAGGAGCGATATATAACAGATAAGCGGTTATTTTTCTGTTTTTAATCATTGTTAGAGCCCATCGTCCTATCTGACAGTCAATTATTTGTAAAATATATCATACCAGCTGGTATCATCAATGCGATATACACGACCGCAACGGGGTTACTATATAAGCAGTTACTGTTAAACTTGTCGCGGTCATTTATCAGCCTTCGAGACCGCTATGAACCTTGATCGAGTCAATCCTGGAAAAAATATACCTGACGAAATCAACGTCATTATTGAAATACCCGCGCACAGTGATCCGGTTAAATACGAAATTGACAAGGAAACTGGTGCCATGTTCGTTGACCGGTTCATGAACACCGCCATGCATTACCCTACCAATTATGGCTACGTTCCTCACACATTATCTGAAGATGGTGACCCTGTTGATGTTCTGGTTATCACACCCGTACCCCTAATTACCGGCTCTGTTATTCAGTGTCGACCTGTTTGTGTTCTGAAGATGACCGATGAATCTGGCCCCGATGCAAAAATACTGGCAGTACCATTGAGCAGCCTGTCTTCCTGCTATGACCGAATCCAGTCTCAGGACGACGTACCACCGCTATTAATTAAGCAAATTTCACACTTCTTCGAACACTACAAAGACCTGGAAGAAAATAAGTGGGTTAAAATAGAAGGCTGGTATCCGGCCGAAGAAGCAAAACAGGAAATTACTGATAGTATCCAGCGCTTTAAGGATGCACCTATTAAACCACACTTCTAAATATCAGAAATTTGAATGGTGCCGGAAGGGAGGCTCGAACTCCCAACCTCGTCGTTACGAGTGACTTGCTCTACCAGTTGGAGCTATTCCGGCATTCGTCGTATGTTACCAACGACTGGCAGTATATCAAAATGACCTAATGTGTCGCAGCTACCTTATAAGGTGAAGCGTCACAAAATGTTTCCTTATTCAGAACCAGCTCTACCATTAATTGCACCGAAGCAGGCCCCAGCACTATACCATTGCGATAATGACCGGTGTGCAAATACAGGCCTTCAACCTCATCGATAGCGCATACATACGGCACACCATTTTCAGTTCCCGGCCTTAAGCCTGCCCACTGCCGCTCAATTGGTAGTAAACCGAGAGCTGGCACTAATTCACTTGCCGTTTCACGCAATGCCTGCAATGCCTCTTCTGATGTGGTTTTATCAAAACCAGTTTTTTCCAGTGTGCTGCCAGCCAGTACACGCCCATCTCGTCGCGGAATAATATAATGCCCTTCTGAGAGCACGATTCGTTTTATCAAATCTGGCTCACCCTTGAACATTATCATCTGGCCTTTAACAGGCTCAACGTCCACGTGCTGCACCGCATCGATCAAGCCTGCGCTCCATGCGCCACCGGCAACTATCACACGGTCTGCGCCGATCACCTCATCGGCAACTCGCACACCTGTAACTCGGCCTGATTGCACCACAATATCCTGAACAGATACATGCTCACGATAGGCAATACCCAAACGATCAAAACTTGCCTTTAGCGCTTTAATGATTTTAGGATTTCTCACCTGCATCACATCCGGCATCCACAAAGCTCGATCTACCCCATCATTCAAAACAGGCTCAATAGATAAGATCGATTTTCTACCATCAACAGGCTGGATATTTTCAGACCACTGCTCGGCCCAGCTTAATGCCTGCTCTTTTTCACTATCTCCAACAAACAGCAAACCACTTTGTATTAACTCACAATCAAGATTGCTCTCATCATTTAATTGCGCGACCAGATCAGGATACAAAGTTTTACTATGTTGTGCCAAACGATTAACCGATTCCAGATAGCGCCAGGGATACAAAGGTGAAATAATACCGCCACCCGCCCACGATGATTCGCCTCCCAGTGAACCGCGCTCCAGTAACAACACTTTCATTCCCGAAAGATGTAGCGCACGCGCCGTCATCATGCCGATAACGCCACCACCAATAACAATACATTCAGACATAAGGAATTTAAATAAGAAAGATTAAGACGCTTTTACGCGCTACTAATGCCAAATACTGTTAATGAAACAGTAAAGGCAAGCGCTAAATTTTTAATTACTGTGCAGCACAAGAAGGATCAGACTCTATACCTACAGGCGCATGTTTGATGAACTTTTCACAATAGCAACGATGCTCACCTGACTCCCATTTTTTCATACAGACAGCTAGCATTTTGTTGGTGATTTCTGCATTAACAACTTGTTTTGACGCTTCTACTTCAGCTAATGCCGCCTGCTCTGCGGCAAGCTTCTCTTCCGCCGCTTTTTTATCAGCCAGTG
Source organism: Gammaproteobacteria bacterium (assembly GCA_029882355.1). Lineage (GTDB taxonomy): Bacteria > Pseudomonadota > Gammaproteobacteria > SZUA-229 > SZUA-229 > LH-M37. The sequence goes on along the minus strand of JAOUKV010000025.1, from coordinate 15,189 downwards.
CTTTAGCGTCGTCCTGCTTACGCCTGAGTTCTTTTTCAGCGGCTAATTTAGCTTGAAGCTTACGTTCTTTTGCAACAATGGCTTTAACACTTGCTTCAGCCTTTGTTTTAGCAGCTGCATCAGTACAAACATATTCAACAGGTTTAATTTTGGCATAACCTTTTGGTGGATTTGCTTTACATATCTCTACCGAAATCACTTTGTCGGAATCAACAGCTGACCCAGGTGCTTGAGTTTTTTTAACCGACTTTACTTTTGTGTTTAATTTTTCAGCCATATCTGAGAAATCAGAAATATCAAAATTCACATAAATAGATGAACGAAAAGGTTTTATCTTAAAGCTTAACGTACTGCCATTTTTCAATGCGTTGAGAGTTGCCGCATTTAAACGTAATGTGAACGTGCCCTTTTCACCCTGATTGCTGCACACATCCTGCTTCACCTTCAAACCTTGTTGTAAAAAACGTGAATGTTTTTGCTGATTACTCAAACACCATTGAAAAAGTGGCAAACGCTTTCCGTCTACCTGAATATCTTCGATAGAAAAATTCTGATACTGCATAGCAGAGGCTATGCTATCTTCTGCACTATCGGTAATACGTAAGCGTACTTGCTTTCTATCATAAAATAAGTGATAAAAATCACCAGCATTAGCACCCGAACGAGTCGCTGTTTTATCTTTAATCAGCCATTCCTTATCGCTACCTATGGCTATAATCACCGCCTTTGCAAAAGGATTATCATTCGCCAAAACCAAGCCTGGCGAAAATATTAATAAGGCCATTATTACCGCTAAAATTCTTTGTCTTTCCATATTTACCACTTACCAAAAATCAGTTGATCGTTAATTGTCTCAAAATTGACATCGTTTTACAAAATACCCTAATTAAATCAATGTATAGCACAATATCGCGCCTATTCTACCTTAACGCCTGATAAATCATCCATAGTCAATCTGAATGCTCAGAGCAGCTCTTTCAACATAGCATAATCGTGTACAATTCATTCCCCATGAACATCTCAATTAATGGCGAACAACGCACACTGGAAGACAAACTGAGTCTCCAGCAACTCATTTCAATACTTGGACTTGAGAATAAACGTCTGGCTATCGAGGTCAATCAGGAAATTGTGCCTCGTAGTGAACATGCCAGCTACACACTCAAACAGGATGACAAAGTCGAGATCGTGCAGGCGATCGGCGGCGGATAAGTCTCTCCTAACTCAAACTGACCCCACAAAGCACCACTATAAAGACAACTCACTATGACAACAGAAACAGCAGCCTCAATAAACGACAACCCTCTGATCATTGCGGGTAAAACCTATCAGTCACGACTTTTGGTTGGTACCGGCAAATACAAAGACAACGAAGAAACTAGACAGGCCATTGAGACCAGCGGCGCTGAAATCATTACCATTGCAGTTCGTCGCACCAATATTGGCCAGAATCCAGATGAGCCCAATTTACTGGACATCCTGCCCCCTGACCAATACACCTTATTGCCCAATACCGCTGGTTGTTACACCACTGAAGACGCCGTTCGTACCTGCCGCCTGGCACGCGAACTGCTCGACGGCCACAGCCTGGTAAAACTCGAAGTACTGGGTGATGAAAAAACATTATTCCCCGATATCACCGCCACGCTAGAAGCCGCCGAAATACTAGTCAAGGATGGATTCGACGTGATGGTCTACACCAGTGACGATCCATTAATCGCTAAACGATTAGAAGATATCGGCTGTGCTGCGGTTATGCCACTGGCAGCACCCATTGGATCAGGCCTGGGTATTCGCAACCCATACAACATTCTGACCATCGTTGAAAACGCCAATGTACCCATCATCGTCGATGCCGGCGTGGGCACCGCTTCCGATGCTGCCATCGCCATGGAACTGGGCTGTGACGGTATTTTGATGAACACGGCGATTGCCGCAGCACAAAATCCACCATTGATGGCATCAGCCATGAAAAAAGCCATCGAAGGTGGTCGCGAAGCCTTTTTGGCGGGCCGTATGCCACGCAAACGTTTTGCTTCAGCCTCTTCACCGATCGAAGGTTTATTCTTCTAAAAGTTGTGACGCAAGAACTTCGAGAAAAATACCACCGCCCGATTCGCAGCTTTGTGCTGCGCACGGGCAGGCTCACACCCTCCCAGCAAAACGCGCTAGATAATTACTGGAAAGACTACGGCATTGATTTCAGCGAGAAATTGTTGGACTTTGATGCTATTTTCGGCAATGATGCTCCTATCACGCTTGAAATCGGTTTTGGTAATGGTGAGTCCCTGCTGAAACAGGCGATTGATAATCCCGAACGCAATTTTCTCGGCATTGAAGTTCACACCCCCGGTGTCGGTCTTTTAATTGCAGGTGCGCAGAAGGCAGGCATCAGCAATTTACGCGTTATACGCCACGACGCCATCGAAGTGCTCGACAAACAAATCCCAGAAAACACGCTTGATCGTGTACAGCTGTTTTTCCCCGATCCCTGGCATAAAAAACGTCACAACAAACGACGTATCCTGCAAGATGATTTCGTCGAAAGCATTAGAAAACATTTGTGCATCGGCGGGCATTTTCACATGGCGACCGACTGGGAGAACTATGCCGAGCACATGCTCAATAACATGCAGCAGCAAGCTCATTTCTTTAATGTCGCAGGAGAAGAACACTTCGTCTCACCCAAAGACTTGCGCCCTGAAACTAAATTTGAACGCCGCGGCCTGAAACTGGGTCACGGTGTCTGGGATATGGTTTACGAAAGAAAAGACTAGTCTTATTCTTTCGGCTCATCTCCCGTATTATCTACAGCCAGCCTGATTGTTGCCTGAATTTCTTCTTCGGCATCGGCTATTTCCTCGAACTCCTCATCGCTCAATAGCTTTGCCTCAGCCAGAGGACAGGTTTCTGCATGCCCTTCCTCTAATTGACTCCAGGCATAATTTATCGCGTGGGTACGTATGCGGAAAAAATGTGACTTGCCCAAATGTTCAACAAACCCCGTTCGCTCAAACACCTCCATAATCTGCAACTTGGCACGCGCTATCAGCATCTTAATTCCCAGCGAGTCCAGGCGAGTAACCAGCTCGTGCAACATTTCCTTACCAGTCGCATCAATCTCGTTAATGCCTTCTGCATCAATCACCACAAATTTAAGATCTGGCTTCTTTGCTACTTTACTTAGAATGGTATCGACAAAATAACCAGTATTGGCAAAGTATAGGGGGCCATCAAAACGAATCACCGAAATATAGTCACAGGTATCGAGCTTATTCCGCTCTGAATCTCGCAATGAGCCATCAAGATCACGCGACAAAATTGAAATACGCGGACGCATGGTGCGATAAAGAAACAAGCCTAAGGAGAGAATGACACCGACAACGATACCGGTTTCCAGATGTGGCGCGACGACCAGCGTAAGCAGGAATGTCACCACCGCTACAATCCCGTCATGTGGCTGCGCCTTCCAGGCATCGATGATTGGGCTAATTTTCACCAGATTGATCACCGCTTTTATGATCACTGCCGCCAAAGTAGCTTGCGGAAGATGGAAAAGTAACGGTGTTAAAAACAGCAATGTGATACCAACTACCGCACCCGTGACAACCGACGAAAAACCCGTCATCGCGCCTGCACTAATATTGACCGCCGATCGTGAAAATGAACCAGAAACGGTATAACCCTGAAACATTCCAGAGACTAGATTACCCAGACCCTGTCCGATTAACTCCTGATTAGGATCAAGCCGTTGCCGAGTTTGCGTCGCCATGGCCTTAGCGATGGATATCGCCTCCATAAAGCCAATGATGCTAATAATTATTGCTGTCGTTGCTAACTGGACCAGCGTGTCCCAATCAACACCTGTAGGTAATTGCGGCATGGTAATGCCCGGCGGCACGTAACCAACAACAAGGCCACCCTTATCTGCAAACCCCATATTCCATGACAGCAGTGTCGTCACTACCACCGCGATTAATATATTAGGCGACTTCGGCAGCAAATGTTTCAGAATCACCATGATACCGATAGCGAGCGTCGCCATCATCAAGGTCAGCATGTGCGTGTCGGTCATTGCCGCTGCAATCACATTCCAGATAGTTTCATACTGAAATTCACCCTTTTCAAAATCCACCACACCAAATATTTTGCTCAGCTGTGATGTACCTATAATAATCGCCGCTGCATTGGTAAAACCGATGACCACTGGATGGGATAAAAAATCCACCAACATACCCATTCGCAAAACACCCAGCGCTAACTGGAACATACCAACCATCAAGGCCATTGATATAGCGTAGGCCATATATAAATCCGGCGACAAAGCCAATGGCTCCAGTGCCGCCGCCGTCATCAAGGAAACCACCGCCACCGGCCCCGTTGCTAACTGGCGCGAAGAACCAAACAGGGCGGCAACAATGCCGGGTAAAAATGCGGCGTATAAACCGTAGTAGGGAGGGAGCCCCGCCAACTGCGCGTACGCCATCGACTGAGGCACCAGCACCAGCGCCACGGTAATACCGGCGATAATATCGGCCTGCAAAACTTTGGGGTTTGTACAATTTCCAATCCATGCCATGAAAGGCAACAAACGAAGGGGGTTCGACAACAATGCTTTTAAATCAGTCATTTTTAACCTGCATCCAGCTATTAACGAATAAATTAGGCGATAAAATCGTCGTTTGACATTATCACGAACTGTCTCATATGCACAATTTGGACCATACAACGTCCCAAGTAGTGATATCAAAAACGCTCTGTGATAATGTCTAACGAATCAAATTCCCACAATAAACATCTAACTATGCAGCACATCAACGGGCTTCACTTCAACAATCTCCGTGGCGACATTTATGGCGGCTTAACCGCTGCTGTTGTTGCACTTCCACTGGCGATGGCGATGGGCGTTGCCTCCGGCGTAGGTCCTATCGCTGGCATGTATGGCGCGATTTTTGTTGGTTTTTTCGCCGCATTATTTGGTGGCACGCCGTCACAGGTCTCCGGCCCCACCGGCCCGATGACAGTGGTGATGGCGGCCATATTTATGCAGTACACTGGCATGTTTCCTGATAATCCCGGTCACGGTGCAGCGCTCGCTTTTACCGTGGTTGTTCTGGGTGGATTATTCCAGATTCTGTTTGGTATCCTGCGTATCGGCAAATACATCGAACTGGTACCGCACCCTGTAGTCTCGGGTTTTATGAGCGGCATTGGCATCATTATTATTTTGCTCCAGCTCGGCCCCCTGCTCGGACATGAAGCCGTCTCCCAACCAATTGCAGCAGTAACCGCCTTGCCGGACTTTCTGGGTAGCATTGACACAAACTCCGCTATACTCGGTATTATCGCCCTGGCTGTTGTTTATGGTGTACCCAGCTTCATCCCCCGCCTCAACCAACTTGTGCCTTCACCACTGCTTTCGCTGGTCGTCGGCACTGGCAGCTATTTGCTCTTTTTTTCTGGCAGCAACACACCCATTATCGGCGATATCCCCACAGGCTTCCCCGAATTAATGCTACCTACTTACGACCCTGAACTCATCGGCATGATGATCCTTTCCGGCCTGACGCTGGCAGGTCTTGGTACCATCGACTCTCTACTAACCTCGCTGGTCGCCGATAACATCACTCGCACCCAGCATAAATCGGATCGCGAATTGATTGGTCAGGGCATCGGCAACACGGTGGCTGGTTTCTTCGGCGGCCTGCCCGGCGCAGGCGCAACCATGCGCACCGTGGTCAATGTTAAAGCCGGTGGTCGCACGCCCATTTCTGGTGCGTTACACGCCGTGATTTTGCTCGCCATCGTTCTGGGTGCGGGCTCGCTTGCCAGCAATATCCCTAATGCCGTCCTGGCTGGCATTCTCATCAAAGTCGGCACCGATATTATCGACTGGGACTACCTCAAACTTATGCCGCGCGCACCCAAACCCGGTGTCGTTATTATGCTGGTCGTTTTATGCACCACCGTCGCCATCGACCTGTTACTGGCAGTTGGTATTGGCATGGTCATGGCCAGCTTCCTGTTTATGCAGCGCATGTCTGATTTACAACTGGACAGCATTACCGCTACAAAGAGCAATGGTGAAGAACTGCCACTCAATAATGAAGAGAAGGAAATCTTTGCCGCTGCTGAAGGCCGTATCTTACTGTTCCATATCAGCGGACCCATGAGCTTCAGCGCCGCCAAGGGCATGGCAAGGCATCACGCCAGCATTAAAGATTATGACCTTATGCTGCTCGATCTAAGCGACGTGCCCATTATTGACTTCACCTCAGCCAAAGCCATCGAAGATATCATTATTGATACTAAGGCTGCAGGACGCCAGGTATTCCTGGTCGGTGCACGTCAAAATGTATATGACATCCTGAAGAAGCAAAATATACTACGCCATCTCGATTCTGCACAGATGTATAGAAACCGTCTCGACGCGCTACAGAATGCTGCACAGCTCATCAAACAGGTTAACTAAATCAAGATCATCCACGACTCTCGCTGAAAAGAACAAAAACAGGTACAATATCGTCCTTTTTACGGGCAGACTCATCAGCAATACAAATTTCCCGTTTCCGCCAAATACTAGATTCTTAAAGATATAACAGGAGCAGACCATGTCTCAAAAACACCCAATCGTTGCCGTTACTGGTTCATCAGGCGCTGGCACATCAACCGTAAAACACGCTTTTGAACAAATCTTCACCCGCGAAGCAATCACTCCTGTAGTGATCGAAGGTGATAGCTTCCATCGCTATGACCGTGCTGCAATGAAAGAAGCCATGACAAAAGCCGAAGGCGAAGGTAATAACAACTTCAGTCACTTTGGTCCAGACGCTAATGTCTTCGACAAACTCGAAGGTCTATTCAAAAGCTACGGTGAAAATGGCACAGGCCAACGACGTCTTTACCTGCACAGTGATGAAGAAGCTGTACCTTATGAAGGCTTGACTCCTGGTCAGTTCACTCCATGGGAAGACATTCCAACTAACACTGACCTGATGTTCTATGAAGGTCTACATGGCGGCGTGGTTTCTGAGGAAGCGAACGTTGCTCAACACGTAGACTTGCTGGTTGGTGTTGTGCCCAGTGTGAATCTTGAGTGGATTCAGAAAATTCACCGTGACAATGCCGAGCGCGGTTATTCAGAAGAAGTGATTGTAGACACCATCATGCGTCGCATGCCTGACTACATCAACTACATCACACCTCAGTTCTCGCGTACGGACATTAACTTCCAGCGTGTTGCTACAGTTGATACTTCAAACCCATTCATCGCTCGTGATATTCCAACACCAGACGAAAGTTTCATCGTTATTCGTTTCCGCGATGTTAGTAAGTTCGACACCGACTTCCCTTACCTGCTGAGCATGATTCCAAACTCATTCATGTCTCGCCGCAACACACTGGTTGTTCCCGGTGCAAAAATGGGACTGGCGATGGAATTAATCCTGACCCCAATCATTCACGAAATGATCGAAAAAGCGAAATAAAACCGCCAGATTGAATCATCATCGCAATACTAAAAGGCCAGCTTAATGCTGGCCTTTTTTATGTCTACGTTATTTTCCGTAGTACACTTATGCCATGCCAAAATCTTCGCTAATCGATGCCCACTGCCACCTCGACTTTATCAACTTCGATACGGACCGGGCTGAAGTACTCGAACGCGCAAAACAAAATAGCATCAGCGATATCATCATCCCTGGCATATCCGTCAACAACTGGGAGAAAATCACCTCACTTTGTGAACAAAACAAAAAACTGCATCCCTGTTATGGCCTGCATCCATACTGGGTAAATCAACACAATGATAGAGACTTAACAAAATTAGAACAATTGATTAAGCAAATCCCATGCATTGCCATCGGTGAATGCGGTCTCGATTACCGCCCCAAACAGGCAGACAAAAAAAAGCAGCAGTATTTTTTTGAAGCACAACTCGATATTGCTGAGAAAAATGAACTCCCCGTCGTCATTCACTCCGTACGCGCCACTGAAGACGTCATTCAGCAATTACGTAATCACACTGGACTAACAGGCATGATACACAGCTACTCCGGCAGCTACGAGCAAGCACTAAAACTCATTGAAATGGGTTTTTATATCAGTTTTGGTGGTGCCATCACCTACGATCGCGCCAACAAACTTCGTGATACTGCCAGCAAACTTCCGCTAACCTCAATACTCATAGAAACCGACGCACCGGATCAACCGGATTCTGCACATCAAAATGAACGCAATGAACCTGCCTATCTTGTCGAAGTATTCAATACCTTGTGCAAACTGAGACAAGAAACAAAAACAGATATTGCGAAACAAACAACAGAAAACACAAAAAAGCTCTTTAATTTAAGTTAACTAGCAATCAAACTTTCTCTATTATCACTAACCCAAAGAGGTAAGCGCCATGATTCAATCTACATTTAAACAAACAATTACATTTGTGCTTTTACTTTTTACCATGTCAGCACACGCTGGCGACGTTGTCACTGATATCAATATAGGCATGGAGCTTGCCCGTGATATTGCTGACGAAACCATCAAAGCATGCCGTCATGATGGTTATCACATTAGCGCTGTCGTAGTTGATCGGTCTGGCACGATACGTGCTGCATTACGTGATGATCTGGCATCCCGTTTTACTTTAGACATTGCCGAGCGCAAGGCGAATATGACGGTGATGGCCTGGATGGATAGCGGTGCATTTAAAAATGCGCGTGAGGATATACGACAGGAGCTGAATCACATACCCGGGCTTATCGTCATGCAAGGCGGCCTGAAGATTGTTTCTGGTGGTAATAATATCGGCGCTGTTGGCGTCAGCGGTGCTCCGGGTGGCGATAAGGATGCCGCCTGTGCACGTACCGCACTGAAAAAGCTGGCTGAACGCATTGCTTTTGCTTTTGATGAATAAGTCCTTGCACCACAATTACACTAAGAGCTTCAAATACAATGCTTGAATACATTCTATTTCATGAAAAACCATTTCAGTTATTTGTCGACTGGTTACATTCAAAAGGTATCTCTCCTGAAACTGAAATTGATGAAGATAATTATCTAATCAAAATCCCTGAAGATCTGGATGACGACTTACAAAATGAAGTCGATGTAAAATATGATGCGCTAATGGATATGAATCAGCAGATTGTTAATGATGAGGAAAAAGATAACCAACAGGGATATCACATGGCAGGTATCGTTGTGACACTAAAAGATGGCACCATTTCTTATGCCGATGTTGACCCATCCTTATTAGGTAAAGTTATCAGCGCCATATCGCCCGAAGAATTTGGCCAGATTGTTGCGGCTATCGCTGATGCTGTAGAAAACCCTCAACCTACAGCGTGCTGCCGAAGGCACTCAGAAAACCTATAATTATCGTCTCTACTACTGATCATTATGCACTCGAAACTTGCTTAACACTGATGTAAAGTATCATCTCTCTCACTGAATCAAATACTATTGACAATGACTATGCTAAATACATTTAGAAAACTTAGCCTCATCGAAGGCATCTCACTCATTACACTGCTTTTCATCGCTATGCCTGCCAAATACCAGTTTGGCTACAATTTCGTCTGGCAAGTCGGCATGACTCACGGCCTGCTCTGGTTAGCCTATATTGCGTTATCGCTTCCTTTGAGCCACAAACGAGGCTGGTCTGTTATATTCTGGATGCTGGTACTGCTTGCTTCTATTGTTCCCTTTGCCTGCTTCTTCCTCGATGGCAAGCTGAAACAAGAACTGGCTTTAGCTAAAGCTTAATTTATCTTCCTTAGGAGTACATTATGCCTCTTTTTCTACGTAGCCTTACTTTATCCACCATAGGCTTTTTTCTAGTTGTGACATCAACGCAAGCATTAGCTATAAATGCTAAACCGGGCATGTGGGAGTGGACTACAACTTTAACCATTCCTGGCGGCCCCGCTGGCATTCCTGTTTCAGCTTATAAGTCATGCATCACTCTAAAAGATCTCTCCCCAAAATCACCTGACAACGACCACTGCAAGCCTAGCAGCCAGAAAATTGACGACGATCGTGTTGACTGGCAAATCCAATGCGGTAACACTGACTCACCTACTCTTATCGATGGACACCTAATCTATAACTCTACTACTGCAATGGGAGAATCAACAATTAGCTTTGGAAACTCATCAATATCTAGCACTATTCTCGGCAGTTACATTGGAGCGTGTAAATGACGTCTGACGGTTTTATGCTTATTCATCTATAGATATTGAAACATTTAAATTGGCACGGTCTTTTAATTTATCCAAAATAGAACACAATCCTTGCACCAATATTACAAACGGAGATTTTATGAAAAGCCATCTAACTCTTTTATTTCTTACGCTACTTGGTATCACTAGTACTACACACGCATTTAATAACTATCACTCGCAACCAAATCAACCACAAGATAACCCTGTCCAGACTATCCAGAACACACTAGATAAGCTACAGAAATTTAGTGAAAATAAAGACAACACCAGACCGGAACTACTTAGGCGTTTTATTGAAAACGAAATTATTCCACACTTTGCTTTCGACCAGATGACTTACTGGATAGCTGGCCCTTATGCGCGACACATGAACACTTCAAATATGGCTGAACTTGAAAGCAGGGTGAAAAAAACTTTTCTCTCCAGTCTTGATAAACATCTGAGCAGCTACAATGCCAGCTCCACTAGAATGAACATCAGAAGCGCACAATATCGTGGCCCTAATGATGTCACTGTATCTACGTTACTTCTTGGCTCTAACCAGCGACCAGACCGACTAGACTTTCGTATGCAAGCACAAGGTGATCACTGGAAAATTATTGATGTAACTGCTAACGGTCTCAGCGCCGCGCTATATTACCGCCGTCATTTTATCTCTACTCTTCGTCAGTACCGATAAGACAGGCTGATTTAATTGGTATGAATAATATATTCAATGCCATTCCAAAAAACCTTGATGCTGAAGTCTTTGAACAACTGATTAAAAGCGATGATGTAACTATCGAACGCATTATCTCAAAAGGGCATACATCCCCTGATACTGGCTGGCACGATCAGAATAAAAACGAATGGGTTATGGTTTTACAGGGCGAGGCTATCTTGTCATTTGAAGATGAGCCATCGATTAAATTAAAAACCGGTGATTTTGTTAATATTACGGCACATAAAAAACACAAAGTAGAATGGACTGATCCTGACAGAGAAACTATTTGGTTAGCTGTTCATTATTAACGTCGCTCAACCAGAAACACCAAAATATTTTACTACTTGTTATTTATTCGCTCTTTGCCAATAAAGCCCGCCAACTGAACTTGCACCTATTGCCATGATAAATATTACTATCCCGGTGATCGTCAGGTTCGAATTTTCCAATGTAGGAACAATCATGCCACTGGCAGTAATAATACCCACTACTAAACAATGTGGTATTACCTTTGTTCTGGCGAAATCCGCAGTAACGTAACCGCCGAAAAACATAATCACCATAAACAGGGGTATACCAACAAGGTATCTAAAAGAACCTGCAATATCATTTAGTAAAGCATAATCTTTTGCCAGTGAGTTATAAGCTACAGCGATAAAGATATAGGCCAGCTGCATTAATAAAATGGCAATAACAATAAACAGGCTGCCCACAAGAACGGCTTTGATACTTCTCATAAAAACTTACTTTGTATGTTTGTAACTGTTCGCTACTCTACTGGAATTTTCTATAAAATGAAATGAGGCGTATAGCGTCCTTGCTATTTTTATCCTTGTTCAGCCTATTGAATTGTTCTTTCTACTTTTCTAGCTTATTTATACCTAATACTTTAAGAATAAAGCGCTCATACAGTGGGTCTGTGTAACCCTTTCTCATCTTGCGTATGAAATATTTTTCAAACCCAATTTTCGCCTGATGCACCCATTTACCTTTCTTGAACCAGGTAACATTACGTGGCGGAATTTGTGGTAGCGCAACAAACGCTGCACCCGTATCCCCCATATCAGCCAAACAAATAGCATTCCAGGTACCACACGTTTCTGGTTCTTCGCCAGCCAGTTCATGCGCAATATTGTGCACAATGGCAGTAGCCATGGTTTCAATCATATAACCTGTTTTTGGTGCTCCAGTTGGCACTGGCGTAGCTTCTACTGGTGGTATAGCAACACAGACACCTGCTGAATAAATATTTTGATATTTTGGATTACGTTGATATTCATCAATTAAAACAAATCCACGTGGATTGCATAATCCTTCAACGGCTGCTACCGCATCTACACCTTTGAATGCTGGCAACATCATTGAATAATTAAATGGTAGTTCATGTTGCTTTTTAACTTCACCAGCATCATCTAATTCATCAACAAACATCATGCCATCTTCAACTTTTGTTGTTTTTGCATTAGTAATAAATTTGATGTTGTGATTACGTAAATCGCTTTCCAGCATACCTCTGGAGTCTCCCACACCTCCTAAACCTAAATGTCCGATATACGGTTCCGAAGTTACAAATGTAATAGGTATTTTATTGCGCATTTTCTTTTTACGTAAAAAACAATCCAGAATAAATACAAATTCATAGGCTGGGCCAAAACAGCTGGCAAAAGGCATAGCCCCAATAACCACAGGGCCAGGGTTTTCTAATAACTTGTTATAGGCATCTAAAGCGGTAACTGAATGCTCTGTAGTACAAATAGATGAGGTGAAACCATCTGGCCCAGAACCTGGCACTTCTTCAAAAGCGAGGCGTGGGCCAGTGGTAATAACTAGATAATCATAATTAACCGCATTACCTTCCTTTAACTGCAGTATGTTATTTTCAGCATCAATTTTAGTCACGCTGTCCTGAATAAAATTAATCTTCTTCTTGGCGAGTACTGGCGAAAGTGGAACCGATATATCCTTTTGCGTACGTGAACCAACAGCCACCCATGGATTCGAGGGCGTAAACTGAAAATGATCTCGCTCATTAATTATGGTGACCTGATGATCCTTACTCAGCGTTTCTCTCATTTCATAAGCGCAAGGCAATCCCCCTACACCCGCTCCAACTATGACGATATGTGCCATATTCTTTTTCCTCATCTTATGTTGTTCGTATTCATCAACAAAGCAATGTTCAGGCCAGCCTCATACAATTGGAATAAAAACAATGACTTATTTACTGGTACGCCTTATTCACGACCTTTATTACCGTTAGAAGCACTACTATACTGCCATTTATGACAGTCTTCTCATTTCACTTTGCCAAATATGGCATACTTATGGCTGATTTAACCTTGGCACATTGATTATGAGTTTAAATAAAGTAACAAAAATAGGCATGGGTGATGACATGTTTCTGGACGGTCTACTCAATAGTAACGCCAATCCAACGGTATTAATGAACAGAGATTACATCATAGTTGCTGCCAACGAGGCTTATCAAAAACAATATGGTTTTAAGGTTGATGGTAAAAGCCATTGTTATGAAATATCCCACCATTATAAAAAGCCCTGTGACCAGGCTGGCGAGACCTGCCCATTAAAACTCTGCCTCGAGAGCAATTCGGCACAGCGCTCCTTACATGTTCACCATACTGAATTTGGCGAAGAGCATGTCGATGTTCAACTTAGCCCCATCCATGATGAACAGGGTGAAATCGCTTATTTTCTGGAGACCATGTATGCGGTTAAATGTGCCAGCACAAAACCACAGGCTGAAGGCCTGGTCGGGCGCTCCATTGCCTTTAACACCGTTATTGAAATGGTTCAGCGTGTATCTTGTAGCGATGTCAGTGTTTTATTACAAGGAGAGTCTGGCACTGGTAAGGAACTGGTGGCAGAGGCCATTCATAAGTCCAGCAGCCGCGCCAAAGGTCCTTTTGTCCCGGTAGATTGTTCAGGGCTGGCAGAGAGTCTCTTCGAAAGCGAATTATTTGGTCATGAAAAAGGCGCATTTACCGGCGCACAATCAAGAAAGATAGGTCTGGTTGAAGCTGCCAGCGGTGGCACTTTATTTTTGGACGAAACCGGCGATATTCCACTTAACCTACAAACCAAGTTACTACGCCTGATTGAAACTGGTACCTTCAGACGTGTCGGTGGTGTCGAGTCTTTAAAAGCAGACTTTCGATTAGTCTCTGCCACACATAGAAATTTACGCTCGATGGTCGACGACGGTGATTTTAGAAAGGATCTTTATTACCGAATAAGCGCATTCCCACTGCACCTGCCAGCATTGAGAGAGCGCACTGAAGACATCCCTCTGCTGGTTGAGTCAATGTTAAAACGATTCTATTCTGAATACGAAATAACAATGTCAGACGAGGCTATACAACAACTACAGCTCTACGCTTTTCCGGGAAATATTCGTGAACTGATTAACATCGTACAACGCGCATCATTAATGGCTGATACGGATGTTATTGAAACTCAACACTTACCGGAAGAATGCAATATAGATGACAACAACAAAGACAAGGCCTGTTTTTCTGATTTAATCAGTTTAAAAGAACTCGAAAAACGTTATTTAAAGTGGGCCATGCATCGTGTAGATAATAAAATCGAGCTGGCTAATAAACTAGGTGTCAGTGAACGTACTTTGTATCGAAAACTCGAACAGCTGGACCAGTAAATCAGGACATAATGAACAAAACTCATTCCGATCTAACAAACTTTATTTACATCTTCACTAAAAACAACGAATATCCCTTATTCATATATGTATTTACTCTATTATTCCCTTAGCAACCTCAGATCAGGACTCTAAAGATGAAAACCGATAAAACCTCAGCCTTAATAGATAGCAAAAGTCGCAGAGAGATATTACTGGGCGCCGCTGCTGCTGCCACTACACTGGCCTCTACCACAGCATTTTCAGCCAGCGAACACGATCACAGCGGCCATAAACACCATACAAACAGCAACAACGAAATTATTGATGCAGCTCTGGACTGCATCAAAACCGGTCAGGCCTGCAATGATCATTGTATTGAATTAGTAAAAACTGGCGACACTTCAATTGCTGATTGCATGGATATTTTGACTGAATCATTAGCCATGTGTACCGCACTATCTCAAATGGCCTCAGCACAATCTTCACATTTGCCCGAGCTAGCCAAACTATGCATCTCTGTTTGTGAAGAATGTGAAAAGGAATGCCGCAAACATGAAAAGAAACATGCCGCATGTAAAGCCTGTGCTGACTCCTGCAATGCATGCATT
>JAOUKV010000040.1 GCA_029882355.1 Gammaproteobacteria bacterium | reverse complement strand
ATTGTTCGCCAGCTGGTATCACTGATCACAAGTAACCCTGTTTCGACCGGAGTTCTTTGACTGGTACATTAACTCATCGGCCTGCCCGACCAGGGTGTCGATATCATACACGCCACTGCTCACGCCGAAACTGGCGGTGATTTTAAAGTTCTCTTTTTCATATGTGAATGAAGTTTGTGCTATTTCCTGTCGTAATTCCTCTGCCAGTTGAGTCGCATTTTCTAGCGGTGTTGCTGACAACAACATGCAGAATTCTTCCCCGCCAATACGCGCAAATACATCTGATTTTCTTAATCGCTTCTGCAATATCTGTCCAATTCTTTGTAAAGCGGCATCGCCCGCAGCATGCCCATAAGAATCATTGATTGTTTTAAAATTATCGACATCCATATGAATGATTGAAATGTCATCATTACTACGCTGACTACTGTTAGTTAGTACATTTGCAAATTCATAAAAAGCGCGTCGATTATACAAACCAGTCAGGTCGTCAATATGAGCAAGGCGTGTGATTTCTTTATTGGAAATAGCAAGTTGGTGAGTCATCATCAGATTTTGCTGCATCGTTGCGCTGATAAAATGGCTGGCACGTATAGCCGCGATAAAATAGACAAAAGCAATACTAGCTATGCCTACAGAAATATAGCTTCCAATAATCAAGGAGTAGCCGATAACAGGTAATAACATGACAGCGATAGTGACCGTCGAAAATATACTGTAGGAAGAGTAAAAACAAATAGCGCCTCCAGTCATGGCAATTAAAAAACTAAAAACAATCATCTGGTGTAATTGCGAGTCAGGCGGAATAATCATCAAGCTACCTACGCCCCAGATGATAGACGACAGCATAAGGGTTATAAAAAATGGTTTTTCCCAGGCAATTATTTCCTGTCCCTGTGGTGATGTTTTATGATACCGCTTAAAAAGATAAAGCCTGCCCATCGCTGAAAGCAACAGAAGACCAAACCAGCTAAGTAGTGTCTCAGGGTTTTGTGCAGGCCATAATATGGCGGTTAGAATGGTGGCTGAAATCAGGCTGTAAAAAACAGCAGGATAAGACTGTCGATAGAGTAACTGTAATCTGTCGGATTGCACCAAAACGGATAAATTACTGCTGCCGGTATTTCCTATAAGTTCCACAATGTTATCCCTGATCATATTAGGGTTTCTATTTTATCAATTAATTATGAGTAGTACAGAAATAATTATTGGTGGGACTTGCCTTCGTTCCCATGCTCCTGCGTGGGAAAACCCGTGTCAGAGAGCAATTGTTTCTAATATACTAATCTGAGCACCGCATCTCCAGTTACTCTTGCTTAATCGTAAGCATGGGTAAATATTTAAAAAGAAACTGACCCAAATCACAACACATTGCACACTCCATAAATATCATTACTATGTATAGCAAGGTAACTACCAATATACAGTTGCCAGAATTATTCGTTAATGAGTAACCAAATGGAGTCGATTATGATTTTACGTAATTTTCTATCGTTCAAGCTACTTGCTTTAATTTCCCTGATGTTTCTACTTGCTTCCTGTGCGGCGGGTGATGCTCAATTCACATCTGAAAGCCCGGCCGGGTTCTGGTTCGGCCTCTGGCACGGCGTTATTTCATTTATCAGCCTGATTATCCATTTGTTTAATGATAGTGTCAGCGTGTATGAATTAAATAACACGGGCGCCTTGTACGATTTTGGCTTCCTGCTTGGCGTCATCTGCATTTGGAGTGGCGGTTCTCATATGAGCTGCAAATCTGCCGCCGATAAAAAACGTGAGAAGGAGTGGAAAGAGATCGGTGATAAAGTCGAAATAAAAGTCATGCGAAAACTAAAAGAGTGGGCACAAGACGAAGAGGGTTCAGCTGATCGTGAAGAGTGGGATGAAATCGGCGATAAAGTTGAGAAAAAAATGAAACGTAAAATTCGTGAATGGGCAGAAAAAGATTAACACCCTTAATTCTGGCGGGAGGAATAAGTCATGACTAATAGCATTAAAGAAAACTTTACTCAGAAATCTATCTGGATACGTGGGTTGTACATGTTGTTATATTCACTATTTTACGGTGTTGCAGAGGTTGTGCTGGTTGCCGTTGTTGTATTTCAGTTTGTTCTCACGCTTTTTACAGGTGCGCCCAACGCGCGTGCATTAAAGCTGGGGCAGAGCATTTCTACCTATATTTATCAAATTATTCAGTATCTTACGTTTAATAGTGATTATCAGGCGTATCCTTTTGGGGCATGGCCGAAAGGCGAGCTGCCAGCGTTAAAAAGCCAGCATGAAAATTCATAATTTGCGAGAAAAAGGGCGCAGTTTCCTTTAAGCTTGGCCTGAGAAACTACCAAAAGCGCAGGAAAATTATGGAATGGCTAGGCTATGCATTAATTGCGATTATTGTCCCCTGGGTGATAAATGCATTAAATAAATCTGCTGACGTACCAGCAGAATTTAGGGAAGGAAAGACATGGCTTACCTACGGCTTGCCCCTTAAGATTTTTTCTATCCTCAGTCTTGGCTTTCCGCTTGCCGGGGTGCTTTATTTTTTCTTTGGTGACTATGAAAGCATCTATGAACCCATGGGTTTTACCCTGTTCTTCTCCCTGATTTCTGTGCCGATGATGTTAGAAAGTTTCCTGGTCCGAATCGCCTTTGATGACGAGTATATTTATTGCTTTTCACCGTGGCGAGCCAACAGGCAGGTGGCTTTTTCAGCATTGGCTAAGCCCTATTACAGCGATGCGATGCAATGGTGGGTCATTCCGACAGAATCACAGGGCTATATTCGTGTGCAGAGTTTTATCTCCGGCAAGGATGAGCTGCTTGAGCGTGTGTCGAAATCTCAGGAATAAAAGAGGGGTCTGTGTACCGGTTTCGCTAATATCAGAAATAACGGTGTTTCAGATTTCCCCACACAAGAAACGCAGCAACACTAAAAGTTTTCAGGAAAATTTTCTATGAGTAAAGAAGCATTAGTTTTGGAAGTGAGTGAGTCGGGCTTTTCCCGTTATGTACTCGAAAATTCGCACAAGTTACCTGTGCTGGTCGAGTTTATGGATGTGGCGTCAGAGCCTTGCGCGGTGATGGCCGATATTCTTGCCGGGCTCGCTCTGGAGTTTGCAGGGCAGTTTGTGTTTGCCAGGGTGGATGTTGATGAACAGCCTGGATTGGTTAAGCAGTACAACATCGAGAACCTGCCGAGTTTACTGGTGTTTCAGAATGGTGAGATGAGCTTTGCAGAACAGGGGCAGCTAACGGAGGATGAACTGCGAGTGTTGTTGCGAGGACTCGGTATATTTAACCAGGCGGATGCGTTGCGCGAAGAGGCACGCGGTAAACACATGGCCGGGGATACGGCGGAGGCGATTATGTTGTTGAGCAAAGCGATTCAGCAGGAGCCTGGTAATACCCGCGTGGCGATGGACATGGTACAGATCTTCATCGATGTTGGTGAGCTGGAACAGGCCCAGGGGCTGTTTAACAGGCTGCCGGATACTGATAAAGAAAGTAGTATGGGTAAATCGCTGGTTGGGCAGCTGACCTTTGCTGATCTGGCCGCTAAAACGGTAGGTATCGAAGCCTTGAATGAGCGCCTGGCGAAGGATGCGAATGATCATGCCGCACGTTTTGATCTGTCGGTGTGTCTGGTTGCCGGTCACGATTACGATGGCGCGATGGAACAGTTGTTTTCGCTGCTAGAGATGAATCCCGATTATCAGGATGGGGCAGCAAGGGAGATGATTGTTACCATTACTAATATGCTGTCACCGAATAACCCTGAGCAGGCCAGCGCTTATCGCAGGCGTTTGTCGAGTCTGCTTAACTAGTAAAACCTGTCGCTAAAAAGAAAGCCCGTTCATCGTTCCCACGTTCCAGCATGGTAACGCAGCTGTAGGCGCTCCGGCGCCGAGTACGTTAACAGGACGCTGGAGCGTAGCAACGATAAGAACATACGTGGCTAATCGGAGCTAGTACAAATAAATGGAGATGGTTATGAACATAATTAAACAAGTCATTGCTAGCTTGTTGTATTTTGTAATAATTTCAACATTGCTGATTGCTTCATGTGTTGGGCCGGGTGTTATGTATTCTCAAAGTCCCAAATGGTTTCTTGATGAAGTGAACGTTGATGAGGAAAATAGATTCTTTGTTGCGTTCATATCTAATGATAATGGGTTAGATAGGCTTAATGTGGTGATGCATAAAAATGCCCCTGAAGGGAAAGACAGTTCTAATGTTCAGTATTATTTGCCAGAAGAGCATATGTCTTATAGCTGGGGTAATGGTGATGCTAGTATTTATGCAAAAACTGAACCCGATGGCAGTCAAATTATTCAGGTCTTTGTTGTCGGCGATACACCCTGGAGTTCATTGTCGGAGTATCGTGTAGTAGATAATAATGTGCACCCTCTCAGGCATGCTGGTTCTGTGGGTTGGCTTTTTTTACTGGGGGTATTTATTTGTTTCTTCTTTGTTGCACGACTATCGAAACCGATTAAATACCGTATTAAGCGACTTGGTTGGTGTAGTTAGTCAAGACGGGATAGCACGGTAGATACAATTAGCCCAGCCCAGCCCAATCCCATGCATGAATAAATATTTAATATCCTCCGATTACGCTGTGCTAATCGGAGCTACGGTACTTTTTCTCGCGAAATCCAGCCCTCCTGAAGAAATATTGCTAGAAACTTGCAATTTATGGAAGTTTCTGTAAATTATTGGTATGACTCCTCTCACTGAGCTTATTATTAAATCGGGCGATGCAAACCACGTTTTGTCAGCTCGGCAGTTGGAACGCTTGCTAGGTGGCAGTGATGCTCGTCGCTACGGTCTGGTTAATCGTGCGCTAAAAGCGGGTGAGTTGCTCACGGCACGACGAGGTCTGTATGTGTTGGCGCAGGAGTATCGAAAAAATCCGGTTCATCCTTTTGCTTTGGCGCAGCAGTTAATGCCGGGGTGTTATGTTTCGGCTGAATCGGCGTTGAGTTATCACGGCTGGATTCCTGAGGCGGTGCGAAGTGTACTGAGTATTACCGCTAAGGGTAAATCGGTCAGTTATGAGCACGAAGCCCTGGGTAAGTTTGAGTTTCGTCGTATGACGGTTAATTCTGGTTATTTTCTTCAGGCGGTTAGCCGATATGAATTGCAACATCAGGTAGCGCTAATTGCTGACCCAATGAGGGCATTGCTCGATCTTATCTACTTACGTAAGTTGCCATGGCAGGGTCTGGATTTTGTATTAGAAGGTTTACGAATTGATGAGCAGGCCATCAGGTCATTGCCCTCATCAAATATCATTAAGCTACTGGGTGTCTATAAGGGAAAACGAGAAAAGGCCTTTATTGAAGGGCTGTTAAGGGAACTGGATTTATGATTGATTTAATTAAAAAGCGTTTAGCTGAATATAAAGTGACTCTTGTGGAAGAGGAGAACGCACTGAAAGAAATCGTGCAAGAGGTTATGCTGTTTGCTTTGTGGCGTGCAGATTTTTTTGAGGTTGCAGCATTTCAGGGTGGAACCAGTTTACGCATTCTTCATGGTCTGTCGCGTTTTTCAGAAGATATGGATTTTATTTTGTTAGAGCCCAATGTGGAATTTTCATGGCAGCCTTATTTAGAGAGCCTTGTAGAGACCTGTCAGGAATTCGGTATCGAGCCAGAGGCGATCGACAAAGCACGTATGGATCAACGAGTAAAAAAAGCATTGATTAAAGATACATCAATTGCGAACCAGTTAGATTTAAGTTTTATGGATGAGCTGAATGGTCGTAAGTTAAAAATTAAACTGGAAATTGATTGCAATCCTCCTTTAGGTTCTGGCTTTGAATATTCGTATCTCGATTTCCCTGTGGACTTTGAAGTTTGTCATCAGGATGTGCAGAGCAATTTTGCGTTAAAGATTCATGCTTTGTTATGTAGGACTTATTTAAAGGGCAGGGACTGGTATGACTTTAACTGGTATATTGCTCAAGGCGTGGAGCCGAATTTGTTATTGTTGCAGAATGCGTTAGTTCAATATGGACCATGGCAAGGGCAGGCTCTTAATGTTGATCAGGTTTGGCTTGTGAATTCGCTGAGTGAGAAAATTTCTTCTATTGAGTGGAAAGATGCCGCTGCGGATGTAGAAAGATTTTTGAAACCAGTAGAGCAGAAAAGTTTATCACTTTGGAGTGAACGTTTTTTTGTGAGTAAGCTAGAGCGATTATATAAGTAGTAATCAGGTTAGATATACTGGCTAATTATTGACTAATGATGTTAATCGCAGAGAAAATATTTAAGTGGCTTTTTTTCTTGCTCCTGTGGGAAGACGATAAATTAAAATTGCTTTCTTACAGCTTGTTACTTAATATTTTTCTGTTCTCAGTCCTGGCTTTCCGCTTGCCGGGGTTCTTTATTTTTTTCTAAAACAGTCCCTGTATGTCTTTCGAGGTTTACACCGTATCTTCCTATGGTGATTCTTCATGGTCGGCGGTATTATCTACTTAGTCAGATATCAAGGAAATGAGGGAGGGTCGAGGTATGAGTCTATCGATAGTCGAACTGGCAACAGCCCGTGATGCTGTGATGATGATTCTGGATGAATTGCGGATTGATGCCTTTCTATATTCACTGGAACCGAAGGATGATGCCTGGGAACTTATTGTTGAGTGCGCTTGCCAGGTTAATGGTGGCTGGGAGAGGATTGAGCTTCAGGTGCCAAAGGCAATGTTGCTGGGTAGTTTCGATGACAATGTTGCCAGACAGCGTTTTCTTGAATTCTGGAAAGACAAGCTGGCTGACTGCAAGTTACGGTAAAACTTGTAAGATTAAAGATTTTGTCATGATTTATTAGTCAAAAAAGTCGAGGTGTATTCCGGACCTCTTATTCGGTGTTTAACTAAACGAGGGAATCTGTATGACAACACGAATAATCATTAACGGCAATGAAGTAACTAATCCTTTTAGCCGAGCATTACTGATAATGAGTGCAATCCTTATCATTGCGCTAGTCACTACGGTTGTGATATTTATTCTTTTGCCGCTTATCGGTATTGCAGTGACATTGTCCATTGGTTTTGTTCTCATTTTTATTATTGCGGCTGTAGTTAGTGTGGTGTCATTGGCGCTGATGATGGCTCTTTCGGGTAAATTCTTTGGTACCACGGATTTTCGGATTGAACGAATTTACAGAGAAAGTCACGACTGAAAGCAACGCGCTCGATCTGGAATATGGCGTTTTTACCTGGTCGCAGATCTTGGTTGAGAGGAGGTTTTTTTGAAGCTTTTTTTCAACCCTTTGCGTGCCGGAAAGCGGTTATATTTCGCCAGCTTTAAGCTTGTTAATTTCGGCCTGCATTTTTAAATAATGGCTGCCTTCCCAGTAGATTTTTTTGCAACTTATACACTGGAAAAATTTGTTGTAATGTTTTTTTGTTGCCGGTAGTAGTTGCGTTTCTATTTCCTGTTTGCTGACGGCCTGAGTTATTCCATTGCAGTGCATGCAACGTGTGAATGGTTTTTTTAGTTCGAATAAATAGAATCGTGAGAGAACTTCAAGTAACTGTTGTTGTGGCTGCCTGGCACGCACGAAATAGCCATGACTGACTTGCTTGCGCATCAGTAGTTGTCGGTCGCAGGTGAGTAGTGTGCGTTGCTCATTGGCGGAAATAGTCGCCAGTGTGGGGTCGTCATAATCATTGCGGTAGAGACTGTCGAAGCCCAGCATGCGTAAATAAGCAGCCAGCTTGCCGAGGTGGACGTCGAGAACAAAGCGGGGCACGGTTAATGGCTCCGGCTGGCAGTGAATGAGTGGCGAGATGTTTATTAATTCGGCTTTTGTCTGCCTTGATGTCGGGTACAGTTGGATACGATCGTTCGGCTTAACCAGGTATTCGAAATTAACTGATTCGTCATTGACGATGATGATATCGATTTCTGTGTGAGGCACACCGATTGATTCGATAAGATCCTTAACTGATCTTGTTTCTTTCAGCTCATGATTGAAGTCGACGTTGCGTTGATCTGGGGGTAGAAGTTTGTCAAATTCACCATGAAAATGAAGGCTGATTTTTTTGCTCATGGATGTATGATAACGTGAATAATAAATAAAGGGGGCGGCAGCAGTGGCTCTTACTCGATAAAATATAACTGTTTAGATATGAGTAACGCGGATGTTTTCAGGGTATTTACATTAGATATTATTCATCCGGCTGATGATGATCCGGATATGTTTGGTTACGACCAGTAATGATTTTCTACGATGCTTAATACTTAAAATACGAAACAAAGGAGAGAAAAAATGTCTGAAATCCATGATTTTTTAAAGCCAGAATCAACGGCGGCATCAGGTGCTGCTGGTGGTATTATTATGACGGTAGCTTCAACATTATATGCCCAGTTTGATATCGATCCAAGAATCTGCGCTCTTGTTCTAAGTGCATTAATTAGTTTTTCTGTTATATACAAAATAAAAGAAATATTCCCGTTAAAAATGATATACATGATTGTAAATACAGTTGTTATATTCTCGGTTAGTGTCGGTAGTAATACTTTGGTCAGTAAAGCGCCTGATATTTCATTAACTTTATTTCTTCCAGATATAATCCCAAGCGCGTATGCACATGATTCTGACATTGATCATGTACACGATTCTGTTACTTCTGGTGTTGATGATTCGATTCAAGATCCATCTGAAATGCAACGAGTTATTGACGATCTTAAACAAAAACAGGCAGAGCTTGAATCTAAGCTAAAAGAAAAAAATGCGCTTTCTAATAAAAAATCGAAACGATCTTTTACTGATAGTTGGTATTAAACAATGAGTATTTATAAGGAGTTAATACTATGAATAAGCAATTAGGCGTTTTAATATTGCATGGTGTAGGTGTGCAAAAAGAAGGTTCATCAAGAAATATCAAGTAATATTGAGAAGTTTCAAGAAAAACTACAACCAGGAAGTCCTGTAATAATCGTTGCTCATTCTATGGGCGTGATGGCAATGTCAGATTATCTTTATGATCAACAAATAAATTCTGATTCTGTTTCCTCTTTCGCAAAGATAAATGACCTTAGAGCTTTAATTACTTTTGGTTGTAATATACCGCTATTTGAAATGGGTCATGATAACCCAAAATCAATAATGAGCCCTTCATCTGATAATGATTTTTACTGGAAAAACTTTTATAGTCCTTTTGATGTGCTTGGTTACAGGATTGCTGATTATTATACGATTAGGCCAGAACCTGATTTTGAAATTACTGACACAAAAGTCTACTCAGGTGGGATGTTTACAAAGTGGAATATTGGGTCTCACACTGGTTATTGGAATCATAAAACAATTATTAAAACCATTAAGTCAGCTGTTATAGATATTCTCCCAGATTAAAAGACAAAACCTCGGCCCATATATGTGGCTTATAATATATGGCAAAAGTTTAAGCTGGAAATATAAATTCATAATGAATACTAAAATTATTGATCAACTTGATCCTGTGTGGAAAGCGCACTTTGAGCAAGAGTTTGCTCAAGAGTATATGGTTAAATTGCGTGACTTTTTAAAATCTGAGCAACAAGCCGGAACGGTTATTTACCCGCCTAAGGCGCAGTGGTTTAACGCTTTTTTAGCGCCGACCTTCGATGATATTAAGGTGGTGATCGTGGGTCAGGATCCTTATCATGGTGAAGGTCAGGCTCATGGTTTAAGTTTTAGTGTGCCTGACGGCATTAAAATTCCGCCTTCATTGCGTAATATCTATAAAGAGCTCAATCGTGATTTGGCGCTACAGATGCCTGCTTCTGGTAATTTGGAAGCGTGGGCGAAGCAGGGAGTGCTGTTATTAAATGCTGTGCTCACGGTACGTGCGGGTGAGGCCAATAGCCACAGTAAACAGGGGTGGTTTACCTTTACTAACACTTGTATCGAATACATTAATACGCATAAACAAGGCGTGGTGTTTTTAGCGTGGGGACGTTTTGCTCATAAGGCGTGCGCGGCGGTAGATGGCACAAAGCATTGCGTAATTAAAACCTCGCACCCAAGTCCATTGGGTGCGAACAAAAACGGCAAGGATTTTTCTGCGTTTATAGGTTCGGGCTGTTTTACCCTGGCTAATGCTTATTTAACCAGGTTGAACAAGAAGCCCATTGATTGGTCATTATAAGGCGGGCCCGGAACAAGCCCCGTTGTTCACATTTCTTGAGCCGCCCAGGCATTCCTGTACCAGAATATTGACTCAATTATTAATTTATATTGCGAATGCAAATTATTCGCAATAAATACTTGACTATTTTACTAGGTATTTAGTATAGTGTGATCATTAACAAGAAACTTGGAGGTTAAGGTTATGAGGTTATCTACAAAAGGACGTTACAGTGTAACAGCAATGCTTGATCTGGCGATTCACGATAAGGCGGGACCTGTGACTCTGGGCGATATTTCACAATGTCAGGGTATTTCTCTGTCATATCTTGAGCAATTGTTTTCTAATTTGCGTAAAGCCGGTTTGGTTAAAGGTGTACGTGGCCCGGGCGGTGGTTACCGTTTGGCTCAACCCGCTAGCGAAATAAGCATTGCACAGATTATTCGTGCTGTTGATGAAAAGGTTGATGTCACCAATTGTAATGGTGAAGGTGATTGTCAGGGTGGCGAACGTTGCCTGACTCATGAGCTCTGGACTGATTTGAGTGATCGTTTATATGCTTTTCTGGACGGAATTACATTAGCGCAATTTGTTGATCGCCCGGGTATACCAGAGCTATCAATGGAGCGTGACAAAATCATTGGTCGCTTTATGTTAGCGCGTAAGCAGGCAGAAGCGATTAGCCAGGGTTTGGTTTAGTCTCTGATTAATGATATCTGTTTGTATGGTTATCAGGTGACCGTATAGATAACTCAAGAGTCTGACTTATTGAGTAAAAAAAGCCCGCATATGCGGGCTTTTTTTGTAGTGTGCTTATAAAAAGTGTGGCGGAACTGCATTTCCGCTAATATTAGAAAAAACTATGTTCTGGATCTCCCTCCGTTACTCCAAAACTACTGAATAGAATATATTTATGAATCGACAAAAGAAGTTGTTGAAGAA
>JAOUKV010000039.1 GCA_029882355.1 Gammaproteobacteria bacterium | reverse complement strand
TTAGTACAACCTGTTTTGCTTTTTCAATATCAAGCCCTGAGTAGGCGAGTATCGTCCATAGTTTTTCTGGGTGAGCTGTGTGGTTTATTGCCCAGGCTGATTGCGTTGCATAGGTTTCTTCGAGGATATCCCAGAATTTATTTTGCAGATGGGCAGCTTCAAGTATTTTTACTACTTCATCGGACCCGTTGTGAAAAGGTGTGTAGCGCATGACCAGTTTTATCTTACCGGGGTTGGCTTCCATTATTTGCTTAACGAATGGATAAAAGTCCTTGCAGGTTCCGCAGGCCGGATCGAAGAATTCGACAATGGTGACTTTGGCATTTTCATCGCCCGTTGTTGGTGAATAGTCTCGCACCAGTGATGAGGCGTTATTCTGTGCAGTGGCACTGAGTTCATCAGTCTTTTGCGTATTGTAGAGAAATGCTGCCATAGAAAAGATTGCAATGAGTAGCACACCAGCAGCCATTACCAGAGTTTGTTTGTTCATGTTTGTGTCCTTTTTCTAAAAATTAATAATAATACGATGATTGCCGTGTATGAAAGTATTGATAACATGGGGATGGTAATAAAGCCAAATAACTCCAGATTTATTTCTGTGCAGGATGCATCCTTGTCACAGGGTTGAAGGTTTTCGGGTATATAGCCGGAGTACAGAAGATAATGATAGATGGCAAAGCCCCAGCCAATAAGCGCGATGGGAAACGCATACCGAAACACGGAACGGTCAAGCGGGAATAGTCCTACCAGAAAGATGACCACTAATGGGTACATGAAAATACGCTGATACCAGCAAAGCACACAGGGTTTCAATCCCATGACCTCACTGAAAAATAAGCTGCCCAGTGTGCCAATAGCGGCTAATATCCAGCAACTGAAAATTAATATCCACGCGCTATCGGTGGTGGTTGGTGAATCATTCATTGTCGGGGTCTAGTCTCAACAGTGACTTAAGGCGATGACTCATTGATCGCGGCATGTTCGACAATGTTGAAAGTTGTAAGTTCGTATTGGTCTGTTATGCGAGCGATACTTTATCATTCTTGTTTAACTCACCACATCAAATCATCAGGGATCTGATGATCAGCATACGGATCATTAGCATCCACTTCCTGCTTTTCTTCGGTAAATAAAATCACGCGTTTTTCATTTCTTTGCTGAATTTTTTCGGCAATGGCTTTGGGTATGAGTTCGTATTGACCGGTGATACGAGCGATACCTAACTTGCCCTGTACGATCTGTTTCTGCATGTCTTCATTGACGTAGATACGCTTCACTTTTTTCTGGTGTTCGAAGTTGTAGACGATATCGCAATTTTGATCGCGTTCTATGCGATTGGCTTTAATGAGCTGGTCGATTTCGGCAGAGGTGGCTTTTTGACGTGCCTGTTCCTGTTTTTTCTGATTTAGCTCTTTATCGCGCGCTGCTTTTTCGGCGGCAGCTTTTTGGGCTTCGATTTTGACTTCATCGACAACCTGTATTTTTTTGTTGTTGCGTTGCTCTTTTTTCTTTTTATTTTTAGATTGCTGGGCTTTTTGTACTTGTTGCTTGTTGACCAGGCCAGCTTTGAGGAACTGGTCTTGAAAAGGATTGCTCATTCAGGGTGTCTCGTATTCTTAAGTATTTTGATTATTTCCATTTTACCCTAGATTTATTGCCAAATGTAGGCCAGAGATGAAATGCTGTTATGAGTAATCTTAAATAAATCAATCTATTAGGTGTGTTAGCTGTGATTGCAGAGCTATTCATTGTATTTGTAAAGTCAAAGATCAGGTTAAAACTACCATTGGTCAAAAATAACGATTAATTTAATTGTATTTTATAGATTGATAAATGGTAGTTAACTAAACTATCATTAGTTTTTTAAATTAGGAGTAGGATTATGACTAAGTTTACAGCGCCACTTGTATTGGCTCTATCAGTGTTGTCCAGTAATGCAAATGCCGATTTTCTGGGTTTGTATGTAGGTGGTGGTATATGGCAGCATGACCCAGTTGGTACTTTTGGTACTGTTGGTGATTCAGCTATCGATATGGAAACAAATTTACAATACAGCGGAGAGAGTGATGCTTATGTCTATGCGGCATTTGAGCATTTTGTACCGTTTGTGCCAAATGTCCGAATTGAATCAGCATCTATGGGGCATACTGGAGCTTCATCGGCCTCTGTTATTTTTAACGGCCAAACTGTTAATACTGGTGCTGTGTCTGAAATCAATATTGATAACACGGACGCTATTATATATTGGCGTTTGCTGGATAACTGGGTGAATTTTGATTTTGGTTTTAATGCGCGCAAGCTTGAAGGTGATTTTACTGTAGGTAATCAATCTGTATCAGTATCTAGCACTGTGCCTATGCTATATCTGGCTGCCCAGTTTGATTTGCCATTTAGTGGTTTTTCAGTAGGTATGGATATTAATAATATCAGCTACTCCGATGTCAGTTATCAGGATGTGCGTATTCGTGCATTATATGAGATGGGCGTATTTGGTGTTGAGGCAGGTTTGAAAACAACCTCACTGGAATTAAAGGGTTTAGATGCAGTTAATGCTGACCTTGAATTCAAAGGTGTAATGGTTGGTGCGTTCTTGCACTTCTAAAATAAATCTGGGCAGGGAAGCCTGATTTTTAATTTGTTTATCTCATGTTGTTCTAACATGAGTTCCTCATATAAGTGCTACATCGGCACATCAATCGAAGCCCGAACGCACTGAAGCAGGCCATAATCAAAAGCACCTTCAAAAGCGTCGTAGATGGGTTTTAGTTTTTTGTCTTCTTCGCCAAAGTTCAAGAAAGCGTTTTGTATGACTCTTATTTCATTCTCGCTTAAATCGACCACCTGCTGTAATTCTACTTCACTCAGTTCTATGGCCTTCGCTAAATGCCCATAAATGGTGGTGGCAGTTAAATTGCGATGGGCAGCGATTTCATCGGCTTTCATGCCGGCACGGAGTAGTTGCAGGGTTTCTTCTACGGTATCACTGCTGGATGCTGGATTTGCTGCAGTCTCGATATGATGTTTGATGATATCTAAAAACTGGTCGGCATAGGCTTCGAGTTTTTTCTCACCGACACCGCTCATTTTTGAGAACTGGTCGTGTGTTTGTGGTTGTCGTTCGACCATTTCCATCAAGGTGGCATCGTGGAAAATAACGTAGGGCGGTACGTCTGCTTCATCGGCCAGTGCTTTTCTACAGGTTCTTAACGCTTCCCACAAAACTTTGTCTGTATCTTTAACATTGTTGAATGTTTTGCGGCCGCGTTGTGTCGATTTTTCCTGTTTGTTTTCTTTGCGAAGATGCAGGGAGAGCTCTCCGCGCAGCACCGGGCGGCACTCTTCGGTTAAACGCAAATTACCGTGACCTTCGATATCAACCGAGAGTAAATTTCTGGCGATGAGTTGGCGGAAGATGCTGCTCCATTGTTTTTTATCCAGCTCTTTGCCTATGCCAAAAACACTGGCTTTGTCGTGACCAAATTGTTTGATGCGTGCCATGTCTTTGCCGAGCAATACATCGATGAGGTAAGTGACACCGAATCGCTGATTGGTTTTATAGACACACGATAAAGCTTTTTGTGCGACTACCGTCGCGTCCCAGGTTTCTACTGGTATTAAACAGGTGTCGCAATTACCACAGGCTTCTTCTAAATGATCGTCGAAATATTTTAATAAGGCCTGTCGTCGGCAGGTGGTAATTTCAGTAAAGCCGAGCATGGATTCTAACTTGTGATGTTCGACGCGTTTGTGCGCCTCATCGGCTTCAGAGTTGCCCATCATTTGTTTTAACATGATGACGTCTTGCAGGCCGTACATCATCCATGCATCGGCAGGCAGGCCATCGCGTCCTGCACGACCAGTTTCCTGATAATAGGCTTCGATGCTCTTGGGTAAATTCAAGTGTGCGACAAAACGCACATCGGGTTTGTCGATGCCCATGCCAAAGGCAATGGTGGCAACGATGATGACGCTATCTTCAGTTAAAAAACGATGTTGATGTTGTTGACGAACCTGCGCTGATAAACCAGCGTGATAGGGCAGCGCATTCAAACCTTTTGAACTTAACCATGTTGCAGTTTGCTCAACTTTTTTACGTGACAGACAGTAAACGATACCTGCATCATTTTCGTGTTCGTTAAGAATAAAACGTAATAACTGGTCTTTGGCGTTGCCCTGATTTTGTGAAATACGATAACAAATATTGGGGCGGTCAAATCCAGAAACGAATAATTCGGCATTTTCCAGCGCAAGCCGTTGAATGATTTCTTTACGCGTGGGTTCATCGGCAGTGGCGGTTAATGCAATGCGTGGGATATGTGGGAAACGTTCGTGCAGTACTGATAACTGGATGTACTCAGGACGGAAGTCGTGACCCCATTGTGATACACAGTGGGCCTCGTCAATCGCAAAAAGGGAGATGGCTGCGTTCTCTAATAGATTCAGAAAGCGACCTGTCATCAATCGTTCGGGTGCGACATAAAGCATGTCCAGTTCACCGCGCAACAATTGTTGCTCTACTTCACTGGCGCTTTTAGCGTCTAGTGTTGAATTTAAAAAAGCAGCATTGACGCCTAACTGCTTTAACGCAACCACTTGATCCTGCATCAGTGCGATGAGTGGCGAGACGATAATGCCAACACCTTCGCGTGCCATTGCTGGAATTTGGTAACACAGTGATTTGCCGCCACCAGTGGGCATGAGCACGACGGCATCTTTGCCATCGATGACCTGCTCAATAATATCCTGCTGGTACTCTCGAAATTCTGAATAGCCAAAGGTGCTATTCAGAATGTGTAGTGCTTTATCTTCCATGTTTGTATCTCCATTCACACCAACTAAGTTACTTGATTTCACTATTTATCTTTGGAATAAAAAAGACCGGGTATCCAGCTTTTTTTAACGGCACGGGTTTTTTCAAGATTAATTTCTTCTTCATCGATGAAGGTGAAAATATTCCAGCCAATGCGTAAATTGTCTTGATCATGAAGCTGTTGTTTTTTTATTTTTTCTTCATTGATATATGAGCCATTAGTGCTGTCAAGATCTTCAAGAAAGTAGGCGACTACACCTTTGTCATTGGTCTCACTAGTGATTTGGGCATGCTCGGTGCTTACTTCTATATCATTAATTTGAACCTGATTGTCTGCGGATCGACCAAATTTGAGGGGCAATTGATCAATGAGAAATTTATTCGCGACCACGCCTTCAACTGTTTGTATAATCATTGCCATCTTGAACTCTCCTTAAAACTTGCTTTAACTTGATGCATATTTACTTATTTTTTTATTTTGATTGAGACTCAGGTTTAGGAGATCCACTTTTATGTTGGATAATGCGCCATAGTATGCCATAGCATTTGCTCAAAAATCTTCTGATCTAGCTTCAGTTTTTGCCTGGTATATTAATAGTTGGTAATATACTAGACTGGTCTGACTAGATAATATTCTAATTCAAAAAGGATGATAAAAATGACTGATAAAGAGCTACCAGAGAAAAAAACGAAGAAAGTGACTAAATCTAAAGCAGCGATAAAGACGACTGCGAGTAAAAAGCCGGTTTCAGGCAAGCCTGCTCAGGCTGACACGCTAACTGACGCATCTCTGAGCAATATCAAATCTATTCTGGATGAGATGAAAAGTGACAGGGAAAGCCGTGATCAACAGCTGGCTGCACTGGCTGAAGGTGTACGTGAAGGCCTTGGTGTTATTACAGAACAGGTGGAAGATCGTGATTCCCGCCGTGATAAGGAAATGTTGCATTTATTTGAAGGTCTGAATGCGGCATTTACCCGGGCTAATAGCATAAGTAATGAGCGGGAAGATCGTAGTGTTCAAATTATTAACAAGTTAACTGAATCGGTTATGCACGATCATGAGGCAACGTTGAAGGAAGTGCATGAGCAGGAGCTGCTGGCAGATAAGAAGTTGGGGTATTTGTCAGAAGTGCAGGCGCAGCGATCTAAGCTGACTCGATGGATTGCTGTTCCTGGAGTTAGTCTGGCAGTTATTGCGGTAATTTATATGTTCTACGTAGTAACTGTTATGGAAAAAGCGATGACTAGTATGTCTAAAGATATGCAGTATATGACTGTTTCTGTTGATAATATGAATGCAAATATCGGGCAGGTGACGCGGGATATGAACGTGTTGACACGTAATACTGCGCCAGTTATGAACGGTATGCGTAATGTTATGCCCTGGTCGAACTAGTGGTTTAACCGGGTTTTCTAGTATGGCGTAAGCATTTGTTTTAAAGTGGGCGCAATTTTTACTGATCGGAATACATCATGGTAGTTACAGAACAATCGAATCTGGAGTTGGCGCAGCAATTGGGCAAATGCCTGCAAGCAAAGGATGTGAAGCTGGCAACGGCGGAATCCTGTAGTGGCGGCTGGATTGCAAAGGTCATCACTGATTTACCGGGTAGTTCTGCCTGGTTTGAAGGTGCGATTGTCTGCTATAGCAATGAATCCAAACATGATTTATTGGGAGTATCTACTGCTACCATCGAAGAGTTTGGTGCGGTTAGCGGTGAAACGGTATTGTCCATGACTGATGGTGTATTCGAACGTACAGCGGCAGATGTGGTAGTGAGTGTTAGTGGTATTGCCGGACCTGGTGGTGGAAGTGAAGATAAGCCGGTTGGTACAGTTTGGTTGAGCTGGGGTAGGCGTGATAAAAGTTCTTACGCAAATGAATTTCACTTTGAAGGTGATCGAGAGGCGGTGCGTTTACAAACGGTTGAGGCGGCGCTGAATGCAGTGCTGGATATTATGAATTGCCCTGAATCGATTTAATAAACAAAGGTATTTTTTGTGTGATTACGGAGATTGTGAGCTAATCAACACTTTTATCTCTATGTTTTACCTGATCTTCTGATAAGATTTGCACTATTGGAAAATAAAAATATAAGAGTTACTTTAATGATCAATATTCAACTTACATGCACACGGAATATCCATTTTCTGGCGGGCCTAATTATTACGTTTGTGGCAATGGGGGCGCAAGCTAATGAGGCTGCTTATAAGCAGTACCAGCAGAAAAAAAGCGAATTAGCCACGGTGAATGGAGAGCTTGACAGAGCCAAGGTAGGCTACCAAAGCGTTAAAATCGAAATGAATACGGTAAACTCGAAACTTGACTCGCTGCAATCTGATGTTAATGCTGCAAAAGCCAAACTGGATAAGTTGCGTAATTTTGAAGATCAGAATCCAGAGATAGACTTCAGTGACAAAATTGGTGAGCAGAGAGGAATCTGGAAAAAAACCAATCAGGAATATCTCTCAACCAAGGAATATATTGGTAGTCTTAATACCAAGGTGCGTGAGTATAAAACACAATATGATATAGCGCTGAATAAAAAAAAGAACCTGGAGGCTACACTGCAGCGCTTTTCCGATGATTTAGCGGGCGCTCAGGTTAATGAAAAGCTAAAACAAATAAATAAGTCTAAACGTATTTCAATAAAGGTGCGTGAAACCTGCAGCCTTAATAAGACCAAGGATCAATGTCGTGATCAGGCGCGTGTTAAGGCTGAGAGGCAGGCTGCAGAGCAGGGTTCACTGGTAGTAGTAGATACAGTGACGGAAATTAAGAATTTTAATCTGACCAAGGATGAAGCGAGATCTCGCGTATCTGCGAGAGTTTCTGATATAAAGATTCTAAAGGATACCTTTGATCTGACAGCGGACAAGTCTGGCTGGCAGGTTGATTACGAAATTAGTGCATTGGTCACACCAGTGGTTACAGCGCAGATGCGTGAAGAGCTCAAACAACAAGCCATGGCAAGTCTGAATTCCGGTGTAGCACCAAGCTCACCTGTAGTATTAGATGCTTCACCAGTACAGGCTCAATCTACTAGTAAACGTCAGCTTGCTAAGGAGAAGCAGCAGGCTGAGGCTGATGCTGCACAGAAACAGCTGGAAAGCGAAATGATGGCGCGTCAGAGTGCGGCTCAGGAGCTTGAAATTATCAAACAGCAAGCCAGCAAAAAAGCTGCGAAGGAAGTTTCTCGACAGGATGAAGAGGAAGAGGCGTCACGTAAACGCAGAGTTTACGGGGGATGGTGATTCAGTTTTTTTCTTTAGTTAATCGGGTAAGTTAACCAGAGAAATAGCTCACCTGTTTCCGGGTTGATCCATTCCTTCTTGATCACTACGTTGTATAAATCTAGCGCCTGTGAACTACTTAGTTTCTTGTAATCATCGTAGTTGAATTTAACGCCAGAGCTGGAGATTTCCTGAAAAGTTTCGCTTTTGGATTGCACATGAACATTCTGCATGCGCGCCATCTCTGCACGAGCTCTTAGTAGTGCATATCGTCTTTGCCCATCAATACCCCCCATTTTTTGTACTGGCGCTGAGCTGGTGACGCCCATATATCCCTCGGTATGAGGATTGTAGAACCATTCGGGGAGTTTCTGCGAAGTTGTTTTGGTGCCAGTTGTGCAGCCGCTGATGAGCAGCACTGACAGCGCAAATGCTTTGAGAGGGTGGGTAGAGGAGTATTTAAAGATATTCACGTGTTGTTTTAGGCAGTAAAGCGGATGGGTGTATCATCCCCCATCCGCTTTATAATAGTTTAGAAGTTGAAGAAGTAGGATGCTTCTACAGCGATTATAGATTCAACTGTATCTGGGATGTTGTAGTTGGCATCAGCCCAGTCCACGAAATTGTAACTTTGATAGGTTCCTTTAAGGCTGAAACCACTATCGTTGTTGAGATAATAATTGTAGCTAGCTCCAAGGCTAAGACCCACCGTGGCAGCAGTGGCATCATATGGATTGATGCCGTCATCGGTTAGAGAGCCGTCTAAAAGAGCAATTGCACCATTGAAGGATATTGAACTGTTATCATTTATTGAGTTAGATATGCCAGCACCAAAAAATAAACCTGATGTATCGAAGTGCATGTTAGCGCTGGGGCCAAAATAATTGAAATATTCAGTGCTACCATTCTTGTAGCCACCGAATATACTTAAGCCGCCATTGAGTGCCGTACCCACGGTAAGGCTGAGGTCGGTTCGATTAAAGTCATCGTCAACTCCACCATTGTCAAAAGTGGCGCCGAGGCTAGTGTTGTATGCAAAGTCAAAATACAGTTTGTCCTGAGCAATGGTGACACCAAAGCCACCTGACATGTATGAACTGTCAGAAATTGCTGCGCCGCTCTGAGTAAAAGCAAGGTCGTATGAGGCGAAGCCCAGCGACGCACGGGGACGAATTAATGTATCTGCGGCGCTGGCGGTGAACGTTGCTGATAGTAAGACTGGAAGTACTGCGAGGCGTATGCTCTTGGTGTTCATTACTGAATGACTCCGTAAATTTTATGATTTTATTTATGTTACGTTTGTTAGATTTGTAGGCGTAGTATTAATGTTTTTAATGGGATTGGCAAGTCAAATAAATCTAACCTACACTCAGGCCTGTACATGAATAAATTGATGACTAAAAGAGTGTTTATTGCACTGTTGCCAGATGCGGTGGTGCGTGAAAAATTTACTGCATTGCAACAACAGCTAGGGCGGGAAAAGTTACTCGGAAAAGCTAAAGCGGTTGACTGTAACAACCTGCACATGACGCTGCACTTTATCGGCGCAATTTCAATAGAGAAATTGCGGGCATTGGAAGTTTCGTTAGATTCGGTGCGATGCAAGGCATTTAATTTCGATGTTAATACAGTAGGCTGTTTTCCAAAGCCCGGAGTTTTCTGGCTAGGTATGAAAAATATACCGCCCGAGCTGGAAGAGCTTGAGCGGCAAACGGCTACTTGCGTTCAGCAATGTATAGAAGGTTATCAGCCAATACCTTATCGGCCGCATATCACTTTATTCAGGAAAGCCAGGCTATCGCTGGATAAAGAGATATTGCCAGAAATTAACTGGCAGGTAAAAAGCTTTGCCCTGATGGAATCAAAATCCAGTTCTGATGGAGTTCAGTACCATATGTTGAAGGAATGGCGATTATCTTAATAGTGCTTCCATTTCATTTTCTTTAGCGGGATAAACAAACACCGCATACAGTGGCAGCAGCTCATTGAGTTTATCCACATACTGGCGTTCCGATTTTTCGACAATCACAATAACTTTACTATCAGGCGAGTATTTTTGCAGTGTTGAGAGCAAAACATCCAGATTACTAATATTGACGCCCGCGTAGTTATTGCCGTAACCATAAAAGAATTCACAGACGATAAAATCAGGTTGATGATTTTTTAACAGACTGAGGGCTTTGCGGATAGAGCCAACCCGGTGTTCGTCGAGACCGAGTTTTTGATAAAGCTCGGCAAAATTCGGGTGCATTCTTGATTCGATGATGGAAAGCAGTGTCGGCATGGATGTTTTTTTTAAATTTTGATTGAGTACAGGTCAGGTTGTGGTGCTAGTTTAATACGATTTTCTAAACAAAGCGTAATACGATCTTCGGTGATGTGCTCGGAAGAAAATTAAATAGCGATAATGTCTGACTCGGGCTAGGCCATGCCTGATATCTATGTGATAATTCCACGGCTAGAATACCTTGAATCACGTAAATACTCGGAGACAATAATGGACGAAAATCGTAAGAAAGCCCTGGCAGCGGCTTTAACTCAAATTGAACGTCAATTCGGCAAGGGATCTGTCATGCGTATGGGCGATGATGGCGCAATGCCGGGTATCGAAGCGGTTTCTACCGGTTCGCTGGGGCTGGATATCGCTCTTGGCATCGGTGGTTTACCAAAAGGGCGTGTCGTTGAGATTTACGGCCCTGAGTCATCGGGTAAAACAACTTTAACTTTACATGTTATTGCTGAAATGCAAAAAATGGGTGGCACTGCTGCATTCGTTGATGCTGAGCATGCGCTAGACCCCGCTTATGCTGCAAACCTGGGTGTAAATATTGATGAATTGCTGGTTTCACAGCCCGATAATGGTGAGCAGGCGCTGGAAATTACCGACATGCTGGTACGTTCTGGTGCGGTAGATATCGTGGTCATCGATTCGGTGGCAGCGTTAACACCAAAAGCTGAAATTGAAGGCGACATGGGTGATTCACACATGGGTCTGCAGGCGCGTTTGATGTCACAGGCCTTGCGTAAACTGACTGCTAATATCAAGCGTTCCAATACCTTAGTGATCTTTATTAATCAGATTCGTATGAAGATCGGCGTCATGTTTG
>JAOUKV010000024.1 GCA_029882355.1 Gammaproteobacteria bacterium | reverse complement strand
CATTGATCTGAGTGGGCGTTCTCTTGAAATCAAGGAGTCTGACCCCTGATTTCTTGATTCTTTTATTGCACCTTACCGCGTTGTTTGCGCGTCCAAGCGAAGCGTGCTTGACCCACTTGTTAGGGGTCATACTAACCCCCAGGATTGGTGTGCTTCACGTGTATAAAAACCATAACCGTTTGTTGGATATTTTTTATTACCCACATCAAATTGGCTCAATGCATCTAGTACTGGGTCTTTTTTAAATGGTATATGAATTGCTCTAGCGCTTCCGTTCTCGATACGTGTTTTAAGTGCATATGGCCAATAACTAGAAAGTTCTGCAGGAGCCATAATCGAATTATAATCGGGATACGCTAAAATAAGTGGAAGCTCACAGTTGTCGACAGCATATGAAATTTCGAATGGGACCCAATCTGTATCATTCTTTGTTGTTTTTGTAAGAATCAATAAAAACTGCTTTGAATTCATTAATCTTGTAACCAGATTTCTTCTTAAGGTTTCCTTACTAGATGAGTCGCGCACAGATGAGGTTTTCTCATGACTGTCACATAATTTGAAATCTATATGTTTATGAGCATCCCACATTTTCAATGTGTTGTAATATTTTATATCTGATTTTGTGGGATCGGTTGTGCCGCCTGCATGAAAAGCTACGTAAGTTCCGTTTCTATATGCCATTTTACACCCATTGCCTTTTTATGGTCTCGAGATCTACTTCATCAAATCTTGATTCATGTATAACTAAGTTGATTTCTTTACATATTTGTTTTTTCTTTGTTTCATCAATAATTGCTAACACGATTAATTGTAGTAATTGGGTAGCAGGTAAACCAACCCCTGATATTCCACTACCAATGAGTGGGATGTTTAGTTTTTCACCACCCGTGCAGTCACGAGAACGAGAGAATAGTCCATGCAAAGCCGTTAACATTGTAGATAAATCTGAGCTAGCTTTAAATGTCTCTATGTTTGTGTGACTCAAAGCAAAAAGCAAAAATTTATGCTCATTAGCTATAATTTTTGCAGTTGTACCTATGGGGTATTTTTTTAAATTACCTCGATCACGCTCAATTTGTTCAAAACACTGATCTTTTAGATCTTTTTGAATAGCAGAATCGAATGACTCAGGGTGACCACCAAAATATTGCTTTATTACCATGCCATGTAACGAATGTTCTGATACTGGGTCACCTAACTCGCTGTCAAAGAATTCATTAACTGAAATAACTATGTAACCTACCTGTTTAAAAATGTCTCCATAATAAATATTAAGCGTTGTATCTGATGTGTTTACTTTTATAGATACCCTTCTGGGCTGATATACGCGGATTATACCAATAACAATACTCGCAATAATAAATACAAGATGGACATAGAGTCCTTTGAGTTGTAGGTCTGGATAAAAGAATGCAATAGACTCTGTTACGGTCCATAACGCACTATAGGCTAAAAATATTGAGGCAAAAAAGCGTAGTGGATGCCGCTTTAGTCCGAGTATGATTGATTTCAACTTGATTCCTTATCCATGTAAATATTTACCCCTAACGTTTGAAATAAGGGGCTCGGCGCTTTATGCCGAGTCCCAGCCCACAGGTTGTTTTGTGGGCGAACTTGATTGATTTGTTAGGCATTTAAGCTTTCTTTCAGTGCCAAAAGCTGAGGTCTCATTTTTTCTACCCACCCATGACCTAATGAGTGAAATTCATGGATAAATACATTAGCAGCACCTTGTTGAAATAAGCCCCTTTTTGCAACACCCTTATGTAGCATCATTAGAGTTGGCTTTTTAAGCATAATAGATATTGCTGCTTCTATCTGGTTCCATTCAGTTGGTAATGAAAAGTTTTCGTCTATCTTTTGGTCTTTTATTTTTCCTTCATGTACCCAAATTTGAGGTATTCCAAGAACTATTGTGCATTGACATTTTTTCATTAGATTTTCTACATCTTGAAATGGAGTATATATAGGAGCAACGTTAGTTCCGATTGTGCGTGGATTAAAACCTAGCTCTGTCAGTAGTGGGTAAAACTTACTGAAGTGTTTATCAATATGATTTGGAACCCAGTTTGGTCTTGAAAGAAATACGTCAATCATTTTAATCTCATTTTTTTGCCTAACAGTATATTAGACGGATACCGGAATATTGAGATAGACGGATTCCGTCTATCCCAATATTCCGGTCATTAAAACGACTGGGGCGCGACCTACAAAAGATATCTACAGCGATTTTTCTGAAAACTTCGATATGTGAAATATCCAACTCCGCACCCTCCCCAATAACCCTGTGCTTTTATATGATGTGACGTAGGATGCGATGCGGCTCTCACCACACCAACATCCTACAAAAGATTTTGTTTATGCTCTCCCCTACCCGCACTTACTATCCCCACAATTCAAACAAGTCATACACCCGTCCATCAAAATAGTCGCCTTAGTCTGGCACTTCTGACACATCTGCGCGCCATCAGGAAACGTCCCCTTCTCATCAGCACTGTCATCACAACTCTGCATTTTGGCTTCGTATTCTGCGCGTTTTTCATCGACCAGTTTTTGCTGGTGTACGTCCAGCTTGTCGTCTTTTAAGAAGCCGGTCATTTTCATGTGCGATTCGATGGCGTCGCCAATTTCTGCTACTAATGAAGGCATGAACTTGCCGCCCTTCTTGAAGTAACCGCCCTGTGGATCGAAAACGGATTTCAGTTCTTTGACCAGGAAGCAGACGTCACCGCCCTTGCGGAATACGGCGGAGATAACTCTGGTTAGTGCAACTACCCACTGGAAGTGGTCCATGTTTTTGGAGTTGATGAACACTTCGTAAGGCTGGCGATGTTCGTGGTCGGTGCCCTGATTCAATACCACGTCGTTGATGGTGACGTAGAGTGCGTGTTCTGAATGCGGGGTTTTTATTTTGTAGGTTGAACCTAGTAGCAATTCAGGTCGCGCTACATTTTCATGCATGTGTTCACGTTCTGGAACGACCGGTGCGGCTTCTTGCTGGATTTCTTCTTCGTCTTTAAGGACTTTGAAGGCTACGATTTTTTGTGCAATTTTGTTTGTCATAATAGTTTCCTGTTACGCGGTTCCTTAGAACTTGCCGTAATATCCCTCTTTAAGTGCGTCGAATAAGTTAGCGGCGCTGTGTATCTCGCCATCGTATTCAATGTCTTCGTTACCTTTGTATTCAACGGTGGTGCCGTCTTCCAGTGTGAACTGGTAGGTGGTGTTGGCCAGGTCTTTATCCTGGACCAGTACGCCCTGGAATACTTCGGGGTTGAAGCGGAATGTGGTGCAACCTTTCAGGTCCATATCGTAGGCATATTCGTAGATATGTTTGAAGTCTTCGAACGGATAGTCTGTGGGTACGTTGGCGGTTTTTGAAATCGATGAATCGATCCATTTCTGCGCGGCGGCCTGAATATCGACGTGCTGCTTGGGTGTGACTTCCTCTGAGGATATAAAGTAGTCCGGTAATTTCGTTTCATCGTCTTCTGAGAAAGGCATAGCTTCTGCATTGACCATGGCACGATACGCCAGCAGTTCGAATGAGAACACGTCGACTTTTTCTTTGGACTTTTTGCCTACACGAATAATGTTGCGTGCGTAGTGATGGGCAAAGCTGGGTTCGATACCGTTGCTGGCATTGTTGGCCAGTGATAATGAAATGGTGCCGGTGGGTGCAATTGAGCTGTGGTGGGTGAAGCGACAGCCGACTTCACACATTTCATCGATCAGCGCCTGGTCTTCTTTGGCGACTTTCTGCATATAACGGCTGTATTTGGCGTGCAAAATTTTACCGGGTACTTTGTCGCCGATTTTGAATCCATCGTCGAGCATTTCTGGACGTTTGTAGATCATTTCGCCAGTGACTTCGAATTCTTTTTCCAGCGCAGGTGCGCAGCCTTTTTCTTTGGCCAGTTCTACACCGGCGCGCCAGCCTTCGAGTGCCAGTTCTTTGGTCACCTGTTCGGTGAATGCCAGTGATTCTTCTGCGCCGTATTTCACACCCATCATGGTCAGGCTGGAACCCAGACCCAAATAACCCATGCCGTGACGACGTTTGCTGGTGATTTCGTCGCGCTGTTGTTGTAGCGGCAGGCCGTTGATTTCAACCACGTTGTCGAGCATACGGGTAAAGATGCGGATAGTTTTACGGTAGTTATCCCAGTCGAATTCAGCTTTGCTGGTGAACGGGTTAAGCACGAAGCGTGTCAGGTTGATGGAACCTAATAAACACGAACCGTACGGTGGTAAAGGCTGCTCACCACAGGGGTTGGTAGCGCGGATATTTTCACAGAACCAGTTGTTGTTAAATTCATTGACCTTGTCGATGAGGATGAAACCGGGCTCGGCATAATCGTAGGTGGAAGCCATGATGCTGTCCCAGAGGCGACGAGCAGGCACGACACGAGTAATGCGGCAGGCTTTCTGGCCTGCATCGTTGGTCACGTAGTCGGCTTTAACCGGCCAGTCGCGCCAGATAATTTGCGTGGCATCATTGAGATCGATTTTTTCCTGCGCACATTCTTTATTCGTAATCGGGAAAGCCAGCGGCCAGTCGCCGTCAGCTTTCACGGCTTCAACAAAGGCAGTGGTGATGAGCAGGCTCAGGTTGAACTGGCGTAAACGTCCATCTTCACGCTTGGCTTTGATGAAATCGAAAACATCAGGATGACCGACATCGAAAGTCGCCATTTGTGCACCACGACGACCACCCGCCGAGGAAACGGTGAAACACATTTTGTCGTAGATATCCATAAACGACATGGGGCCGGAAGTATAGGCGCCAGCGCCGGAAACGTAACCGCCTTTAGGGCGTAGCGTGGAGAATTCGTAGCCAATGCCGCAGCCGGCTTTCAGGGTCAAGCCTGATTCATGCACCTTACCGAGGATATCGTCCATGGAATCCATAATGGTGCCGGAAACGGTGCAGTTGATGGTCGAAGTCGCTGGTTTGTGTTCCAGTGCACCGGCATTGGAGATAATACGACCGGCAGGGATAGCACCGTGACGTAATGCCCAGACAAAGTTTTCATACCATTCTTTCTTTAGTTTGGGCGTGGCTTCGACATCTGATAATGCACGAGCTACACGTTCGTAGCTATCGTCAAGAGTCATATCAACCAGATCGCCGTCTCGGGTCTTCAGGCGATATTTAGTGTCCCAGATATCCAGGGATGCATCCTGATAAGGGACTTCGTTTACATTGTTGGGTACGGCGTGGAGTTTAGGCGCGGTCATTTTTGCTTCCCTTTGTTATTATTTTTTCTATATACAGTTTGAATTCAAATAGCTATATAAGAATTACGTTTATTAGCATTTAATTATCATCATGTAGTGCTATCCGGATAAATTAACACAAGATATTGTATGTGCCAAGTAGAAATTACATATTTACCTGGACTCGATAATTTGCCCCAATAGAAACAAATAGATACCGCAAATTTATTTTTTTCAGCTACCATGAGATTAGCTTGTGAGTGAAACCTGAGAAATATGCATAACAGTAAAACTACATTAAAACGCAGCCTGACATTACCGCTGATCACCTTTTACGGTCTGGGCAATATTCTGGGTGCGGGTATCTATGCCCTGATCGGCAAGGTGGCGGGTGAAGCCGGTTATTACGCACCGATCTCCTTTGTTATTGCCGCTATCATCGCTTCATTTTCTGCGCTGAGTTATGCCGAGCTATCAGCGCGTTATCCGGTGAGTGCGGGTGAATCGGTTTATTTATACGAAGGTTTTCAATTACGCTGGCTGTCGATAGTGGTGGGCTTATTGATTGTGGCGGCGGGTATCATGTCATCCGCGGCTATCGCTCACGCTTTCGCCGGTTATTTTAAGGTCATCGCCGGTAGTTATATCCCCCTCATTCAGAATCTACCTTCAGCGCTCATACTCTCTAGCCTGCTGGTGATACTGACTGCGCTGGCAATGTGGGGCATTAAACAATCGGTGGCTGTGGCTTCATTTTTAACACTGCTGGAGATTATTGGTTTGTCGCTGGTGATCTGGGTGGGTGTTGAGCAGATGCCGCGACTACAGCAAAGTTATGAAGCCATCCCGGACTTGGCATTTAACTTTTCATCTATAGGTATTTTTGCCGGTGCCTTTCTGGCTTTTTATGCCTATCTCGGATTTGAAGATATGGTCAACGTCGCCGAGGAAGTGAAAGACCCGCAAAGCAATATGCCCCGAGCTATTTTTCTGGCGGTGATAATTTCCACCTTGTTGTACGCAGGTGTCGCCATCGTTGCTGTTCTGTTAGTCGAGCCACAACAGCTAGCACTGAGTGAAGCGCCCCTGGCTGATGTGTACATCGCTGCTACCGGCAAGGCTCCTGTGGTTATCAGCCTGATTGGTGTATTCGCTGTGGTCAATGGCGCTTTGATACAGCTGATTATGGCCTCGCGTTTACTCTATGGTATGGGGCACCGAGGTTGGCTACCGATATGGTTTTCCAGAATCTACTCGCCGACCCGAACGCCCATCAACAGCACCCTGGTGGTTGCTGCTTTGATATTGTTTTTCGCCATATTGCTGCCCATCGTCACACTGGCGGAAATGACCAGTTTTCTTATACTGATAGTGTTTGCTCTGGTTAATCTGGCACTGATTAAAATCAAACAAAAACAGCCTCAGCCCGAGGGTGTCAGAGTGTTTTCTGTGTGGATTCCGAGATTGGGCTTTGTTACGGCGGTGACGTTTATAGTGCTGAACGTGATCAGGAATATCTTATAAGTTCAATCACTCACGTTAGACATCTAAGGTATTATGAAAATTTAGCAAAAGCAAAGAAGCCCCTTTACGGGGCTTCTTTGCTTAGTGCCAATAATCTCAGTTGATCAGTGTTTTTTCGTATTCGCAACAAGCAGCTTTCTTCGCAAAGGCAACAGTCCAAGAATCAACAACAACCAGACTGGATTTGTACTACCAACGAAAAAGGCCAGGATGACATAGGGCTCAGTATGATCTGTAGCTGTTACAACAACTGGGTCAACAATGGGTTGATTCACAACACCACCTGGATCAGAGATGGATTGATTAACAACACCATCAGCATCGTTAAGTCCGCCGTCTTCAATGGTCAACTGCACACACCAGTCTCCTTCGTTTAAGCCACTGACATAAGCAACATCACCTGGTGGAGGACAGATACCGGCTTCGCCAGGTGCAGAAGCGAGACTGTTGTTAGTGTCTTCCACAAAGTCCTGCCAGTTTCCAGCGATCAGTTTGCGATAGACAGCATTAACCGGAATGGCTGTAAACTGTGCCAGTACAACGCGTACTGACTGGCCGGCTGTGGCTAAGTTGCTAACATTAAAGTCGAACAGACCCGCGCTGTAAGTCACTCCTGCATCCGCAGTCACACCAGCACCATCATTGGCGTGTATTTCAATGTCGCTCATGGTCACGCCAGTGGCATTAACACCGGCGCGGAATGCAACTGATCCCAAACTGGCGGTTAAACCTGGTTCAGTTT
Organism: Gammaproteobacteria bacterium; assembly: GCA_029882355.1. Taxonomy (GTDB): domain Bacteria; phylum Pseudomonadota; class Gammaproteobacteria; order SZUA-229; family SZUA-229; genus LH-M37. The sequence goes on along the minus strand of JAOUKV010000024.1, from coordinate 41,167 downwards.
CCATCAGGAAGCGATCAGTTATGCCAGTTTGTTCCAGAGCAACATTACTGGCTAAGCCACTGTTATCCAGATAGTCAGCAATGCCGTCATCGTCACTATCAGCAAAGCCTTCGATGTCATCATCAACACCGTCGCCATCAGTGTCGATGGCGCTGAGTACGGGTGCGGTAGCAACAACATCCAGCAAGATATCAGTGTTGCTGGTGTTGGTTCCATCGTCGACGGCAACACGCAGTGTGTACTGCCCCGGCGTTAAGCCGGTTGGGTCAAAGCTAAAGGTACCTTCGATGACATCAGTATCGACTAGTGCATTGTCGGTAGCTGTCCAGTCAAAGCTATGTACATCGCCGACTGAATCGCTCACGGCGGCGGTGACAATAACACTGCCATTGGCCTGTGCAATCAAGTGAGTATTACCACTCCCCTGATCAGCACTGAGCGTGACCTGTGGTGCCAGATTGTTTTCTGTAATCACCAGGGTATGAACATCCGCAGTGCCTTTAACCGCATTGACGGGTGTACCTAGTGTCACGATGAGCGTCTCATCGCCCTCGCCCACACCATCATTAACCAGATTAACTGTGATAACAGCTTCAACATTAGCCGCGAGAATATCAACACTACCATCAATCAAATCATGATCAGTGATGCTCGTCGCTGTTCCGCTGATGGTGTAAGGCAGCGTCACGGGATAAGTTGCAGCTTCACCATTAAGGATAACCTTGAAGGTGACGGTATCGCCTTCGCGTCCAGCTTGATCACCACTGAAACCAACTAGTGGCGTGACGTTAATTGTCTGATTGGCGGTTGCGGTATTTCCACCCGTGTCAGTGGCACTCCAGACAACAGTATGTGCACCTGGCGAATAATGGCTTGTCGCATTAGAGGTTGGCGTTAATGAGCCATCGGTACTATCAGAAGCCGTCGCCAAGCCAGTACTTACTGGTGAAAGCAGACCAACTGCATTGATGGTGATATCAGCAGGCAGTGTTATTACCGGTGGTGAGTCTGGACTGATACTATTTGAAGCCACCGAGGCTACTCCTGTACCAACGCCATTAGTCGCGGTGACGGTAAAAGTATAAGCAACGCCATCAGTCAGACCAGTAATAGTATGGGTCAGGTTAGGGGTATCAGCATCTACATCGATGCCACCTGCCGGACTGGATGTGACAGTGTAGCCAATGATTGCATCCCCACCATTATCTGCGGGAGCGATGAAGCTTACGGTTGCCTGGGCAAATCCACCTGTAGCGGTGACACCCGATGGTGCATCAGGAATAGTGGCTGGCGTAACGCTGTTGGATGCAGTAGAAGCCGGACTAGTTCCATATGCATTGGTGGCGGTCACAGTGAAGGTGTATGCAGTACCGTTGTTCAGTCCAATAATCGTGTGGTTTAAACCAGTTGTTCCTGCATTACTATCCGTTCCACCGGCGGGGCTGGAAGTTACTGTGTAACCAGTAATGGTACTACCACCATCACTGCTCGGAGCGGTAAAGCTAACGCCAGCCTGGGCGTTACCACCAATGGCCGTACCGATGCTAGGTGCATCCGGTGCAACGGCTGAGCTAGCAACAGTCTGTGACACTTGAACGGCGGCGTTGTAGTTAGTATCACCCGCCTGATTAGCGTTGAGTACGCAGCTACCGGCTGCATTGAATGAGACGATGCCTGTGTTGATCGTGCAGATGGCGCTTGAGGCGGCGTCAACAGTGAGTGCTACGGTTAACCCTGAAGTGGCGGTTGCCGTTGGGGTGTAGGTCGCACCACCAACCGTGGCGGCAGGTGCAGTCGAGGTGAAGCTAACGGTCTGGCTGGCTTTGCCGACGGTGACACTTTGTTGCACTTGCACGGCGGCGTTGTAGTTAGTATCGCCCGCCTGATTAGCGTTGAGTACGCAGCTACCGGCTGCATTGAATGAGACGATGCCTGTGTTGATCGTGCAGATGGCGCTTGAGGCGGCGTCAACAGTGAGTGCTACGGTTAACCCTGAAGTGGCGGTTGCCGTTGGGGTGTAGGTCGCACCACCAACCGTGGCGGCAGGCGCAGTCGAGGTGAAGCTAACGGTCTGGCTGGCTTTAGGAGTTACACTGTTGGAAGCGGCTGAAGCTGAGCTGGTTCCTATAGTATTAGTGGCGGTAACGGTGAAGGTGTATGCTGTGCCATTACTCAAACCTGTCACTGTACAGGGAGATACAGCACAACCAGAGCTAGTAAGATTGCCCGGACTGGATGTCGCTGTATAACTTAAAATGGCACTGCCACCATCAGTCGCTGGAGGGGTAAAGGCAACACTGGCCTGGGCGTCACCTGCTGTAGCGATGCCAATGGTCGGGGCGTCAGGAACGCTAGCAAGAAGATCTCCCTGAGTGACCTGAAATATCATATCAAAGGCACCGCCAGAAAACCCACCAAGTAGGTCAAATGAGTACAAATCTCCAGATGGATACACATCGACAGCATAAAGTAGAGAAAGGAGTGGACCAGGACTTAAAACAAAAGTGTATGTAACGCCGTTGTTAATATTAACGTTAGCGTCCAGCGTTAAAACATTGTAGGTATAACTAGAATACGTTGTAGCTGTTACCGCTAATGGGCTTGCAAAAAACTGGGTATGTATTTTATTAGGAGCCGTTATTGTTGTCCCACTATAAATATCTAACGTAATACTGCCACCGCCTGTGGGACCGATGCCAGTAGCTACCTGAATATCTTTAATCACGCCCGTTTTAGTCGCAATAAAACTCTGACCTATATCAAAGCCAGCAAAACTTTCTGTTAAGGCCGGCTGACCAGCTGTGCCAATAACGACATCAACAAGAATATCAGCATAAACATCCATCGCTATTTGATTGAGTGCAAGCTTAGATTCGATTACCCCAGTTGCGACTTCAAGCTTCCAGTCACCTTCTAATTCACGAGAACCAGTAAGCCCTGTAGAAGCAGCAATATCGGCACCTGTTATCTCAGACAAAGCTTTAACAAAAGTCATGCCCTCAATACCATTGGCCACATTACAACCGTAAAAAAGAATATCACCGTCGACTGTGAGAGCTTTACCGATGGTAGAAAGTTCGCTCACATAAGTTTCTAGTTTTGAGTGATCAATTCTGGAAGAGCCAAGCTGTAACGATCCAGATTGGCCGTGAGAGATGATATGAAGTGCTTCAATGCCTGATCGGCTGCGTAGTGCTTCAGCCACCTGTTTTAGGCCATCACTCTTTTTATTGACCAGAACCACCTCAATATTGGGATCAATACCATCAAGCAGCGTCTTTCTCTCGGCAACAGCACTATCGATAAAGAGGATTTGTTTTACATGTATCTGGTTTGTGTCAGCTAATTTTTTTTGCGCTTGAGCAATCCCAAGGTGGTGAGCTATATTTGTATTCACCAGCGCTAACGCAGCCCCACCAAATAATGCCGAGGTCAGGACGAGTGCACCAAAAATAGATTTTATGGTTTTATTCGATGTAGACATCTGGATACTTCCTTTTATGCATATGTTTAAAGACAGCACTGAAGCTTGTCTTATTGAGGTACTGTTTTTTCATCCCGTTCAGCATAAGAATATAAAATACGTTGAATGTATTTATATTATTGATTAAGCCATAGCAGAGCAAGAACTATTCTTAAATGTATTCGTATAAGACCAGCTCATATCGTGAATCACTAAAAAGTGAGATAAGGTGACCACGTTTCAGCTTGCGGCATACTTCAAACGTATTTGGTTAATAGCTTATCCAGCTGATCAGCAAAAGCCTTCCGATCATTATTATTCAACGTTGCCTGTCCACCGGTATCAACGCCACTTGAACGCAACGATTCCATAAAGTCACGCATGTTCAAACGCGCTTTGATATTGGCTTTGGTGTAAAGCTCACCGCGAGAACTAAGTGCATAAGCCCCCTTCTCTATGGCTTCATCGGCTAAGGGGATGTCACTGGTAATAACCAGATCGCCCGCATCGAGGCGTTTGACTATTTCGTTATCGGCGACATCAAAACCTGCGCCGACCTGGATAAATTTGATATTAGGTGATGGTGGTGTTTTTATATATTGGTTAGCAACCAGTGAGACCAGTACACCGGTGCGTGTCGCAGCTTTAAATAAAATTTCTTTTATCACCACCGGACAGGCATCGGCGTCTACCCATATTTTCATGCGATTATCTTACTCACTTAAGATAACTTATCGTCCGCAACATGGTATTTCGGATCTTCCAACATGTTAACTTCAACCAGATCACCTGCTTTGGTTAATAGCTCGGTACATTCAGGGCTTAAATGACGCAGGTGCAGTTTTTTACCGGCCTTGATATATTTTTCCGCCAGATTATCAATTGCTTCAATCGCAGAGTGATCCGCGACGCGTGAATTTTGAAATTCGATAATGACATCGTCCGGGTCTTCGGCAGGTGTAAACAGATCAAGAAAGTTTTTCACTGAGCCGAAAAATAACGGTCCATTTAATTCGTAAACACGTGAACCATTTTCTACATCATAACTTTTCACATGAATATGACTGGCATTTTCCCAGGCAAAGAATAAGGCTGAGACGATCACACCAACGACAACAGCAACGGCAAGGTCGCTGAACACGGTCACGCCCGATACCAGTATTAGGACAAAGGCATCGGTCTTTGGAATTTTGCCCATGATGCGAAGACTGGACCATTCAAACGTGCCCATAACGACGATGAACATGACACCGACCAGTGCAGCCATAGGTATCATTTCAATCAGGCCGGAGGCAAACATGATAAACATCAACAGGAACAACGCAGCCGAAATACCCGACAGGCGTTGATGACCACCGGAGTTGACGTTGATCATACTCTGACCAATCATCGCACAACCACCCATGCCACCGAAAAAACCAGTCACTGTATTAGCGATACCCTGACCCATACATTCACGATTACCGCGACCACGGGTGCCGGTGATGTCATCAATCAAAGTCATTGTTAATAGTGATTCAATCAAACCCACCGCAGCAAGAATAATGGCATAGGGGAAAATAATTCTTAATGTTTCCATGCTGAATGACACGCCAGGAATATGGAAGACGGGGAAACCACCCTTGATGGAAGCTAAATCACCGACCGTCTTGGTGTTCATATCCAGACCTATCACCAATAATGAGACCACGATAATGGCGGCCAATGATGCAGGAAAAGCTGAAGTCAGTTTTGGCAGAAAATGAATAATGGCCATTGTTAATACTATAAGACCAGCAAAAATCATTAGCTCGTTACCCGCCATCCATTGACCACCGCTACCAGGAATTTGAAAGTGGGGAATCTGTGCGAGAAAGATGACAATCGCCAGTCCATTCACAAAACCCAACATGACAGGATGCGGCACGATGCGGATGTATTTACCCAGTCGTAATATTCCAGCAAGAATTTGTATCAGCCCCGTCAGAACAACCGCAGCGAACAGATATTCAACACCGTGTTGTGCGACTAGCGCGACCATGACCACCGCCATAGCACCGGTTGCGCCTGAGATCATACCCGGACGACCACCAAAGATAGAAGCCAGTAAACCCACCATAAAGGCGGCATAGAGCCCCACCAGAGGATCAACACCAGCGACAAAGGCAAAAGCTACCGCTTCTGGCACCAGTGCCAGAGCAACCGTCAGTCCAGACAGAATTTCATTTTGAAAACATACTCGACTTTGACAGCCTAACTTAAACATTAAAAACCTCGGGGATTATTGCGTCGTGGGAATGGGGGCGCATTCTAGCAAATTTGGTTCGACTATTAAATGACAGTCGTTCTCAAATCGACAATATCGGTATTTAAATGAGGATTTTTAACTGCTGATTTATTGGTTACTGGTTTCAGCCTGCAGGCTAGCCCAAAGCTGCAAGACAGCTGGTTTTAGAATGCCTGAGATCGATTGCCGCTTATGCCGGGCATCGAACAAATAACTGCGGGGTAATTCTCCGTACCAGTTGGGATCAATTTCATAACGCAGTTGCTGCGCCAGTTCATTTTGAAATACCCATGCATCAACCTGAGTAAAACCAAACTTATTTAACTTCTGTTGAATTTCTTTGATGTCGTCGGTGGTGTCGGTTGATACCAGTACCAGATCAAGTTGTGGCTGATTTTTGGTTTCCTCGGCCAGTATTGTCAGTTCTTTATAACAGGGTGGACAATCCAGCGACCAGAACACCAGCATGAAGGGCTGATTCTTCCGTTGTTCTAAAAATTGCGCATAGCTTCCGGCTTTGAATATATTTACTTCTTGCGCTGCCATGACTAAAGAACTGGCGCACAGTAGAAGACACAAAAAAACACTTCGTTGAAACATGATCTTAATCATTGTTGAGCGGGAACAACTGGTAATCCTGTCCGCGACGATGCCAGACGGCATAAACTTTCTTGCCATCATTGATCAATAAGGGATGATCTGAATTACCCGTGGTTTTTTCCAGGACTCGCGGCTCTGACCAGGTCTTGCCTGAATCAGGTGATTTCATGGTTAGCAACGTTGCCTGTTTGCCATCAAATTCTTTCCACGCTATAAAGACAGCCTTGCCCTGACTTAATACCTGGGGATGTGCTGCCTGTTTATTGTAATTACCAAAATTGATGGCGGTTGAAATATTTTTCCCCTGATCTGATGTGTTCGCATAAAACAGACCATGACGCTCTGGGGCATTATTGAACCAGACGAGATGATAACTACCATTATCGGCGATGGAAATATCAGGACCATGATGCGGACAGGCTTCGACCTGCCATTGATCATGACTGACCCGCACTACCTTCCCTGACTTTAACTGGCTATCAAATTTAACCAGGGCATGATCACGAATATTATCGCCAAAAATATGTCGCCATAAAACAACGGGCAGTTGATCATTATCAATCGCCATGACAACACGACAACACTGACAGCTGTTATCGATTATTTTTTCATTAGTATTAAATGTGATTCCACCATCGGTAGAAACTGCATAATAAACTGCCGCGCCATTGTAGGGCTGCCCTGCTTTCTTTGCCGCCAATAGATCACGTTTATCCAGCCAGGCCAGATATATATCACCACGATCATTAACTGCCATAGCATCGAACCGATGACTGGTAACAACCAGATGATCATTAACAGTAATTGGTTCAGAAAAATGTTTGCCACCATCAATCGAACGACTAAAACGGATATGACCACTGAAGCGTTTGGATAATTTTTGAGTCCAGGAAATATAAATATGCCCTTTGTTCGTTACAACAATTTTAGGGCGATTCTCACCCATGGCATAAATATTTTCGGCAACAGTGTTAACCGCTACAGGCGGACTGTAAGTTTTTCCTTTGTCATCGGAATAATTGACGTAGACATGTTCACCAAATACCCAGGCAAGCCATAACCTTCCGTTATTATCAAACACAGCACTCGGGGCATTGGCACAGCTCAGCGATGGCATAACACCCTGTTTATCGCAGACTGTATTTGAGATATCAGCATTATGATGCTGATGTTCTTTCATCGCCGCTTCAGCTGTTACCATGAAGCCAAATAACATTAAAAAAATCTGGCTAAGTAATGCCCCTTTGTACATGTGATATTCTCGTTGATATTATCGGTTAATAAAAATTGTAATTCACGCCCACATAAACAGCGCGTGACATACCTGGTGCATATTCAAATTTTTCAGGACCAAAACCAGCTGGAGTGTAGCTAGCATTTGTCGCATAAAGCTTATCTGCAAGGTTCATCACACGACCATATAGTTCCAGTTTTTTATCGAAATTATATTTTGCACGGAAATTAAGCAGATTATGACCACCATATTTATACGTATTGTCATTATCCATCCAGTATTCACCCAGACGTTCCCATTCAAGTTCTGCATTACCACCGTTCAATATTGAAGGTGTCCAGTTTAACCGGGTATTCATGATTTCACGTGGCGCTACTGCCATTTCGTTATCGGTGTAATCATTACCAGAATGTACCCAATCTGCATAGGTGTGTTTGGCGTATGAATAACTAAACGCCAGTTTAAGTTCTTCAGTCAGTTTATTATTTAACCCAAGCTCTATTCCCTGATGCTGTGTTTCGCCAGCGTTCACAGTGTAGCGAATGGTAGTGTCAACAGGATCGATGAAGGTAACCAGATCATCCTTTTTAATCATGTGATAAAGCGAGATTTCGTAATCAAAACTTTTACTCGCCTTGCCACGTAGACCAAGTTCGTAACTGTCGACCTTAACCGCTTCAAGATCTAACGATACCGCACTCGAACCGGGGCGGAATAACTGACCTTCAGATGGCGCACGGAAAGCACGACGATAGGAGGCAAAACCATTCAGGTCATCACTAAACACATAAGTCGCGCCCAGCTTAGGACTGAGCTGTGAAAAATTCACTACGGCATCAGTTGGACGATTGTTAGTTCTGTTTCTGATGCTGCCATTAAAATCTACTGAATATGAAGTTGGTGCAGCGGCTATGTTATCCGTATAGTCATAACCGATATGGTCGTAACGCAATCCTGCATTGAGACGTAAACGATCAGTCGGTGATGTTTCGAAATGTAGATAAGGCGAGATACCTTCGTAGGTTACATCGTAGTCATAAATGACTTCACCTAAAACATAGGAAGTGTAGATGGCACCCGTTTTGTATGCATCGATATTATTTTCAAGTCGTTCACCCGGTGTATAGTCAAAATCAACACCTGCAATAATACGGCTTCTACTGTCACCATCTAGGTCCATACGGTACTTGACCAGCATTCCCAATGAATCACTTTCAGTTGTCTTGATTGCCGGATCGTAACCAAATGACCAGTTAGGCATGTACTCCATCCGATTGTGGCGATAAAAAGGGGTGATACTCAATAAACTATCGGAACTTTCCTTTTCATAAGCGGTAGAAAGACGTAGAGCTTCGACTTCTCGATAGGAAATCGGCGTGTAGTTGATGGTTGGATCATCATAAAAATCTGCAGCTAACAGACGTGAGCTGCCTGCGGTCTGTTGATCGATGTTCGACGTGGTCAGTACTGTTTTTAATGTTGCGCCGCTTTCAAGTGAGTGATCCCACCTCAGCATGCCACCAACTCGATCATATTCTGTGGAATCACGCCAGCCATCGGTGTGGGTTAAATTAAGATCAGCACGAAAGCCATCGGTATCGTTACTATTACCACCGGTTAACAAAACGCGCTGCCAGCCGTTTGCACCGCCTTCCAGATTAATTTCAGCTTCAGCCTCCGTCGGTGATGGACGAGTCAAAACATTGATGACACCACCAATGGCATCACTTCCATATAAGGCGGTACCGGGACCCTTATTAACTTCAATGCCGCCGGCCTGAGGTACATTAACTTCATACATAGCATTGTGATTAAAGAAACCAGTTGAGCGTGTTGGAATACCATCTTCTAAATAAAGATATAAAGGTGAAGTACTTAAAGGCTGTCGAATCGCAGTCATATGGCCTTCACCGCCTGTTACATTAATATGCACACCGGGAATGCGACTCATAATTTCTGAAGGATGTGAAGGTTTAACATTGGCGATTTCTTCGCTATCAACCGTACCAACAGTCGCTGGTGTTTCTGCTTTGAGCGTTTTTTCCCGAGTTCCTGTGACTGTTATCTCGCCAAGGTTTTCCTGTTCAACTGCTGCTTCTTCCGCATAGACCGCAGTAACAGTTCCAAGTGATAGAACCGCTGACAATGTTGCGGTTAAGGGCATCAATTTCATTTCATATTCCTCATTATTATTTTTAAAAAACAAATAGTTAAATACTCTATAAAAATTACTTATTAATTCAATTGAAACTGCATGGCATAACTCACCTGCAAGGGACAATTAACTTCTGTTGGTGGAACTGGAAACGGCAAGGCACTGGCAATCGCCTGCTCGGCAGCTTTACGTAAAATTAGTGGGCCGCCGCTAGCTTTTAAATTATTAATGCCACCGTTATTCAACAATTCAAAAGTCACATCGATACTGCCTTTGATGCCACGACTACGTGCTGACTGTGGATAATATTTATGACCTTCAATATAGGTCAGCAGGTTATTTAAATAATGTTTCCTAATCGGCGCTGCATCTTTGGCCTGGCCGCGTTGAACTTGTTCTGCCACTTTAGAAGCGACTGCCAGCTCAGGAATCACTGGAGATTCTGTTTTGATTACTTCTGGTTTTTTCGTTGGCTTTGATTCTGCCTTGGGCTTGTGTGCCGGTTCAGGTGGTGGCATATCTGCCTTAACCAGTTGAGGCGGTTGTTTGGCAGGCTGCATCAAGTTCAGTGAGATTCGGGTAGAAAAATTTGGTGCCTGTGCCTGACTACTCATGGCGGTGTCTGTCAGTTGCACAAACAAGATCAGGTGCAGCAACACCGAAATCGCTATTGCGCCCATGTTAATACCTTGATCTGCTGTGACGTTATTGAGCATCATGGCTGGTCTGTAATGATATCCAGTGATTCGGCACCTGCCTTTCGTGCCGCATCCATTACTTTTACGGTTGAGTCCAGTTTCGAACTTTTGTCACCGTGCAAGACCACCTGCTTGTTAGATCGAGCTTGCAAAGATTGTTGTAAGACTACCGCCAGCTCATCAGATTTAATGATTTTTTTGTCTATTAATATGTCGTCATTATCATTAATGACTATTTCTAGCGCACCCTGATCTTCAAGATTGGTGGCACTATTTGCTTCAGGTAAATTTATGTCCAGCGACTGGTCTTTAACAAAGTGAGCGGTCAACATGAAAAAAACCAGTAACAGAAACACAATATCGATTAATGGTGTCAGGTTGGGCGTTTTGTGTCTGGAGGTAAGACCTTCAAATTCCATAGTGATAGCCCTTACTATGGCTCAACGTTTTCAATGACAGCGAGAGTATTTTTATGCGGCAGTGTCTCAATCAACATGGAGGCATAATTTTGCATCGCATGACGATGACGTTCTGCACGCCCCTCTAACCAGTGCAATAAAAACAGGATGGGCAATGCTACCGCCAGACCTACACCCGTCGTCAGCATGGCTTCCCAAATACCACCCGCCAGCATCTGCGCATCAACTTTGCCGCCCATTTCATCAATCACCATGAAGGCCTTGATCATGCCGGTAATGGTGCCAAACAGGCCTAGCAATGGTGCAGTATCACCTAAAATACTCAGTGTACGAAAACCCTTTTGCAGTCGTTGTAGTTCCCAGGAACCAATACGTGATGCCACGCGCACCAGATCAAGAACGCCCTGCTTATGTGCATGTAACAGGCCCCTAAGGACAGCAACTTCAGGACCGCGTAGGCCTTTGATCAATGATTGCACATCCTCAACTTTAGAGGCATGCTCCATATCACTGGAAAAAGCCTGTGGTAATCTGCCAATACGAAAGAAATGCAGATAACGTTCTAAGACGATGGCAAAAGCAATTATCGAATAGGCTAGTAGTATCCAGACAACTGGCCCACCTTTACTGAAAATTTCGGGTACACTCATAAACTTAATCACAAAAAATATTACTGTGTCATTGGTAACTTGCTGAAACCTAATCCTATCGAATATAAGCACACGCTAAAATGTGACACAGTGTCGCGCGACAAATTGTCGCAGCTCATTTATGAATAAACACAAAAGCTATAAACTACCGCAATGTTAAATGAACAACTCAACACCCCTGGAAACAATATCAATGTCCGGCGTATTATCTGGCTGAGATTAATCGTTCTGCTAGGTGCCATAGTTGCGGTCTGGTTAACCACTACCTATCTACACGTCGAACTGCCAATATTTCCTATTACAGTTATTTTATCGCTGACTTTCACGATCAGCATCGCTAGCCTTGTTCGCTTACGCATACCATTACCGGTTTCTAATAATGAGCTGTTTGCTCAATTGATCATTGATGTATTTGTTCTCACTTCTTTACTTTATTACTCTGGCGGTTCTACCAATCCATTCGCGCCATTATTTTTATTACCTCTGGTACTAACCGCCGCCACCTTATATGGCTGGTATGCCTGGGTGATGGTGGCTTTGACTATCGGCTGTTATTCACTATTATTGTTTTTTTACATCCCATTTCCTGAAACACACAATATGCATGGTGATGGATTCAGACTGCATGTTGTGGGTATGTGGCTAGGCTTTATCTTTAGTGCACTATTGGTCGCAGGATTTACAGCTCGCATGGCGATCACGGTACAACGTCAAAACAAAAAGATTGCCGATCTACGTGAAAAACACTTGAAGCATGAACATATACTGGCACTCGGAACCCTGGCAGCCGGTGCTGCGCATGAACTGGGCACACCACTTTCAACCATGGCGATCCTGCTCAAAGATTTAACACCGGACACGCCATTATCAGCATCAAAACTCAGTACCCTGCAAGGACAGGTTGCTCGTTGCAAAACAATACTGGGTTCTATCTCGGCTGCATCAGGTGGAATTCGCGCAGAGTCGGGCAGTGTCTCAAAACTGGACGACTATCTTTTAAATCTTTTAGGGCGCTGGCAACAATCACGTAGCGATGTTGTTGTTCAGTCTGATTTTAATGGCTCCCAACCTGCCCCTAGCATTGTTGTTGATCAAACATTAGATCAGGCGCTACTCAATATTTTGAACAATGCTGCCGATGCCTCACCTGACAATGTCGAAGTTGAGGGACAATGGAGTGATCAGGAATTAATACTGATTGTCTCAGATCGTGGTCATGGCCTCTCACCTGAGCTTGAAGAGAAGGCGGGTGAAACGATTATGAGCACCAAACAGGACGGTATGGGCTTAGGCTTGTTTCTAACCTACACCACACTCGAACGACTGGGCGGTGAAGTTCGTATATACAACCGCGAAGGCGGTGGCGTTAAATGCCAAATTAATCTTCCTTTATCTACAATAAAATTATCTAGCTAAATGACCGAGCACGAAAATATACAACAAGGTCAGACCGACCAGCCCAGTTTGCTAATTGTCGATGACGACATAGTATTCTGTGAAGTGCTTGCTGAAGCACTAACTAAACGAGGCTATACCGTTAGCACAGCGCACAACGTTGATGATGGTATTATGCAGGCAAAAAAAGAACCACCAGAATTTGCTGTTGTTGATTTAAAAATGCCGGGAAAATCTGGCCTTGAAATGGTTAGTGAATTAAAACGACAGGATGAACATACACGCATAGTGGTACTCACCGGTTATGCGTCAATCGCAACAGCAGTTGAAGCAATCAAATTGGGGGCTATACACTATCTGGCAAAACCTGCAGATGCTGATGGTATCGTTGAAGCTTTCTATCGCACCGAAGGTGACAAAGAAACACCGATAAGATCTAAACCTTTATCTGTAGGCCAGGTTGAATGGGAACATATACACAAAGTATTAACAGAATGCGAAGGCAATATTTCAGAAACAGCGAGAAGGCTCAATATGCATCGTCGTACACTGCAACGTAAGCTGGCGAAATACCCGGTTAGGAATTAAAAAATCAATCTTATTTTTGCTTACTATCAAGCACCCAGCATCTTTGGTTATTCGTGTAGCCAATATGCTCATAATAAGAATTAGCATCGGGTGCGGAAATTAATATTAACTTACATTTTTCTCCTAACTGATCCTGGGTAACAAGCTGCAACTTTCTACCCACTCCAGTATTTTGATATTGCTTATCAACGGCAAGATCAGACAGATAACATGCATAGTGAAAATCTGTCATAGAGCGAGCAATTCCAATCAGCTTTTCACCATCCCAGGCCGTAATCATTAAATTGCTATTATTAACCATACCTTGTAGGCATTCATGATCATCTATGGGTCGCCGCTCTGATAGAGTGGAACGAAGTAATAAATCAATAAATTGATCAACTGATATTTGAGCATTAATCTTGTATTCAATGCGTAGCTGTTCAAGGCAGCTTGCGCACAGACAATCATCATACTGCTTAGATATATTATCACGCTGGTATTGTTGCAATTCTACCAATGCACACTGACAATTTTTAATGTTATCATCTTTGCATTCAAAGTCTTTCTGACAACGAACACAACTTTTAATTTTAGTCATAGGTCAATTATTAAATGTTATTTACACCAGGATTTCTTATTCTCTTAGCTGAGATACTGCATGGCTCACGCTTAAACAATGAAAACAGCAAGCTATTCACACTCATTAAATATTCTAGCATTACAGTTTTTACAGATTGAACTATCAAGACGAGCATATATATTATGGATAGCACTTGCCTTTGAATCAAAAAAATGATCACTGCCAATTTTTTTAACAAAGCACGATTTAGCTGCAAATTCATAAACTGACGATTTCATACCAACAAAATACAAACCACCATTGTTTTTCCGTAACCTGTTATTCTCAGTAACAAGCACTTCTGCACCAGCAAGATCGATAAAATTGATGCCACTAGCTACAATCAATATATTATAAATACCTTCTTTTTCTGAAATGTTAGAAATAACTTTATTGATATAGTTAATCGAACCAAAGTAAATCGACATATCTACACGGATAATTTTTAGTTGCGGACATTGTTTAAGTGGCTTTTTATGAACACTGGAGAATTTTCTTTTGGCTCCGTTATAAGATACATCGATCGATAATGTTGGTATTTTTGGTGTCGATGTTTTCGCTAGAAACAAAACCAGTGACAACAAAACACCTAAATATATTGCAAATTCAAGTTCAAGAAATAAGGTAGCAAAAAATGTCGTTAACAAAATTGATGTTTCTGATTTACTCAATGTTAGTATTTGCGTAATGTGATGAAAATCAATGAGATTGTATGCGACTAATAAAATAATCCCACCCATTGCTGCAATGGGCAGGTATGCCGTTAATGGCGCAATCAGCAAAACGATGAACATCAACATGATTGCCGCTAATATTGCTGACAACGGAGTTTTAGCGCCTGCATCGTAGTTAATACCTGAACGAGTAAACGAGCCTGAGCCTGCATAGCTGGAGAAGAAGCTGCCCACCATATTTGACATGCCCTGACCGATAAACTCCTGATTGGCATTAATTCTTTGATGTGATTTAGTTGCCACTGCCCGACTAATAGAAACGGCTTCAATCAATCCCAATAAAGCCACGGCAAATGCTTCCGGTGCAAGCATCCTTATAGTTTCTAAAGAAAATTCCGGGCTTGAAAATGGTGGCAAATGTGCTGGAATTTCCCCGACGAGCGCAATGCTATCTGTATATTCTTTCAGTACTAGTGCAATAACACTGCCGACAACCATGCCCACTAAAAGATTTGGCAGTTTGGGATTAAGTTTCTTTACCAGTAGAGCTGCAACCATTGTGGCTACAGCAATGATCATAAGATAAAAATTTGTCTGTCCAATACCGTTATATATGTCAGCCCAGGTATTTAGAAATGACTCACCCTTAGGAACAGCAATTCCAAAGATATGTTTCATTTGGCTAGTGCCAATCAAAATCGCAGCACCCGCTGTAAAACCTATCACTACGGTATGTGAAACAAAGTTAACCAGCGAGCCTAAGCGTGCCAATCCAAATGCCAGCTGATAAACACCGGCCAGAAATGTAAGCGTCAGGGTTAATGATATGAATTCAGCCGTGCCCGGTTCTGCATGATGGCTAATGGCAGAGAAAACAACAATGGAAATAGCTGTCGTTGGACCTGATACCAAATGAAATGACGAACCGAATAAAGCAGCGATAATGGGCGTAACCATTGCCGTATACAGACCGTACTCTGGAGGCAAGCCTGCGATCATCGCAAAAGCCACTCCTTGCGGTAGAACTATGACCGCACCTGTTAAGCCCGCTATAAAATCAGCTTTAAATGATTCCCCTGTAATTAGTCGTAGCCAGCTCAAAAAAGGAAAAAATTCAGTTATTTTCATTAAGTTCTCGTGTTGTTATTTTCATCTTTGATTCTCGGCAAGAAATACCCGTCATCAGGACGACAAAATGGAGTAATTAAAAAGGCAGCCCAATACTAGAAACTGCCGGTAAATCTTGCCTGATTCATCGAAAAATGAAGAAATCCTTCTGATCTAATCAATAATTCGCACATTAGAGCACATTAATCTTAACTAATAATTAAGATTTTGACTTGTCTTGCATATACTGCTATAAAGTAATACAGGTGTATGACTATTTTGCATGCAATAACAGCCAACCTGTCACACACGATTAAAATAACCAATATATAAATGGGGAATAAAATGTCAGAAACAAAAACACTCTCGGAACAAACACAGAAAGCGTTGCAGGATTTTATTTCGAATATTCCTGAAGAAGCGCAAAAAATTGTAGGCGGTGCATTTGAGAAGCTACTGAAATCAGATGCCGGTGCTAATGCGCCAACGAAGGGAGAACAGGCACCTGACTTTGAGCTACCCAATGTTCGTGGAGATGATACGCGATTGACTGAACGTCTCAAGCAAGGTCCTGTGGTACTCAGTTTTTACCGAGGTGGCTGGTGTCCATTCTGCAATCTGGAATTCAAAGCTTTATCCGATATTCTTCCACAGATAGAGAACAAAGGCGCCTCACTGATCGGCATATCCCCCGAACTGCCCGATGCATCTCTCTCGACCATTGAAAAGCACGAGCTTCCTTTCGAAGTTCTAAGTGATAGCGGTAACAAGGTTGCAGATAAATACGGGCTGGTGATGACTGTCTATGAAGAACTCCACCCCCTCTATAAAGAATGGGGTATCGATATAGCTGCTGCCAATGGTGACGACAGTTATCGACTCCCTCTACCAGCGACATTCATCATCAAACAGGATGGCTCAATACATGCCTGTTATGTCAATAAGGACTACACCACGCGTATGGAGCCAGAAGATATTCTTACAGCCCTTGATAGTATATAAAGAATAGTGAAGCTGCGACACAGTCAAAAAAAAAGGCCCCCTGATAAACAGGGAGCCTTTTTATTTATATGGCGGACCGGACGAGACTCGAACTCGCGACCTCCGGCGTGACAGGCCGGCATTCTAACCAGCTGAACTACCGGTCCTAAAAATGGTGGGTGATGAGGGGATCGAACCCCCGACATTCGCCTTGTAAGGGCGACGCTCTACCAGCTGAGCTAATCACCCTTGTAGAGAAGGCGAGATTGTATAGAAAAATGGCTCTATGAGCTACTGCTAATACCGTTTTTTTTGAATAAATTTCAATATTTTTTGTTTTAATCATTAATAACGTTAATTCTCGCTACCGTGACATAATAATTATTGTAAAAATCATCGTCAGGCCCCTTATAATCGAAACATCACTGGTCAAAAGTGGACAACATATGACAATGCAAATTGAATTTCTCGGTGCGGCAGGTGAGGTGACAGGTTCTTGTCATCTCATCAAAGTCGGTGAACGTAAAATTCTTCTCGATTGCGGGCTTATACAGGGTCAAAGATCTGATGAGGACCGTAACAGACAGCCCTTCCCCTTTGATCCAGGGTCAATTGATGCCGTGGTGCTCAGCCATGCACACATCGATCATTCGGGTCGCCTGCCAATGTTAGTTAAAGCCGGTTTCAAAGGACCTATTTATACACATAGTGCCTGTCAGGACTTATGTCGCATTATGCTGAAAGATTCTGCCTTTCTTAATCAGAAGGAAACTGAATGGGAAAACCGTAAACGTCGCCGAAAAGATTTGAAAGATATTGAACCTCTATATACTGATGATGACGTTGCACATGCTCTGAGACAGTTTAGAGGTCTGGCCTATCTGCAACAGGAACGTATATTTCCCAATGTTGCTATTCGCCTTAACAATGCCGGGCACATTCTTGGCTCATCAATTATCGAACTCTGGTTAGAAGAGAATGGTGTTGAACGTAAAATTGTCTTCAGTGGCGATCTAGGCCGCCCTGATATGCCGATACTGAATGACCCTGCGCTGATTAAAAAAGCTGATCTGGTCATCATGGAAAGTACTTATGGTGATCGTCGTCATCGCAGTTGGGATGATACTCGTATTGAAATGGCCGATGTACTGAGTGCTGTAATGAATAGTCGCGGTAACATCTTAATCCCAGCTTTTTCGGTCGGAAGGACACAGGAAATTCTTTTTCTATTTGCCAAGTATTATAAAGAATGGGGGCTTGATCGCTGGCAGATTTTTCTAGATAGTCCACTGGCTATTGAAGCCACTAATGTTTTCACACACCACAGTGAATTATTCAATCCTGAGATGACAGCCTTGTGGGAAAAAAACAAACAAAAATCAATTCTGCCAAATCTTCATATTTCTCACACCACTAATCAGTCAATGGCCTTAAATCGCATTAGCTCAGGTGCAATTATTATTGCCGGTAGTGGTATGTGTAACGGTGGACGTATTAAACAACATTTCAAACACAACATCTGGCGCAAGGAATGTCATGTTGTTATTACCGGGTTTCAGGCACGTGGCACGCTTGGGCGCATCCTGGTTGATGGCGCAAAGCATATTCGATTATGGGGCGAGACTGTGCGGGTGAATGCAAAAATTCATACCATTGGTGGTCTTTCTGCACATGCTGATGAGTACGACCTTAAAAACTGGTATGCAAACTTTGCAGATCGACCACCGTTAGTATTGGTACATGGTGAAGAACTGGCGCTCACAAATCTCTCTGACACACTAAAATCAGAATTTAAGGCAGAGGTCATCGTGGCTGTACACGGGCAAAAAATAGATTTAACTAAAATTTAAAAACCAAACTTATCCTTAAGTTTATTTTTTAACTTGTCTGATGCCTCTTTTTTCTTTTGCGTTTTTTCTGAGTCAATTGTCGTTTTTAATGAAGCAATTTTCTGTTGTAACTGTTTTTCTCTGTCATCTATTTTGTTCTTGACTGAATTAAGCCTGGCTTTTTTAGCCTCTATCTTATCCATTGGTGATTTTAGCTTTTTATCAAGCTCTACTTTTAGCTCATCCTCAAACTTCTTTTTTTCTTGATTCAATTTATTTTTAAGCTGCCGACTCAACTGATTATCCAGATCGGAATCAATTTTAATACTAAGATTATTCACTGAGCCGTTGAACCGACTATCAATAGCAAAGGCACTCACACCTTTAAACGAGTTAGCAACCAGTGATGAGGTATCACCTGAATCAAACGCTACTTCTTTAAATCTCATTTTTGCCATGCCATTTAACGAGCCTTGCTGGAACCTGGCATTGAGATCAAAATCCATAACCGCCTGTTTCATTGTTAGCGGTAATTTATCGCTACGAGATAAAACAAAATCGTCAATCTTCGATTTAACCACACTGTATTTTATCTTTGAGAAACCGTTATTTTTATCAATATAATTAAATTCACCACTCACCGTTTCACTATCTTTATTAGATAATGAAACGCCCTGCAACTTAAAGCGTGTTGCTTCTTTTTTTATGGTCTGATCAGATGATATGGCAGTTATAGTTCCCTCGAACAGACCACGCGGCAAATTAGCGGTTATTGATGCCAGACCGATATAAACAACTGGCATGGGACGAAATTCATGAAAAACAACATCCCTGCCTTTGCTTCTTTCCACTTCAACTGTTTCGACTTCTTCCTCACTCGATAGATAAGGTTCTATACGGCGATACCATTTTTTAGCCAGTGCGGTATAGCCTGCCACCTGCTCACCAAAAATCATCTGACTAATATTTTCAGCATTCATATTATCCAGACTGTATTTACTTTTAAGCATGGCAATATCTTTGGCTGGCGCAGCTTTGACGACTTTCAATTCCGCATTAATACGTTTTATATCAGTACCGAACCGATCCTTCGCCTGTTTGACTTTTTTCACCTCTTCCTTTAACTCACTACTGAGTTGTTTTGCATCTTTTATGGCAGTGATTTTTTGTTTAGCATCACCCTTAGCCATTATTTTTATATTATTAAATCGTGTATCGTATTCATCTGATTTTTCTTTGTCAGGTAACGATTCACTAATTGTTTTCCATTGAACCTCAGTATCTGAAAAATCTTTATCAAGTTCATCTATCAATTTGTCAGACAATAAGGGGTTAGATGCAAGAATCGATTTCACATCAAGCACTTCTAGTTTAGGCATAGATATAAGGCTATCATCGGATACCGCATCTAATAAATCTTCATCATCACTCTGCACTATCAATCCCGGCTTATGGCGAGGCGTATCGATTCGAATACCATGTATTGATGCTTCATCAATAATAAGCTTACCTAAAAAAAGTTGGCCGAATGAAGCCGCAAACTTAACCTGATCAATCTGTACAGCATTCACCATCGCCTGTTCCTGGTCGGCTATCTGGATATTTTTAATTTCCAGTGTTAAAGGCGAATAACTAACATCGACGCTTTCAATATCAACTTTTGCGCCATTCATAGCAGTAAAACTGGATTCCATTAACGGCTTAAGAATAGTACCCGCAAATAATAATGCCGATGCAAATACCAGCATTGTGATAACAAATGTAATCAAACCACCCCAACGTATGCTTTTCATATCCCTACTCCGACAGTGAAGTGAAACGAGTGACTAGTTTGCTACTTTGTAACCAGTTAGCTAATTTAGAACGCTGCAAATACACTAAAACATGTGTTCGATAACGCTTGATCAAAACGTTCGTTATCAGAACAAACGGAATAAATGCCAATAATGTTGACACAAGGCTGCCTATTACAATGGTGTTATTAAAATGTGTAAGCCGCCAGAATGTAGAGTTGTACATACTCGTCCATGCCGCATGCAATGACTCGTGCTGCAATAACGTCACACCAAAACTATGGAATAGAGGGTCCAGCAGATAAGCCAGACCAGAAAATAAACCCAGAGCCAATAAAAACGCAGCCAGATTGATGCGAAAAGTCAGCAGCACAAAAACTACCAGTAAATTATGTAAGCTAAGTAAGGGGGTAAGCCCGACAATCATAGCCAGGGCGATACCCATACTTATTTGAATGGGCGCTGCTTCTGAAGCCAGAACTCTAAGGAATTTAATAATTTGCGTTATCATGATATAGATATCCTTAAATAAGCATTTGCAATTTACATGATACATCAATTCATTATTCAAATAGCTCCGCTACAATGAGGTAATTAATCAGGGAACGAAATCATTCAATGCTTTGTAAAACCAACTGAGACCTGTCCTTTGTAATCCTCATCAAAAACCATATCAATCGACATATCACCGCCCTCCTCTATGACTTTAACCTGTTTTAAATCGGGTAATCGAGTCGCCAAATAAGTACACAAAGCACTAGTCATGCCTTCATTGTCAGATTTTATTGCTGACAACATATTGGCGGTGACAAATTGAATTTTCTGACTCAAATCAGGCTTGCTGATATTTTCACCATCGATATTTATGCCTTCATCCATTTTTTTATCCATCTCATCAAGATATGTGAGCTGATAATCAGTGAGTGCTTTATCTCTATCATATTCAAGCTGAGCAATGCCATTCATTAATACAGCCATAATATTACTCATTATTTTCTATCCTCTTACCAAATAATTTTCTTGCAACGTTACGTACATCATGCCCAGCCGCCAAGACAGCAGGTATCGTAATAAGGGTGACTGCGGTAGAAAACATCAGACCCCAGGATAAAGCTAATGCCATAGGTGACACAAAATGATCCATGCCACCCCAGCCATAGGCGGTTGGTAACAATCCAACAACAGTTGTTGCTGCCGTCAGCAAAACGGCACGCAAACGACGACGACCAGCCATAATAATAGCCTCAATCAACTCTATACCATCCTGACGTGCCCGCTGAATAAACACCAACAGAATCAAAGAGCTGTTTACGACTACACCGGTTAAAGCGACCATGCCAAAACTGGAAAAAAATGATAGCGGCATAGGCTTCCAGAACAGATCGTGCAGGTAAAAACTAATAATAATACCAATAGCACCAAAGGGTATGGCCAGCATAACAATGAGCGGATAGGCCATATTATTGAATTGAATAGCCAGAATAAAAAATATTGCGATCAGGGCGAAAGCAAATGCCACTAACAAACTAACAAAAGATTCCTGACTTTTTTCTTCTTCACCACCGTATTTAACCTTCAGGTCAGATGCCACTGAGCCCACCCATTCCATCTGTTTATCCATCACTAATTTATTCAGCTCACGACTAGTGATAATTGTGGAATCAATGTCAGCAACCACATTAACAATTCGAATGCCATCCTTGTGACGAATCGTAGTAAAGCCATCATGTTGCTCGAATCTTGCAATTTTATTTAGTGGAATCAGGCCCTCTTTTTTATTTGGTATTAGTACATTCTTTAGCTGCTCGAATTCATTATTTTCAGATTCAGGATAGCGTATAGTGACATCAATTTCTTCTGTACCACGCCTGATGTTTGAAACCACAAGACCACCAACAGCTGCACGCACATGCGAAGCCGCCGTCGCAAGATCAACACCTGCATAAGTGGCTAACTCACGATCAAGCACGACATGCAATTCATCATCTCCTTTGTTAAGACCACTATCAATGGTAGTCACACCATGAACAGTTTTAAGAAAATCGATCAATCTTGTTGCTGCTGTTTCACAGGATTGTTCATTTGAACTGGAAATCTCTGCTTCCAGTGCGCGACCTAATGGCGGACCCGGACGGATCTCAGTCATTGAAATATCCAGATTTGGATAGTTATTTTTGAGCAACTCACCCGCTGCTTTCATATCCAGCAGTGCATCATGTTGTTGTCGGCTGGATGCCGGAGTATAGATAGCACGGATCTGGCCATAACGACTTCCACGTTGAGTTAGTGGGTCGCCCTGATCAAATGAAACATCACCAACATCGGATAAGGTGGTTTCCAGATTCTCAGGATTTATCACGCTTCGCAAATCACGATCAACCGAACGTAAATGCTCACGCATTTCTACAAGACTGGTACCCGGTGGCGCAGTAACACGAGCAATAAATTCTTCAACGCCCACTGGCGGGAACAACTGAAAAGACAAACTTGTTTTTGCCAGTACAATAGCACCAATTAACACAGCAAACGAAATACCTACAGTTAGCCACCTGAATCTAAGTGCTTTAGCCAGTAATTTTGCATAGGCATTTTCAAGCGCCAGCAACCAGCGACGTTCAGGTGGGTGTTTATCAGGATTAGTCACATGTGCCACATGACTGGGCAGAATCAGGAACGACTCAAGCCATGACAGCGATAACAATGTAATGACCACAATTGGGATCGCAATAATAAACTTACCGATCATACCCGTCATAAACATCATCGGCAGGAACGCTGCAATGGTCGTCAAAACAGTCGTTGTAACCGGGCCAATTAATTCAACAGAACCTTTAACGGCAGCCTCAACAGGATTAAGTCCGCGTTCCATATGATGGGTAATATTTTCACCAATAATAATGGCATCATCAACCAGCATACCCAGCACCATGATAAAGCCCATCATGGAAATCATATTAAGCGTCATACCCGTAGCGTATAAAATGGTAATGCCAGTCATAAAAATAATAGGCAGTCCCCAGGTAGTGGTCATTGCCACAGAGAAACGCAAAAACAATAACAATGAAACAAAAACCAGTACCAGACCCACCATTCCATTATTGGTCAAAACATTTAATCGCATCCGGGCAAATCTTGAATAATCCTGAAAGGTTTTTATATGAACAGCTTCACCATAACGACCGGGCACAGTCTCTATATAACTTTCGATCAGGTCAACGGTATCAATAATATCTGCATTGGCTTTTTTCAATACAAGCACAGACAAAGCCGGCTCACCCGCTACATCATGTAATGTAAAAGGTTCAACCAATGACTCACTAATGGTTGCAACATCACCAAGGCGAAGCACATTACCGTCAGCGTTTGCTCTTAACACTAGCTGAGAGGCATCCTCAACACTGCTAAACTCACCGACCAGTCGAACAGCCCTTTGCCCTTCACTGGTATTAAGATCACCACCTGGGGCATTAATATTCCAGCTCTTTATCGCTGAAGATATATCTGCAATCGAAATACGTTGCCGCTGCATCCGATCCGGATCAACCATTACACTGTATTCAGGTTTTCTATCTCCCTGCACAACAACCTTGGCAATGCCTTTTATTGCTAATAAGTCATCTTTTATGTCATCACCCAATCGCTTGAGCGCCAACTCATCCAACGGTGCAGAAATAGCTAGTCGTATTACCGGAAAAACGGCACCATCAACCTCGGTAACAAAAGGATCATTGGGTAAATCACTCGGTAGTTTAGCTTTATCAACCGCAATACTTATTTCACTGGTTAAGCGACTTCGGTTAGTCGCATCAGGGTCAAGCTCCATGGTGATGCGAGCAGAACCAGGAAACGACATGGAAATCATTTTATCAATACCATGCAAGGCTTTGAGTTCCTGCTCGATAGGTGTTACCACCAATTGCTCAATTTCTTTAGGTGATGCACCCGGATAAACCGTATCAATTTGAACAATATCTAGATTTACATTTGGAAAGGCTTCAATCTGTAAAAATTGTAATGAAACCACCAGCCCCAGAATTAATAAGAAAACCGAGACCAGGTTAACTATTAGTGGTCTGACAACAAGAAAGTGAATAATTGCTTTCATTGAACAGCCTCTGCGCTATATGACCCTTTTAAAAAATCCTGAAACACGGGTTTTTTAATTTCATCCCAAAGCTTACCTAGCATTATTTGCAGTTTGTAATGGCGTTTCATGAGAGATATTCGTTGCAACTCCAGTGATAATTTTGCCAGTGATAACTGGTCTTCAAATTTGATCAGCACATCTGTATCAATTCTTCCTGAACGGTATCGCTGCATAGCTTCATCTACTTTTATGGTTTCGCTTTTCAGGCTTTTCTCGTAGGCGTCAAGGGCAGAGTCGTTAGCCTTGATTTCTGCTAACAGACTGGATAAATCATATTGTAAATTTTCCAACAATAATTTCCTGTCTTGCAAGATAGCGCTGCGTGCAAGCTGAGCCTGGTACAATTTGGCATCAATACCACTTTTATCAATCATGCCTTTATACTCAAGACGCAGACCACCAGTCAGTTCAGTCTCAGAAGTATTGCCTGATGCGGTATCGCCTGCATAGTTTTGTCCACCGGCAAACCATACTAGATCAATCGCACTCTCTCTCTCATCACGACGTGTACGTATGGCACTATCTGCCAAAACCAATCTGGAGCCCATCAATTTAATTTTTGGACTATATTTTTGAGCTTTTAAATATAGAGTATCGAAGGCGTCTGTTTGCACATTGATTTTATGCGTAGTCGTAATATCGGAGTCCCAGGGTCGTTCCATTAAACGATTTAACGCAATCATCTGCTGCATCCAAGAGGTCTTCATATTTTTCTTTTCTGCGATAAGAGCATCTAGTTGTGCATTGACCTGAAGAATATCCTTTTCTTCAGTAACACCCAGTGATGTCTTATTTTTGATGTAGTTCTGAAGACGTTTTGCTCGTACAATCGACTGATCTACATTGGCAATTCTTGTCTGTAATACGGAGGCAGAAAAGTATAGATCAAGCACTCTAAGTGCTAACTGATCGTAGAGTTCATCTCTTTCAGCCATTGCAGCCTCAAGATCAAGTTCCGCTGAAGTTATTGATTCCTGAAATGCTGTGTATGCCGTATTCTGAGCTAATGGCTGACGGTAACTAACACCAAAATTAGTAGCAGTGGCAGGATTAGCCATGGCAGGACTTAAAACGGTTTCACTATCTTCTCGTCTAACGCCACCTTCAAAAATAAGGTGAGAACCAGAATCAAGCATTCGTGACATACCGGCACCCAACGCCATGCTATCACTCGGCGTTCCAAACAATCCAACTGCTCGTTCGATACCTGCCTGGGCGTCTAACTGCCAGCCAGTCTGACTATTGGCCACCTTGATAGATTGACGCGCACGTTCAATCTCAATCGCCGCCACATTTATAGAAGGGTAATGATCAATCACTTTCTGCAAGACTTGCTCAGGTGTCAGCGTTTCGGCAACACTAGTCGTACACAGGGTACAGAAAACTGTATAACTAAATAATTTAAAAAGGCTCATGTTATTCAATTTATGTGGCATATCCAAAGTCATCATATTAAATATTTAACGAATTAAATTAATACAGTTAGTAAAAATGATTTTTACAAAACAGCATATTAACAAATTCTAATCATCCTTAGACATATTTCACAGCCCAATTCAAAGTGATATTATCATCGCATAATCATAGAGTTACAAGCCATAGTTATACATAGCATTAATTATCCTTGAAACAAAAATGATCTTTTACAAAAAATAATAAATAATAAACTTGATTTACTAAAAATAAATAGGTAAATATAGTTATCATTCTCAACTGTACAAGCTGTAGACATAACTAAATAGAGGGGTATCAAATGAATATTTCAAAGTATCAGCCTCAATTTGATCGTCGTACACGCACACGAAGAGAGATCAAGCAATTGATCGCAGAGCGCAATAGTGTGCTGTCGCAATATTACAACCTTACCAGCCACATCGATGACTATGACACTGATGATGTTGATTCATTAAAAGAGTTACTGCAAGACTTCTGTCAGGACATGGTTGACTATATAGCTACTGGTCACTTTGAGATTTATCATCGCATTGAAGATGGTATCGAACGCCGAAATGAAATCCTTGAGCTCTCAGAGGAAGTTTTTCATAAAATCATCGACACCACCAAGGCAGCAATTAATTTTAATGATCTATACGACTTTTCAGATGAGCTCAATCTTGATAGCCTGAAAAACTTCCCTCATCAACTCTCCGAACTTGGTCAAAACCTGGCAACAAGAATTGAACTGGAAGACAGGTTCATCAACACACTGCTTACTCAAAAACCCAGGTTAGCGTATAGCGCGCAATAAAGCTAAAGTTTTAGTGCGTCAATTTGCTGCTTACTGATACACCAACATTTGTGCTTGGGCTTTTTCTTAAAGTCTTCAGAAACTGTTAGCGCAGTAATGTCCTGAATAAAATAATCAGTTAGCTGAGCCAGATCAAGCTTAAACTTTTTGGCATTACAGGAAAAAATCAACATCCCCTCTTCTTCCAGTAACTTCATAGTGAGATTAATCAGTTCGACATGATCACGTGTCACATCAAAAGTTTGCGTCATCTTTTTTGAATTAGAAAAAGTAGGAGGGTCTAAAAATATCAATTGATAGCTATGCCCTGCCCTGCTTGCGTCCCATAACCACTGCGTACAATCGGCCTGGATAAACTGATGACTTCGAGAAGTAAACTTATTCAGCTTTAAATTTTCCTTCGCCCATTCAAGATAAGTATTAGACATATCAACCGTGGTGGTTGAACGCGCCCCACCCGCTGCCGCATATACGGTTGCTGTACCCGTATAAGCAAACAGATTCAAAAACGATCGGCCGTCTGAATATTTATAAATTAGCTTTCTTGCATTTCTATGATCAAGAAATAGTCCGGTATCGAGATAATCGTATAAATTAACCTTAAACTTTAAACCATGTTCGTGTACAACCAGCGAACGCTTTTTATCATCCTGCTTTTCATATTGCTCTGCGCCAGACTGGATTTTACGGGTTTTCAAAACTACGTGATTAGGGTCAATCTCAAGCACCGATGCAAGAATGGGGATTGCCGCATTTATTCGGTGAAATGCGGTGGCTGAATCGATCGTTTTTGGTGCTGCGTATTCCTGTACATGTACCCAGTTTTCGTAGATATCAATAGCCATGGAATACTGCGGGATATCCGCATCATAAACACGGTAACAACTGATATCATTTTTTCTCGCCCATTTTCGTAGGTGCTTGAAATTCTTTTTTAAACGATTTTCAAACATATCGGCACTTTCATGACGAACGTCGAGAGAGGAGATCTTGTTGTCTAACTTTTTATCACCAGGCGATACATTATCAGCCTGTTTGTTTTCAGTAATGGAACCGGCACGAGAAGCTTCATCGTACACTCGCATATGGTACTGATGCAAAATACATTTAAGCGCGCCATTATATAAAGTATTTTTGTGATGTGATCTTAACCCAATAAACCTGGCTAATTCGGGGCTTGAAGTAAACACCGCCGCATCCCAACCGGCATAGTTGTCTTTAAGTGACTGCCCTAGTCGATAATAAACATTTTTTAATTGTTCAACCTGACCCAGTCTTTGTCCATAGGGCGGATTTGTCACCAGTAGACCTGGTGTTTCTGGTAAGCCAGGTATCACATCTGAAACATCCTGCTCATACAAAGTAATGCAATCGGAAAAACCTGCAGCTTCGATATTATCTCTTGCTACATCCAGTACATTTTTTGAATTATCAGAACCCACAATAACAGGCATTACAGACTTATCTTTTACACCCTTTCTAGCATCGTTAAGCAGGCCTTGCCAGCAATCTTCATCATGTTGTTTCCAGGCGAGAAAACCATAATGTTTTTTTAGAATACCCGGCGCCATATTTGCGGCTATGTAAGCAGCCTCAATCAATAGCGTACCACTGCCACACATAGGATCGCACAAAGGCAAACCTTGCTCAGCGAATTTGGGCCATTTACTACGTAATAAAATGGCAGCAGCCAGGCTTTCTTTTAAAGGTGCAAGCCCAGTTTTTTGGCGATATCCGCGTTGATGCATTGGCGCGCCGGATAGATCCAGATAGACCATGGTTTCAGATTGACCGATGTAGACATTGACTCGAATATCTGGATTCTCGCGAACAACATCTGGTCGGGCATTTTCCTTTTCCATAAACCGATCGACTATCGCATCCTTGATCCTTAATGTTGCAAAATGACTATTGGTCATCACATCATGTGCAGCAAAACAGTCAATAGCAAAACCGTTATCAACAGTAAAATGTGACAACCAGTCTATCTGTTTTACACCTTCGTACAAATCATCATAATCTTTTGCTGGGAAATTGGATAAGCGTAATAAAATACGGCTGGCAAGACGTGACCATAAACATAATTTATAGGCATCCTCAATACCACCTTCGAACGCAATGCCTGCTACCTGCTGTTTAATTTCTTTTAGGCCTAGCTGCTCACACTCATTAACGAGCATATCCTCAACACCTTTTGGGCATGTAGCGAAAAATTTAAATGTTTGCATGAGTTCTTATCTTTCCAGGCATTAACGATTAAGTTGTAGTTGAGCCAATTTTTCGTGAATCAACTTCAAGTAAAACCGGCACACCCAACCTTATTGGGTAAGCCAGCCCATCACGGCGACATATCATTTCATTTTTTTTCTTTACATATTCGAGCTTGCCTTTACAAACAGGACACACCAGTAATTGCATGAGTTTTTTTTTCATGCTTTAGAACCTGAATGCTGGCGTAATTTAGACAATAGCTTCTGACAAAAACTATTTGATAGCTCAGCACTAACCGGCACATACCAGAAATTATCAGCAGAGAAGTTCTGACATTTAACCGCATCTTTTTCTGTCATCAAAATATCCAGACTATCATTAAAGCAGAAATCATCCACAGAATATTTATGGTGATCAGGCTGTTCATGCTCAATAACCTCGAGACCTGTTCTGCGCAGCTGGTCAAAGAAGCGTTTTGGGTGGCCAATACCCGCAACAGCATGTACTTGCTTTCCCTTAAAGCTATCGAATTGCTTTGATTCATTTGTATTTAGGTTAACAACATCAGAAAATTTCAATGAGAAATTATCGTCACGAATATCTGCACTTTTTGCTGAGAAATGATCAACCACAATATCGACCTGACTTAGCCGTGCAACAGGTTCACGAAGCGGCCCTGAAGGTAAACAAAAGCCATTGCCAAATTGACGACCCTTATCAACAATGGCAATTTCGATATCTCGCTGTAAACGATAATGCTGTAAACCATCATCAGAGAGGATAACATCACAGTCGCTACTGGTGAGCAGAAGCTCTGCGGCAGCAACTCGGTTGCGCCCAACTACCATGGGACAATTTGTACGAGCATAAATCAAACAAGGTTCATCACCTATAACATCAGCCCTGTCAGTTTCTCTAATGAGATATTCACCTTCAAAATCACCGCCATAACCACGACTAATAACACCCGGCTTATAACCTTGTGATTTAAGTAATTCACATAAGGCGATTAACAAGGGTGTTTTACCGGTGCCACCAACAGTAATATTGCCGACAATAATCACGGGCACTGATAATCTAAAGCTTTTAAATATTCCGGTACGGTAGAAAATCTGACGAATAAGAATCAGCAGGCAATAAAGAGAAGCTACAGGCAATAATAACCATGCAATTGGATTTTGACTGTACCAGTAGGCATCGATGCGCTTCATGGTTTATTCGTTTGCTTCAGGTTCAGGCTCTTTAAACTGCATTTGGTGTAAAGCTGCGTAATGTCCATTTTTTGCAATCAGATCTTGATGATTTCCAGTTTCAACAATTTCACCATTATCCATAACAATAATCACATCTGCTTTCTCAATGGTTGAAAGACGGTGTGCGATCACTAAAGTAGTACGATTCTTCATCAATGTTTCCAGTGATGCCTGAATATAACGTTCAGACTCATTATCAAGTGCTGAAGTAGCTTCATCTAAAATCAACACCGGTGCATCTTTTAGTAAAGCGCGTGCAATCGCAATTCTTTGACGCTGACCACCTGATAACATAACCCCACGCTCACCCACCATAGAGTTATAACCATCGTTCATTTCATCAATAAACTTGTCAGCATAAGCCAATTTGGCAGCTTCTTCGACTTTCGAATGATCCGTATCCAAAAAACTGCCGTAAGCAATATTGTGTTCAATGGTGTCATTGAATAAAACTATGTCCTGGCCCACATAAGAAATCTGCGAACGTAGATTATTCAATTCATATTCACCAAGCTCATGACCATCAAGCTTTATTGTACCTTCATTAACTTCATAGAAGCGCGGCAACAGATTGAGCAGCGTGGTTTTACCACTACCTGAACGCCCAACAAATGCAATTGTTTGACCAGCACTTATCGTGAAATTGATATTTTTTAAAGCTACGCGATCATTTTCCCCATATCGAAATGAAACATCGTTAACTTCAATATCGCCATTAACTCGATCCACGGTATAATTTCCCGTGTCTTTTTCTTCAACCATATCAAGTAAATTAAAAACACTTTCTGCTGCAGCAATACCTCGCTGTAAGTCAGCATTAATATCAGCCAGGCGTTTTATCGGTGCAAACAGCATAGCCATCGCCACCATGTAAGAAGTAAATGTGCCTACCGAAACTATCTCCATCGAATCTTCGTTGGTGGCAATATAAATCACCCCGGCTAAAGCAATGCCTACGATCAAACGTAAGATCGGTGAACTCAAAGCTAATATTGCAATCAGGCGCATATTCTGACGACGATTATCGTCATTAATATGATGAAATTGTTTCTCTTCATAATCGTGGCCACCAAACATCTTGACCACAATCTGACCTTTAATGGATTCCTCAAGAACCTTGGAAACGTCTCCCATACTTCCTTGAATACGACGACTTACCTTGCGGAATTTTTTTGTAACTAAAGCCACTAACAGAACGAGAAAAGGACCTGCGAACAAAAATAACGACGCTAACAGTGGGCTCAAATAAATCATCCATGCCAACAAACCAATGATAGTAAAAGTATCCCGTATTAAAATGGTAATTACTTTTGTTGACGCATTAGCAACCTGTTCAACATCAAAGGTAAATTTAGACATTATTTGACCAGTTGTCGCCTGGTCGTAGTACCCTTTGGGCAAGCGTAATAAGCGTCTGAACATGTCATCACGCAATTCCATGATCACCCTTCGACCTACCCAGCTCATCCCATACATTGAAATAAACATGGCAAATACGCGCACCACAAAAATACCGATCAGAACAAACGGCAAGAGCTTTATAATTTCGGGATCACGATCAACAAAACTGCCATCCATCAGCGGTTTCATATAGGCGGCTAATGCAGTATCTGTACCTGCAACCAGAATCATACCAACTATGGCAATAGAAAAGACTTTCCAGTAAACCATGGATCGAGAAAGCAGACGTCTGTAATACTGATAAGACTCAGATTTATCTTTAGTTTTAGAATTCATTGAGAAGAGTTAATTACTGGTTTTCAACCGTTGCTATAGAAAGTTTGGTTAAGCCTAATTGTGATGCAGCATCCATCGCACGCACCACCGACTGATGTTCAGTACGGCCATCCGCACGCAGTAACAAAGTCACATCTGTTCGCTCACCCACTGTTTTTTTCAAAGCACTTTTAAGTGTTTCAAGCTGTTCATTCACCACTTGTCGATCATCAATATAATATTTACCTTTTGAATCAATTGATAAAACTACAGGATCATCCACTTTTTGTTGTGCCTGTGCCTCGGCTTGTGGCAGCTGAACTTTTAATTTTGCATGGCGATCGAATGTACTGGACACCATAAAAAAGATCAGCAGCAAAAAAACCACATCAATTAGAGGCGTGAGGTTAACCTCAATGCCTTCTTCTTTTTTATGACCGGGACGTAAATCCATAATTAATTAATCAGTAACTAACGGTTGTTATGCAGGACATCGACCATTTTGATGGCTTCACGCTCCATCTCAACCACGATAGTATCAATACGGCGTCGGAAGTAACGATAGAACACCAGACTCACAATCGCCACTGATAAACCACCCGCTGTGGTCACCATGGCCTGTGAGATACCACCTGCCAGCGCTCCCGGATCACCGACACCATGTGTCGTAATGGTGGCAAATACAGCAATCATGCCGACAACGGTACCAAGCAAGCCCAACAGGGGAGAAATTGAGGCAATAGTACCCAGAATATCAAGAAAGCGTTCAAGCTCATGCACTACTTCACGGCCACGTTCTTCAATACTTTCTTTAATGCGTTCACGTGGTTGATTACGATTAATCAGTCCAGCACTCAAAATTTTACCCAGTGCCGATTTTTTACTCAGCAATTCAATGTCAGAAGCCTGGAAAGTATCATTTTTTACGGAATTCCAGACAGTAGCAACAAGGTGCTTTGGCAGCACCTTATCCATGCGTAAACTCCAGAAACGTTCTGCGATAATGGCTAGAGAGGCCATTGAGCATAAAATGATCGGTATCATCAACCAACCACCAGATTTCACCATTTCAAACACAATTCACCTACCGAATATAACAAATGTTAGAGACTCACGAAAAATCATACTGCAAGTCATTTATATCGGGCGTATCTTACTTGATTTACCACCATCTCTAAAGGATTCATCACTATTAGTCCGTAATTATATGATTCCAGTATTTTCGTTGGTTTTGACGATATTCATCAACGACTACGGGCGCATTATCAGCATTGAATAACACTGTCACCGCACCCACATGGCCGCTGTAATACACCGATGCACCAATATCGCGGTAACGCTCAACTACCCCCTGTTTTGGATGATGATAACGATTCCTGTAGCCCACAGGCAATAAGGCTATCAGCGGCTTTACAGCTTCAATAAATGCCTTAGTTGAGGAGGTCTTGCTGCCATGATGAGGCACCACCAACACCTGTGCCTGTAACTCATCGCCATAGCTTTTGATCAATTGCCTTTCTACTTCAGTCTCAATATCAGATGTGATCAGTAAGCGACTATCACCGGTTGATACCTTCAGAACGCAGGCATGGTTGTTCCTGCGTGAATAGACTCGGTCTTGCGGATGAAGAAACTCGAAATCGACACCATCCCACTGCCAGGAATCCTCCCTAAAACAGGCACGTTTATTTTTAGCGACTATCGGCTCAAGATCCTGCCCGACCACTTCAACGTCGGGATATACATTCACAATCGCCTGCGCACCTCCGATATGATCTGCATCACCATGGCTAATGACCAACTGATCCAGCTGATCAACCGACCAATGACGTAAAAATGGAATCACCACAGCCTTACCAGCATCGAGTCGTGAGCCAAACTTATTTCCGGCATCAAACACCAGAGCATGATTACGGGTTCTTATGACCACCGAAAGCCCCTGCCCCACATCAAGATGCGCCATCTCGAAATCGCCAGCAGCAGGTCTGTCAGCAGTATTCATGATAATAGGCAACAACATCACCCCGCCCAGCCAGCGTGCCGGGAAACCTTTAGGGGCGAGCAATAAGGCGACTCCAATCAAAGCCAGCAGCAGCATCGGCCAATCCGGCGCGGCTTTAATCCAATAGGCCCAGGGGTGCATCGATAAAGCCTCGATAACAGGCCAAATTAATGCTAATAGCTTATTGGCAGTAATCAATAAATACCCGGAAATAAGCGAAGATAACGGCATTAGCAATAACGCCAACAGCACCAGAGGCACAACCAGAAAGCTCACATAAGGCACCAGAATCAAATTCGCCAGCGGTGAAATCAACGATGTTTGCTGGAATAACAGCAGCGAGAAAGGGAACAACGCCAGTGCAATAGAGAACTGCATCCATCCCCACTGCCTGATACGAACAGACCAGCCCTGACCGTTACTCAGACGACCCGAAAATACATACAAAATGACCGATACGGCAAGAAATGAAAACCAGAACCCGACTGAGAGTACTGAAACAGGATCCCACAAAATAATGGCAAACAAGGCCGTCGCCATGATGTTGACTGATTTGAAGTTACGTTTGAGTAACAGCATCAGCACAAAACTGGCCAGCATCAATAAAGCACGCTGAGTTGGAATCGACAGGCCTGCCAGCAAGGCATAAACAACAGCAACGCCCAGCCCGGCAGACATAGCGAATTGCTGCGCGGGGATATATTTCATCAATGCTATTGGAACAAGACGGCGTACTATCCAGAAACCAAAGGCCGCCGCCAAACCAATATGCAGGCCGGAGATGGCCATGAGATGATTGGTGCCAGTGCGAATCAGTGTATCCCAATGTTTATCACTGATAGGTGAACGATCCCCCACCGCCAGTGCCGTGATCAGGCCCACCTGCTCTTCGTCCTTGAGGATTAGCTGAATATCGGCACTGATTCGCTGTCGCAACGCGTCCAGGGAGAAGACACTGGCATCCGCCAATTTTCTATTGTCATCACTTTTTCGAATATAACCTGTGGCATGGATATTTTGCTGATACAACCAGCCTTCATAATCAAAGCCACCGGGATTCATGAAGCCATGCGGCGGCTTCAGACGAACCCGCAAACGCCAGTGTTCTCCGGCATTCACGGGTGGGCCGTAATACCAGCTAAGACGCAAATATTCCGGTAATACGATGCTCTTATCCTCAATTTCAAACTGACTCACCGCCAGCATAAAACGCTGAACATGGTCATCTTCCATGGGGATACCCTGAATTACACCTTCAATCAGAAACTCCTGCCCCGCCAGATTTTCAGGCAGTTTATGATCCAGATAATTACTGGCATGGAAGCTTATCCAGCAGGCTCCCAAAAAAATAAAAATAACCAGCTCAAACAGCCAGCTAAATTTTTTATCACGAAACCACCAGCATGAGAAAGAGAGCAGGAAAATAACAGGCAAAGCTGCTATTAAAATAGAAAAATCAGGAATTTCGGCCAGCTGCTGGATTAGCATGACACCGGCCAGAAAAGACAGCGCTTTAAGTAGCATCAAACATTCCCTGTAAAACCTCCATTTTCCCCTCTTTGATTTATATCAAAATCAAGTCCATAACATATAGCGTTTGCCCATAGGCACTGCAATGATGATAATCTAACATCTTTTAATTTGTAGCACACAATCTATGCCGCGTAAATTCCTGAAAAGGTTCATGCCCGACCCGCATGAACTCAAAAACCACAAAGTACTGAGCATGTTCGGCACCCTGTTACACGACCCAAACCTCTGGCATATGAACCGTCGTTCCATTGCTAACGCATTTCTGGTTGGATTATTTTTTGCCTGGTGGCCGGTGCCTTTTCAGATGGTATTAGCCGCCGGCGGCGCTATTTTACTGCGCGCCAACTTGCCCATGTCGGTTGCACTGGTATGGATCACCAACCCCGTCACCATGCCACCGATGTTCTATTTCGCTTATGTGGTGGGAACCTGGATAATCGGTGTACCGGAAATGCCTTTCAGCATGGAACTCAGCATGGATTGGCTAATGAGCGAATTGTCGATCATCTGGAAACCATTTCTCACTGGATGTCTGGCACTTGCAATTTTCAGCAGCATTACAGGTTATTTCGGCATCACATACATCTGGCGTCATCATGTAAAGAAACGTCGTAAAAGCAATCTAAAAAAACGACCATGATCTGGAAACCCCACGCTACCGTTGCCGCCATCGTTGAAAAAGACGGTAAATTTCTCATGGTCGAAGAAGAAGCCGGTGGAGAAATAGTTTATAACCAGCCCGCAGGACATCTCGACCCCGATGAAAGCCTGATCGATGCCGTGATTCGCGAAGTTCGCGAAGAGACCGCCTGGTTATTCACACCAGAAGCCTTAATCGGTATTTATCTGTGGCCACAACCCAATACTCAACGTACTTTTTTGCGTTTTGCTTTTTGCGGTAGCTGCAGCGACCATCGGACAGGTCAAGCACTGGACGATGGTATATTGCGTGCTTTGTGGATGAGTAAAGATGAATTACAAAAAAACAAAAAACTACGCAGCCCCATGGTTTTACAAAACATCGATGACTATCTTGCGGGTCAACGTTATCCCCTGGATATACTTTCAACTGTTGATTACGAAAAATGAGTAACAAAGAAAAAATCATCGTCGGTATTTCCGGCGGCGTAGACTCATCCGTTGCGGCACTATTATTACTCGAACAGGGTTACCAGGTCGAAGGCCTTTTCATGAAAAACTGGGAAGAGGACGACGATGCAGAATACTGCGCGGCGGCAGAAGACCTGGCCGATGCACAATCCGTCTGTGATGACCTTGGCATCAAATTACACAGCATCAACTTCGCCACCGAATACTGGGATCGAGTCTTTAAACATTTCCTCGATGAATACAGCGCAGGCCGCACACCTAACCCTGATATTTTATGCAACAAAGAAATTAAATTCCGCGCCTTTCTAGATCACGCACTCGATCTTGGCGCAGACAAAATCGCCACGGGTCATTATGCACGTACCGCAACTGTCGATGGCAAAGCACAGTTATTACGCGGACTGGACAACAATAAAGATCAGAGTTATTTTCTTTACACGCTCAACCAGCATCAACTCAGTCATACTTTATTTCCTGTCGGCGAATATCAAAAAGAAAAAATACGCGAACTCGCTGAGCAGCGTGGCCTGACTACTTTCAACAAAAAAGACAGTACCGGCATTTGTTTCATAGGTGAACGTCGTTTCGACACATTTTTGAAACAATATTTACCCGCTAAACCCGGTGACATCAAAACCACCGAAGGTGAAACCATCGGCAGACACAGCGGGCTGATGTATTACACCATGGGTCAACGTAAAGGCCTGGGTATTGGCGGACGACAAAACGCCGAAGAAGAAGCCTGGTTTGTGGTGGATAAGGATCTGGCCAACAACATCCTCATCGTCGGCCAGGGACACAACCACCCACGCATGCTGCACAACACTCTGGAATGCAAACAACTGGACTGGGTTGATCCTGAATCAATGACATTCCCAATGAACTGCACGGCAAAAAACCGTTATCGCCAACCTGACCAAAAATGCACCGTTGAACAAATTGGCGACGACCATTTCAAAGTCAGTTTTAACGAAGCTCAACGCGCAATCACACCTGGCCAATCCGTGGTTTTTTATCAGGATGAAATTTGTCTTGGTGGCGGTGTCATCGAAACCATGTACAACAACTAACAACAAAATACATAAACAATATGCAACACACAAAACGCGAACAAACTATTGCACTGGCCGGTGTCTTTCAGGCGGCATCACTGGTTGAGCAAATTGCAACCAAAGGCATGGCCAACAGCGCCATTATCGAAGCCAGCATAGAGTCACTATTTCGTTTTGATGTCGATAAAACAGAAAATGTGTTTGGTAATCTTGCTGGTGTGAGCAGCGGCTTGCGCGTACTCTGTGAACAAGCTGGCGCACTAAAAAATGGTCGCAATCTTGAAGTCACTCAATACGCTATCTCAATGATCGCATTAGAAAAGAAACTTTCAGCCAACCCTGAAATGCTTGACCAGATCAGCAAAGGATTAGAAGAGATACAAAAATCACTGGACTTTTTCAGCCTTATGCACGAAAACGTATTCGCCAAAATTGGCGGCCTGTATAAAGATACCATCAGCACACTGCAACCAAAAATAGTAGTACAGGGCGAACGCACCTACCTCAGCAACGAAAGCAACGCCAACAAAGTTCGTGCTCTATTACTTGCTGGCATTCGTGCAGCTGTTCTTTGGCGACAGTGTGGTGGCTCACGCTGGCATATTTTGCTGGGTAGAAAAAAATATCTTAACGAATGCAAAGCTTTACTGGCGGAATTATAGTTCGTTTGACTTGAGGTCGCTTTATGATTGATTACTGATTTTGGGCAATACGAGTCCATCAGAATTTTATTTATGGCAAAAAAAACGGCAGTCATAAAGACTGCCGTATCATGCGCTACTATTAATTTTAACTTCCATGAGCATTCTGCATACTCACAGTCGTAACAATACCCTATAAAAGCATTAATCACATAATCAGCAAATACTGATATTAAAGCCTAAGTTGAGCTAGTACAGAGCAACATCTATTATCGAGAAAACCAGTACTTCTTGTGTGAAGTGGGACTATGAAAGTACTTGTAACGAAATAATGCATCTTTTCCATGACAATCTGCGCATACTATATTGGAAGAATGTTCGGCACGAAGAAAACTGTTGGTAACATCACCTTCAGTATTTTTTCCTGCCCCCTTTTCATCTTTTCCTGTCCACCATTTATGTGCATCATGACACGTAGGACATGCCACTCCCCCCATAGAACTAGTTTTGCTATTTTCGTTATATACAGGCAATGCTGTATCCACCTTCATCCCATAACGTGTACGTAATTCCTGACTCCAGACTTTTGCATCTTTTGGGTGTTTATTGTTACGTGGTTGTTTTTGTTCCCCGGGTTTGTTGTCAGCATGGCAACTTTTACATAACCCATTTATCACGAGATCATCATTACCTATATTTCTCGCCCATAAATAAGGGTCACCTGATGCATTATGAACCTGATGGCACTGACCACAAACACCGGACTCGTCGACTTTTTTTCCTTGCAGATTCATCGTTTCTGGCGCCGTAACATTGAGATCATGTTCTGTACCAAGTATTAGGTCTTTATTTCGATGGCAATCGGCGCACAATTTACCATTGATGGCGGTCACTCTCAAAAAACTATTGGTTGAGTTGCCTTCGACTTCTAATATAGAACCTTCCTCACTCAGTGGATTGTTCGGGTCCCATTGATGTAAATCATGACACGTTGCACAATCAACATTGCTTCCTTCTTTGGCTTCGTCCTTGCCGAATAAAGGTAATCCAGATTTGCTCATCCCATTGGCCAATTTACCGAGTGGATGGCTATGCTTACCCGTTAATTTCTTTTCTGCTACACCCTCTTTGCGATGACAGTCACTACACAAACTTTCTACAGCGGCTTTTCCAGGTCCCTGTTTTCTTGACCATAACGGTGAGGTTTCGGCGTGATGTACTTTATGACAGGTTGCGCATATATCATTGTTGGATTTTAATTTCTCACTGTCTGACACTTCTTCTGACTGATAGACTTCTGGATTATGCTTCGAAAGTAAAATAGCCTTTTTCTTTATATGGCAGTTAATACACAATGCACTGCCTTCACTTTTAGGAATTCTTAAAAAATTTGTTTTACCCGCCTGGTCTTTTTCTTTTGCCTTTTTATCAAAAGGTATCGCAGACTTCATATGCGGATCATGACAACTGCCACAACCCACGCTGCCATCATGACTAACTCGATCACCATTTTTATCATAAAGCGGCAAAGCTACGAATGGTGTTGCGGGGTCGTATAAAGAGGACTGAATATTCCATTGCCCATTCTCAACATTTATCCCTGTACGGTTGATTGGCACCCCAACAGGATGATTATGTTTTGTTAGCAGCTTCTTTTCACCAGCACCATCCTTTCTGTGACAGCTCAAACAAGCAGATGCTGTTGCGTCAACATCTGGCATACGTTTTCTTGCCCATAATACCGAACCACTGCCGCCATGTGGTACATGACAGGCACTACATACTCCCGATTCCTGCGCAGTATTACCATTTTTATTTTCGGCCTCTGGATTAGACTTACGCAAATCGTGATTACTGTCAGCAACTGTTTTTTTGTCCTTATGACAGGTTTCGCAGAGACTATCCTTTCCCGGTTTCATAACCAGATGAGAATTACGTGTTTCCCCGCCATGTGCAACATGACATGTTTGGCAAATAACCGTATTGTCACTACCCGATTGTGCGCCCCTTATCTTTAATATGGCTGGCAAAGACCCGTCCAGTTTTTTAAAAACGGGATGATTACCTTCAGCCGAACCTGTACCCTTATCCAGATGACAGGCCAGACATAAGCCGGAATCTGTATTTCTAACACGCATAAAAACTGGCGACTCTCTCTCACTCCAACTTACACCATGGGCTGTGTGACAGGTACCACAATAGACTTTGCCTTCCTCATTAAGTGGAAAAACCGTTTTATTTTCAGCAGTTGGAATTTTTATTTTACTGGAAGGCTTCATGCCCACCGGGTGACCATGTTTGCCCTTTTTCCATTGCGTGCGTGAATCCAGCACAAAGCCATCGTGACATGAGAAACACATCTTTTCTGTACTAACCACATCCTGTTTACCGGTAACTTCTACGGGTTTGGGATCATATGGAATAAGCGTCTTAATATCTTTACGTTTAAAATCCTTCAACCACATGATATGACAGGTGGCACACTCTCTTTCCTCACCCCCAGCACGTGCTGCCGATGCCTGATCAATGCTGAATGGCGAAAATAATATTATGCCGATAAGACTGATAAGACGAACGGTCTTTGTATGAATTATTGTTTTTGACAACGTAATCATCATGCGCTATCTCAATTGATATACCGAAACCCGGTTACTCAACATTTCTGCAACATACAATCGTTGATTATTGTCGACAAAAATACCAGAAGGCGTTGAAAAT
This sequence comes from Gammaproteobacteria bacterium, assembly GCA_029882355.1. Classification (GTDB taxonomy): domain Bacteria; phylum Pseudomonadota; class Gammaproteobacteria; order SZUA-229; family SZUA-229; genus LH-M37. Next base: position 83 of record JAOUKV010000024.1, on the reverse strand, counting down.
ATTTCTGGATTACCCTTTTCCCCAAGTACGTGACTGAAACGATGGTTGCTATCAAACACCTGAATAACACCCATATAACTATC
>JAOUKV010000038.1 GCA_029882355.1 Gammaproteobacteria bacterium | reverse complement strand
CCAGCATTGGAATTGTTCCCGGCCTGGTTACCTACGATTCACGCAGTGATTTACTGCGTGATGCGGATATCGCTATGTATCGGGCGAAACAAAAAGGCAATGGCCATACAGAAATTTTTGATGAAGTAATGCACGCGTTGGCGGTTAGGACATTAAACATCGAAAATGAACTGCGCCGTGCCCTGGAGCGGAAGGAGTTTTGCATTCACCTGCAACCTATCGTTTCAACAAAGCATAATCGGATTATTGGTTTTGAATCATTGTTGCGATGGAATAATCCGGAGAGGGGACTGGTGCCTCCGGATGAATTTGTGCCAATTGCAGAAGAAACTGGATTGATTAATGAAATTGGTTTCTGGGTGTTACAGGAGTCGTGCAGGCAGATAAAACTATTTAATGAACATTTTCCTGAGCACGAATCACTGTATATCAGCGTTAATCTGTCCCCGGTACAGTTTCTTCAAAAAGATCTGATTACCAAAATTGATAGCTATTTAAAATCCATTTCATTTGACACAAAAAGCCTGCGTCTTGAAATTACTGAAAGTATATTGATGGAGAACCCGGAAGCTGCAGCGCAAATGCTGCGTGACCTAAAGAGTCGGAATATTCGATTGTATCTTGATGATTTTGGAACAGGGTACTCCTCTCTCAGTTATATTCATAATTTCCCGTTTGATACACTGAAGATAGATCGGAGTTTTGTATCGAAACTGATCACAGGAGAAGAGCATATCGGCATGGTAAAAACTATTATTGATGTGGCAAAAAATTTCAATATGGATGTCATTGCAGAAGGTGTAGAGACCAAAGAGCAATTATCAATATTAAAGGATCTGGGGTGCTTTAATATTCAGGGATATTATTTTTCCACGCCATTGACAGTAGTAGAGGCAGAAAAATTGATGGCGGCACCATTTTTTATTGAAGAATAAGATTATCGTAGATAAAGTCAGATATTTTGTCCGAAATATCATCTTCGTAAAAGCAGTATGTATTACAACTTGATTGTTTGGGCCTATTTATGAAAACTAAATTTAAAAAGCCTGTGCTTGGCTTTGCTGCTTACAGCGGTACCGGAAAAACGACCCTGCTGGTTAAGTTGATTCCTTTATTAAAAGAAATGGATTTACGTGTTGCCATGATAAAGCACGCACATCATGATTTTGATATAGATGAACAGGGTAAGGATAGCTACAAATTGCGCAAGGCGGGTGCCGATCAGGTCTTGATTGCATCGAATTATCGGCGTGCATTGATTATAGAGACACCAGAATGCAGTGAGCCAAAGCTGGAAGATCTGATTTATAGTCTGAATCTTGATGAGGTTGATCTGGTTCTGGTAGAGGGCTACCGGCACCTACCGTTCCCGAAAATAGAGTTATTCCGTCCATCTACAAATAAGGATTTAATCTACCCCGGTGATGGCAACATTTTGGCCGTCGCTTCAGATGAGAGTGTGGAGACTGGCGATTTGCCTCTGCTCGATCTGAATAATCCGCAGGAGATTGCTGATTTTATAAGGCAATGGCTGAAGTCATAGTGCGAACGGTGGTTTTTAAGTAAACACCCTTCAGTTATGAATGTCATAGATAAAATCTATGACAATAATCATTTACGTTTTAGCTTGATACTGTTATCTTTTGCAACTACCACAATAAAGGGATGGTTTTTGTGAAGCTTAGTTTATCAATTAAAGATGCCTGGTACGGTCTGATTCTACTGGTCGCGTTTCTACCTTTTGTTATCCTGCTTATGTGGGGTGGTTTCGTCTTTCATAATATCCTGCTAGATAAGTCGTTGAAGCATGAGAAAGTGTATCAGGATTTGTTACGTATCAGCGCGGTCCAGGAAATATCACGTCTGACCTCTGTGCTGGAAAATAAAAGTGACCCCATGGCCTATACCTTAAGTCATCAAAAGGATGAGGTGCTTCTGTCTGGTTTACTAAAGAAGGTCATAAGCCGCGAATCCTCTATTCATGTATTAATGTTATTAAAACCTGACGGACAGATTATTACGGGGCGTAAAAACTCTGTCGTTGGTGCATCAGATGAAGCAGAACTGCAAGATCATCTGGATAGTATTTCTATAACTAAGATATTAACCGTTACTCTGAATGGTGAACCCTATATGGCCTCAACAGCTATTCATTCAGAAGGGGTTTATTTAACTATTGCGGTGCCGGTTGCTAATGCTGAAAAGGCATTGGGCGTGCTGGTGGCAGAGATTGATGTCACTATTATGTGGAATAGTATTTCAAACTATATCAGCTTGGCTGAGACGACTTCATATATTGTTGATGCTAAGGGAAAATTACTGATAGAACCTGAGGTTGGTCAGTATCACGTGGGGGACGATGTAAGCAATCTACCGCTGGTAAAGTCGATAGAGAACGAGCAGCCGTGGCCGGTAAAACAGAGTTATATAGGAATAGGCGGTAAACAGGTTTATGGTACCTCTCTGCAAATTGAAGATCTGGGGTGGCAAATTGTGACTGAAATTAATCAGCAAAGTATTTTGCAGCCCATATGGGAATTAATATTCAAGCTGGTTGTAACCGCTGTTGTGATTATCGTGTTATTTCTAATTTTTGGCATGTATCTGGTCAGGCGAATTGTTAATGCTATCAGATTGATTTCATACGATTTCGAGCGAATAGGCAAGCAGGACTTTAGACCTTCAACGATAGTCTCTAACCTGATTGAATTAGAAAGTATGGTCACTGGATTTAATCGAATGGTAAAAGAAATTGCACGCAAACAGCAGGCGCTTAACCAGGCAGCCATAGTGTTTGATAATACTTCGGAAGGAATAATGATAACCGATGCCAAAGCACGTATCGTTAGTGTAAATAGTGCATTTACCGACATTACCGGTTACAGCGAAGAAGAGGTAATTGGCAAGAATCCTTCATTACTTCAGTCAGGTCGACAAGATGAAAGTTTTTACGTGCAAATGTGGCAATCGATAGGGAAAAATGGCCGGTGGCGAGGAGAGGTGGAGAATCGACGTAAAAATGGAAGTTTTTATACTGAATTGCTTAGTATAAATTCATTCAAGGGTGAGCAAAATAATATAGTGCAATATGTAGGGGTTATTACCGATATAAGTAGTATTAAGGATACCGAGCATAAGCTTGAACATCTGGCTCACCATGATCCGCTAACCGAATTGCCAAATCGTTTGTTATGTAATGCCCGCCTTCAACATGAATTACAGGTTGCGCTACGTCATGAAGAAATGGTTGCCGTAATGTTTCTTGATCTTGATATGTTTAAAAATATTAATGATTCACTCGGTCATGCTATGGGTGACCTATTGCTGCAAAAAGTGGCACTACGGATCAATGAGTGCATACGAGATGAGGATACGCTGTCACGTCTAGGTGGTGATGAGTTTGTGTTAATTATAGGCTCATTGAAAAGCAAATCAGGTGTTGAACAATTTAGTGAAAATATTCTTGATTTATTTTCCAGATCTTTTGCTATTGGTGAGCATGAAGTCTTTATAGGCGTCAGTATCGGTATCAGTGTTTTTCCTGAAGATGGGCGTGATGCAGACACCTTGCTGCGAAATGCCGATGCAGCTATGTATCGCGCAAAAGCGGAAGGGCGTAATAATAGTCAGTTTTATACGCAAGATCTGACTCGTAATGCCGGTGAGCGTTTGAGTATGGAAACCTATTTGCGTCATGCGCTGGAGAACAATGAGCTGGTTCTGCATTACCAGCCGCAATATTCGTTAAAGACTGGTCAGATGGTTGCAGTGGAAGCTTTAATCCGCTGGCAGCATCCTGAGCAGGGATTAATTTATCCAGATAAATTTATTACCATCGCCGAAGAAACCGGCCTGATAGTACCTATAGGTGAATGGGTATTAGAAACAGCCTGCGACCAGCTTATAAAATGGCAAAATACCGGGTGTTTAGCATTGAGAATGGCAGTGAACTTATCCGCACGGCAATTCTGGAAGCCTGGATTGGAGAAAATTGTGCGGGATATCTTAATAAAGACAGGTGTTGAACCGTCTCTTCTGGATCTTGAGTTGACTGAAAGCATTATTATGCGCGATACAAAAAGTACGGCTGAAACTTTAAATGAGTTTCATGCTATGGGTATCGAGCTATCAATAGATGATTTTGGTACGGGTTATTCATCACTTAGTTATCTCAAACGATTCCCGATTAACAGGTTAAAGATAGACAAAAGTTTTGTTTGTGACATTGCCATCGAGAAAAATGGCGACGATATGATTAATTCAATAATTGCTTTGGGGCATTGTATGGGGCTACAGGTACTTGCTGAAGGTGTTGAAACGGAAGAGCAGTTAACTTACCTGAGGGAGAACGGATGTGATGAGGTGCAGGGTTATTATTATAGTCGACCAATCCCAGCTGATGAACTTGAAGAATTATGTAAAAAATCGTAGTTTTAGATTATCTCTGCTCATATTTAGCAAAAGAAGTTTCTGAAGTATCCAGTAGTATTCGTAGGTTCCAATTAAATCCAGTCAGAAACGAAAATGCGGGTACAGCATTTTCTCTTATTCTATTAACTAATTTTGATAGTGACCGGTATTGGCTAGAACAAGCTATAATGATTTAAGATAAAGTCTGTATTTAAATCGAGAGCACGAAAACATGAAAAGAGAAATAATATCAAGCAGTGATGCACCGAAGGCCATAGGTACTTATTCACAGGCAGTAAAAGTCGGATCAACTGTGTACATGTCGGGACAAATTCCATTGGTGCCAGAGACTATGGAAATGGTTGACGGAAATATTGAGACACAGATTCGTCGCGTGTTTGATAATTTACGCGCGGTGGCTAAGGCTGCGGGTGGAGATTTATCTGATATTGCCAAGTTGAATATATTTTTGACTGATCTTGGAAACTTTGCGGTGGTTAACCAGGTAATGGCAGAATATTTTACAGAGCCCTATCCAGCAAGGGCGGCGATAGGTGTTGCTTCTTTACCAAGAGATGCAGGTGTTGAAATGGATGGGGTGATGGAGTTGGCGGGTTAGTTTGTACTTGTTAAAAATATGATTCGTTATAAATACAACTATTGCGTAAAGCAATGATTCAGGAAGAAGGGTTTGAATATCAGTCGGTACAAGCGCTGAAAGGTGTTGGCCCGGCGGTGGCTGCCAGGCTAGAAAAATTAGGTTTATATACAATACAGGATGTGCTTTTTCATCTGCCATTTAGATATGAGGATCGTACCAGTATTGTAAAAATCGGTGCATTACAGGAAGGTCAGCAGGCAGTTATCGAGGGTGTCATCGAACATAGTGAGGTTCGACTTGGTCACAAGGGTAGTGGCTGGGGTAAAAATAAATCCGGTAGCGGCCGCACCTTGCTGTGCTATTTGTCTGATGGAACAGGCCGCATTGTGTTGCGATTTTTTTATTTCAACACCAGTCAGCAGGAAGGCCTTGTTGCCGGTAAACGGGTTCGTTGCTTTGGTGAAGTCAGACATGGTGCAAATAGCCTGGAAATTACGCACCCAGAAGTTCAGCAGATGGCTGCAAATGAATTCCTGCCGGTAAAAAATTCATTGACACCTGTGTACCCAAAAACGGAAGGTGTACATCAACTTCTGCTAAGAAAACTGGCTGACCAGGTAATACTCAGTTTGAGTGATAATGTCATCCCTGAATGGCTTCCAGAGTCATTGCTAAAAGAAAAAAACTTCCCTGACTTATCACATGCTTTAAAACTGGTTCACCAGCCTGATGCGGGCATTTCTCTAGATAGTATCGAGGCGGTTAAACATCCTGCACAACAGCGCCTGATTTTTGAAGAGCTGGTAGCGTATCGTTTGAGCATGTTGCAGTTTAGGCAGGAAGTTAAAAAACATCGTGCGCGCCCACATGAAATTAAAGATAAAGATCTTAAAAGTTTTGTTAAGTCGTTGGGGTTTGAATTAACGACGGCACAAAAAAAAGTTATCCATGAAATAATCTCTGATCTAAAAAATGATGTGCCTATGATGCGTTTACTACAGGGCGATGTGGGTTCTGGTAAGACGGCAGTTTCTGCGTGTGCAGCACTGGTAGCGGTGAAAAATTCCAGTCAAGTAGCGATAATGGCGCCGACAGAGATATTGGCAAGTCAGTTGTTTGAGAATTTTGATCGTTGGTTTAATGGCGATTGTGTATTGTTGACAGGTAAAGACAAGGGCAGGTTAAGAGAAAAGAAACTAGAACGGATAAAAGAAGGTGAAACCAGTATTGTTGTTGGTACACATGCCCTTTTTCAAAATGATGTAGAATTTGACGAGTTGTCACTAGTCATTGTTGACGAGCAACACCGATTTGGAGTGCATCAGCGGTTATCATTGCGGGAAAAAGGCTCAAAGGCGGGCGTTGTCACGCATCAGTTAATTATGACAGCAACACCTATTCCACGTAGTCTGGCGATGACAGCCTATGCAGATCTTGATTATTCTGTGATTGATGAATTGCCAGTTGGCAGAAAAAAAGTGGCAACAGTTGTGATTTCTGATCAACGTAGAAATGAAGTCATTGAACGTGTGGCTTCAGCATGTAGAAAAGGTGAGCAGGCGTATTGGGTTTGTACGCTAGTTGAAGAGTCAGAACTTATGCAATGCCAGGCAGCGGAAGAAACAGCGGCACAGCTAAATCAGGACCTGGAGGATTTAAATATAGGCCTAATACACGGCAGAATGAAGCAGGATGAAAAAAATGCTGTAATGGCGAGATTTAAATCCGGAGAGATAAATTTACTGGTAGCTACTACTGTTATAGAAGTGGGTGTAGATGTACCCAATGCCTCGTTAATGGTTATAGTCAATGCCGAGCGCCTGGGATTAGCGCAGCTACATCAATTAAGGGGTCGAGTTGGTCGGGGCGAAAAGAAGAGTGCATGTGTCCTGATTTACCAGTCCCCGTTATCTGATAGGGCCAGGCAGCGATTAACAATCTTGCGTGAAAATTCGAGTGGTTTTGTTATTGCACAGAAAGATCTGGAGATGAGAGGTGCGGGTGAAGTTTTAGGTACGCGGCAGACCGGAATAGTTGGAATGAGAATTGCTGATATCGTGCGTGATGAGTATATGCTGGAAGATGTGAAAAAGGTGGCGTCGCAAATTCAGCAACAGTGGCCGGATAGAGTTGATCCTTTGGTGATGCGTTGGATGGGAAGTTCGAAACAGTATGGTTCAGTATGAATATTGAAGAATGCCTGGAATAGTAACAATGTCCGTTTGTGAAATAGAAACTTATAATAAATGATTTGGTGGCTGATGATTAGATCGTTAATAAAAAATACTAAGATAGAAGCTGATGACATCGAACTATATAATGATCGAGTTCATCAAACTCAAATTATTAGATTAATTGAAAGTTCGGGCTTTAATAATCTAGTTAGTATGCTTATGGCCATAATATGGGTCATTATAATATGGGGTGATTTACCGCCGCTTGTTCTGAGCGCATGGTTATCCCTGATGTTCGTTTTATTCGTTTGCACTTCTATAGTTCAGTATTTCGAATTGTATAAAAGAGATGATTTGTTTTTTTCTGAAGATGTTATAAAACGATGGTATTTGTTAGCGGTGATCTTTGTTGCTATGGGGTGGGGTATTGCATCAACCTTGATGTTTCCTGGGGGGCAGATGGGGCAAATTATCCTGGCATTTATTCTGGTTGGTGTTTCAGCCAGTGGTATTAGTTATTCAAATGTAGGCTGGGTGTACACGGGTTATGTTGGCTTTATTTTAATACCGTTAGTTGCACGACTTTTTTATATTGGAGGGGAAATATATTTTACCTTGGCCAGTATGACCGGTTTTTTACTCGGCGCAATTATATTAGCCGCATATCGTATTAATAAATCGACAACTGATGCATTAAGGTTATCATTGAAAAATGAGGATTTAATTAAAAATACCAGACGAGCTGCAAAAGATTTAGAAAATCTAAATCGATCACTAACAAGTGAAATAGAATACGTAAAAAATATTGAAGAAGAGCTAAAAAAGGCTAGAGATGATGCTGAGAGAATGAGTCGTACCAAGGGTGAGTTTCTGGCGAATATGAGTCATGAAATTCGCACACCTATGAATGGTGTGATTGGTACGCTTCAACTTCTAGAGGATACAAAGCTTAACGAGACGCAGCGTGAGTATGTCGAAATTGCCTATAAATCGGCAGATTCTTTGATGTCAATCCTGAATGATATTCTTGATCTGTCGAAAATTGAAGCTGGTCAATTGGAGTTTGAAGCTATCCCTTTTGATTTGAGGGAAGTCGTCAATGATGTTGTAGTGCTACATTCATTAAAAGCAGAGCAGATGGGAATATATTTAAATAGTAATGTCGAAGAAGCTGTGCCTCGGAATGTTATTGGTGACCCTACACGGATGCGTCAGGTTATGGTTAATTTAATATCAAATGCAATTAAATTCACCAGCGAGGGTGGTGTTAGTGTCCATATTAAGTTGAAGCTGAAAGATGAGAAAGATGCCTTGATTCGTGTTGAAGTTATGGATACGGGCATAGGAATTCCGAAAAGTAAGCATCAGAAATTATTTGTAGCATTTTCGCAGGCTGATGGTTCAACGACAAGGAAATACGGTGGATCTGGTTTAGGTTTAACAATTGTTCGTCAACTTGTTGAGATGATGAAAGGTAATTTAGGTGTAGACAGTGAGGTAGGAAAAGGCTCGAAGTTCTGGTTTGTTATTCCTTTAGGTATTGCCCGTGATGATGAAATATCCGAGATGCCAGCGATAGTTGCTAAACCTGTTGTTCTAACAGGTAAAGTATTGTTGGTTGAAGATAATCCGATCAACCAGATGGTGGCAAAAAAGATGCTGGAAAAAACAGGTTTAGTATCCGTGTTGGCAGAAAATGGTAAAGAAGCTCTGGAGCGTTTGGAACAAGAAGAATTTGATGCGGTATTAATGGATTGTCAGATGCCTGAGATGGATGGCTTTGAAGCAACACGACTATGGCGAGAACAGGAACAGATGTTATCAAATGGTCGCTTGCCTATTATCGCGATGACGGCCAATGTTATGCAAGGCGACAGGGAGAGGTGCCTGGCTTCCGGCATGGATGATTATTTGGGTAAACCTGTTCGCCAGGCAGAGCTTGGTAGTGTTTTGCAGCGCTGGATAAAAAACTGATAAGCAATAGTTGTTTATTTTTTCTGAGGCGTTGTAAGATTCGTCCACCTTCTTTTAAGAGACGATCATGGTTTCTGCAAATATTTCACAACATTGGTATCGGCGCAGGCAGTTATCTTCAAATCAATTACCGTCCAACGAGCGATCATGGTTGTTTGATGCATCATCATTAACCGCAAGATTGATACGTTATAGTTCCGGTGACTTTCGTGTTGTATTGTTGTCGCAGGAAATAATGCGTCCAGAGATAAATGAGGCAAAAGCACTCAATATGGCATATCATCGATTTGCATTAATCCGGCAGGTGCATCTTTGTTTTGGTAATCAAATTATGGTTTATGCTCGAACGGTAATACCTCTGAGTACATTGACGGGGGCTCAGCGTAGCTATGGCAATTTGGGCTCACGTCCTCTTGGAGCCATGTTATTTGCAGATCGAAGCATGCGGCGAGAGGAAGTTATGGTTACAAAATTATCGCCTGATAATGACTTGTATAAAAAAACTGGCGCACAGGATGGTCCTATATGGGGCCGACGTTCAGTCTTTTATGTTGGCGAAAAGCCATTGTTGGTGAGCGAATATTATTTACCAGAATTATTCAACAGGTAGTGGTTCTATAATCTTCGGCTCGTTTGATGAAGTCATTTCCGACATTTTTATAATAATGATCTGTTTTACCGGTGCGTCTTGAGCAAAGGGGCCGTCAGCACCTGTTTGTACATTCGCTATATTTTCCATCACTTCAATACCGCTAGAGATTTTTCCAAATACGGCGTAACCCCAGCCTCTCATGTTTTTCCCGGTATGATCAAGATTGCCGTTATCTGCAGTGTTGATGAAGAATTGATTGGTCGCTGAATGTGGTGCACTTGTCCGTGCCATAGCGATTGTGCCGGTCAGATTTTTTAAGCCATTAAAAGCTTCATTAGAAATAGGTTGCTGTGTGTCTATTTTTTCATAATTAGATGTATATCCGCCACCTTGATTCATGAAGCCTTTTATAACACGGTGGAAAATGGTGCCGTCGTAGGAGCCAGCATTTGTGTAGTAGAGAAAATTCTTAACAGTCTCTGGTGCTTTCTCAGGGTATAGCTCTAATATAACTTCACCCATTGAAGTTTCCATTTTTACATTAATAATCCTGCCTATATTTGTAGGATCAGTCATTATCATTGTTTGCTGATTTTCAGTCGGCTCAGCATCAGTTAATGTGGTATAGGATTGTGAGAGTTCGATAAAAAGTAAGGCTGAGCCCAGGCCTAAGAAAAGAGCAATTGTGGCGAAGAAATATTTTTTCATAAAAGTAATCTACTTAAGAGTTTGAAATTGGTAGCTAATTTAGCTGAAAAGGATAGGTTTGTCAGCTGGGTGAAATTATTGTTTCTGGTAAAGCAGAATCACCAGTTTCTTTTTGTGAGAGCTGAGTCTGTTGAAGTCCAATAGCTCTGAGAAATAACGTAACCAGTTCACGGCTAAGTTCTTCCAGGCTGATATCAACCAGGCGATCCTGTGGTTGTAAGTATTTTTGTAAGAGTGCTTCACGAACCATGCCCTGAAACATAAGGCTGGCAGATAGAATGGTGATTTCTCTGTTAGCGAGGTCATAGGATAATCGTTCGTTCATACTGAAATTGATATAGTCAGAAAAACTTTTCCAGCGATTTTCAAAAAACTCACTGGTGGCAGGATTTCCGTCTAGCAGACTCTGCATCTCAATACGTAATAAATTGGGGTTTGTGTCGATACTGCGGATAAAAACCTCGGTCATACCAATAAGTACTTCCTCAAAATTGGCGTCGCTATTTACAACAGCATCAACATAACTTTCACGTTGCGAGGAGAGTTCCAATAAAACAGCATCGTATAGTGCTTGTTTGGAAGAGAAGTGTCGATACAGAATGGCAGGACTGACATCTACGGCGCGTGCAATTTCATCAATAGAAACACCGTGAAAACCTTTTTCAGCAAACAGTCGTTGGGATTCTTTGAGGATAGACTGCCTGCGTTCAGGGCCTGATAAGCGGGTACTCATAATTGCTTTGCGATTAAACAGGCCCTGAAAGGCAAAGGTGATTAAGGTTTCTTAATCATAAAGACGAACTTGCCGCCTTCTTCACCACTTGAAAGCAGCTCATTACCAGTCTGTTTGCAGAAAGCTTCAAAATCTTTCACAGAACCGGGATCTGTTGCGATGATTTTGAGTGTTTGACCGTTTTCAAGAGCAGAAATGGCCTTTTTAGCACGTAAAATTGGTAGTGGGCAGTTTAATCCGCTGGCATCCAGTTCTGAATCAAAATCGCTCATAATAAAACCTCATAGTTTGTTATCGGTTGTTAGTCACAAAGAAAGTGAACGATCACTAACTTATAGCAAGGGCAGGTTTCTGTCAAGGTCATTGGTCGACGAGAGGTGTTAGATATGGGTGATAAGCCTGTTTCCTACAACCTGTATCTGAATCGGGGTCAGGTTGTCACCTGCACAGGGCCCATATATGCAGTGACCGGTGTCTATTTCGAATAGTGCGTCATGAGTTGAGCACTGAATAAAATTTTGATCCATATCCAGAAATTGATCCTCAAGCCACTCCAGATTAACCCCTGTATGTGGGCAGCTGTTGATGAATCCATGGAATTGAGCATCTTTGTGAACGATAAATATATTGATTTCCTCACCATTAACATCAAGCTGAAAGGATTTGCTGCCGGGGTCAGTAATGTCAGAAATAAGACAAAGAGTCGTCGTCATAAAGTATTATGGATTAGCACGTTCAATGATAATAATTATGTGTAAGATAACACGATCATAAATAAAAAAATACTGAATATGAATAGTGAGAATTTAATTGATTTATTAATGTTGGGTCTGTTGTTGGCAGCGGTTGTGCTGTTGTGGCAGATGCGTGCTCAGCAAGTGCGTATGGAAATGCGAAACGATGAACAAAATCGGCAGTTTCAGAATTTAGAATCCATACTTCGTGAAACAGATAAGTCACAGTTAACAAATCTTGCTGAAATGCAGCGAAGATTTGAACAGCGTTTTGGAGAGATGCAGAATAGCATCGAGAAGCGCCTGGGTGAGATGAGTCAATCGAGTATTGAAAAAATGGCAGATTCAAATAAGCAGATGCAAGAGTTGCTACATCAGCGCCTAAAGGAGATCAGCGGACAGGTTGAAAAACGTCTGGATAAAGGCTTTGAAAAAACAACAGAAACATTTACCAATGTTGTTTCGCGTCTGGCTAAGATCGATGAGGCACAAAAGAAAATTACCGAACTGTCCAGCAATGTAGTGAGTTTGCAGGAAGTGTTATCTGATAAGCGCTCGCGAGGTGCTTTTGGTGAGGTGCAGATGGCAGCATTAGTACGTAATATGATGCCGGAAAATAGTTTTTCATTGCAACATAATTTATCCAATGGAACACGTGTCGATTGTATGTT
>JAOUKV010000023.1 GCA_029882355.1 Gammaproteobacteria bacterium | reverse complement strand
TAGCTGATAAGAATGCCATTATTATTGGCAAGTTCGCGGATGAAATTATCGTATTCATCATTATTTACAAACAGGTCGCCGAATTTTTTTCCAAGTAACTCAAAGGGAGATAAATGTAGTAAATCATTGACTGATTCTGAGGCCATGATTATTCGGCCGGAGGTGTTGATTCTGAAGAATGTATCTTGCAGGTTAGTTAGAATGCCGCGCATATCACTTTCAGATTCAAGTAATTTTTCATGCATCCTTCTTTTTGTTGTTACGTCGTAAATTATACCTTCAATAGCTATAAGCTCATTAGTGATGTCGTCAATAATTGGTACGTTATGCTGGTTGAGCCAACGAGTATCTTTTGTCTTCTTTTGAATGGAGTATTCAAAGCTGGTGGTATTTCTCCCCTGTTTAGTTTCTATCCATTGTGATTTAAAGTATTTACGATTATTAGAAGTAATTACGTTTTTTAGTAGCCAGGTGACATCCTGAAATTCGTCTGGTTTGTAGCCAAAAAACGAAAATGCAGCTGGGCTTATATATTCGAATTGTTCATCAGGTAATGAGATCCTGAAGATGGCATCAGGAGCATTTTCTGCCAAACGCCTAAATCGTGCTTCGCTTTCAAATAATGCGATAGTGGTTTTTTTGTTTTCAGTAATATCTCGAATAGTTCCATTAACTACATAAACATCGCCATCCGAATTAATTACGCCAATGCCCTGCTGATAGATATAGCGGATATCATTATCTGGCGTAATAATTCGGAATTCAACACTATGAGCCTTGCCAGATTTGAAAATGGACTTCTTGAAATTATTTAGTATCGCAATATCATGCTTGTGCGTGACACTATTGATGTATGCAAAAGTCGGAGTGAATTTGTCAGGTAATTGGCTATATATTTTGTATACCTCATCTGACCATTTGATCGCGCCAGATAATATATCCCAGCTCCAGTTTCCTAAGTGGCTGATATGTTCTGCCTGTCTGAGTAAGTTTTGACTTTGATGAAGGTTTTCAATTAATAAGTTTTGTGACAAAACAGCAGCTAATCTTTCTGCAATACTTTTAAATGTCTCTCTATCTGAGCTGCTCCAGTCAGGGAGGGCAGAGCATTGATGTAGTGATAAAAAATAGGTGTGTTTGTTATTTTTATGTAACGGAATTGACATTTCTCGAACAATGTTAAGAGAGTTATCATCTTGATAATTTCGTACGATTATATCTGTAGTACTAAGTCGGGAATTAATATGAACTAGTTTTTCATTTGAGAGTAACTCCTCGCAACCATAAAGGCTTTTTATATTATCTTTTAAGGCTTCATGCAGAATACTCGTCAGTCCTGGTTTCTTGTCGGTGATATTTATAATGAATGACCTATCAGCATTGAAAATTTCAATCAATGCTGATAGTGCATTTTTTAAAATGTGATTACGGTTGTCACCCGGAGAAATTATTTGAGATATCGTCTCCATGCGATCAAGATGGGTCTGACGTTTTATCAGTTCATTAAAAGCAGTTCTTGCTTTGACTGCATACTGAATACGGTACGGAAATATATCCCAATTAATGGGTTTCGTGATGAAGTCTGTAGCGCCAAGCTGGAAGGCTTTTTCTATGGACTCAGAATCATCCAGGCCTGTCACCATGATGATGGAAATATTGTTTTCATCATGTTTTTTTCTGATTTCTGAGCAGACATCAAAACCACTCATCTCTGGCATTCTTACGTCCAGTAAGACGACATCAGGTACATGCTTATTGATGTAGGTAATAGCGTCGCGGCCACTTTCGACCTCGTCAATGTGATAATCGCCACACAATAGCGATTCCTTCATAAGGAGTCGCATAACGGGATCGTTATCGACAATTAAGATATGAGCTTTATTGGATAGGTTATTATCTTTATACACAATTTGTCTCTGAGAAGATTTACACTTGCTCGAAGTTTAATTGTACATAATTATGAAGATATTAGCTTTAATGTTAGAAATAAAGCAAGTACCTTCTGCCTGAATAACGATTCAGGCAGAAGAACAGTTAGGGCTATTTGGCAGATTTTATTTCCAGTAATTCTATATCAAAAATCAGTGTTGAATTAGGCTGTATTAGTTGTCCACGTTGAGATGCGCCGTAAGCGATTTCAGCAGGGATATATAACTGCCATTTAGCACCTACTTGCATTAACTGTAGCGCTTCAGTCCATCCCTTAATTACGCCCTTAACTGGAAAAGTTGCTGGTTGATTGCGTTTGTAAGAACTGTCAAATACCTGTCCATCAATGAGACGGCCTTCATAGTGGGTAACAACAGTGTCGTCCGGTTTGGGCATGGCGCCTTTACCCTTGTTTATCACTTTATACTGTAAGCCACTTTTAGTGGTGGTAACACCATCCAGTTTTGCATTCTTTTCAAGAAAAGATTTTCCAGCAGCAAGATTTTCAGCGGCTAGTTTATCCTGTTTTTTCTGTTTCGCATTTTGCACCTGTAGTTGGAAGTCCTTTAGTGCCTGAGTCATTTCTGCTTTAGGTAGAGCCGGTTTGCTACTAGTTGACGCATCTTTCATGCCGTTGATAAGTGAGTCCAGATTGAGCTTGGCATCTTGTGCATTCATGCGGCTAATAAAGTCGAAGCCGATACTGTAACTGGCTTTCTTTTCAAGAGTGTCGAGGCCTTGATTTGTCGCATATGATGTTGAGGGCAATGCAAAAGCAAGTGCAATGAGGTAAATAGGTCGCATGTGTTAATCCTGATGGTGTTGATAAATAAGCAGCCTGAAACTTATCAGTTCAGGAAAGTAACTTCAAGTATCTTCCATGTTGATCACAATTCGATGATAATCGGGTTAATAAATGTAGAACTTTTATTAATTGCTGTGGTCGATGCGGTGGGATTACAAAAAGGAGAAATTATGTTTAGTGCAAAACGTTTATTATTCATTTCATTTACGCTCTCCATGCTGGCAACAACGTCAGTTATGGCTGGTTTGCCTGTCAGTGTTAATGGCGAAGCTTTGCCGACTCTAGCTCCACTGGTTGAGCGTACTCGACCTGCTGTGGTGAATATAGCCACCAAGGGGCATACTAAAGTTCAAAATAACCCTTTGCTGAACGACCCATTCTTCAAACGCTTCTTTCAGGGCTTAGGTGATTTGCCCCAGCGTCAGGAGACTAGCAGTCTGGGTTCAGGTGTGGTGATAGATGCCAGTAAGGGTTTTATTGTCACCAATCACCACGTAGTTGAAAGCGCCGATGAAATTCAAATTACTCTGCATGATGGTAAAGAGTATGAAGCAACTTTGGTGGGTTCGGATCCTGAAGCTGACGTGGCTTTGCTTAAAGTGGATGCGAAGAATCTCACTGAAATTCCTTTGACTGATTCAGATAAATTGAGTGTGGGAGATTTTGTCGTGGCAATCGGAAATCCGTTTGGTTTAGGCCAGACTGTGACTTCAGGTATTGTTAGTGCATTGGGTCGTACGGGTCTGGGTATAGAGGGTTATGAAGATTTTATTCAGACCGATGCTTCGATCAATCCAGGTAATTCGGGTGGTGCGCTGGTTAATTTGAATGGTGAGTTGATTGGTATTAATACCGCGATTATTGCTGCTGGTGGTCAGGGTAATGTTGGTATTGGCTTTGCTATCCCCATAAATATGGTCAGTCAAATCGTCAACCAGTTGATTGAATATGGTGAAGTGCGCCGCGGCATGTTGGGCGTCATTATGCAGAACTTAACACCTGAACTAGCAAAAGCATTTGGACTGGATTTACATAATGGCGTTGTTATATCCAAAGTAATTGAAAATTCAGCAGCAGAAGAGGCTGGACTCAAAGCAGGAGATGTAGTGGTGACTATCAATGGAGAACCAATTAAGAGCGCTTCAGCTATGCGCAATGCCGTGGGCATGTTGCGCGTTGGTGAAAAAATGAAGATGGAAGTAATTCGTGATAACCGCCGTAAAACTTTAACTGCGGTGATTAAAGATCAGGTTGATAAAGCCGTTGAAGGAAAGAAAGTTCATGCAAGTTTGGCAGGTGCAACCATTGAGCAATCGAATGAAGGCGGTGATGTTTATCTGGTGGTCGCTGAGGTTGAACAGAACAGTCCCGCCTGGCAGGCCAGCCTAAGAAAAGGCGATATCATTCTTTCAGTGAACCGAAGAGCGGTGAAAACACTGGAAGACTTTAAAAAGATTGTTGGTAATAAGCACAGTCAAATTCTATTAAATATTCAGCGTGGCAGGTCAGCCCTGTTTATTCTTATTCAGTAAAGTCGTTTTAGCTGCTGGGTGCATCGTGCACCCAGCGTTCTTTATTGCCGGTAGTTTCTTTTTTCCAGAACGGGGCGCGGGCCTTGAGTTCCTCGATTAAATAACGGCAGGCAGCGAAAGCAGCTTCACGATGCGCCGACCAGGCGACAATGAGCACAATTGGATCGTTGGGTTTGATGTCGCCAAAGCGATGGATGATCAGACAATCGACTAAATCCCATTTTTTCGCGGCTTCCACACACAAACCATCCAGAAACTTCTGCGTCATCTCTGGGTAATGTTCCAGCGTCATTAGCTGGACATCATCGCCCGCATTGAAATCACGCATGGTGCCGATAAAATTGGTGTTCGCACCGTAACTGCCGGGGCGAAGGTGCTGCTCCTGATATTGTCCAATTTCCCGAAGGGGGTCGAGCGCTTCTTCGTATAAAAAGGCAGGCACCTTAGCCTCCGGTCACGGGTGGGAAAAAAGCCACTTCGTCACCATCACTGACCACATCGTCGGGCTTGGCATAATCCATGTTGATGGCGCAAAGCGTATTAACGGGGTAGTCCTGTGAGGTGACCTGATCCCATATCTGACGTATCGTAATACCCTCGCGGGCCTCAATCTGGCTTGCATCCATGCCCAGTTTTTCACGCAGGCTGGCAAAAAATTTAACTTGAATAGTCATGGCTGCATATTAACGGTTTTATTAATGAGCTGTCACCTATGTAAGTATTGTTCATGATGGCGTGCTCTTGCTATGCTAACGACCAATACAGGTGTTTAGAGAATCAAGATGAGTGATAAATTGAACCATTTTAACGACCGCGGTGAAGCCCACATGGTCGATGTCGGTGACAAAACTGCAACGCATAGACGCGCAGTGGCCGATGGCCGCATCTACATGCAGGCCGAGACCTTGCAGCGCATTCTCGATGGCGACAATAAAAAAGGCGATGTGCTCGGTGTGGCCCGCATTGCTGGCATCATGGCCTCGAAAAAAACGTCCGAATTGATTCCGCTTTGCCATCCTCTGGCGCTATCACACGTCGATATTGAACTGCTGCCTGATGAGAAAAGCGCCAGTGTGCTGTGTCGTGTCGCGGTAGAAACCACCGGCAATACCGGCGTCGAAATGGAAGCGCTGACCGCAGTACAGGTCACGTTATTGACGATTTATGACATGTGTAAAGCCATGGACAGGGGCATGCGCATGAGCGATGTTCAGCTGCTCAGCAAATCGGGTGGGAAATCAGGCGAGTGGCAGCGTTAAACAGTAGTGGTCGTTAAAAATAAAACAAAGGCAGATAACGTCTTTGCACAGCAGGTGCTGGACTGGTTTGATCAGCATGGCCGCCACGACCTGCCATGGCAACAAGATCGCAGCCTGTACCGGGTCTGGCTGGCTGAGGTCATGCTCCAGCAAACTCAGGTCGCCACCGTCATACCTTATTACCAGAGTTTCCTGACAAAATTCCCCGAACTTTCCGACCTGGCCAAAGCATCGCAGGATGAAGTCTTAAAGTTGTGGGCGGGTCTGGGTTACTACACGCGCGCACGCAACCTGCATAAGGCCGCCGTGGCCATCGATCAGCAGCATCAGGGCCAGTTCCCCGAGCAATTCGAAGATGTACTGGCCTTGCCCGGCATAGGTCGCTCAACAGCCGGTGCAATACTGGCTCAATCGCTAGATCAACGACACGCCATTCTCGACGGTAATGTAAAACGCGTGTTGAGCCGCTATTTCGAGATCGAAGGCTGGTATGGAAAAAAGGCCGTTGAGAACCTGCTGTGGCTCGAGGCCGAGGCCTGCACTCCCAACCAGCGACTCGCCGATTACACACAGGCGATGATGGATCTGGGCGCTACGCTATGCACAAGATCGTCACCCGGATGTGAACAATGCCCGTTGGTGGGCGGCTGTCTGGCGTATAAAAATCAGCGAGTTAATGAACTGCCAACTAGAAAACCTAAAAAACAGCTTCCCGTTAAAACAGTAAGAATGTTGCTGCTGACCAATAAAAAAGGTGAAATTCTTCTGGAAAAACGCCCACCAACGGGTATCTGGGGTGGGCTTTGGAGTCTGCCCGAGTTAGCGTTGGAAGATGATATCGCACAGCAATGCGGGCGGCGCTGGCAGTATCAAACCGAAACCGCCGAAGATCTGCAGGCCTTCAGGCATACATTCAGCCATTACCACCTTGATATCACCCCGTGCAGAGTGCAAGTGGCGACACTGACAGGAAAAGTACAGGATAGTGAGCAGCAATGGTGCGATGTTATTCGAGTCGATGACTATGCCATGGCTACACCAGTCGCCAATATTTTGCGCGAACACCTTAAATAGCTTGACTCACAACGGGCTAGCGGCTTAAATACGCACGCTCTGAACAGATCTGTTCAGAATCGCTTACAAGCATACGGCCGAATAGCTCAGTTGGTAGAGCAGCGGATTGAAAATCCGCGTGTCCCTGGTTCAATTCCAGGTTCGGCCACCATTTTTCTCTTCTACTACATATACAGTCTTTCTGTGACTTTAAGAGTTAACTAATTTTAATATTCCTTAACTGGTATATTTGTCCAGATTGAACTAAATTGTCAGGTCTAAGTATTATCTAGAAAGTGAGGGTTTATGGCTGATAACATGGGCATTGAGGGTATGGAGATTGTTCTGGATGCCGGTCCAGATGTTGATGATGATAGCAATCAGATACCGAAACGAATTAATTTTGAGTATGAACAAAAAACCATCAAGGGCATAAATCGCTCATTTACGCTGTTTGATGATATATATCTCAAACATTCTTTAGAAAAAAATAACCCTGTCGCCTTTAAATTGAAGTTTTTCAGGGATAAGAATATTGGCGAGCGTACAGTAAATCTAACTTATATGGGAGTGGAGCCAGAGAAAACACAACATGTTGCATGGAACTGGCTTTATGTAAGTTTGGCAGCGTTGGCGATTGCATTTATCCTTATCTATGTGGGTGTTTACAGCGGTTTTTCATTCGCGCATGCAGTGATGTTACCAGTGGCTATTGTGCTTATTTGTTTTGGGCTTATAGCGTTAATGATTTTTTATTATAAGACTCAGCACAAAATTATATATAGAAGTTGCTTTGGTCAGGTGCCTATTATTGAATTGTTTCACATGCCTGGGAAAAAGGCCTATAACGATTTTATTGATGTATTAGAACAGAGTATTGATTCTGCTCATCGCAGGCAAGGTGTTACGATGAAGTACCGGCTGGTGGGTGAATTAAAATATTTAAGAAAAATGAGTGAGGCAGGATTTATTGCTCAATCTGATTATGAAAAAGCCAGGGGTAAAATATTCAAGCATAAGGAATATCAGGTTTAGTTTGATGTTTTTCAGAGGGTTTTACTGGTTAGTGCAATATTTTCAAAAACTATATTTTTCCAACCGTGTTTTATAAAAGTGCGAATGTTTGCATGATCGGTATTCTCGGGATGATTTAAAACATCGTCTCGATAATATTGACCAAAACAATTCAGAGTTTGGTTTTCATCTAATTGATTTAGCTGGGCAAAGGCAAAGATTTTACAGGAGCCTTCGTTTTCACCGGCTTTGCTGATAACACAATTTTCAGTCGGACCATTGCTAAATTGTGTGGTGCTGTAGTCATAACATTCGTTGATGGTGTCGATGACGTTTTGAAACTCGACGCTTTCTGGTTTCGATTTTATTTGTTGTAATAATTCATTCAGTTTGTTCATGGTGTTTGGTATCTCTTTTACGTGTCTCGGTAGTATGAATGACTAAGTTTGTTGATTGCTCAGTTCGGTTATTTTTGTTTTGTAAAAGTGAACTGCATTTAATAAGTTAAATAGTAATGTTGCTTGTGCGACAGCAAAAACCAGGGTCGCTGAATAAAAAAACCATTGCGGCCAGAGGCTGGCTAAAATCAGTAACAACAAACTAACCAGATGAAAACGGAATTGCCATAAACCAGCAGTTTCAGGAATGATCTTGCGCATGTGCGGTACTTTGACCTGTGAACTTCTTTCGCCCTGGTCACGTAAATTTTTATTTCGCGTACTTAGATGCAGCCAGATAATAAATGGAATAATTTTATACATCATGCCGTTGATGGTGGTTATGGCGAAACCGTGAATCATTAACACGCCGATCAGAAAGTCTGGAAGTTTCCAATCTAGCAACGTTGCTGTTGCCCATGTCAGCGTCAGTGCTGAGAGACTTGCCATGGCTAGCTGCCAGAATTTCATGGTCAGGTCGGGTATCTGTCGACGTCGTGTTTGTAATACCCAGAACGTAGTGAGTGCAAAGGTCAGCAGGCAGCCTGCCAGTAATATAGTGGATAGCGTGTGCAATATTTCCAGTTGTAAACTGTACGCCAGACTCAGGCTGAGCATGGCGATAAAGAGTAACCATCCCATCCAGCGTTGGTGTATGGCAGGGTATTCATCGGTAATTTGAAACATGGGGATCACCTGATAGGCGACAGCCATAATCAATAAGCCTGCCCATGCCACCAGTCCCCAGCTTAAATGTAAATTGCTTAGATGCCGTGCCAGGGGGAATTCGGGCGAGCTATAGGCTATGGCCAGGTAGATGCCCATGCCAGCGGTGATGAATAAGGCGAGTAGTGCCAGCAACATCATGCCGCGGGTTGCATGTCTGTTTTTTGAGCGAAGTAGGCGTTCGGTTGCGATGATAATAAAGACAGTAAAAGAAAATCCCAGCAAGAACATGGCGATAATGAACAGCTGAGTTATATTCATCAGCCATGCCGTACCAAGAATGGCGCTACCTAAAAATAACGGGATATGAATAAGGCGGCTGAAGAATACCGGTCGAGGAATAACCATGCCCATTAACACGGGCAGCAGTTGCATCATGGCGCCCAGCATACTCATGGCGAGAAAGCCCAATGTCAGGAAATGGGTGACTGCCAGAAGTTCGGGTGTCCAGCGGTTGCTGATCATTTCTGGCCCATGCCAGAGCATGACCAGTGCCGCGATCAGGCCAAACAGGGGTGCGCTGACCAGAAATCTTGCCGGGACGGAAAATGGTGGTGATTGCTGTAGTGAAAGATCGGCATGCATGACGCTAGCCTGGAGTATCTATTATGGCTTGTACAGCTGCGGCAGCTTCATGGTCATTATCAGCCCAGATGAATACTTCAACCGCAGAGCTTGTGCCTTTGCGTTGGTAATACTTGAAATGATTATCGTCGAGATTGCCGTAAAGCATGCAGGGTTCTCGGCGGTGCAACATGCGTAAATATTGGCCGGGCAATAATTGTTCTGCGGCTTCGAGTGTCAGTACCAGCGGCTCCGGCGGCTCGAGCTCGCTTACATCCAGCACAATCTCGTTGGACATTAATCTTTTTCCCAGTCCTGAAACTTTTTTTCTAAATGAAGGTTGTCGTCAGAGAGGTGCTGATCCATCATGTTGTATAAAATCTGTTCTTCTTTCATATTGTGTTGCTGCATCAATATCAGCAGGGTATCGGCAATGCCGAGGTAATCATCGCTGTGTTGGCGTTCCAGTGCATCTCGCATTTCGGCAAAAAGCACTCGCATCTGGTCGTGTTCCATGCGCATCATTTCTGTGGGCCCCATCTTTATGCCGGTGGCCTCCTCGAAGGCAGGGAATAACTCCGTTTCTTCAATACCAAGATGACGTTCCATGGCCTGAATAAATGCATTGAACGTCTGATTAGCGGTGCTCCAGTCTTCAGCGGACGCGGCGGCCTCGGCCCTGGCGTAAAGCAGATCGCATTCTTTATGATCCTGTGACATAAATTGTTTAATATTCATTTCAGTATGCTCTGTTGTTTAACAGCAAGATCATAACGGTATGTGATGCCATGGCCAATGATCTACGTCAGTAGAAAGGCTGCAGATTTCTTAATCTTGTAACAGTGTAAGCATCAGCTCTTCTAGTGGCAATATAATGACTTATAATGTCCTGAACACTTTATAACGACGGCTTGCTAATAATATGAAATTTACTCCTGTTTTTTTACTGCTTTACCTGATTATTGGTGCGGGAATTATGCCCGTTTATGCTGGTGACTCCGTCAGTCTTGACGTGCCACCGGCATCACTGGAAGAATGGTACAAACCTGCCAACAAGCGCCAGGTCTGGTTGCATACCATGTTTAGGTTGCGTCGTGAAATGCAGGCCATTGGTGAATATGCTGAACAGAAAGATCAGGCTGGTATGAAAAAGTGGATAAGCCGTCTGGAAAAGGATTACAGCAAAATCGCCGATATGGTGCCGGAGTGGGAAAAAGAGATCAAGCCCCGTTTATTGCCTGAACTTGAAATGTTTGCTGAAAAGGGTGATACGCCGCGTCTGGCCAAAACGTTGAAAATGATTCAGCGCACCTGTGATGACTGTCATAGTGATTATCAGCCACTAGTGACAGCCATGTACCGTTCGCCACATTATGAGGATATTAAGGTTAAGGGGCTTAACGGCGCGCCGCAGTCTTTCACAGATAACATGGAAAACTTGTCTGACTCCGTTAACCGAATCCTGATTGCGCTCGAAGATGGCCATAAAGCGGTTGCACAACAGGCCAGACAAAATCTTGTAGACCAGTTACAGCATCTTGGTGATAGTTGTAATCGTTGTCATAAAGATGATAAGTACCCACGCGAACGCATACTGGGTGAGGAAACTCAGCAACGTTTTAAAACACTTCAGTCAAACATCGATAAAGGACAGGTTAAAGACAGTCAGAAACTCATGGGAGAAATTGCAGTGACGGTGTGTGCACGTTGTCATAATACGCATCGTATTGTTTCTGATTTGCGTAATGCTTTATTGCCGGACTAAAAAATCAATCTCCCACTGCCAGGCTGTTTCGATAATCGTTTCTAATTGATCGAATTTAGGCTGCCAGTTGAGTTCCTGTCTGGCGAGTGTGGAGTCAGCCACTAATACAGCCGGGTCACCGGCGCGTCGTTTCGTGATGGTCACTTTAAAATCTTTACCTGAAACCTGTTTGGCAGAATCGATCACCTGTTGTACTGAAAAACCCTTGCCATTGCCCAGATTGTAGCGAGCACTGTTACCGGTTTTTTGCATTCTGGTCAGCGCTAATGAATGGGCTTCACATAAATCATTGATGTGCACATAGTCGCGTACGCAGGTGCCATCATCGGTGGCGTAATCCTGACCAAATATTTTGATGTCTTCGCGCCGTCCTGAAGCCGCCTGAAGTATGAGTGGCACTAAATGCGATTCAGGGTTGTGACGTTCGCCCAGCTCACCTTCAGGGTCGGCACCAGCAGCATTAAAATAACGCATACAGGTTGATTTCAAGCCATAGGCGTTATCGTAGTCTTCGAGCATATGCTCGACCATTAACTTGCTGCGGCCGTAAGGGTTAATAGGGTTTTGCGGATGATTTTCATCTATCGGTGTGTACTGCGGCTCACCAAAGATGGCGGCGGTAGATGAAAAAATAAAATGTTTGACATCATGTTTTACCATGGCATCAAGCAATACCTGAGTATTGGATACGTTGTTGTGATAATACTTGCCAGGATTAATCACAGATTCGCCGACTTCAATAAAAGCAGCAAAGTGCATCACGGCATCAAATTTATTGTTGCTAAATAAGCGATCAAGAACTTTGGTGTCACCCATGTCGCCAATGACAAGTTCGCCATATTTAACCGCGTCCTGATAACCGCAACTTAAGTTGTCCAGAATGACAACATCATGATTTGATAAGGCGAGCTGTTTAACCATGTGTGAGCCAATATAACCGGCGCCACCGACAACAAGAATTTTCATTATTATAAATACCGCTAGAGAGTTTCGACCAGTGTATTACTGCCGATGACAGGTCTGGAAAGTTTGATTTGCATGCCTTCAGCAGCACAAATGCTTTTAGCTGGATCTCGTTTGTGTTTAAAGTGGGATTCATTTTCAATCTGAATTTCATCCAGTTCTGCATCGCTGCGATCAGGGTCATGATGGAACATGACCAGTGTGCCCACCTCTGCATCGATGGCCAGTTGTCTGACCTGTGAAATTAACGAATGTCCCCAGCCGTGTTTGTGCGGCATATCATCTTCAGTGTATTGAGCATCGTGAATCAATACATCAACACCGTGTAGAAAATCTACCCATTCATCATAGGTGGTGTGAACCTTGTACGGTGGATCAAGCTCATTGTCAGTAACGTAAGCCATGCTCATACCGTCTTCTTCAATACGATAGGCTGTACCGCCACCCGGATGATTGAGTGGTTTTGTTATAATGTGAATATTTTTTTTACGCAGGATGGATTCGACATTATCAAAAATACAGGTGTTCTTTGAGGGTAGCTCTTCGAGTCTAACTGGAAAGTTGATGCCATCGAGTTGACTAAATAATGTGCCGGGGTACTGGTCATTTGAGTCAGCGCTGGTGAAAACTTCAATTTGACGATCAGCTTGAAAAATGGGTTCGAAAAAAGGGTAGCCCTGAATGTGATCCCAGTGAACGTGAGAAAGAATAATGTTTATGGGTGTTGTTTTCTGGAGGAGTTTTCTGCCCAGTTGTTTCATGCCGGTGCCTGCATCAAGAATCACATCCTGGCCGTTGTCCATGGCTAGATGTATACAGGAAGTGTTACCTCCGTATTTGATTGTTGTTGGCCCAGGCGTTGGTGCAGAGCCTCGAACACCATAAAAGGTGATTATCATTGTATATTTATGAAGATCCTGTTTCAGATGGAGCCAATTTAACTAGAACAAGCGTTGCTGTAAAGTACTAGATTTGTAACAGTGTTATTGGTAGTCTCATACAGGTAGATATGTCGTTATATGTAGGGCATCTATTTATTGAACGTAATTAAATGACATGGAGGGTACTAGCTATGTTACCGAAGTCGATTTACCAGTCGTTACCTTATATTTATATTGGTTTAGGTATATTCTGCATGATGATTGTAGAGTCGCGCCTGATCCTGTTTTCATCGGTGTTATTGATCGTTACGGGTGGCCTGGTGTTATTGATGAGGCGCAGTGCCGCTGATTCAGTTGAACCTGTTAACAAAATTGATGATGATTCAGAGATTGTTCTGGATGCAAGCACCAACTCTCTGGATAGTGACAGGCGTTTTGAAGGTGAGAGAAGCTTCCCGCTAATAGATGATAAAGAAGGGTTGATCGCGTTTGATCGTAGAACAAATAAATCAGATAAGAAAGGTTAAGATTTTACTGTTATCAATAAGTACCTAATCGTCACTTAGGCAGTTTCTGGTGGAAGATAAGTAGACCAGTCTCGACTGTCATCACCAAAAACGAAGAAGAAGGGATTGAGCAGGCTGTCTTTAGTGTTGTAATCCAGATCAGACATATCTAATTTGGTGACGCGACCACCCGCCTGTTCAACGATGCAATGTGCAGCACCCGTATCCCATTCAGAGGTAAGGCCAATTCTTGGGTATAGATCAGCTTTGCCCTCAGCGACCAGGCAGAACTTTAGCGAGCTACCCATGCTCAGCAATTCAGAATCGCCCAGATTCTCCATATAAGCCTGTAATTGCTCTGAGCCGTGTGAGCGGCTACCGACAACAACCAGTTTTTCTTCCGATAGTTTGCGTACTTGAATAGGAGTGGTCTTACCGCCTTGCTCAATTTTAAAAGAGCCGCCGTTCTTCCAGCCAAAATAATCGATATTCAATACTGGGACATGGATAACGCCAATGATGCTCTTATGATTATTGATGAGTGCAATATTGACGGTGAATTCACCATTACGTTTGATAAATTCCTTGGTACCATCGAGCGGATCAACCAGCCAGTATGTCTGCCATTGTTTCCGTACCTCAAAAGGTAGTTTTGCAGACTCCTCAGACAGGATAGGAATGTCCGGGGTTAAAGCCGTTAATGCTTTAACGATGGTGTTGTGCGCAGCCAGATCAGCATCGGTCAAAGGTGATTTATCGTCTTTTTCTTCAATCTTGTAGTCGCTGTTGTAAATTTCCAGTATTCTCTCACCGGCTTCGCGCGCGATTTCTACGCACTGGTTGCATAAGTGTTCGAGATTGAGAGATTCTGACATGAGCGTGCTTCACTTGATAAACTTGGGAAACGGGATACTACTATATTCCCGATTATCTGTCTGTAATTGAGGTTGTTTATGAATAAATATCTGGATTGGCAAGAAATTAAAACGGTCTTCCTGGATCTCGATGGCACGCTGCTGGATTTGCATTTTGATAATCATTTCTGGCTGGAATACGTGCCTGTCTGTTTTGCAGACAAGCATGACTTAAGCCGCGAAGAAGCGAGTGATGTGATGATGGGTCACTACAAGGCGGCCAAGGGCAGTTTGGACTGGTATTGCGTCGATTTCTGGACACGTGAACTGGATCTGGATATTGAGCAGCTAAAGCACGAGATGTCGCACAAAATTGCGGTCCGCCCGGAGGTTCGTGAATTTTTGCAGGCAATGAGGAATGCCAGCAAGCGCATCGTATTAGTGACCAATGCTCATCCTGCCAGCCTGTCGTTAAAAATGAAAAAAACAGGTTTAGATGTGTACTTTGATCGTATGGTCAATGCACATGATATTGGCATGGCAAAAGAGCATGATGGTTTCTGGAAGGCATTGAATGAGATAGAGCCGTTTGAATCAGCGCATACGATGTTGATTGATGACAATCTGGAAGTGCTACAAAGTGCAGAACACTATGGTATTAAATATTTACTGGCGATATTGCAGCCTGATAGTCAGGCTGATGAAGTTGAAACGCAGCATTTTCATGCGGTACATCGATTTACTGATGTGATGCCAGGCTGATCTGGATTATATTATTTAAATTGCTCGTCCCATTTTTTATAACGCTTCCTGCAGTAAGCCAGCAATTCTTCGTAATTTGTAAAATATAAATCGAAACCATCTTCTGACGGTGCGTCATATTCACAGTAGTCATTGGTATGTTCACGGCATATTTCTGGGCGCGTGTGATAGATGCCACAATCACCATTAATTTGTAAATGTTGGCATTTACCGCTGACTAATAATGTCCAGCCGTCATCATCTTTATAGATACTGATGTTGTCGTGTGAAACTTGCCAGAGCAGTTGTTGAAAATCATCTTTTGATTTGGGTGCATCAAGATGCTGAGTCACGTAGGTGCAGCAAATCGAACCGGTACAGAAACTGCATTTATTTTCTGGAGTGATTTTAATTTTATTAGAATTATTTTTTTTACTCATTGATTCTTACATTAAACCTAGTTGTTTAAGGTTGCCGTTATTTTTTACAGTATAACTACCATTTGCCTGGGGCTTGGCGAACAAGCCCAAACTGCTTTTAAGGTTCGTACTGGCCTTGTCATTTGGGGTCAGAGTCAAGTCTAGCTGGTAGTCAGTGGTTGCCTTGAGAGAAGCCGTACCCGCTATAGCAAGTTGCCCGTTAGTATTGGAAATCTCGGCATTAATCGGACTATCTTCAGACTCGCTCAGGCTGACTATAATATCGCCTAACTGAGCAGTCTCCGCGATGGTAATGCTGGCCTTGCTCCATTTTATAACGCCAGTGGCAGATGGCACGCCGCCCTGTTGCCAGTTTAATGTCTCTAGATAAACGGAGATGTCACCCGCAATTTCGCCCATAGGCATGGTTACTATCTGACTAAGCGCATGAGCAGTCATTGTGGTTTTGAGATTTTTTGCCTGTATAGCATTGTCCAGACCAATACTAACCTGGCCGCTTAGCGGGTTAGTATTGTATTCGGTATCAAGTTCAACACAGGCTTCAGCCAATAATAAATGGAATACACAAATGGACCACTCGACATTCTTGAAAACGTGTTTTGATTGCACGGTAATCTGTTGAGCGCTGCCCTGCCAGATTGAACCGCTTACATGCTGGATGTTAATTTGTGCTAGTTGATCTTTAATCGGATTTATAACGATTGCAGCGGGTATGTTAATAATTAAAAAAAAAGCCAGAGCGAGTATGCCTGTGATCCAATAGTATTTAGTTTTCATTATAGTTTTTCAAAAGAAAGGCGTGCACTGACAGTACCCATCTCATCGTTACGTTCAATGTTAGCCGTGGTGATAGTGACACCATGTTGCTGCTCAAGCGTGTTGAGCCAGACTAATAGCTGGTCAAAAGAAGCGGAATCGATCTTAACGCGCGCGCCATTTTTACCTGATGATTCAATCTTGTTAATGTACTGTTTTAGTCCTGAAATTTTAGCACTATTTTCAAGAATTAAAGAAATCGGTTGATTGCTGGGCGCTTTTTTAATACCTGCGCCTTTGAGTGACATGGCTTCACTGGATGCTGATTGCATCCATGAATAGATGTCCTGTTGAGACTTAAGTTTCTGTTGCTGTAGATCTCGACCCTGATGCAATGGTTCCCAGACTATGAGATAAAACAGCGTAATGGATAGAATAACTATAGTGGATATGAACAGGTTTCTATCGCGCAGTGACAGGCTGTTATACCAGTTATTTAGAAGTTCGAGTTGCTGTTTCATGATTGATTTGTGCGTTTAATACGAATGCTGCCTTTGACCTGGTTTTTCTCCGAGGAAGATGAAACTATTTCAGCATTCAAGGTCGTATTGTTTAATTTTTTATTCAGTTGTTCAATGTTTTGCAGGTTGGCGCCAGTGACTTCAATGTCAATGGTATTATTTCGGTAGTTGATGGACTGAACAGTTACCGATTTTTCGCTGGATAGTGCGGCGCTTGAATCGGCAAGCAATGTTATCAGGCTGTTCTGGGATCCAGCATTGCCCATGCCTTTCAGCTCATTGAGCTTTTGTTCCATTTGAACCCGTGCGTTGACAATGCGCTTGCTTTCAGGGAAAGCTTTTTTATATATATCATCAATTTCAACTTGCAGCTGATCATTGATCTCTTCAAAAGAATTATATTGCACACTGGTCATGCCGAGATTTAGACATAACCATACTGCAGATAGCGAAGCAGCCATGCGCCAACGTTGCCAGTTGACGTTGGTTTTCTGTTTCGGTTTATAGGCGTCCTGCAAAAGATTCAATGAAAGCACATGCTTGTATTGGCCACAAAACACAACTAAGGGATGTGTGTTGTAACTGACCTTGATGAGTTCAATATCATCTGGAATGACTTTATCAATATCTTCTGTTTCTGATTCGTCACCGTCAGCCGTAAACAAGATAATTTTTTCTGGCTGCTTACGATCATCGCGTTGTAATTCAGACTTCAGCAATAGTGGCAGTGCATCGCGATCAAATTCACCTGCATCAAAACTATCAAACTGAAGTTTGGCTCGGCCAGCTTGTAACAAAATGGCCCATTGAGATGAATTAGCTGTCAGGCAGAGTGTATCGGGGATCAGGCCAACTGGTTTTATTCCGGAGTCTTCCAGAATCCTGATAATATGTTTTAAAGTATCATGTTTGATTGCTGCAACTGGCGTACTGCCTTCGCTGGATGTTTTACCAGCAACAAAATGTAATTCATCTATATCGTCGGCAATTTTTTCTTCCAGGGCAAATGGAATAGCGCGTAATAGTTTTTGTGGATTTTTGACCGGCAGTTTAACTGAATCGATGTATATGTCGGTGCTATCGAGCAAAACGATGGTTTTATGTTTTTCTGCAATCGCGACTGCATCACTAAGCGAACCATGAGATAACATAGTAGTGAGTTCACCAGCATTATTCACTAGTGACCACGTAGCACTGTCTGCCTGTGTCGGATTAAAATGTATGAGTAGTGTATCAGCCACTAATAGGCTCCCTGTGAGCGCGCTATAACCTGTGTATCGCCATTGGCTTCGCGATGGATAATACTGTACATCAGGGTTCTAGCTTGTCCAATATTTGCTTCGGTTTCCAGTAAAAAATAATCACTGCTAACAGAGAGTCCGTTGGTGTTGGTGTCTGTTATGACTGTGGTAAGTGTATTTATAGTCAGAAAATCATTCATTGTTTCGTAAGGCGCACTCTGCCTGTTTGCAATAATCTCTTTAGCTTTTGAATTACTAATTCCAGCCGCCAGAGATTCTAGCACTTCTTCGGGGGCTGTGTTGACGTTGATGGAGGCAGGGCGACCAAAGGCGCAGAGCAAATCTTTAGTTTCCTGGATGATTACGTCATCCTCAAAACCTTTGATTAAACGCAGTTCACTGATGCTTTGAATGGCCTGATTGGCGCTGCGATATGGTCTTTCCTGATTCAGGTAGTAACTGTCTTCTGCACCATCAGGAATTATTGTATCGACGTCAGCATCGATCCAGTCTATAACGGCCTGAGATAGATCGGTAGGTGGCGGCGTAGATAGGGTTTGCATCAAACGCCGAAAACGATCCTGAGCAAGGATATTCACCGCATTACCCTGATAAAGTGAATTGAGATTAAAGCAGGCCTGCAAATCACTTAATTTGCCCTGTATGCTGCCACCCTTTACGGGCATGGCTGGTATTTCCATGGCCCAGTCATCGTCGAGATGATCGTAGTCATTATCTTCTCGATCTTTTTTCAAAATACGGCGCGACCAGTATTCGGCCTCCATCAAATAAGGTAGAGCTTGATCGCTGGCGATAATATTACTAGTACGGCGTATATCCAGCTGTAAACGTGTGCTGAGTTCTACACTAATCACAGTAGCTAAGGCGACGATCAGCAGTGCAGTGATTAATGCCACGCCTTTTTGTGAAGAGGGTAATAACATCAGAGGCCTAACTGATAAAGCCGGGTGATTTCGCCCCAGTCTTTCAGTTCCAGTTTGAATTCGATGGCGGTTAGCAAGGGTGGATTTCCACCTGCTTGCTGCTGTGCGTCAAGGGGAGGCCACTGCGAGTGCCATTTTTTTGCATTATCCCGATAGCGTAAATCAACTTGTTCAACCTGTTCGATAAGGGTGCTTTCATAAGCCTCCATAGCTTGCGCCCTGTCGAGCTGTGGCCAGAATAATCGGCTCAGTTTTCCATCTTCAAGCTGATAGGCAACACGCAACAAATTACTGCGTTTTAATTTGGCTGGATTACGCCGTCCATTGCGAGTGAACTCCACTAAATAATCCAGTTGATTGCTGGCATTTAAAAACGGCTGCGTATTACCATATTCGTCACGAATACCACGTTTGGTAATTTGTGTGAAATCTCGACTGATGATTAAAATAGCGCGTTGCACTGCTTGTAATCGCTCAAGTTCAACTTTTGAGTGTTTGCTATTTTCGATGATCTGGCTGAGTCCGCCATAAGCCATTACCGACATCACCGCAAAAACAGAGATAGCGATTAATAGTTCAATCAGGGTAAAACCTTTGTCGGGCTGTTTGTGGGGCTGCAGCATTTAATTTTCTTTATTTACGTAGCCAATGAGACTGGTCAGATTTTGCTTTCTGTTTTTATCTGAAAAAACATGAAATTCAACCTGACGGGCATCATCATCTTCTGTTTTTTTTGTAGAGCGTAGCCAAAACCATTCAATACCAGCCATGCTTGCACTGCCTTTTTTCTCGCCTACGGAAGGCCATTCTGCATCCAGTTGTAGCTGGGTCATTTCATTCACCGCCACCCAATGCGCCAAAGTTTTTTGTTTTAAATAGGAAATCTGGTGAGCCTGATTGCCTGAAGCACTCATGATGGCACCGAGAGAGATAGCAATTATAGTGAGAGCTACAAGCACCTCGATCAGGGTAAAGCCCTGATTATTATTTTTATTGCGACGTTTAAAAATCACTCAATTTAACCTCGTGCTTACCATCAATATGGCCAGAGACAATGTAGCTGGTTTCTATGCCATGAAGTGAAAAACGGGCTGAGAATTCGGGGGTGATTTCTTCGCTGGAAAGCAGAAAGACCTGAGGTTCGATTTTTTCTTCTTCGTCATCGTCGATATTATTGTTATCGTCAGTAGCTTTGCTTGTATTGCCTATAATGATATCGGTTTGTTCGATAGCCAGCTCAATCTCCATTTCATTGGGTAGTTCTCGTTCACGCAGTAATTTGTCGCTACTAATAGCTTGCCAGTTGTCTTCGTTGTAGCTTAGAAAACGGTAGCTGTTGGTTTTGAATTCCAATCCATATTCGACATTTTTTAATACCGCTTCTTCAAGCGCAAGTTGTATTAAGCGGTCGAGTCGACGAGCCTCTTCCCTGATCATGTCTTCTGGAGAATTACTTCGAATAGTGAGAGTGGCAAAAGAAAAAAGAATCGCAACAATAACAATGACAATCATCAATTCGAGCAGAGTGAATCCTTGTGCTCTGCTCGGTTCCTGATTGTAAAAGCGTGAACTGAATCCCGTATTATTCAATGTCCCATGAACCAATGTCGGCAAACACGCCTTCACCACCGGGAGCGCCGTCTGCACCCAGTGAATAAATGTCCACTTCGCCGTGTTGACCGGGGCTCATATAAAGATAGTCATTACCCCAGGGATCTTTTTTCAATTTTTTGATATAGCCGCCTGCCTTCCAGTTAGTTGCTTCACCGGGTTGGCTAACCAGTGCTTCCAGTCCCTGGTCGGTACTTGGATACACGAAATTATCCAGTCGGTAAACATCCAGCGCACTTTCGAGTGCTGTAATATCGTGTTTGGCTTTAGCGACACGGGCTTTGTCAGGGTTATCCATAATTCTAGGTACAACGACACCGGCAAGAATGCCAAGGATAACAATAACCACCATAAGCTCGATCAGGGTGAAGCCCTTTTGCTGTAATTTCATAGTCTTTATTTCTACTTTCAAGTTTTATGCTCCATATTTATTTTGCTACTACTTGCGCAACGGGTTAGAGTGCGCGAAATTCATAAAATTCATTTATTAGTACTCGTATTGTGGGAATAGTACCAAATGCACCTTGAGCTGCCTATCAAAAATCGTATTACTCTACGCTGGAATCATGCTTTATGGCTTTTTATGCTGTTATTCAGCGCTTATTTGCAGGCTAGTGGTCAGGTACCCAGCTGGCGTTATGATCAGGCGCTAATTAATAGTGGCGACTATTGGTTGCTGTTGAGTGGCAATATTGTGCATCTCAACTGGACGCACTGGGCCTTGAATATAGCGGGTTTAACTATCGGCATCTTTTTTTTCGGCAGTTATGGCAGTGTTTTTCACTGGTTATTTGTGATTTTTATTTCGGCTGTTTTTGTTGGCCTGGGTTTGTACTGGTATAACCCCGAGGTGATTACTTATGTCGGTTTGTCAGGCGTTCTACATGGACTGCTTATTTATGGTGGTGTCCGTGAAATACGCGTTTATCCCGCTAGTGGTTATGTGTTTTTGTTTATTCTGGTCGGCAAGCTGATGTGGGAAATGTGGTACGGCGTGGTACCGGGTTCAGAAGATCTGATTGCCGGTCGAGTGGTCACCGATGCACATTTGTATGGTGCTATCGGCGGCGGTCTGGCGACACTATTGCTGACTTTATTTGACCAGCTGATTGAGGTCAAAAATAGGCAGCAGAATACCGAGCACAATCAATAAAACCATCAAACCCATAACACTGATAATAATGGGCTCCATGATACCGACAATAAAAGCAATCAATGTGACTTGCTCGCGCTCTAGCTGAGTAGATGCACGTTGCAACATTTCTTCGAGTTTTCCGCTGTTCTCACCACTGGCGATAAGTTGCAGGGTAATGGGCGGGAATAATTTGCTGCTTGCCAGTGACTGGCTGATGCTGCCACCTTCGCGCACCCGATCGGTGGCGGCAAGAATGGCATTGCGTAAAGGCAGGTTGACCACTACCTGCGCAGAAATGGTCATCGATTCCAGTACGGCAACGCCGCTGCCGGAGAGGATGCTGAAAGTCCGGGTGAACAGCGCAGTATTCAGGCCTCGCACCAGTTTTTGTATCAATGGTAGTTTTAATAATAAGCGGTGGTAGCGTTCCTGATGTACCGGTTGTTGCAGCATTACCTTCAGGCCGATAACCAGTGCTATAACGATAAAAATGACATAGATGCCATAGTTAACGACAAAATCACTGATGGTGATCAGGCCCAGGGTTAGCCCGGGCAGTTGTTCGCCAATGTCATCAAAAACGGCCACCACCTGCGGCACCACATAAGCCATCAAAAAACCGACGATGAGAATGGCAAAGATGGTGAGAAAACCAGGGTAGATCATGGCCTGGCTGACCTTGCTTTGTAGTTCCTGACGGTTTTCGGTGTAGTCGGCCAGGCGTTCCAGTACGGTATCGAGATGGCCGGATTTTTCACCAGCCTCAATGGTGGCGCAAAAAAGCTGATTGAACACTTTCGGGTATTCAGACAAACCCGCTGCTAGTGTATGGCCTTCCAGTACCTTTGAACGTATCGCATACATCATGCTCTGGATGCGCGGTTTTTCAGATTGATTAGCCACGGCGGCCAGTGATTCTTCAAGTGGCAAACCAGCCTGCACTAGCGTTGCCAGTTGTCGCGTGATCAAACAAAGCTCGGTTGAATTGATGCCTCGTTGAAAAAGTTTCGAGCTGGCAAGTGATGAGGTGCCTTTGTCAGATTTTTTCTTACTGGCTTTGGTACTGTCAATTTGTAAGGGAGTCAGGCCTTTGTCGCGCAGAAGCTGGCGTACCTGTTTGGCGGTATCGGCTTCGATAATGCCTTTTTTTTCTTTCCCTTTTTCGTCCAGAGCAATGTATTCGAATGCGGCCATAATCTACTACTGTATTAATCTTCGCGGCTAACACGGATGACTTCTTCGAGCGAGGTGATGCCTTTCAGTATCATGCGTCGACCATCCTGGCGCAGGCTGGGAGATTTTGTACGGGCGTATTGCTCCATCTCGTGTTCGCTGGCGCCATCGTGAATCATATCCAGCAGGGTGTTGTCGATGGGAACCAGTTCATACAAACCACTGCGGCCAATATAGCCCTGATAATTGCAGGCCTCACAGCC
The DNA here is from genome assembly GCA_029882355.1 of Gammaproteobacteria bacterium. Lineage (GTDB taxonomy): Bacteria > Pseudomonadota > Gammaproteobacteria > SZUA-229 > SZUA-229 > LH-M37. The sequence continues at coordinate 33,059 of JAOUKV010000023.1, read as the reverse complement.
CTCGGACGTATAGACTTCGGTGATGTCATCGGTCTCCATACCCAACCATTCGCGCTCACTGTCAGTTGCAGTATGTGGTTTTCTGCAGTTAGGGCATAAATTACGTACTAATCGTTGAGCTAGCACACCAACCAGACTGGATGCTAACAGGAAGGGTTCAACCCCCATGTCACGCAAGCGGGTGATAGCGCCGATAGCGGTGTTGGTATGCAGGGTAGATAGCACTAGATGCCCGGTCAAACTGGCCTGTACCGCAATCGAAGCAGTTTCGAGATCACGAATCTCACCGATCATGACGACATCGGGATCCTGTCGCAGTATGGAGCGCAGGCCGCGTGCAAAAGTCATATCGACCTTGGTATTGACCTGAGTCTGGCCGATGCCATCAATGTAATACTCAATCGGGTCTTCGACGGTCAGAATATTTCGAGATTTTACGTTTAGGCGTGACAGCCCTGCATAAAGCGTGGTGGTTTTACCCGAACCAGTCGGACCGGTAACCAGAATAATGCCATGCGGTTTATGTAGTAACTGGTTAAGTTCATCGCTGGCGGCCTCGGACATGCCTAGCTGTTCCAGATCCAGTCGCCCAGCCTGTTTATCGAGCAAACGCATAACCACACGTTCACCGTGGCCTGAAGGCAAAGTGGAAACACGCACATCTACAGACCGACCGGCGACGCGTAATGAGATACGACCATCCTGAGGCAGGCGTTTTTCGGCAATATCCAGTTTGGCCATGACTTTAATACGTGAAATCACCAGCGGTGCAATATTGCTCGGTGGCTGTAAAATCTCACGCAGCATACCGTCGACACGAAAACGGATTCGCATCCTGGTTTCAAAGGGTTCGATATGGATATCCGAGGCATCGACTTTGATGGACTCGGTGAGTAAGGCGTTGATCAGGCGAATAATGGGTGCATCGTCATCAGCCTCCATTAAGTCCTCGGGCTCTAGTGAGCTGGCGAGTTCATCGAGATTGAGTTCGTCACCAACACCTTCCATCATGGCCATAGCCTGGTCGCTACCCTGCTCGTAAGTTTGTGCGAGTAGCGCGGCGAATTGCTCATCGGAGGCAGAGGCTAAATCAAGTTTTCGGCCAGTAGCGCGTTTAACTTCGGCCAGAATCAGTGGACTAAAATTTTCACGATGCAAAATCTGGACGTGATCGTCTTCTATCTGGCCAATCAGCACACCATGACGTTTGGCAAAAGCATAAGGCAGTCTTTGCGGTGTCAGAATCTCATTGTGAGGCTCATAAACATCAGCATTATCCATCAATTTCTTCCCAGTCGAATTCATCTTCTGTTTCGATTATTTCATGTTTATCGTTTTTGACCTGTGCTTTATCTAGTACTTTTGGTGTTAATGGCTCAAGCACCGGTACGGAATCATCCAGTAGATCCATTGGTTCATCCACAGACTGTTGTTGAAGGCTACGCAGGTAGTTGTATTTTTCGTTGGTAACGTAAGCGGCATCTGTGTCATCACGTAGTATGCTGGGGCGCAGGAAAACCATCAGGTTTTGTTTGCTCTTGCCGGATGAAGTTGATCTGAATAAAGCACCCAATAAAGGGATGTCACCGAGTAAAGGAACTTTGCTTTCGCCCTCAGTCACCGTTTCCGTAATTAAGCCACCCAGAACCAGAATCCCACCATCATCAACCAGTACGCTGGTTCTGATTGAACGTTTGCGCGTTGAAATACCAGTGACTTCACTGCCTGGTATGACACTGGAAGTTTCCTGTTCCAGATCAAGCTTGATGGTATCGCCTTCATTGACCTGTGGTGTGACTTTTAAGCTTAGCCCCACATCCTGTCGTTCGATTGTCTGGAAGGGATTAGCTGGGTCTGTGCTGCCTGCGCTGGTAAATGAGCCTGTTACAAAGGGGACATTTTCACCAACAATAATTTCAGCTTCTTCATTGTCAAGCGTGACGATACTGGGAGTGGAGAGGATATTGCTGGCGTCATTGGTGGCTAATGCACGCAACAACAGAGCATAACGCGCACCGGAACTAGAGGTCGTACCAGCGCCCAGTGTTAATCCTGGAGTAATTAAGGTCGAGGGGTCTGTGATCAGTCCACCAGCAGCAGCAAGAATACCGCCAATACCACCGAAGTTGCTCATGCCCAGAGGTATATTCTGATCATTAGATTGTGAACCGTCAGCCGCCAGGCCAATACCAAGCTCACGACCTTCTGATGCGGTTATTTCAGCAATAATAGCTTCTATGAGTACTTGTGCACGGCGAATATCCAGCTGGCGAATAACTGATTTCAGGCTTTTTAAAGTATTGAGGTCAGCAGTGATGATTAATGCATTAGTATCATCATCGGCCTGTATGTCGGCTTTTTGAGAAAAAGCCGATGATGAATTTCCAGCCATGGCTACAGCTGGGGATGCTCCCTTTCCTTTGGCTGTTGACGATTTGGCTACTGAGCTCTGAATTCCGGTGAGGATCTTGACCAGATTTTCTGCCTTGGCATATTTGAGATAAATAACATGGGTGTTGCCACCATCTTCTTCCAGTGGTGTATCTAACTGCATAATGGTGGTGCGAGCTTTCAGTCGAGCGCTGGGTTCGCCTGTCATTAAAATACTATTGGTTCGTTCATCGGCTGCCATATTGATTTTCTTGGCTTCATTTTTTGGTGCACCTGCGACTTGATATAAAGAATTAACGATGCGAACTAGTTCTTTGGCTGAAGCATGTTTTAGATGAATGACTTCCAGTTCATCACTTTCTGGTCGATCTACACCGGCAATGATTTTCATCAGGCGTTGGATGTTTCCAGCGTGGTCGGTGATGATCAGGCTGTTAGTTGGGGCATAAGCGGCAAGGTGTCCCTGTTGTGGAACCAGTGGTCTCAAGATGGGCACCAGTTGTGCTGCTGGCACATGATCCATGCGTACAACCTTGGTGATTAGAGCATCGCCGTAGGGATTATTTTTACCAATAGTCAGGGGCACAGTGCCCTGTTTGGCGTTGACTTCGGGAATGATTTTGATTACCGAGCCAGTGGTGACGGCGGCAAAGCCATGTACCTGTAACACTGAAAGAAATACTTCGTAAACTTCATCCTGTGACATGGTGTTGGCAGAAACCACGGTTACTTTTGCCTTTATTCTGGGGTCGATGATGAAATTTTTGCCTGTGAATTTTGAAACTGTGCTGATCAGGGCGCGAATATCTGCGTCTTTAAGATTCAGTGTGATCTCGTCAGCTAACGTCGAAAAACTAAAAAATAGCAGAAAGATGAAACTACAGGCTGTGCTGAATGTTTGTTGTATGGCTGGTTTATTTCTCGAGCTTGTCATGCATAGAATCCTGTTGCTTTTTTACGTATCCGGTGGTGTTTATTGTAACTGAATATTAAGTGGCACTTCGGTACCGTTTCTTTTTACGATAATGCTGACCTGATTAGCAGAGCGAAGTGCACTTAATGCACTAATGCTATTTTTCATGTCGTCGAGCTTGACACCGTTGATTGAGGTGATCACGTCAGACGATTCAAGCCCTGCCTGTGTGAGTAGCTCGCTATTTTGTTGAGCCTGCAATCGATAACCAATTTGTTTACCATTTTCCCTGACCACAACAGGCGTGGCGTATTTACTGAAGGAAGCAGGGTTTTTAATCAAATCGCTACGAATGTTTTTTAGTTTTTGTGAAGAATCTACAGATACTGTTGGTGAGCTTTGCTGACTTACAGGGGTCTGATCAGCACTTTTCCCTTTCTCTAAACGTAAGGTTTCAAGTCGTCCCTGACGCTCTAAAATGACGTGTTCAGGATAGATTTCCTTAAGCGTTATACCGCCTGGAATTTTGTCATTAACACCGTATATTTCTTCTTTGCCGTTGGTTCCCTGGGCAATAATGGCACTGGCCATTTGCATATCTTGTGCAGAGAGCACACCTCTTAAAACAAGATTAAGTTTGGTTTCGGGCATTGATTCTGCGCTGCTTTGCATTGTTTTGGCTTTAGCTGTGCCAAATAGATGAGCACTACTCAAATTGCGAAAATTCTGTTGTTGAGATTTGTTGTTGAGATTCTGTGTTGCAACCGAAGGAGTAGGTGTCACGATAATTGTAGATTCGTAGCCCGATTCATCTAACAGCATCCAGATGATTTCAGAGGTTAGTTGAGCGCATGCAATAATCAGCACAAAATTGATAACAACAGGCAAGCGCTTCAACAACGATTGAAGTTGTTCTGTCTGGTTAATAAGTTGACTGAATGCGTGGGTCATCGGATATTGCTTAAGCTGCTTTGTATAAAACAGGCAATTTTAGCAGGGTATAGCAATTAACGCAGTATATTGAGGGCTTTTCAGTCATTGTTAATGAGGATATTGCTTGCTGCGGCAAAAGCGATAAAGTGCTATTTCGCTGAAAAGATTAGGGAATAACTTCATCAGTAGGGAGCTGCGACTATGGGTATGGTCAACAAAAGTCCGCTCAAGAATTTTGATGCCTTGCTGACGGCAGAAAACTTCAAAATCATTGACTGTGCAAAGGTGGATGTTGGGTGTGTCATACCAGCGATTGGGCAGGCTCTTGGTGACTGGCATATGACCGCCTAACCCCAGTTGCATACGAGCTTTCCAGTGCGCCATATTGGGAAAGGTGACAATACCTTCTTTGCCTACACGCAACATTTCTTCGATTAGTTTTTCCGGATGAGCAGTGGCTTGCAGTGTTTGGCTCATGATGACGTAATCAAAACTATTGTCTGAAAAATAACCCTGTAAGCCTTTATTCAGGTCAGATTGAATAATATTTAAATTGCTGCTGAGACAGTTTTCTATGTTTTTTTCATCAATTTCGAGACCAATGCCACGTATTTTTTGCTGATCACGAAGGTGCTTGAGCAGCGTTCCATCGCCACAGCCCAGATCCAGCACGGATGATCCAGGTTTGATCCATTCGGCAATGATGGCAAGGTCGGCGCGCATTATTCAATAGCCTCGCGAATACTTTTCATATAACTATGAAATACGTTCATGTAATGGGGAATAGGGATCAAAAAAGCATCATGACCATGCTGGGCTTTAATTTCGACATAACTGACCTGTTTGCCTGCATCCAGTAAGGCTTTGACAATTTCCCGTGAACGCTCCGGTGCGAAACGCCAGTCTGAAGTGAAGGACATGACCATGAATTTTGCTGTGGCTTTTTCGAATGTTGCCGCCAGATCATGATCGTATTCTCTGGCGGGATCAAAATAATCCAGGGCTTTGGTCATCAGCAGATAAGTGTTAGCGTCGAAACGATCGACAAAAGATTTTCCCTGATAACGCAAATAACTCTCCACCTGAAAGTCCACATCAAAACCAAAGCTAAGTTTGCCTTCGCGTAATTCCCTGCCGAATTTTTCGCGCATGGAGTCATCGGAAAGGTAAGTGATATGCCCCAGCATCCTGGCCAGCATTAGACCACGGCGCGGCACGCTATTGTTTTCCAGATAGTGGCCCTCATGAAAATCGGGATCAGACATGATTGACTGTCGCGCGACTTCATTAAAGGCAATATTCTGTGCGGATAATTTGGGTGCAGCTGCGATCACCAGCGCGTATTTAATTAGATCAGGGTAATCGATAGACCATTGCATGACTTGCATGCCACCCAGACTGCCGCCAATCACAGCGCACCAGTGGCCGATGTTTAATGCCAGCATTAGTCGATGCTGGCTATTCACCCAGTCTCGAACCGTGACAATGGGAAAGTCTGGCCCCCAATATTTGTCGGTTCCCGGTTTTTTTGTATTTGGACCACTTGAGCCTTTGCAGCTGCCCAGATTGTTCAGGCAGACCACGTAAAAATGGTTGGTGTCGATGGGTTTGCCGGGGCCGATGCTGCTGTCCCACCAACCGGGCTTCTTGTCTTCCATTGAGTGGTAACCGGCAGCGTGCTGATCACCAGACAGGGCGTGACAAATCAGAATGGCATTGCTGCCGGTCTCATTAAGTTCGCCGTAGGTTTCGTAGGCAATATCGTATTCTGACAATACTTTGCCACACTCAAGTTCCAGCGGCTCTGAGAAATGCAGCGTTTTGCTTTCGACGATTCCTACGGAATCTTGAGGTATTGAATCTGGCATGTGTGCTTGAGTTTGTTTTTCAGCAAGTCTAAACGTTGAAGTATAGGGCTTCAATCATTGGATGGCGACTATATCATGTGTTGTTGGATAGCTTCGGGTAAAAACTTTGGTTGTGGAATCAATAGTCGCTTGTTTCTGCCATTTGAAAAACACCGTAATCAAAGGAGGGTGAATAGATAAAGCACAAGGCGTTTGGCAAACATGAGGCCAATTAAGGCTGCTATGGTTGAAAGATCTAAACCCCCCATTATTGGCAGGCGTTTTCTGATGGGCGTCAAAATGGGACGGGTCAGGCTATTGAGTACCGCAGAAACAGGATTGTATGGGTCAGGATTTACCCAGCTCAATAGTGCCTGTACAAAAATCGCAAAGATGAAGATATCAAAAATCAGTTCGATAAGGTCATACAGGCTTCTGATGAGCAGGGCAGTGATGGAGGGCTGGATACCGCCCAGCGCTAACAAGATGCTCAGTTTGGTAATAATCAACAAGATAACCAGTACCAGTGAGGCGATGTCAACACCGCGGAAACTGGGAATGATGCGCCGAGCTATGACCACAGGTTTTTGCGTGGCTTTGACAATGAATTGTGAGATAGGGTTATAAAAGTCCGCACCGACCTGTTGAAGCAGGAAGCGTAATAATACGATGGCGATATAAATATCGAACAGGGTATCTATTAGAAATATAAAAGGATTATCGTGGTTCATGATGGATCTTTGCTCAGCTCATCGGCCAGTGATTGTGATCGTTCGTTGGCGGCTTTTAGTGCATTTTCAACCAGTTTTTCAAAATGGGCATTCTGGAAACTCTTGATTGCCTGTTCTGTAGTGCCACCTTTAGAGGTAACGCGTGCTCGTAAGGTGGCAACATCAACGTCGCTGTTATCGGCCATTAATGCCGCGCCCAGGGCGGTTTGTAGTACCAGCTTTTCAGCGGTTTCAGCTTCCAGGCCTAATTTGATACCAGCGCGCTGCATGGCCTCCATCAAAAGGAAGAAATAAGCAGGGCCACTACCAGAGACAGCAGTGACTGCATCCAGTTCCGCTTCTTTATTTACCCACAAGGTGATGCCGACGGCCCGTAGAATGTTTTCAGCCAGGGTTTTTTGTGAATCATCAACGTGCTGATTGGCATAAAGCCCGGTCGCGCCGGTTTGTAATAGTGATGGTGTATTTGGCATACAGCGCACAATAGCCTGATTTCCGCCCAGCCAGCGATCGATGTCAGCGCTGCGTACACCGGCAGCAATGGAAATGAAAAGTGGTTGTTTGTCTGATTGCTGGAGTGTGTCGCTGAGTGCACGGCAAACCACCTGAAGTAACTGAGGTTTAACCGCCAGTACCACAACATCAGCTTTCAAGGTTTGATTGTTGTCGCCGGTGGTTTGAACGTTGAACTGCAACGCTAATTGTTCACGTTGTTCTGCATTGGGTTCGGCAACCAGAATGCTGGCAGTTTGTTCTGAGGATGATATCAGGCCACCGATAAGGCTGGAGGCCATGTTGCCACCGCCGATGAAAGCTATTGATGTGCTCATTTGATTGATTTTAGTTCTCAAAAATATTTGAAAGTGTTGTTTTCAGGGGAAAAATTCTAACATAGGCTGTGAAACGCCATACGATATAGATAAAAAATATCTGAATAAGACCATAAAATATGATGACCACCGGTGATTTGTTGGCTATAAGTAGTAGGATGTATAAGTGCTCAGTCTGTATCGCAGGTTTTGTGCTTCTGAATCAGAGAATAATGAACAGAAATATTTGGGGGAATTGATGGATATTGCACAACTTCTGGCGTTTAGTGTCAAGAATGGGGCTTCGGATTTACATTTATCTGCAGGATTGCCACCGATGATTCGTGTTGATGGTGACGTTAGGCGAATCAATGTGGATTTGATGGAGCACGAGGATGTTCACGCCATGGTGTACGACATCATGAACGATAAGCAGCGAAAGACTTTTGAAGAATACTGGGAAACTGACTTTTCGTTCGAAATTCCAGGTCTGGCACGTTTTCGTGTTAATGCCTTTAATCACAACCGTGGTGCTGGTGCGGTATTTCGTACTATTCCTTCCAAAATTCTGACCCTGGAAGACCTGGGTGCACCGAAGATTTTTGAAAGTATCGCTAACACGCCACGCGGCATGGTATTGGTGACGGGGCCAACGGGTTCGGGTAAATCAACCACCCTGGCTGCAATGGTTAATTATGTTAATGAAAATCACTATGGGCATATTTTGACCATTGAAGATCCTATTGAGTTTGTGCATGAAAGTAAAAAATGCCTGATGAATCAGCGTGAGGTGCATCGTGATACTCTGGGCTTTAGTGAGGCCTTGCGCTCAGCACTTCGTGAAGACCCCGATGTTATTTTGGTGGGTGAGATGCGTGACCTTGAAACCATTGAGCTAGCGTTATCCGCCGCCGAAACAGGGCATTTGGTATTTGGTACTTTGCATACCAGTTCTGCGGCGAAGACAGTTGACCGTATTGTAGATGTGTTCCCGGCATCAGAAAAAGAAATGGTGCGAGCCATGATGTCTGAGTCATTGCGTGCGGTAATTTCACAGACCCTGTTGAAAAAAATTGGTGGTGGTCGTATTGCCGCGCATGAAATCATGATCGGTACACCGGCAATTCGTAATCTGATTCGTGAAAATAAAATTGCGCAGATGTACTCAGCCATTCAAACCGGTCAAAGTATTGGTATGCAGACTTTGGATCAGAATCTGGAGCAATTATTACAGAAGGGTTTGATTGGTAGGGATGAAGCCAGGGGTAAAGCGGCGAATAAAGATAATTTCTAAGCTCATGGTTCAAACCTGTCCTATGAATATAAAAAAGATGAGGTGATCTTAAATGGATCGCGATAAGGCTATACGATATATGCACGATCTTCTGCGTAATATGGTGCAGAAAGGTGGTTCAGATTTATTTATTACCGCGGGTGCTCCGCCTTCTGCAAAGGTGGATGGTGTGATGGATTCATTGTCAAATCAGGCCCTGAGTCCCCAGCATACTCAGGTTTTGGTTCGTTCTCTGATGAACGATAAACAATCGGCAGAATTTGATGCTACCCAAGAATGTAATTTTGCGATTAGCCTGCCAGGACTTTCGCGTTTTCGTGTCAATGCATTTACTCAGCGTGGTTCAGTAGGTGTTGTATTGCGTACCATTCGTTCGGATATTCCCGAGCTTAAGGATCTGAATTTGCCCACTGTACTAGAAGAAATAGCCATGACCAAGCGAGGCCTGGTTATTTTTGTGGGTGCGACCGGTTCCGGTAAATCAACATCGCTGGCGGCAATGGTTGGTCACCGAAATGAGCACAGTAAGGGTCATATTATTACCATTGAAGATCCTATCGAGTTTGTGCATAACCATCGAGGTTGTATCGTTACGCAGCGTGAAGTGGGTGTGGATACTGAGAGTTATGAAATTGCCCTGAAAAATACTTTACGACAGGCGCCGGATGTCATTCTAATTGGTGAGATTCGGGATCGTGAAACCATGGATTACGCCATTGCCTTCGCAGAGACGGGGCATTTGTGCTTGTCTACCTTGCATGCCAACAGTACCAACCAGGCGCTGGATCGTATTATCAACTTTTTCCCTGAAGAGCGTCGCCAGCAGTTGTTGATGGATTTATCACTGAATTTAAAGAGTTTGATCTCTCAGCGATTGATACCCTCTATTACGGGTGAAGGCCGAGTTGCTGCAGTAGAAGTGATGATTAATACGCCTTTGATGTCTGATATGATCTTCAAAGGTCAGGTGCATGAAATTAAAGAGTTGATATCCAAGTCCAGAGAGCAGGGTATGCAGACTTTTGATCAGGCTTTATTTGATCTTACTGAGGGCGGCTTGATTGCATTTGAAGATGCGCTGCGTAATGCTGACTCGGTCAATGATTTGAGATTGAAAATGAAGCTCGAAGGCAAAAGCTCTAAGAAAGCGGATTTAATGGATGGTCTGGATAAGTTGCAAATGGCGGAAGATCCCTCTGATAATTCATCGAATATGCTCAGGTAATGTTGCCTAAAGGATTGAACTTATGAATTTACAGCCCTATCTCAAACTAATGTCCGAACAGCATGCTTCGGATTTGTATTTCACTACGGGTGCGCCGGTGAGTGTGCGTATTGAAGGCGTCATGCGTCCAGTGGGCAAGAGCATGTTGACACCCGGAATGACGAAAAAACTGGCCTACGATTTATTGTCAGCCACTCAGATTCAGGATTTTGAGAAGAATCTCGAAATGAATATGGGCATGTCTTATACCGATCTCGGACGATTCCGCGTTAATATTTACATGCAACGCGGTGAAGTCTCCATGGTGATTCGTTATATCAGGTCAGATATTCCAACTCTGGATGATCTTGGCTTGCCCGATTTGTATAAAAAAATGATCACTCAGAAAAAAGGTCTGGTGTTAGTTGTGGGTGCAACGGGTATGGGTAAATCTACCTCATTGGCGTCAATGATTGACTATCGTAATGGAAATGAAACAGGCCATATCCTGACCATTGAAGATCCCATCGAGTTTATGTTCCACCATAAAAAATCGATTGTCGGGCAACGTGAAATTGGACTGGATACGCTTTCTTTTGATAATGCTCTGCGCGAGGCTATGCGTGAGACTCCGGACGTGATTATGATCGGTGAGGCTCGTGATCGTGTGGCTATGCAATCGGCGTTGAGGTATGCAGACACGGGTCATCTCTGTTTAACGACTATGCATGCCACGAATGCTAATCAGACTCTGGATCGTATACTCAATTTCTTTCCTAATGATGCACATAATCAGATTTTGATGGATTTGTCACTCAATTTGAAAGCTGTACTTGCACAACGACTGGTACCATCTGTTGATGGTTCACGCGTTGCAGCGGTCGAAGTCATGATGAATACGCCGTACATTTCTACCCTGATACGTGAAGGTGATTTTCATGGTATTAAAGGTGTGATGGAGAAAGGCGGTGAAGAAGGAATGCAGACCTTTGATCAGTCTTTATACACTTTGTACAAGAGTAATCGTATCGATCTTAAGACGGCATTGGCCAATGCTGATTCGAGCAGTGATCTCGAATGGAAGATTAATTTTGGTGGTGGTGTTGAATCGGGCTCAAAAGATAAGCCACCTACATTACAGTTTCCTAGTAGCCCACCCTCCTAACGTTAAAAAGTCCTGATACTAAGCATTTTAAGTATGTTGGATGTGTTCAGTTGGTATGACTGTGAATCAGCGTACCACCCACAATAGTGTGTTCTACACGGGTTTGGTAATCCCAGCCCATAAATGGTGAGTTTTTCCCTTTGCTATGGATATTTGATTCATCCAGTTGCCAGTTTATATCTCGATTGAAAATACAAATGTCAGCACTAGCGCCAATAGTTAGTGTGCCAGCGTTTATGCCCAGAATGGATGCAGGCGCTGAAGTCATGGCTCGAATGATAGTTTCAATATCGATAATTTCCTGATCAGCCAGGCGCACAGCCAGCGGTAACAGGGTCACTAATGCACTGATGCCCGGTTCTGTGCTGGCAAAAGGCGCTTCTTTCGCATCGGGATCATGTGGCTGATGATCTGAACAGATGGCATCCAGTGTGCCGTCGGCAATGCCGTGTTGTAATGCTTCCTGGTCACGTTGACTGCGTAGCGGTGGCAATACATGGCAGGCGCTATTAAAGCTACTGATGTCGAGTTCATTCAAATGCAATTGGTGAGCACTAACATCGGCGGTGATATTCAAGCCATCATCTTTGGCTCGGCGAATCATGGCTACACTGGCGGCGCTGGACAGGCGACCAAAATGAGCTTTAACGCCAGTTTCTGCGACAACTTCCAGGGCGCGAGCGAGTGCCACGGTTTCAGCAGAAACAGGAATACCTTTTAAACCGAGGCGGCTGGCAACCGTACCTTCGTGTGCGCAGCCGCCGGCACTGAGCCAATGGTCGTCGGGTTCAATAAAGACGGTTAAGCCACAATTCGCGGCATAAGCGTAAGCACGTTTGAGTACCAGTGTGTTTTCTATCGGGTGTTTGGCATTACTCAGGCCAACACAGCCAGCAATTTGCAGCGCTTGCATTTCACTGAGTAACTCGCCATTTAATCCCGTGGTCAGCGCACCTAACATGAGCACATTGCTGTGCGCTGCACTGGCTGTTTTGTGGTTAATGAGTTCGACCACGGCGGGCTCATCGATAACGGGGTCGGTATCCGGCGGGCAACATAAAGTGGTGATGCCTGACATGGCTGCAGCGATAGTTTCACTTTTAATGGTGGCTTTATATTCTTGCCCAGGTTCACGCAATCTGGCGCACAAATCGACAATACCAGGAATCACCGTTAAACCCGTAGCATCGAGTGTTTGATCTGCATTGAAGTTTTCGGGAGCACTGTCGATGGCAACGATGTGGCCACTATCGATGTAGAGATTGGCCTTATGGTTAAGTTTATTGGTGGGATCGATCAGGTGACCGTTTTTGATCAGTAATTGACTCATGCCTGCTCGCCCTCGCTTGTTTCAGACTCGCGCCCTAGCACCATCGACATAACCGCCATGCGCACAGAGATGCCATTAGTCACTTGTTCGAGAATGACCGATTGTGATCCGTCGGCGACGCTGGATTCAATTTCAACACCACGATTAATTGGCCCTGGATGCATGACGATGGCATCGGCCTTGGCCAGGCTGAGTCGTTTTTCGGTGAGGCCGTACATTTGGAAATATTCCTGTTCGCTGGGCAGCAGGGCACCTTGCATGCGTTCTTTTTGCAGGCGAAGCATGATCACAACATCGGCATCTCGAATGCCTTCTTCCATATTATTAAATACTTCGACACCCATGTCGTCGATGCCGGCAGGGATGAGTGTTTTAGGCGCGATGACACGAACATTACCGGTGTTAAGGATATTGAGTGCGTGTATTTGTGAGCGAGCAACACGGGAGTGCAAAACGTCACCGACAATAGCGACACGCAAGCGTCCAAAGTCATGGCCTTTGTTGCGACGGATGGTGAACATGTCCAGCATGGCCTGAGTCGGGTGCGCATGACTGCCATCACCCGCATTTATTACACTAATGCCGGGCGCAACGCGGTTTGCGATGTAGTGGGCTGCACCGGAAGCATTGTGCCTGACGACAAACATATCGCACTGCATAGCCTGTAAATTTTGCAGCGTATCCATTAAAGTTTCACCTTTGCTGGTGGCAGAGGTGCTTATGTTGACGTTGAGCACGTCCGCCGAGAGCCGTTTAGCCGCTAGCTCGAAAGTGTTGCGTGTTCGGGTGCTGGCTTCGAAGAATAAATTGGCGATAGTCTTGCCGCGCAGCAAGGGAACTTTTTTAACGCGCTGCTCATTAATGTTGGCGAAGCTTTCAGCAGTATCAAGAATGTTGGTGAGCAACTCTGTACTTAAACCTTCGACAGTTAAAAAGTGTTTGAGCTGACCATTTTTATCCAGCTGGATATTCCAGGCATCGTGCCCTATCAGGGAATCAGTGGGGCGGCTGGCTTTATTAACCATGAGCTTTTCCTGTTGAATTCATCACTCGACAACAAACTCCAGCGGTTCGGGTCCAGTGAGTTTAATATGCTGGTTATTATCAAGGTGTAAATGCTGACCAACAACATCTGCCTGAATCGGTAATTCTCGACCACTGCGTTCTACTAAACAAACTAGCGTGATGCTGGCTGGGCGACCGTAATCAAAAATCTCATTCATGGCAGCGCGAATAGTGCGGCCCGTGTGCAACACGTCATCCACTAGAATAATGTGGCGATCATCAATTTGAGACGGTAAGTTTGAAGGCTTGACCTGGGGGTTCATGCCGATACGTGAAAAATCATCGCGATAAAAACTGATGTCAAGAGTAGAAAGCGGTTCTTGCAGAGAGAGCTTTTGATGTAATGCATTGGCGATCCAAGCACCACCAGTATGAATGCCAACCATTAATGGCTGATCAATTGATCGTTCGACGAGCAGTGTTTTCAGTTGCTCAGTGAGTTTATCCAGAAGTGTTTCTGGTGTGGCAATTTCTTCCATAAGTTACAGGTCTTATTGTTGGTCAAGCCAATTTTGCACGATGATTGCGGCCGCCATTTTATCAATCTCGTGTTTGTTGTGCTTGCCTATTTTTGTTTTTGTTTTCAAAATCTCCTCGGCCTCGTAAGAGCTCAAGGCTTCGTTGATTTTGAAAATGGGGAGTGGAAATCGCTGTTCCAGCTCAAGGCAAAAAGCTTCCACGACTTTTGTCATATCATTTTCTTTGCCATCGAGATAATAGGGCATGCCGACAATCAGCGCCTGTGGTCTCCATTGATTAATGAGTATTTCAATCGCGGCCCAGTCGGGTGAGCCATTGACTTGATTTAGCGTGGTAATGGGTGATGCGGAACCAGTGATGGTCTGACCGCTGGCGATGCCGATGCGTTTCAGTCCGTAATCGAGACCTAATACGGTGCTAATGTTGCTCATTACCTAGGCGTGGCCAGCGTCATTGCTGAGTAGTTGCAGGTCAATGCCCAGCAAGTCGGCGGCGGCCTGCCAGCGTTTTTCGGCGGGAATGTCGAAAATAATTTGTTCATCAGCCGGGCAGTTGAGCCAGGTATTGTCGGCGAGTTCCTGTTCCAGTTGCCCGGGCGACCAGCCGGCATAACCTAGCGCGATAATGGATTGTTTGGGGCCTTTATCATGAGCAATAGCTTCAACAATATCGCGAGAAGTGGTTAGCGCCATACGCTCATTGATTTTTAAACTTGAACTCCATTCACCCTGAGGGCTGTGAAGTATAAAGCCACGTTCCTGTTGCACGGGACCACCGTGATAAATGAATTTATTGTGCTCACTGGAATCGCCGGGCGCTATTTCCATCTGAAGAATGACTTCATTTAAAGTGACGTCAGTTATTCTATTGATAACAATGCCAAAGCTGCCATTTTCATTGTGTTCACAGATGTAAGTAACCGTATGGTTAAAGTTATCATCCACCAGGCTAGGCATAGCGATAATGAAATTATTAGTTAGATTGGTTGTTTCCATTACTGTGTTTTAAATTGACTGTTGTTGATGAATTCCCAGCTTCTCGTAATATGTATGACATCAGCTTCCTGTTTTAGTTTATCGGGAAAGGGAGAATATGGCGCAGCCAGTTTAACGATACGTTGGGCTGCATCATCCAGTATTTTGTGTCCCGATGATTTTCGTAAATCAACTTTGATTAATTCACCTTTGGAGGTGATGGTGACATCTAAAATTAGTGTGCCGTTGAGTTTGTTGCGTCGTGCTTGATCAGGGTAATTTAGATTACCGATGCGTTCTACACGATTGATCCAGTCTCGCATGTAACGCGCAGGTACAAATTCCTTGGTGCTGGAGTTCATGTACTTAACTTTAGGGCGCTCGATTTGATGTTCGATGATATTACTGATTTCTTGAATAAGGCGTGCTGCCCTGGCATTTTTTTTGCTGCTTTCCTGTTTTTTAATAGTGGCGTCATCGGGTTTGGACTGTTGTTCCTGGGTATTTATACTGTAGCTGGATTGTTTTTGATGCAGTATTGCCACTTTTTCAGTTTGTTTTTGTCGAGAAGCTTGTTGTTCTGTTTGTAATAAGGCCTGCCCGGGTTTTTTAGCTACGCTGGGTGCTGTAAAGAGATCTCGCGGACGACTTTTCTTTTCGCTATTGCCGCCACCCTGTTGTGAAATCTGAGCCAGGTATTTTGCGTCTTTGGCTTCGGACGGATTTTGTGTTTGTACTAGAATAATATCCAGTGTTGGCGGGATTTTTTCTTCATTGACAGGAGAGGTGCTGAAAGTGATACCCAGGATAATAATGCCATGCAGTAACGCGGCAAGAAAAAAAGTCATGCCGAGGCGATCATTATCCGTAATTTTTGGTGGTCTAACCGGTTGGCTTAGGTTTATTTGAGCGGCTGTTGACATAGGTGCTAATTATAGCGATTTGTCGATTACAATGTTATCGGATTGATTTTGGCTGAAGTGAATACGCTTCGCCATTTTGGTCGTCATATGTATGGTACCCTGAGTATCGATCAGCATGACGTATTCGATGCCCATGGATTGGGCTATCTCCTGCCACCGCTCAGGGCCCGCGACAAAAAGAGCTGTGGCGGCCGCATCAGCCGTTCCGGCATTGTGGTGAATAACGGTGACTGAGGTAGAGCCTCTGGCTGGGTAGCCAGTGCGCGGGTCAAGAATATGGTGATAGCGCCGGCCGTTATATTCGTAGAATCGTTCATAATCACCCGAGGTAAAAATGCTTTCCCCATCTTGTGCTTCCAGCCAGGCAATGATGTTGTCTTCTCTTGGGTGTCGAATACCTATTTTCCATGGGCGCTCACCGTGTTGTCCGCGAACACTGAGATCACCGCCGGCATTAATTACCGCATTATTAATGCCTACGCTTTGCAGATAATCGAAACATAAATCAATGGCATAGCCTTTGGCAAAGGCACCAAAATTTAGTTGGGTGAGTGGGTTTTTGCTACGTAACTGCTGGCCATCTAGTTTAAGGTCGGTCATTTCAGGTTTGTTTTGTAACCATTCGAGAATGTCCTGATGACTGGGTGGTTGAATGTTAGGGTCGTCGATACGATGAAACTGCCAGAGGCTGATGAGTTGGTTGATGCTGGGATTAAATAATTCGTGACTGTTTTTTGATAGCTGCTGAGATTTTTTGATTAAGGGAATAATGCTGGGATGCAGCTGGGCTGTTTGTCTGGCAGCAAGTTTTTGGTTGGCTCTGGTTAATGGGCTGTCTTGCCAGGAACTCCAATTGTCATGATATTGATTAAAGTTCGCTTCGATTTGATCCAGCGCTTTTTGGGCAAGTGATGGTTCTACATCGTAAAGCGTGACATCAATCAGGGTGCCAAATTTTAAAATTGTGCGTTTAGACTCCTGTGCAGGAACCTTGTTGCAACTCAAACTGAGCAAGGTAATACATAGTAGAACAAAAAATGCGCGCATTCTTTTCATCGTTAGCCTGAGTTAATGTTTTATCTGTAGCTCGATACAATCCATTAGTTGGCCGGCAATGTTCAGATTAAATTGTTTATCAAGTTCACGAATGCAGGTTGGACTGGTGATATTGATTTCGGTGAGATAATCACCAATAACATCAATGCCAGCAAAAAGAATCCCCATTTCACGAAGTTTGGGGCCAACTTGTTGGCAGATCCAGTGATCACGTTCTGTCAGTTCAATGCCCACACCGGATCCGCCAGCGGCCAGATTGCCGCGTGTTTCTCCCTGTGCGGGTATGCGAGCCAATGCATAGGGCACGGGTTCACCGTTGATCAGTAAAATTCGTTTATCACCCGCTGTAATTTCAGGTATAAATCGCTGCGCCATAATGGTTTTATGGCCGCGCTGCGTAATAGTTTCCAGAATGACAGAAATATTTGGATCATCAGGAGTGAGTCTAAAAATTGATTCGCCGCCCATGCCATCCAGTGGTTTGACGATGACGTCTTTCTGGTCATGAATAAATTGACGAATTAATGAGGGTTTACTGGTGACCATCATGGGTGTGCAGCACTGTGGAAAGTGAGTGATGAACATTTTTTCATTGGCATCGCGCAAGCTGGCGGGGCGGTTCACAATCAGACTGCCTTCTCTTTCAGCCATTTCAAGTATGTAGGTGCTGGTGATGTATTCGATATCAAAAGGCGGATCTTTTCTCATTAAAATAGCGTCTAGTGAAGCTAATTCGATGTCAGCGGCTGGTTGTGCTTCGTACCAGTTTTCAGTGCTATCAGTGACTTTTATGACTTTTGCGCTGGCCATGGCTGTGGCGCCAAGCATATATATGTCAGATTGCTGCATATAGTACAATGGCCAGCCTCGTTTTTGTGCCGCTAGAAGCATGGCAAAACTACTATCTTTTATAGTGTTTATGGAGTCGATGTGATCCATAACGATTCCTAGTTTGATATGCATATATTGACCTTGGTGTGCTATCTGTGTGTTTCATAATAGCGGGTAGAAGATAAGTGATAATGTAACCAATATTGTCTTACCAAGCAATTTGTTAGAGAATTTTGTTAATGTACTACTCATTGATTGCTTATGGTATAAACATGGTCTACATTTGAGTTGTACCGTGCTTTAGGTAATGTTTTTTTGACGAGTTAATTTTTAATAGGTGAATGGCGGCGGCGATGACAGAAGAAGTTGTTGATTTAAAAGATCTTAAGGTGATGGTCATCGATGATAGTAAAACTATTCGTCGAACAGCGGAGAACCTGTTGAAAAAAGAAGGTTGTGAAGTAGTCACGGCGGTTGATGGTTTTGAAGCTTTATCAAAAATTGCCGAAACGAAGCCAGATATTATTTTTGTGGACATTATGATGCCGAGGCTGGATGGTTATCAGGCATGTGCACTGATCAAGAATAACAGTATGTTTAAAGACACACCGGTCATTATGTTATCGAGTAAGGATAGTATTTTTGACAGGGCTCGTGGTCGTATCGTGGGATCAACCCAATATTTAACCAAACCGTTTACAAAGGAAGACTTGCTTGGTGCAATTAAGGAGCACGCAAAGAAATAAGGTGTGTTTTTTTATAACGTTTTTAAGTGTGGTGATAAAAAATGGCAAAAGTTCTCATAGTTGATGATTCTCCAACAGAAGTGCATGTTTTAAAGACATTGTTGGAAAAAAATGGGCATGATGTTGGTGTCGCTCAATCTGGTGAAGAAGGTATTGTGTTGGCGAAGGATATGCTGCCAGATGTGGTGCTAATGGATGTAGTGATGCCCGGCATGAATGGTTTTCAGGCGACCAGGCAGCTTTCACAGCAGGCGGAGACGGCTGATACACCGGTTATTATTGTTACTACCAAAGATCAGGAAACTGACAAGGTCTGGGCCAAACGCCAGGGTGCAGTGGACTATATTGTTAAGCCTGTTCAGGAAAAGGCCTTAATTGATGCATTGAGTCGAGCGCTGCAGGGCTAAGACGGTATATTCAGGAAATATTAATAGTGAGTACAATCGATCCGTTTGATGTGTTGTTGGATTTAGAAAAGCGCTGCCGGCAGAATGCAGAACGTTTACCTGCTGCGGGTGATGTTGAAAATAAATGGGTAGGTGTTGGTTTTCGTATTGGTAATGATAAGTTAATCGCTGATATGACCGAAGTGGCAGAGATTCTGGATGTGCCGGAGTATACAAAGGTGCCAGGTGTAAAGTCATGGGTTGTTGGTATTGCTAATGTTCGTGGTAGCTTGCTACCTATTATGGATCTTAAAGGTTTTATATTAGGAACTGATATGCAGCAGCGAAAACATGGTCGGTTAATTGTTATTAATTATCAAGGTTTTAGTACCGGCTTGTTGGTTGATGAAATATATGGCATGAGACATTTTTTTATCGAAGATCAGAGTGATGGGCAGCCACATGTTGATGAAAATATCTCTCCGTATATAAAGAATATATTTAGTAGAGAAAATGAAACATGGCCTGTTTTTAGTTTTGAAAATATAGCCAAAGATGAGCGTTTTTCTCAAGCCGCATTATAAATAATTTTAAAAATGGTTCCCCGGTCAACCGGAGAAGTCGTTACGGAGAGTAGTTTCCATGAGTGCAATTAAAAAAAGATCAGCCATAGGTAGTCCTTCATTGGTGCTAGGTAGTATTCTGGGCGTGTCGATTGTTTGCATGCTGATGAGTCTGGTTTATGTGGGTTTTAAGCGAGCCGACTTGCAGAAGCACCTGGGTTTATCAGGTGAGCATCTATTGCTTTCACAGCAGATGGCTAATTTTGCGATTGGTGCCTCGTCGGGTAATGAGTTGGACTTTATTGCGTTGAACGAAGGTATGTGGCGTTTTGATGAAATTTTGCAGATATACCGCAAGGGTGGGGATGAAGCGCCGGCCTTATCAAGTGATTTATCCATCGGGTTAAGTGAGGTGGATAATAGTTGGCTCAAATATAAGAAAGATATTGGAGTGATTCTTGGCGGTAAAAGCGCTATTTCAGAAGTGCGCGAGCTGTATCAGGTTATTGATAGTTTTACACCCCAAATGTTGACCTATTCTGATGAGGTTGTTGGTGTCTTGATGAAAAAACAAGCATCAACAAGACAGATTTATCTGGCTAGTCGTCAGATGATGTTATCGCAGCGTATCAAGAATAATCTAAACAAAGTTTTAGTTGGTGGTGAGGCGGCAGCAGCAGCTGCTGACAGGTTTGGTCGAGATGCCGCTTTGTTTGGTCGTGTACTTGAAGGGCTTTTAAAAGGATCAAAGAGCTTAAATATAGAAAAAGTCACTGATAAAGAAGCCGTTGCAAAACTACGTGAAGTAGCCATGTTAATTAAAGTGGTGAGTGACAATATCGCAGGTATTCTTGAATTGTCACCGGAATTGTTTGAGGTTAAAGATGCTGCCAGCGAAGTTAGTGGTGACAGTAAAGCTTTATTAGATACATTGCAGAATTTTAAGGTGCAGATTACTGATCAGGGTAAAGCGCTAGATCAGTACCAGCTTGTCGGTATTGGTTTTGGTGGTGTGGCTGTGATTTTGATCATATTTTTGGGCTGGTTGTTGCTGAAAGAAGCGCGAAAACGTGAGGAATCGGCGTTAGAAAATAACCGTCGAAATCAACGTGCTATTTTGCGACTGCTCGATGAGATGGCAAGTTTGGCTGATGGTGATTTAACGGTGCATGCCACTGTTACAGAGGAAATTACCGGTGCGATTGCAGATTCTGTGAACTTCACCATTGATGCGTTGCGCTCACTGGTTACGACGATTAACTCGACGGCGGTTGAAGTTTCTTCTGCAACTGAAAAAACACAGGCTACAGCGTCAAGTTTGGCGGCAGCTTCGACAAGACAGGCGCGAGAGATAGCTTCTGCAAGTGCGGCGATTACCGATATGGCGGAATCGATGGAGCATGTAACTGAGGATGCGTTAGATTCGGCCAACGTAGCGCAGCAATCTTTGGAGCTTGCGCAAAAAGGTGCAGGCGTTGTACATAGCACCATTGGCAGTATGGATAAAATTCGTGAGCAAATTCAGGAAACATCAAAACGTATTAAGCGACTGGGTGAATCATCCCAGGAGATTGGTGATATCGTGGGTTTGATTACAGAAATTGCTGACCAGACCAATATTCTTGCGTTGAACGCGGCGATTCAGGCATCGACAGCGGGTGATGCCGGACGTGGCTTCGCGGTGGTTGCGGATGAGGTGCAACGACTTGCGGAACGTGCAGGTAATGCGACCAAACAGATTGAAGGCCTGGTAAATACGATTCAGGCTGATACCAACGAAGCGGTGAAATCAATGGAGGTCAGTACTGCAGGTGTTGTCGGTGGTGCTGAGATGGCCGAGGATGCAGGTGTTGCGCTTAAGGAAATTGAGGAGGTGTCATCGCAGCTTTCAAAACGTATTCATGCGATTTCTGATGCGGCGAAGAAACAGTTGAGCGTCGCGTCCAATGTATCTGGCACCATGAATGTTATTCAGGAAATCACACTGCAAACATCGGAAGGTACAGAGGAAACTTCGGCTTCGCTGGATACGCTAAATGTATTGTCGAGCGAGTTACGACGTTCAGTATCTGGTTTCAAATTGCCCTCGGTAGATGATGGTAATGTCGAAACTGTTGTACTTGAGCATCAGGCCTAGAAATATTGCACTGTTACTTAATAGTGCAAATGCTGATAAGCGCAGAATGGTGATCTGATAATGAATCCGGAAGGTACAGTACAATATAATTCGCTGAGTTGGGTAAAAAAACAGCTGGACGCTGTTTTAAATGATGCTCAGACATCGTTATCTGATTATATTGAAGATAGCGGGAACACATCTGCTCTTGAACAGTGTATTGAACATTTGCGCCTGGTCTATGGTACTTTGCAAATGGTCGAAGTTTATGGTGCTGCCATGCTGGCCGAAGAGATGGAGCTCACGGCAAGAGCACAACTCGATGGATTGATAGATAAACCAGAAGAAGTCTACGACGTGTTGATGCGAGCAATGTTGCAGTTGCCGGATTATCTTGAAGGGCTGCAAGCTGGTAATCAGGATGCGCCGATTACACTGATGCCGTTGATGAATGATATGCGTGCGGCACGCAAAGAAAAATTATTATCTGAGAGCGTTCTTTTTGTACCCGAAATAAATGCGGTTGGCATCGAGGAGCTAAACCTGGATTCCGCAGCCATTGAGCCGGGTGAACTGGCTGACAATGCTAAGCGTTTGCGTACACACTATCAGCTAGGTCTGCTCGACCTATTACGAAATAATAAGCACAGTGCAGGCTTAAAGCGTATGAACGCAGTGATTGAATCATTGCAAAAAGTTACCGTCGATGCAGCTGTTAAACGTTTATGGATAGTTATTTCTTCGTTGATTGAAGCTGTTGCAGATGATGAGTCTCTGCAAAGCAATATTTCAGTAAAAGTATTGTTTGGTAGTGTTGATCGACAAATTAAATTATTGATTGATATTGGCGAAGACAAATTCATCAATCAGTTTTCCAAAGAGCTACTCAATAATATTCTATATTATGTAGGTATTAGCCAATCTACTGGTCCACGTGTTACTAAAGTTAAGCATGCCTACAAGTTGCATGAATTGTTGACAGATGATTCGTCTGCAGCAGATTTGAGTGCAAGCATGGGTGGTATTAATGCTGATTTATTTGATACTGTTTCGAAAGGTATTAGAGAAGATCTTGCAACGGTAAAAGATACGCTAGAAATATTTATGCAAAGCAGTGATAAGGATGTTGGGCAATTATCCTCTGTTGTTAGTCAGATAGAAAAGATCGGTGATACTTATGGCATGTTGGGTTTTGGTGCAGTTAGACAAAGTGTACTAGATCAACGTGATGCAATGGAAAAAATCATCAAAGGTGAATCTGAGGCATCAGAAGAAACAGTGATGGAAATAGCATCTGCTTTATTAGATGCGGAAATGAAATTAGATGATCATATCGCAGGCAAAGCCGGCTTTGTTGATAAAGACGATGAAGATCGTATTGTGCCGACTTCCGAATATCGGAAAGTAATGGCAACTGTTGTGGAAGAGGGTCAGAAAAACTTTATTGAAGCGAAAGAAGCGATTCTTGTTTATGCGGCGGGTAATAGCGATGTAAGTCAGCTGGAATCTGTAATACAGCGCCTGGAAGAAGTTCGTGGCGTTGCCATGATGCTGTCAGCGGAGCGTGTTGAACCATTAATTTCAGGGCTTAAGAAATATGTTCAAATTGCCTTGCACATGCATCATCGTCAGCCTGAAATGGAAGAGCAGGACACACTTGCTGATCTGGTAACTTCGATTGAATATTATTTTGAGGCCTTATCAGAAGGACGTCCTGGCGTTGATCAGGGGCTGAAAACAGGTGAGCGTGCACTGGATAGTTTGAATGAAATTGTTAATCAGTATGCAGATGAAATACCGGCCGCTGTTGAATCAATTGATGTTGTAGAAGAAACTCCGGAACTTGACCCGGTAAAAGCTCCGGGTTCTTCAGTTAAAACAGAGAAGCCACAACCTCTGTCGACAAAAATAATTGATGTATCGAATGCAGTCGTTCCTGAGCAGTACGAAGAATATGAAATTTTAGCTGCTGATGCTGACGAAGAGATTGTTGAGATCTTTATTGAAGAAGCGGTTGAAGTACTTGGTTCATTGCATGAGTACATGCCAAAGTGGAAAGAGAATGTTAATGATGAAGAATCAATAACAGTTGTCCGTAGAAATTTTCATACACTTAAGGGAAGTGGTCGATTAATTGGTGCAGCACTAATAGGTGAATTTTCATGGAAAATCGAGAGTCTGCTGAATCGGTTAATTGAGAATAAGATTGAAGTGACTGATGAATTATTCGTGCTCATGGATGAAGTATTAGCTGTACTGCCACAATTAATCGAGCAGTTGCAGGGTAATCGTGAACCAATTCCGAATATCTATCAGTTAATGGCATTTGCAGACGCTTTGGCTGAAGGTCGTTCGCTCGAATTAAAATCTGTAGATGAAAATACAATAGAGGAAATCAGTCTTAATAATTCAGAAGAGTTACAGGAGGCGAATGAGGAAGCGTCTATTGAGCCTGAGATTGAGTATGATTTGGGTCTAGATGAGGTCATGGAAGTAGGAGGTGACCTCTCTGCTGAAGATGAGATGCTGCTTGATGCAATAAATGGCCAGGATAATGACGAACAAATTACTCTTGAAGATGCTGAAGAAGAAATATTGCTTGAAGTAACGGATGAGTCTTCTAATGAAGATGAGATGATTTTGGATCTCGGTGGGTCTGCATCTGAATTTGTAGAACAAGAAGATATTGGTGATATGGAAATACTGAGTCTTTCTAGCGAAGACCAGATAGTTAGTGTAGATGAGCTCGAAATTCCTGATCAGGATTTATCTCAGGATGATGATTATATTATAGAGATAGATGAGTCAGATGAGCTGAGAGAAGTTGAAGATATATCTGGGTTACAAATGGATCCGATGCTGTTTCAGATATATTATGGCGAAAGCTGTGGTCACCTGCAGTCTATAAAAAACTTGTTTGAGAAACATGAATCAGGTGAGCAAAGGCTGGATGCGAACAAAGATTTGATTAGGGCATTACATACCTTGTTTGGCAGTGCACGTACGGCTGAAATAGAGGCGATTGCAGAAATATGCGGAGCAACAGAAAAATATGTAGTTGCCCGAGAAGATGCGGATGATTCATTTATTCCTGATGATGTAGTCGAGATTATTGCTGAGGTTGTGAGTAGTACTGAGGCTATGCTTGAAGAGTTAAAGGCAGGCAGGATGCCCGAATCCAATAAAGCTCTATTAGATAAAATAAATAAAGTCATGCAGGCTGAACTGCAGCAGCAATTGCAGTATTCATCGCCCTTGAATGAAACATCTCCGCCTGATACGACAGATGAATTGCAAATCTATGAAGATTTGGGTTCAAGCGCGACGGAGGCAGTGGTAGAAGACGCTCTGTATACCTATGGTGATGTTGATGATGATCTGATCGATATCTTTCTGGAAGAGGCTGAGGAATTACTGGAAGATTGTGAAAGTACTTTGACAAGGCTGCATGAAAATGAAGCTGATGCAAACAGTATTAATGAGTTGCAACGTCATATGCATACGTTAAAAGGCGGTGCGCGTATGGCTACTTTGGTACCTGTTGGTGATTTGACGCATGTGCTTGAGTCAATGGTCATTGCGCTGTCTGAAAATAAAATTGAAGCCAGTAAGGCATTTTTTGATGTTTTGCATGAATCACTTGATACGCTAAGTAACCTGCTTGGAAATGTTAAGCAGCGAGAAGCGCTGAAATCTCCTGGTGATTTAATTGGCAGGATAGAAGCAATTATACGTGGTGATGCAATAGAGCTACGTGCAGTTGAGCGTTTTGACGTTGAAATTGAAGATCTTCAGGTTGAAGAAGCTGAAGATGAACTATTACTTGACGAAGTTATAAGTCTTGATACCGAAGCAAAAGAAGATGTAATTTCAATTGAGAAAATTGCTGTTGAGTCGAGCGAAATTACAGAAGCGCCGCATCGTAGAAAGTCTGATGAAAAAGAGAATCAGCCGCATTGGGGTGAGCGGGCCACAGATGTTAATTTCAAGGAATCGCATGAGCAGGTGCGAGTGCGCGCAGATTTACTTAACAACCTGGTGAACTATGCAGGCGAAGTGAATATTCACCATGCTCGTATGGGTAAGCAGATTACAGATATTGGTTTTAACCTTAAAGAGTTGGATCAAACAGTAGTAAGGCTGAAAGAACAGCTACGTAAGCTTGAAATTGAAACAGAAATTCAAATTCGTTCGAGTTATGAAAAAGAAGCAGACGATTATGATGAGAATTTTGATCCGCTGGAAATGGATCGTTATTCAACTTTGCAGCAGCTGGCACGAAGCTTATCTGAGACCGCAAGTGACGTAGATAGTATTAAAGATATTCTTGCTGAAATTGCCAGTGATTCTGAAATGTTGCTGGTGCAGGAATCACGAATCAGTACCGATTTACAAGAAGGACTAATGCGCACACGCATGGTTCGTTTTGGTGGTATGTCAACTCGCCTTCGCCGTATTATCCGTCAAACATCCAGAGAACTTGGCAAAGAAGTTGATGTTGAAATTGTCGGTGAAGAGCAAGAGGTCGATCGTACAATTCTTGACCGTGTTGTTGCGCCACTAGAACACATGTTACGTAATGCAGTCGCTCATGGTATTGAGTTGCCTAAAGATCGACAGGCCGCAGGTAAGTCTGAGACAGGTTCGATTAAAATCACTGTTGGACGTCAGGGTACTGATGTTATTGTTAAAGTTGAAGATGATGGTGCTGGTATTAATGCCGATGCCATTCGAAAGAAAGCGATCAAACAAGGATTGCTTGAAAAGGATAATGAGCTGACTGACCATGATGTATTACAGTTTATTCTTAAGAGCGGTTTCAGTACTGCTGAGGAAGTAACACAGGTAGCTGGCCGTGGCGTTGGTATGGATGTTGTTGATAGCGAAATAAAACAGCTGGGTGGTGTGCTTGAAATCGATACTGAGCGTGGCAAGGGTTCATGTTTTAGAGTCAGGCTGCCATTAACTTTAGCAATAAATCAGGCGCTATTAGTCAGTACGGGCGATGATATATATGCCGTGCCATTAGCTAGTATTGAAGGTGTTGTCCGTATAACCGGCACAGAACTTCAGAGTTTTTATGATAGTGGTGAGCTGGAATATGAATTTAATAATATCAATTATGAATTGAAGCATTTAGGTGCGCTGCTCATGGGGCAGCAGCAGAATTATGCAGATCAAGGACAATTATTCCCAGTGTTACTAGTACATGTTGGCGATCAGCACTTTGCTTTGCATGTTGATGATTTACTTGGTCGTCGTGAAATTGTAATAAAGCCTGTTGGTATTCAGATTAGTAAGGTGCGAGGAATTGCTGGTGCTACAATTTTAGCAGATGGCCGTGTTGTACTGATTCTGGAAATGTCAGCGCTGGCTGTTGGTGAGAGTCTCTTTAAACAGATTGTTTCTGTTGAGGATGTTGAAGAGGTTGTTAGCGATAGCGAGCCAACTATAATGGTAGTCGATGATTCAATTACCATTCGTAAAGTTACTGAAAGGATACTAGGACGTCACGGTATGAAAGTTGTTTTAGCAACTGATGGTGTTGATGCAACCGGTAAATTGCAGGAAGTAGTACCAGATCTAATGTTGCTGGATATTGAAATGCCGAGAATGGATGGTTTCGAATTGGCAACTTATATGCGCAATGAAGAACGATTAAAAGATATACCAATTATTATGATTACATCACGAACCGGTACTAAGCATAAGGAAAGAGCTAAGAGTATTGGTGTGCAGCAGTATCTAGGTAAGCCGTATCAGGAAGAAGAGTTGATGAAAAATATTAATGCATTGCTAAAACTATCTAAATAACATGGCAGAAAATATACAAGTTATAAAATGTATGATTCTAACTTTGCGAAGTCAGAATGTTCTCGTGCCCAGTGCATCGGTTGCTGAAATGGTGTCTGCGCAGGGCGCGAAAGAAATGATCGATATGCCGGACTGGTATGTGGGAAAAATGAGGTGGCACGGTGTGGATGTGCCTTTAGTATCGTTTGAAGCTGCTGGCGGAGAGGAGGTGAAAGCGGTTAACCAGAATACGCAGATAGCGATGATTTACACGGCCAGTTCTGACGAATCACGTTATCCCTATATCGGACTAGTAGTTTCTGGTGTGCCACACGTAACACAATTTAGCCGAAATCAAATTATCGTTGATCCTGATTCATTACTAGAAGCTCATAGCAGGCCGATGGTCGCTCAAAAAACTCGCATTAATGGCGCTGCTGTAAGTATTCTAGATATTGATGGTATCGAAGCTATGATATCAAAAGCTGAGATTTTTTAGGAGAAATCTCCCCACAAAGTTTGAGCCGCTGCAATACATGCAGGCCCCGCAGTTTCAGTTCGAAGTATTCTTGGACCCAGAGATATTGCAATAAAACCATGGTCGGCCGCGAGTTGAATTTCTTCCTTAGTAAAACCGCCTTCTGGCCCGATCAGGATGAAGATTTTATTGTCTGGTTTAGGTATTGTTGTAATACTTTTTTTTGCACCGGGCACCAAAATAATTTTATGGCCGGGGCTGTTTGTTTGAATGGCTTGTTTGAAATCAAGAGTAGGCTTGATCGTGGGAATAATGCACCGACCAGATTGTTCGCTAGCGCTTATCGAAATCTGTTGCCAATGAGTTAATTTTTTTTCAGCACGCTCTCCTTTTAAAATGTTACCGCTTCGTTGGCAATTAACAGGAATGAGTTCCTGTATTCCAAGTTCAGTAGATTTCTGTATGCTGATGTCCATTCTATCACCGCGTGAAATTCCCTGTAGTAAGGTGATGTTTAAAGATGATTCATTATCGATTTTTATTTTTTGCTTAATAGTTACCTGGCAGTGTTTATGATTTTCATCGAGGGTTTCAGCAAGATATTCATATCCATCGCCATTAAACAGGATGATATCGGTACCTTTTTTTGTTCGAAGTACACGAATTAAGTGATGCGATGGATTTTTATCAAGATGGATATCCTGCCCAGAGGTTAATGAAGTAGATTGATAGAGTCGAATCATGGTCTATCTTCCTGATTGACCATTATTACTTAAGTTTATTCCAGATGTTCAAAATTGCATCAGATTGATTCAGTGTATAAAAATGAAGTCCTGGAGCACCTGCGTCGAGTAATTGATGGCATAGCTGTGCAACAACATCGGTACCAAATGCACGCAAACTATCAAGATCATTTTCATATGCTTCGAGCTGTTTTCTTATCCAGCGTGGAATTTCAGCACCGCAAGCATCAGAAAATCTGACCAGATTAGCGTAGTTGGTGATTGGCATAATACCGGGGACGATAGGGATAGCTAGTTGTGACTGTTCACATTTATCTACGAATCGAGTGTAAGCATCGACATTGTAAAAATATTGTGTAATAGCTGAATCAGCCCCAGCATTCGCCTTGTTTAAAAAATATTTGAAATCTTCATCAGGGGATGCTGATTCTGGGTGGTATTCAGGGTAGGCAGCGATTTCGATATGAAAATGGTCGCCAGTTTTTTCACGGATGAAAGTAACCAGTTCATTGGCATGCATCAACTCATTATCAGCTGTGCCATCATCAGGTACATCGCCTCTTAATGTCACCAGCCGATTAATGCCCAGTTCGATGTATTCATCGAGTAGGTCAGAAAGCTGCTGTTTGCTGGAGCCCATACAGGAAATGTGTGGGACAATAATCTGATTGTTGTCGGAGCGGAGTTGTTTAACCGTTTCCATTGTGCGGTCACGGGTTGTGCCACCGGCACCAAAGGTCACAGAAAAGAAAGACGGGTTCACCGTATCGATTAACTGCTGATGTGTAGCGAGAAGTTTTTCCATGCCAGCATCGGTGCGCGGTGGAAAAAATTCGCAACTAAAGACGGGTTGTTTAGAATTAGTACTCATGTCTACCTACTATATTGTGAGTTTAATTCAGTAACCGGACAGACAGGTAGTCTGCCCGGTACGTGAAGTTAGTAGCGGTAGTGTTCTGGCTTGTATGGGCCTTCAACAGGTACGTTAATATAATCAGCTTGTGTTTGTGACAAAGGAGTCAAGTACGCACCAATCTTACCAAGGTGAAGTCGAGCAACTTTTTCATCCAACTGCTTAGGCAAAATATAAACCTGATTTTCATAACTGTCAGCATTAGCATAAAACTCCATCTGCGCCATAACCTGATTGGTAAATGAAGCAGACATAACGAAGCTAGGATGACCGGTAGCACAACCAAGATTAACTAAACGACCTTTAGCCAGAATAATGATGCGTTTGCCATCAGGGAAGATAACGTGATCAACCTGTGGTTTGATTTCATCCCATTCGTATTTTTCTAAAGAAGCGATATTGATTTCAGAATCGAAGTGACCAATATTACAAACGATAGCTTCATTCTTCATTGCCACCATATGGTCATGGTCGATAACATTTACGTTGCCGGTAGTAGTGACAAAAATATCACCCTGACTTGAAGCTTCATTCATATCAACAACGCGGTAACCTTCCATGGCTGCCTGTAGTGCGCAGATAGGATCGATTTCAGTGACCATAACAGTAGCGCCCATGCCGCGGAATGCCTGAGCACAACCTTTACCAACATCTCCATAACCTAATACTACGCAGATTTTACCGGCAATCATTACGTCAGTAGCACGCTTAATACTGTCGATAAGTGACTCACGGCAGCCGTAGAGGTTGTCGAATTTTGATTTAGTGGCTGAATCGTTGACGTTCATCGCAGGGAACTTAAGTTCGCCGGCTTCCATCATCTGGTACAAACGATGTACGCCGGTGGTTGTTTCCTCAGTAACACCTTTGATATTGCTGATCATAGTTGTCCAAACTTTGCTGTCACCAGTGATGGTGCGATTTAGAACGTTGAGGATTTCAAGCCATTCTTCGTTGTCACCCGCTTTTGCAGCAGGGATGGCGCCAGCAGCTTCGAATTCAGCGCCTTTGTGGATTAGCAAAGTGGCATCACCACCATCGTCAAGAATCATGTTAGCAGTTTCGCCATTAGGCCATGTTAGTGCCTGCTCGGTACACCACCAGTATTCTTCGATAGTTTCACCTTTCCATGCAAAAACAGGGATGCCTTGATCAGCAATGGCGGCAGCAGCCTGGTCTTGTGTAGAGTAGATATTGCATGAAGCCCAACGCACGGTAGCACCGAGTGCAACCAGTGTTTCGATTAAGACGGCGGTTTGAATAGTCATGTGCAGGCTGCCAGTAATACGGGCACCCTTTAGAGGTTGTTCGCTACCAAATTCTTCGCGCAAAGCCATCAGGCCAGGCATTTCAGTTTCAGCTATACGAATTTCTTTGTGGCCCCATTCGGCCAGGGACATATCGGCAACTTTAAAGTCGGTGAAATTTTCATTAGTAACGGCGCTCATGGCTCATCTCCAAAATAGTTAAAAGAAATGAGCGCCGTTATCTAGTTCTGAGCCTCGCGACATTAGATTGTCGCTGCAGCGCTCCTCAGAAAATATAGGGGGTGAATTATAGCCCAGCTGAATCCTTTAATGCAGCCGCTTTATCTGTTTTTTCCCAGGTAAAATTAGGCTCTTCACGTCCAAAATGACCGTAGGCAGCGGTGTCGCTGTAGATAGGTCTCAATAAATCGAGCATCTGGATAAGGCCTTTAGGTTTGAGATCGAAGTGCTCACGAACCAGTTCAACGATTCTAGCGTCATCAATCTTGCCGGTACCAAAAGTCTGCACAGAAATTGAAGTCGGCTCAGCAACACCAATAGCATAAGAAACCTGAATCTCACATTTGTCGGCAAGGCCAGCGGCAACAATATTTTTTGCCACATAACGACCTGCATAGGCGGCAGAACGGTCAACTTTAGAGGGGTCTTTGCCAGAGAAAGCGCCGCCGCCATGTCTTGCCATGCCACCGTAGGTATCTACGATGATCTTACGGCCAGTCAGACCGCAATCGCCTACAGGGCCACCAATAACAAAATTACCGGTTGGGTTAATAAAGAATTTTGTGTCTTTATTGAGCAGATTAGCTGGCAATACAGGCTTGATGATTTCATCCATCACTGCTTCACGAAGAGATTCTAGTGAAATATCCGGGTTGTGCTGAGTGGACAGAACCACCGCGTCAATGCCAACAGGCTGGTCATTTTCGTAACGGAAAGTCACCTGGCTTTTTGCATCAGGGCGCAGCCATGAAAGCGTGCCATTCTTGCGAACTTCAGCCTGACGCTTGACCAGCTTATGCGCATAGGTAATTGGAGCAGGCATGAGTACATCGGTCTCATTGCTGGCATAACCAAACATCAAGCCCTGATCACCAGCGCCTTGCTCGTGATCACCTGATTCATCAACACCCATAGCAATATCGGCAGATTGTTTGTCGATGGAAGTAATAACAGCACAGGATTCCCAGTCGAAACCCATGTCTGAATGGTTGTAACCAATGCGTTTTACCGTTTGGCGAACAACGTCCTGCATATCTACCCATGCTTCAGTAGTGATTTCGCCGGAAATTACTACCATGCCGGTATTAACCATGGTTTCACAGGCAACACGTGCTTTGTTATCCTGCTCAAATATAGCGTCGAGAATAGCGTCTGAAATCTGGTCAGCAACCTTGTCTGGGTGACCTTCTGAAACTGATTCGGATGTAAATAAATAATCGTTCATAATTTGTTACCTGCAATAAAAAACCCGTCAAAGCGCAGCTTTCACGGGTTTAGATATTCTTAATATATCATCCATCGCTTTAGCTGCATTTATAAAGCGCCCGCAATCTGAGTCAAATTAGCGCTGAGTAGACGCATTATCCAGTAATCTAGAAGCTTGTCAATATGTAGTTAGCAGGTATTTAACGGGTAAAGTGCGCTTGATATTCAGATCGCTCATCATCTGTAAGTGTTCCATCGTGGAGTTTTTGTTCGAGAATTTCATAACGATGATCATTGTGTTTGCTAGAGAGGTTGTTAATGAAGTCGGCGAATAAAATAGCCATATTTTGTTTGTCATCAGTGCCAAGAACATCACGCTGCATCATTTTTTGAAGAGCAGCGAATGCATCATTCTCGCGCCAACGCTCGATCAGGGCAGAGGGTGTAATATCTTGATGGTTAATGATAAGTGTATATATTTCGTGTAATAGAGGCAGACCCTGTATCTCAGAATATTTGAAACTATCAGGAACTTGAACCTCAAGTGCCAGAGATGGTACTTGCAATATTAAAGCGATGGCATCACGAGTAGCGCTAAGTTTAATTTCACGATTTGATCTTTTAGTTGATGTAAGAGTGGTTTTTTTAACAGCGTTGTCAGGAGTAGATGTTTGTAATTTAT
>JAOUKV010000022.1 GCA_029882355.1 Gammaproteobacteria bacterium | reverse complement strand
TGACTGAAACGATGGTTGCTATCAAACACCTGAATAACACCCATATAACTATCACTGACATATACTAGCCCTGAATTATCTATTGCCACGCCTTTCGGGCGAAACAATTGACCGGGCAAAACGCCCCAACTTCCTACGTCAATAATATACTTGCCATCGCCTTCAAAAACCTGAACACGAGTATTTAATACATCGACAACATAAAGTTTATTATCCGGTGACACGGCCGCTGTAGCGGGATAACGAAACATGCCTTTATTCGCGCCCTCTCCGCCCCAATGGCGTAACAAATTTCCATCTCGGTCGTATACCATGACTCGATGATTGGCATTTCCAGTAACATATATCTGATCGCCTTCGTTATTTATTGCCACGTCAACAGGGTTTACTGCCTGCTCCTGAAACATCGTTTTGAACGTTTTAATTAGCTTACCGTTTAGGTCGAAAATCTGTATCCGATTATTTCCCTTGTCGGCAACATATAATCGCTCATCAGTATCGATGGCAATGCCTACTGGTCCTTGAAACTCGCCGGGCTGATTTCCTGTTTTACCAAAACTCCGAAGAATTTTCCCTTCCTCATCGAACACAGCTATTCTGTCATTACCGCTATCAACCACATAAATAAATCCCGAATCATCGACAACAGTATCCGTTGGTAAACTTAATTCTGCATCACCAGCAATGGTGACAATATGCTCTATATTTTTGGTAGGTATTTCTGCTGCATTAGCAAGCTGCATTATCGACAATAATACGATAACGAATAAAGAAAAGTGACGCATCCTATTTACCTGTGGGTGAATCATACGTTTCATTCCACCATGATCTTAGGTCTTTTTTCATATGTTCCTGCTTAACTCTATCTTTATCTATTGCCGATGCTGACTTTGTTTTATCACTGGCACCTGTACCCTTCAAATCGGTAATGTAGAATCTTTTATATTTCTCAATCAAACCAACAAGATTGAGGTTTGTAAGATCATCAATTCGACGCTCTGAAAATCCCAACTCGCGAAACGGAATATAACTGTCCTGTTCATTAATATGGCAACGACTACATTTACGTCCATTAGGTCTAACGTTCTTGTGATATCGATTTTTTAATGCCTCTTTATCAGCATTGGAAAGGCTATCCTTGACTTTATTGAATTCCACTAGCGCAGGATCACCAGGTCCAATCTCCAGTAAAACTTCCTCACCTGCACTTTTCTTATAAGCCACTATCTTGGAAAAATAGTCATCGGTCTGATTCAGGTCACCGCTATCTGGATCATAATCCATACCAAAGGGTTTACCCTTTACCTCGATGCCTGAGTAATTCAACCATCTTAACTGGATATCTTTTTCTGGTATCTTCTTCTCATCAACATGACATGAGACACATCCCGTAAACTGGGTATGCATATTCATCAATGTCCTGATCATCGGCTCCTTGGAGTGCGGAAAATCACCATGACAATAAAAACAAATACTTTTTTCTCCCTGCGTGGGCTGGAATTTATCAGGTAAATTATGGAAATGTCGAGTTCGCTCTAAGTTACGTTCCTCACTCAAAATGGTCACTATCTGATGCTCCTCTTTCATGAAGTCCACACCTAATATCCCACTGACAGCAACAGTCAACTCAAATACCAGCGCCGCTATAATACTCAACAATATTGTCGCAGTAATAAAAGCAACAACAGGGTGATCGCGTCGCATCCCTGTCAGGCTAAAAGGATCATTAGTAAACCCCCCCGGCAGTCTGGCCTTGTGATCGATAATGACAAGGATGGCAATGCCCAGCATAAAAAACAGTAATACAGCAGCAACAATTATAACGGTCGCCTGGGTACTCACTTCATGCATTAGTCAAATCCTCTTATCAGTCTGTGTGATGCCACATTAACCACATTACATAACTACCCAGAACCATTAAAACCAGAATAATCGCCAATGAGCTATAAGCAATAATCTTTTGCCAAAGAGTTAAAGGTTTAATCATGTCATATCTTCTGACTCAGATTCCTGTTTATCAATAAGACCATCATCCTCAGACAATCCGCGACTATCCAATATATCCTGAAGATGTTGTCGCTCTTCCGGTATCTCTACCAGATTTCTCAAATACTCAAGAAAATGCTCCTCAATCTGATGTTCACGGGTAATCTTTCCAGTCAAAAAAGTCCACTGCATTGGAAAGCGACCTGGTGCCAGATGAACGTTATACCAATGCCAAAAAGCAATCACTAACAACGCCAGTAATGCCTCATGTGGATGTGATAAACGCATCAGCTCCTGAAAATTTGACACCATTGATATCGGCAGGATACTTGCCCAAAACTCCGGAAACAGAAACGAAGAACCCGACACAACCATCACCATGTTACCGAAGCCAGCGGCGAAATAATGTATCTTCTGCTTGTACATATACTTATCCATCTCAGGTCGCTGGGCACGCTTATTGGCGGAATAAAGCATGTCTTCCTTGAAGTCTCTAATATCTTTAAATAACGGGATTATTGTTCGTCTGATATCAAAGCACCTATTTTTAATTTCAAGCAAAGGCTTTATCGTGATGGTTAATAAGTGATAAACCATGCTGGCAATCATCACTACTGCCAGTGTACGGTGGATGATACGTGTAACTTCGACGCCACCTAATACCATGTTAAAGGGCTCAGCCCACAGGGCTTCAATAAAATGAATAGGCAGACCAGTAAACGCCAATGCCAAAAATGTTGAAAATGTCAGCATATGCTGAATCCGGATATGAATAGAATATCGAGGTAAATCACCAAGCGGATCGGAAACAACATTTTTCTGCAAAAACACCCT
Organism: Gammaproteobacteria bacterium; assembly: GCA_029882355.1. Classification (GTDB taxonomy): domain Bacteria; phylum Pseudomonadota; class Gammaproteobacteria; order SZUA-229; family SZUA-229; genus LH-M37. Next base: position 53,719 of record JAOUKV010000022.1, on the reverse strand, counting down.
GTCATCTGGCATGTTTGCGATAACGCGCTCAATCTCATCTCGATCACTATCGCTAACCCTATTATGCTTCATGCTGGTTTCGATAACGTTTCTGGCGTGTTCTGATAACTTCATTGCTTCACCTTGCAAGTGTATAGATTCTGTATGTTATTCAACTCGGTCTCTCCCTCTTCGACTTTTCCTTCGCCAGGTACTGCCATGAGATAGTCGCCATGCAATACCATCACGCCTTCTTCCTATCGTTTCCAGAAGCGACATACCGACCAGCATTGCAATGACTGCAACACCCACAATGTTGTAGATCATTTCAGCATAATACTTGAATAAGTTGTCTTCCCGTTTACTACTGGGATGAGGATCCAGTGCCACATAATTCTCATCCGCATGAACATGACATCGCTGACAGGTTTCAACCTTGTTATTCTTATGTGTCGGTGAATCAGGATCACGTGATGGCCGTATTTCATGCACACTTCTAAAATAATCTTTCTGCCTTGCATGACAATCCAGACAACTTGCCGTTTTATTAAAGCCTAAACGCGTCAGCTTGCCATGAAAACTTTCCTTATAGGATTCGGCTGCGATTGGAAATTTTTTACCCAGCTCTCGTCCTTCTTCTTTCGCCTGCTTAACATGCCTGTCCAACATTTCCTTGTTCTCATGGCAAGATGAACATAACTCAAAAACTTCTTTGGACGAACGCTTAACCTCACGTATTCGTCGACTGGTATGACTATACCACCGCTCAACAAAGTCGCGTTTTTCATGACATATAACGCACCGATCGACGATATGTTTCGGCGGTTTGTCTTCATCAGGATTATAAAGCGGGTTGGTGTGACAGCTTATACAATAAGGCTTATCGGCATCGAGGCCTTCAGCTACTTTCTTTCTGCCATGAGTACTCTTGATATAGGAATCATAAATTAGCTTATGACTAAACTGTTTGCCCGTGGCTGGGTTCTTGATGGAGTGGCATTCAGCGTTACAGGTAACACCCTCCGTAACCGGCTTATGAGGTAGTTCCTTTATATAAGAATGACAATCCCGACAGGGTACATTTCGATGAACAGTGCGCCCAAAAATATGCGGCATTACATAATAAGATCGCAGCACCCCGTCATCAGTAACTCGAGCCATCATCGGATATTTATGGCATATAAGACACCCCTCGTCATCCTCAAAGGCTATGGCTGGCGTTAAAAAGAAAGTCGAAAACAGCACTAGCATCAGATTAATTGCCAAAACATATTTGCCTCTGTACCGTCCTTTATTTGCTATCATTTTTTTCCAGTGCCTCTATTTTGCATGACAGTGCACACACAAATTCTGATCTCGTAGAAAATTCTTACTTCCGGCACCTTGAGCAGCAATGGCACGTTTGATTACCCCTTTATCATGAGCATTGTGACAAGTTCCACAGAAAACTCGCTGGGTTCCTGGTTGCAGTGGTAAATAAATCTTACTATCCTGAAGCTGGCGCATGATCTTGTCAGATGGAACAACAAGATGATCGACTACCTTGCTCGTCTTAAATGAAAAAGATCCGCCAGGATGGGGCTTCCATGGATGGCAGCCATTACACATCAATGAATAATCATCCTCCACAGAGGAGTAATCATCTTCAACGTTAAAATTGAGCTGTCCAATATTAGTGACATGCTCTCCATCCGGCATGGTTTTATGACAAACATAACAGGGTTCTTTTTTTATATTTCCATCCGCTGCAGTCTGCTTATGGGGGTTAAACCGTTCATGCTGACCTTTGTCATGGCAATAAAAACACAACCGTGTCCTATCGTCCTGATAATTACCGCCACGAAAAAATTGCGGATTTATCGTTTGTACGTTTTCTCTGCCTTCACTACATGCTTGCACAGCATCATGACAGGTTAGACAATCCACCTCTCCACTGGATTTTTTGATGGCTTCTAATAATTCTGCAGGCATACGACGAAGCATTTTATTGCCAGGAGTTACATTAACCGGGTGGATTATCGAATGTGACTCGCTCGTCAAGTGACAATTGTGACAGAGCTCAACGATATTATTTGTTCTAAGATTATTATTGCTGCCTACTTCATCTGTATGACAGGATATACAACCATTGGCATGCCAATGAGGATTAGGAATCTGTTTTTCGGTAATTTTCTTTTGTTCTAATAAGTGCTGTATTTTTTCTGGGTGCTTTAATAATTGTTCAGCATTCGCAACCGATAACATTGTAAACACCATCACCAAGCCAACTAATGCTTGTATGGCCGTGTTAACATCAATGCTGTATCGTCTTATCTTAACCATGCTTTGTTATTTGTCTCGAAAAATTCGTAGTACAAAAAATAATGATGGATAAATTGACCGTTGTTATGCCTTACCAGTCAACACCTTAATCTCAACACCCTTCCTGAGCTTGTTTAGTAACTCAGATCTCAGTTTCTCAAAACGCATTTTCTCAAGTCGTTGCCTGAGCCCAACACTGGCTTCATCGAATGAAATATTCCCAGCCTGTTTTCGCTCCCCCGCTTTGATCACATGATATCCCTGCAATGAACGAATCGGCTCTGCAACCTCGCCTTTCTTTAAAATAAATGCCTGTTCCTCAAGTGCCGGCAAAAGGCGCCCCTTATGCATATAGCCAATCCACCCACCTTTAACCCGATAATCGTCATCTGAATATTTACTTGCCAACATCGCAAAATCCTCACCATTTTTTGCGCGCTTTATTATCTCATTGGCCAGATCTTTCTTTTCTATCCAGATGGATTCAGGAGCATTTGGTTTTACTTTTAGCGTGATATGCCACAGTCCAACGGATTCAGGTTGACGGAACTCCTGTGGGTGACCATCATAGTAATCGCGTAATTCTTTTTCACTGTAACGGGATTGATCGACCAATTTCGCTTGAACATATTGGTTAATCGCATTTTGCTGAATAATTCGATGCTTAAAACGCTCTAATGTTAATCCACTATCTCTAACCGCAGCTTCAAACTTCTCCTTCGAGCCAAATTTCTTAATATTTTTGCCCACAACTGCGTCGATTTCTGATGCATCAACATGAATACCTGACTGCTGTGCACCTCTATACAACAGTGCACGATCGATCAACACATCCAGAGCACGTGGGATATATTTTTCACGCTTTTCTTTAGTAATGCCGCCATGAAACACCGCCGAGGGCACAAAACTGTTAATAACTTCATCAAGCTCAAAACGTAGAAAATGCTCCTCACCCACTATTAGCACCACTTCAGGTTTAGAGGCATTAGCTTGCACAGCAGACATCATCATAATCAAAAAAATAAGATAATGCGGTAAACAATACTTGATAACCAGATTAGTAAAAGCTTTATCCAACGTGATAACTCCTTGAGCGCCCAGCTTCGATGGTACAATAACTTACACTTATTAACTTGTAAAACAATTATAAACTTTAAGGGTGTGACATAGATCAATTCTAAATCAAATACCTTTTTTTATTGTGCTATTTTGTGTTATAAGTACTGTAGAGATAGAAAAAACAAATGGCAACATATTTTTTCATGGAAAGTTAGACACTTATGATCTTTGGACACCCACTGTTATTTCAACATTCGTTTTCTAGCGGATGTGTACGCCCTTTAATGTTGTTTGTCATTCTTACAGGCACAGGGGCAATGCTGGGCTGTGCGACTTCCACTCCAACAAGCTCCAACACAATCAAGGACACCTCCGAACTTGTCTGGCCATTACCTCCTGAGCAGCCACGTATCAAATTTGTCCGTACATTACATTCTGAAGATCAAATCATTACCCCAAAATCAACTATGTCTAGCCTGCGCAGCAGTCTGCTTGGTCAGCCAGCCGAATCCGGGCGTCAACTAAAAAAGCCCTATGCTGTTCATGTGGATAACAAAGAACGTGTCTTCGTTGCCGACAGTGGCTGGGGAAAGGTGCTGGTTTTTGATGAACAAAATAAATCATTTTCCATATGGGGCACCCATGGTAAAGGCATACTTGCAAAACCTTTGGGTATCACATCTGACGGTCAGGGCAATATCTATGTCACTGACTCAGTCAAACAACGCGTGGTTGTGTTCGATACAGATGGGGAGTTTCTTCGCGCCATGGGTCAAAAAGGTGAACTAGATCGACCAATTGGAATCGCGGTAGATGACGAACGCAATCGTGTTTATGTTGTTGACAGCAAAGCACACCATATTGTGGTCTATAACAAAGCTGGTGAGCATATTGACACTCTCGGTAAGCGTGGCGAAAAACCAGAAGAATTTAACTGGCCCACCAATATTGCATTAAGCAGCAGTGGAAATCTTTATGTTACAGATAGTATGAATTTCCGTATTCAAATTCTGAAGCCAGATGGAACACTACACAAAACATTTGGTGAGAATGGTGATGGTCGCGGGAAGTTCGTTCGACCAAAAGGTATTGCGGTTAACTCATTGGGGCACATCTATGTCGCAGATGCGGCATTTAATAATATTCAAATCTTCGATAATGAAGGAACACTTCTGCTAGATGTAGGTACTCATGGCAGTGAGCCAGGACACTTCATCTTGCCAGCCGGTCTATACATTGATCAACAGGACAGAATCTATGTTGCTGACCAGTACAATTTCCGGATTCAGGTATTCCAGTACCTAAAAAAAGAAAACTTAGAAACATTAAATAAAAATAGCGCGAATGGAGATACGGCAGCATCAGGGAAAATCACTCAAAAACATGATCACAATGATCAGGAGAAAGAATCATGAAAATACTATTTCGGACAATACCACTTGTTGCCTTGCTATCGATAGGGTCAAGTTCTCTGGTATATGCAGTCGATGATGTGGCTGCCACCAAGCACAACCTGTCCAGTACGCAGACCGACAAAGTTAACAATCTCAGCACAGAAGCAACCGCATTTGTTTGCGGCTTCTGCCATTCACCGCACACCGAAACCGGTGGACCAGCGCCATTATGGAACAGAGGCTCTTCGGCAGCTACTTATACCATGTATAGCAGTGCTACCATGGATATGACCATCGCCGGCGCACCCGCCAGTATTTCTTTGGCCTGTTTAACATGCCACGATGGTACAGTTGGCTTTGATCAGTTGATCAATGGTGCAGGTTCCGGTAACTATGTTGCTGCTGGTGCGGATCAGGGCTGGACATTCAATCTGAACGGCGTGCCTACTACTGACACCATGCCTACCGGTGTCACCAATCTGGGTAATGTACTTACTGGTGACCATCCTATATCCGTTACCTATGACCCTACTCAGGACACAGCGTTTCAATCAGTGGCATCGGTGCAAGCGGCCTTGCAACTTTATGGCGCAGGTTCAGATCAGGTGGAATGTGCCAGCTGCCACAACCCGCATGAAGCAACTAATCCAACATTCTTGCGTGTTGGTATCGATACGTTGTGCACTACATGCCACATTAAGTAATATAAGAACATAAAAGAACCTAAGTAGAGACAAATGTGGGACAGGAAGGATATGAAATGTTGGTTAGTAATACTCCTTCCTGTCCTTTTTTTATTGGTCTCCTGCAGCCAGAAAACACTTTCTGTTTTTTTTGATCTGCCAGCACCACCGCCAGAAAAAGTTGCCCCATCTAAAACAGCTATTAGTGAACAACCTGTAAATGCTAATAGTCAGGTAGCGAAAGCAACGAAAGCAGAGGCAGTGCCGTTATCGGTAGTAAAAATGGAAAATGCCAAATCCTGGGAAGAAGCTGAGAAAATGCTACCCATAAATGAACTAGGGCAGCGTGATTGGGCACTGGCATTACAACAGTCAATTATTCAACCACGTAGTGCTATCGGTGGAGCGCGCGAACCTGAACCTGTTTTCAAGTTTGATTTCTACCTCAAGGGACCTTTTCCAGGTACTGACGCCTTTTTTCCACATTCTACACATACAAAGCACCTGGACTGTAGTAGTTGCCACCCTAAACTATTTCGCTATCGTGGTACAAAAATCACCATGGAAGATATAAATGCTGGTAAATATTGCGGCTTCTGTCATGGTACTGTTTCTTTTGCGCCTACTGCAGAGAATTGTGCACGTTGTCATACCTCGATGGCAGGGAAATAACGTTGATCTATAGCCACTATAAAATGATCTTGTTTACCTCAGCCCTAATATGTTTGCTGAGCCTAACCATCAATCACCCCGTTTTTGCCGGCAACATTCCGCCCGGCGATATTATTTTTGGTGATATTATTTATGAAGGAAAGGGGGCAGCTAAGGGTCTACCCTCTTCCCACTTCCCACACTGGAAACACCGTATCCGTTATCGCTGTTCTGTTTGTCATGAAAAAATCTTCAAAATGAAAGTTGGAACAAACAATATGAGTATGAAGAGATTTAAACAGGGTGAGCTCTGTGGACAATGTCATAATGGCAAGGAAGCCTATAAAATTGGGTTTGATACATGCAATCGTTGTCACAACAAAACAGCAGCTACAAGACCCAGTTCCTAGATCATGCTCTCGACACAATAGAGCATGTTAACAAGCAGCTGTTTTGTGAATGTAGCTTGGCTGCACCATGCCTAAAGTGCCAGATATGGCAAATTTTCACATATGTAAACTGGCAAAAAATATCTTTCACATTGTTTCTATTTTCTACATTAGCCATACCAACGACGGCCAAAGCCGAAGAGTGGTTTTTACCTGAACCTCTGCTTTGGGATGCACGTTTTATGTTTGATGGTAGTTGGCGCGATACCGAAATCAGCCCTGGAAATACTCAGGATTCACAAGACTTACGCTATCGCGAGCAGTTCAGTTTTAAAAAACGCATACATCTGCTTGACCAAAAGATTGCAACACTTTCATTTGATCTAAGGCCAACATTCAGTCAGTCTGACTATATCAATACTGATAATACAACTAGTGAGAGTGACAGCAATACTTTGAACTATGCTGTTAACAGTAGCTTTCTACATGGGGCAAAAACACCCTTAAGCCTAACGGCTGGATTTGATAGAACCACTGGTATCACCAGTGAATCATTGGGTGGTCGAGCAGACTTTGAAATGAGGAACAAACAGATAACACTCAACCATAAAAATATTTATTTTCCCTCCAGTATTTCATACACGACACGAGAACAGGACCGGGTTCAGGAATCAGGGTTTAGTGCAAACCCGCTACATACCAACGACAGCATCAAACGACTAAACTACCGTGGTCGTAGTAGTAAAATGAATCTGGACATAGAGCGACTGGACTATAACGATTTTATTTATGATCGTCACTATAGCTATAATCGTGAACAAATCAATCATGCATTTAACTGGGGAAAGAGCAGCTCTCTTAGCAGCCGTTTGGCGAACAAAGAACAAAAAGATTTTGGCGCTTATAAAAATACGTCGATAACTGAAAATCTCCGTCTTCAGCATACCAAAAAATTATTCAGTACCTACCAGTATGCTTACAGTAAAACAGAACGAACCACTAACACTGTCAATAACAATAGTAGCATTGATCTTAATCATCAGCTTTATAGTAACCTAACAACGCAGGTAGGATACCAACGTAATGTTAGTCGGTATAACGCTGGCACTGGTGGCAAGTCAACCACTGAGGGACCACGATACAGTGCAAGCTATAACAAGAAACTACCAATGAAAAACAGTCTTATCTCGCTCGGCATTAATGGTTCCCGGTTAAATACGCAACAATCAGGAGGAACACAATTAGTAGATGTACTCGGTTATACTGATAACTTTGAAATTGATCTTATTATTCTGAATCAATTATACATTGATATTACTACTATCGAAGTCATCAACTCTACTACTAGTTCAATCTATAACATAAATATTGATTACACTGTCACGCAATCTCCGAATGGTTACACAGAAATCCATAGAATCGACGGAGGTAGCATCAGTATTGATGAGGCGGTGACAATTAATTATAGCCATTGGTCACCCGGTAATACCTCCGATCACAACGGCTATTTTTTCCGTATTAATCTTGATAACATACGGATTTACCACAATCAATCACAAAACAAACAAACATCAAATTTGACTCCTGAAAACCTGACCAACGTCTACTTTCCTTCGGGTTTTTTACCAATAACGAACTCAAAAGAGTCTACGTCGGGTATCTCATACAATCTGACAAAAGAATCTTTCAAATTGGGACTGGGTATAGAAACCAAACATACCAGTCTGAACGATTATGTTGCCCAATCTCGATCTTTCAAGCAGAACTTATCCTACGCCTTCTCAACTCTAACGACATTAACGATGAGCGCTAATCAGAGCTCGTCAGAAACCACAATATCAGAAGTTTCATCTGTCAGCGCTAATGCTAATCTGAATATAAGAATTCCCTCGAGCAGCATCACAGTTAAACCCCACCTGAGTTACCGGCAGCAAGATGATAGTCTTGGAAACGATGACAAATATATTAGTGAAGGTGTAGACCTTGAATGGCGTTATTATTTGATCACATTCAATGCCAGTCTGAATCACTACCAATGGAATGGCACAACAAGAAATAGCGAAGATAACAGGCTGATGTTTAATCTGATAAGGCGGTCTCAATGAAACAGTTCATTATGATTGGCCTCACTGCACTGCTAATTTCCGGTTGTTCAACTCCAAATAAACCGGTCATCGATGAGCTGAAGGTGTCCGAGATTATTTGGCCATCGCCACCACTAAAACCCCGGATCAAGTATCTATACCAATTCGCCAATCCCACTGATCTTGAAATTCACGAATCATTTTTTTCACGCTTATGGGGTTGGTTATCTGGGCGGAGTCTTAACACTGGTATGGTTCGCCCTTATAGCATTGCCGTAAAAGAACAACTTATTGCAGTTGCTGATCCTGGCAAAAAAACTGTGCACCTGTTCAATACGTCTAGCAGTGAATATAAACAGATCAACCAGGCTGATGAAATATATTTCTCTTCACCAGTCGGAGTTGCCATTGGCAATAATCAGATTTACATATCAGATTCTAAATTGGCCAAAGTCTTTGTACTCACAAAAGATGGAGAATTCGTTCGTACGATTGAAGGTTTTAAACGACCGACCGGGCTTTATTTTAATAATAAAACCAGCAGACTATATGTATCGGATACGCTTGATCACAAAATTGTAGTTTATAATGATCAAGGTCAGAAAGAGTTTTCATTTGGGCACCGAAAACAAAAAGAAGGCGACTTCAATTTCCCAAGTCATTTGGCTCTTGATAATAACAATCTCTATGTTAATGACACCATGAATTTCCGCGTGCAGATATTTGACCTTGACGGAAAATATATCAGCAACTTTGGAAAACACGGAGATTCGTCAGGCTATTTTTCTCAGCCTAAGGGCATTGGGATAGACAGCAAGGGTCATATTTATGTGGTAGATGCAATATTTCATCGTGTTCAAATCTTTGATCAAAAAGGCCGATACCTAATGGACTTCGGTAATCAGGGAAAGAATGCTGGCGAATTCTGGTTACCATCTGGGCTGTTTATTTATCAGGACAAAATTTATGTGGCAGATTCCTATAATCGCCGAGTGCAGGTATTTCAGTATGTGGGCGGATAATCTAAAAACTAACATAGTTATTTTTGCGTTGATTGCTATTACAGCAATAGGCATATTTACAGACACCAGAGTTCAGGCTGCGCAAGATGTAGGTAACACTCGCCATAACTTATCAATCAGTGGGCCAGGCACAATAAAAAGTGGCACAGTTACCCAAATTTGTGTGTTCTGTCACACGCCTCATGCAGCTATGGCGGATGCGCCGCTCTGGAACCATACACTGTCTTCAGGACAGACCTACACACCATACGGCAGCACCACGCTAGATGCCTCACCCGGTCAGCCGACGGGCAAATCAACTTTGTGCCTGGCCTGCCATGATGGCACTGTCGCACTTGGTGCATTGTCTAACCCACCCACAGGGGAAACGCTTGACGCCATTCTGACCAGTCCTATGAACCCAGCAGAACGTGGTTATCTGGGCACTGATCTAAGCGATGATCATCCGATTTCTTTTGTCTACGATTCAACCCTACAGATTAATGATGGCGAATTATTTGATCCCGCAAGTATTGGGCTACCGCTTGATGGCGTCAGTTCAAATCGGGTTGAATGTACAACCTGTCATGATCCCCATGAAGCGACCAATAAACCCTTTCTCCGGATCACTTCATTAAATGGTGCCATCTGTACAGAATGTCACAACAAAACTGGCTGGATTGGTTCAAGTCATGAACAATCAACGGCCACCTGGAATTCTATCGGCGCGAACCCGTGGGCAGATCGCCGGGTAGAGTGGCGTGGAGCCAATGTTGCCGAAAACAGCTGCATGAATTGCCACACACCACATAGCGCGGCAGATACCGCAAGACTGCCAAAATATCTGGAAGAAAACACCTGTTTTGCCTGTCACAATGGCAATACCGCCTCGACCAATATTCAAGCAGAATTTGCTAAAACGGATAGCCATCCAGTAACAACCACACCCAACCCAGATCACGATTTTGCAGGGACAGAAAATCCTGATACGATGAATATCCACGCTGAATGTCCTGACTGCCATAACCCGCACAAGGTTCAGAGCGACCTGCCCATGGTATCGTTTGACCTTAGCGCGCCGATGAATACAGCTTTACATACCACACCGCCACTCGCTAATGCACTTATCCAGGATGTTCCCGGTGTTGATATCAATGGCGGCGTGGTTGGTACGGTTACCAATCAGTATGAGCTATGCTTTAAGTGCCACGGTCTAGCCTTGAAAGGGCCTTGCGGTGGTGCGCTGACTGAGCGATGTTCAACAGCAACAGGCTGGAGTATGACTCGATTAGATGGAATTTATAACCTTCGTGATAAGGTTAACAATAATAACCCCGGCCTCGTTTCCTGGCACCCAATTGTCACAAACAATTCCGCTAATGACAGTGAAGTACCCAGCCTGCGCACTGACATTCCTCTCGATAAAGTCAGCACCAACACAAACAATCTTATTTATTGTACTGACTGTCATAATGGCGACACCTCAGCGGCAGCGGGCGGTACCGGGCCTAATGGACCACATGGTTCTAACAATGAAGGGCTATTAGCTCAAGCTTATTCTCTTGATCCCATTGTACCAACCAGCGGTAGCACTGATTTTGTCCTGTGCTTTAAGTGCCACTCTGAAGCCGCCTTACTGGTAACACCGTTAAGTGGTTTTTCCCACCAGCGGCATATTAATACTCGAACAAAATCCTGTATTAACTGTCACGACCCACATGGATCTCATAGATATAATCACCTGATTAATTTCCAGACAAACTCTACCTATACAGGTGGTCCGTATACAATAACTGGTAATTCATTTGCCTTGCCCGAGTTTACTGACGGTGGCACTTATACAGGTACCTGTAACTTGAACTGTCATGGTAATGCGCATAACAACAGAGCCTACTAACAATGAATATTAAACTTACCTTTTTTAGCATTTTAGCTACTGTTGCCCTGAGCCTGACTTCAGTATCTGGTTACTGCAGTGACTTCCCTGTATCGACCCGTGACTCTTTGCAAAGTCTGCCCACTGTGGCCTACAACCCGGTTCATGATCAGTTCCTGATTACCTGGTCAGACGTGCGCTATAATTCAAAAACCGATGTCGACATCTATGGTCGCATACTGGACGCACAGGGTGCACCAGTTTCAGAAGATATCGTAATATCCAACCATAAAGGCGGTCAGGGTAGATCTTCTGTTGCATTTGATCCTGTCAATAAACATTATCTGGTCACCTGGACTGACTGGCGAAATGCAAACAATATCGATTCGGATATTTATGCTCAGCTATTAAACTTCAACGGCAAAGCCATCGGTTCAAATTTTGCCATTACGAACCAAAGGACATCACAAAAACAGGCATCAGTCGCTTTTGATCTTGAAAAACAACGTTTTCTGGTCGCATGGAAAGATGATCGTCTTGCCGATACCGAGAAACTTTTTGGTCGTTTTATAAGTCATCAAGGAAAACTGCTTGATAATGAATTTCTGATCGCCAAAGGTGAAGGCAAGCAGGACAGACCTTCTCTGATTTACGATCCAAAAAGAAAACGCTTTCTGGTTGTCTGGCGCGACATTGTTGATGAACAACAATATCTTTCTACAACACTCGAAGGCAAAGGTATTTTTGCCGCCTTTGTTCAGAATTCTGATGATGGCGGCAAACCCGGCATTCTGATTGATACAGAAGAAGATGCCTGCCTGCCCCCGTCAATGTATGCTGCCAGCTATTCACCGGAAGATGATCTGTTTCTGGTTGTCTGGACGACTGCTCGTGATTATCAAAAAATGGGACTGGATGTATTTGGTGCTTTGATAAGGGCCAGCGATGGCAAGCATATCGGCAAGGCATTTCCGATTGCCGTAAAAAATGATTATCAGGAATTTCCCTCTGTCATTTTCGATCAAAAACAGCAACGCTTCCTGGTTATCTGGTACGATCTACGTCGTGATCAAACGGCGATGAATATGGATGTTTACGGACGCTTTATTTCACCACAAGGAGACATGTCCGAAGAATTTGTAATGACGGATACTGATGCGCCCGGCATTCGACGTTTCCCGGCCATTGCATACAGCCCAAAAAGCGAAACCACCCTGATTTTATGGGAGGACTCTCGTAAGAAAACCTCGACTAAAAACCATCAACGTATCTACGCCCGAATCTTTCGTGAACATTAACTAACTCAATTATAAGAATCAGTCAGGCTCACGATTCTTCACGGCTAAATTCACCAACCGTATTTAGCTTTCATACTCAACGCCACCGCTTCTGCAACTTCTATTCCATCCACCGCAGCAGATAAAATACCTCCAGCATATCCCGCACCCTCACCCGCTGGATAAAGCCCTTTGGTGTTAATACTTTGATAATCATCACGATTACGCTTAATACGTACCGGCGATGAAGTGCGTGTTTCAGCACCGGTAAGTACAGCATCATTCATAGCAAAGCCTTTGATCTTGCGATCGAAGGCAGGCAAGGCTTCGCGGATAGCCTCAATCGCATAATCTGGTAGTGCACTACTCAGATCGGTTAGATGCACACCCGGTGTATAGGATGGCTGCACACTGCCAAGCTCAGATGATGGTTGTCCCTTAACAAAATCACCGACCAGCTGTGCCGGCGCATCGTAATTACTGCCGCCCAAAATAAAAGCTTTAGATTCCAGTTCACGTTGCAGTTCGATACCTGCCAGCGGGTTATCGTTGGGAAAATCGGCTGGGGTGATGCCAACTACAACACCGCTGTTAGCGTTACGTTCGTTGCGTGAATACTGGCTCATACCGTTTGTGACTACACAGCCCTCTTCCGAAGTGGATGCGACCACCGTACCACCGGGGCACATGCAAAAACTGTAAACACTGCGACCATTCTTGCAGTGATGCACCAGTTTGTAATCGGCCGCACCAAGATCAGCATGACCGGCAAATTTTCCATAACGACATTGATCAATGATGGACTGTGGATGCTCAATACGAAAGCCAATTGAAAATGATTTGGCTTCAACATAAACACCACGCTGATAAAGCATTTTGAAAGTATCACGAGCACTGTGGCCGATAGCGAGAATAATGTGATCACTCTCGATGCGCTCACCACCATCCAAAACCACAGCACGAATCTGCCCATCGTCGATATCAATATCCGTAACGCGACTGTCGAAGCGGAATTCACCACCGAGACTGATAATTTCCTCGCGAATTTTCTCAACCATACTCACCAGACGGAATGTACCAACGTGAGGTTTGCTGATATGAAGGATTTCCTCAGGTGCGCCAGCCTTAACAAATTCTTTTAATACCTTTACACCCAGAAAACGCGGATCTTTAATTTGTGTATGTAATTTACCATCAGAGAAAGTACCCGCACCACCTTCACCAAACTGCACATTCGATTCGGGATTAAGTTTATGTTCACGCCACAGAGCCCAGGTATCCTTAGTGCGCTGTCGCACTGCCTGCCCACGTTCAAGAATTAAAGGTTTGAAACCCATCTGCGCCAGCAAAAGTCCAGCCATAAAACCACAGGGTCCAGTACCGATGATCACCGGACGAGTTTTGAGATTTTCGGGAGCATGTGTAACAAACTTATAGTCAGTATCCGGAGTTAGCTTAATGTGACGATCTTCACTAAAACGTTGTAGCAATTCTGCTTCATTGGTGACATCAACATCGAGAGAATAGACTGCCACAATTGCATTGCGTTTACGCGCATCGTAACCAAGACGGGCAATGGTGTAGCCATGTAAAGCATCTGGAGTAATCTTTAAGCGATTAAGAATCGCCGATTGAAGTTCATCCGAGGAATGATCAAGAGGTAGTCTAATTTCAGTAAGTCGCAACATTTTTAAATCTATGGTTAAGCAGTGTTTTGAAACAGTATAAAAGGCATCTAGCTTTCTTCAGCTAGCCGAACAGACGTTTCCATCTCTGGATATTTCGCATTTATTTCTTTGTAGTATTGACGAATTTTATCCATGTCTTTTTCAATATTGCCTGTTGGCAGCAATGACAGCCCTATATTCGCCTGCTTTGTTTTGAAATCTAGAGATCCGCAAACAATTGGTACGTTTGCCTGATGTGCAATATGATAAAAACCTGATCGCCAATTTGGCATTTTTTTTCGGGTGCCGCTTGGAGCCAGCAGAATCACCTGTTGTTCGGATTGGGTTAATGCATCAGCCATTTGGCCAACAACACCGTGAGCATTTTTACGATCAATCGGAATCCCGCCTAGCGAACGCAACAAAATCCCCACTGGCCAGATAAATATCGAATCTTTTGCTAGCCACTGTGCTTTTACTCGGAAAATGAAGATTGTCGCTAGACCCAAAAAAAAATCCCAGTTGCTAGTATGCGGTGCACCGATGAGAACAAATTTTTTATCATCAGGAAATTTACCGGTAACATTCCAGCCCATGATTGCCATGAAAGCACGCGCTAACCAGTACCTGAACAGGCCAGATGAAGGTGCATTATGCGTTACTTTTACACCAATCATTACTCGCCGTTATTCCAGTTATTTTGTTTAAACTTATGCAGCTTGGCATAGCCATCCAATAATTTATTATGTGCAATAAATCCATCCAGTGATAAACCCGGACTATGTAAGCCATGGAAGGTTTCTTCAGAATCGACAATTTTCTTAGCGAGATCTATGTTGTCTTTGCCAAACATTAAAACAAGGCTATCGGCATAATCTTCATAATCACGTTCGTCATCATATTTAATTTCTAACAGGGCTTGTATACAACTGTATTCTCTTAAACGTGCTTCGCTCAGTTGGTCTGTTTGCAAACACCAGTCGATCCATTCAAGTGCTTGCTCGGTATCTTCCATGGCCAGACACAGCATGGCTTTTAATTCTCCTATGCGAAGACTAGCCCAGGCAGTGCCTGCATCGGGGGCAATACCAATGAATTCTGCAACACGTTGCAGGTCGTTATAACCGCCCTCTTCCAGTCGATCGAGAATACTGAGCCATTGATCGTTATCTAAATTTTTAAGTGACAGAATATCTTCACGAAACAGGGCACCTTCGTTATTATTATTCCAGATAAGATCATCTACCGGATAAATATCTGACATGCCCGGCACAATGATGCGACAGGCATATACATTGAGGTGTTCGTATTCTGAGATATAGATATCATTATCCATGTCGTGAATAATTTTGCTTAGATAAGAAAATTCGTCATGGGTATTGGCATCGTAATCCCAGTCAAAAAATTCATAATCAGGTTTGTTTTTGAAAAATTCGAAGGCGATGAGACCACTGGAATCAATAAAATGGGTTTCAAGATTATGGTGATCGGCAACTTCTTCAAGATCAAAACTGGGAGGTAAAAATCCATCAAGCTGATCCAGGCTGCGGCCCTGTAATAATTCGGTAACGGTACGCTCAAGCGCGACTTCAAAACTGGGATGTGCGCCGAAGGAAGCAAACACAGAACCATTGCGTGGATTAATTAGAGTTACGCTCATCACAGGGTATCTTCCACCCAGCGAGGCGTCTGCTGTACGAAGGTAATAACCGTGACCTTCAAGTTCTGCAATCGCTTCAGCAATTTTAGGAAAGCGATTAATCACTTCTTTCGGAACTTCAGGCAGACAAATACCTTCAGCGATAATTTTATTTTTAACGTAACGCTCAAAAACTTCTGATAGCGCCTGTACTCTGGCTTCATTTTGTGTGTTACCGGCAGACATGCCGTTACTCACGTAAATATTCCCAATCACACTGACGGGAAACCAGCAGAGTTCACTATCACGCTGGCGTTCATAAGGTAACGCACAAATACCCCGTTCACCCGTGCCTGAATTTATATCATAGAGTTGGTGTGGTTTAATCTCGCCTTCTGGATCGTAATAGTCCCAGAGCCCAGTATCCAGTAGCCCTTCTGGCATTTCATTGTCTTCAACTTTGAACCAACGTTCATCAGGATAATGAACAAAATCACCTTTTGAGAATTTTTCACCCAGGTAAAAATCAGCAAAAAAGTAGTTGCAACTTAGCCGTTCAAAATACTCACCCAGCGCACTGGCTAAACACGATTTACGCGTTGCACCTTTGCCATTGGTAAACATCAGGCCACAATCTTTATCACGTATATGCACCGAATAAACATGCGGCACAGGGTTGAGCCAGGACGCCTCCTCTACCTCGATACCTAGATCATCGAGTTTTGCAAACATGGTTTCGATACTGGACTCTAGATCGCAGTCCTTTCCTTTGATGTAAGTTTTATCTGTCATAGTAATACCTGAAATAAAATCCGCCTAACATGAAAGTTAATGGAATTATCAATAATAAGCGAAACCAGCGGATTCTATCCTACCACCTGATCAAGAACTCCGGGGAATGGAATAAAAACATAGTTTAGCCGGATTATTTATGGACGTATATCTGATTTCTACCACTTTCCTTGGCCACATACAGCGCCTTATCGGCATTTCTAATCCCATCCTGTACTGAATCGGACTGTGTAGGTATGATATTAACAAGACCTATGCTGACGGTCAGATGATCTCCAACATTAGATGATTCATGTTTGATTTTGGCTTCATTCAGCGCATTTTGAAACTGGTGCAGTATTAGTTCAGCAGCTTCGACATTAATATCAGTCATTACAATGACAAATTCTTCTCCGCCGTACCTTGCGACAATGTCACCTGATCGCTTGAATATTGAAGTCATAGTATTAGCAACGGAGATGAGACAGTCATCACCCGCCTGGTGCCCATACTGATCGTTATAATTTTTAAAATAATCAATATCGATGATCACAATATTAATCGGGAGTCCGGTACGCTGACACCTGCTCCATTCCATAGCAAGTCGTTCATCGATGTAACGGCGATTATACAAGCCAGTTAAACCGTCAGTAGTTGCCAGCAGCTCAAGCTTTTCATTAAGTATTCTGATTTCATCATTGCTTTGCCTCAATTTTATTTCAGCCAGATTTCGTCTGCTATCACGATCAACCAATACTGACCGCATGTAAAGACCGATAATAGCCACAACAAAAAAGACAAAAAGGTATTCCTTAAAAATGTACATCCTGTACTGAGTTAACAAGCCGGGCTGATGGAAATCGATGACACTCCACATAGAGTTTTCTATTTTTGTTGATGACATTATTCTTGATATCTCATCACTGGTAAGCCTGTAATCTAGACGATCAGTGATAACATTTCTACCACCATTTGTGTTGATTTCTATAAGATTCTGCATACCCTCATTTATCAACATGAGTTCATGCATTGATGGCTGAATAACATGCAACAAATCAGATAGCTCATTTAAGTTAAAGCTAACAAAAAACAACTTTCCATCTTTATCATCTGGAAGCCGAGTCAAAATATCATAATGGTATGTATCGTTATTTGGATGTACACGAACTAACTGATGACCATCATCAATAAAGTGTTTTATATCTGTAAGACATAAGCCGCCCACTTTACCATCAAAATCTCCGATAACGAGATCGCCTGAGGAAGTAACGATATTCGATGCGAAAAAATCAGGAATATTTCTGCCTAAGCGGCGATTCAATTCATCATACAGCTCTTCATCATCAGGATACTGAGACAACTTAAAGATCAAATCACGGTTATCTTCTGAAAAAAGACTAACAACATGACGCTTGTTGTTAATAATTTCCTTAATTTCCATAGCAGCGACTTGCACTGCCTTATTTGCCGATATCTGATGCGCGTCAACAAAATTATCATACCTGTCGTCAGCCAGCCAAAACAGAAAAAGCACAAAGCTAATAAGTATAACAAAAGAATAGATGTCAACAGATCGTTTGATTGAGAGATCAGAAACTGGATCGGGGTTTGTCATTATTTAGTCCTGAACTAGCTGCCACTGCTGACATATATAAAAAAACATAGTATATAGGTAGCAAGATTAACAGACTACTTTATCATGACAGACTGACCATTAAACTCGACAACCTGATGAGTGCGAATTTTACAGCGTTTACGAAGTTCAACTTTACCATCGACTTTTACCTGTCCATCACCAATCATGATCTTAGCCAGCCCACCACTTTCACAGAACCCAGTCACTTTTAATAAATTATTCAGCTCAATAAATTCGTGGTCTTCAAGTTCAAATATTTCCATAAACGGCTCTACAGTTTTAAAAGTTCGGGCAAGGCTTTTGATATCAGCTTTGAAACACTGATCATGCCGTATTGCATATGCTTTTCGATTATATCCATGGTGATGTATACATCATCACCTTTACCCGCAGCCCAGTTTACCACCAGAGCACAACAGGCATATTCGATATCCAGCTCTCTGGCCAGAGAAGCTTCTGGCATACCGGTCATGCCAACGATGTCACAGCCATCCTGCTGCATACGATTAATTTCTGCGGCTGTTTCAAGTCTTGGCCCCTGAACTGCGCCATAAACCGCATCGCCCTCAAAGTCAAAAGCCATATCAATAGACACGCTTCTTAACACACCTCTAATTAACTCGCTGTAAGGTTCTGTAAAATCGATATGCATAACTGAATCAGAATTTTCATCCGAAAATGTATGCTGGCGTGAATGTGTGTAATCAATAATCTGATGTGGAAAGACTAACTTTTCCGGTGACATATTATCAGTAATACCACCGACAGCATTAACCGCAACAATATGTGTCACCCCCTGATCTTTCAACGCCCATAAATTAGCGCGGTAGTTAATATTATGTGGTGCGACATTGTGCTTCTCACCGTGCCTGGGAAGAAATATAAGTTCATGACCATCGATAGTACCGAACATCAAAACATTTGATGTATCGCCATAAGGTGTGGTGATTTTTTCTCTGCGCAAACTTTGTAATGCCGAAAATTCATCCAGCCCAGTACCACCAATAATTGCTATTTTTGTCATATTATTCACTCAGCGCGTAAATGCCATTGAGGTGGCGAAGTTGTGACTGGTAGTCCATGCCAAAACCAAAAACATATTTATCTTCAACCTCAAGACCCACAAAATCACTTTTAAGCCCTTCAACACAACGTTTATGTTTTTTCTGAACTAGAACTGCTGACAACACTTCTTTGGCTCCCTGCTTATGACAGTATTCAATGATAGCTTTCAGTGTAATGCCTTCATCTAGAATATCATCCAGTATCAAAACCGTACGGTTTTTTAAGTCATTACTGGGGTAGGCTCGCCAATCTAATGTACTACCACAGGTATGGTCACCATAGCGTGTCGCATGTATATAATCGACTTGAGGAAAACAATTAAGACGCGTTAGCAGATGTCCTGCAAAAACCAGTGCACCATTCATCACACATAACAGTAGTGGTTGCGTACCACTCAATCGATCATTTAACTCAAGCGCCATAGTATCGAGAGCCATGGACACCTGCTCATTGCTATAGATTAGTTCTGCCTTCGACAGGATAGCTGTAAGTTCTTCAGACGAAATAGACATTTATGCTTAATAAGTAAAAGTAACGGTGTCGTCGTCCATCGCTTCACTAATAACATAAGCCGAACCAACACTTTCTTCAATTTCAGGAATAAGGTCATCACCATAGATTTGTACAGATGGTGCACAGACTTTAAAAACAACACCTGCTCTATGTGCTTCTTTAATCACATCATAAACACTGCGGTGAGTGTCATGATTAATTTCCAGGTTGTCAGCATAGCCAGTAGAGGCCAGTGCACCAACATTACCAGTGATCACAACTTCGACTTCATGAGACATCGCCGCCGCCACTGTAGCCTGAAATAAAGGAGCGCCTAATTCTGCCGCATTAGCAGGATCTGAATTAGCCAGAATTATTAACAGTTTTTTACTCATGATTGCACGCCGGATTGATTAGATAATGATTCAGGTATTGATTCTACATGCAAGGTGGTCGTTGGGAAGGCCATTTCTGCTGAATGTTCGTTGATTATATCAATAATTTTAAGCATGACATCCTGTTTAATCTCATGAAATAGAACCCAGTCAGTTGTTTTAGTGAAGGTATACACAAAAAAGTCGATGGATGAGGCTGAAAAATTAACAAAATTAACAATCATTGTAGCTTTGGTATCAATTTCCGGATGATCTATCAGCATTTGTTTTACGTCCTTAACAATGGCTTCCATTTTTGATGAATCTTGATAACGAATGCCAATAGTCTCGTAAATACGGCGATTGGTCATTCTTGAGGGGTTCTCCACGCTAATGGTGGCGAAAATTGAATTTGGTACATACAGCGGACGCTTATCAAATGTTCGGATACGAGTCAGCCGCCAGCCAATATGTTCAACCGTGCCCTCTATATCGCGGTCATTGGAGCGAATCCAGTCTCCGACTTTGAAGGGTCTGTCCATATAGATCATCAGCCCCCCGAAGAAATTGGAGAGCAGATCCTTAGCCGCGAAACCAATAGCAATACCACCAATACCACCAAAAGCCAGCACACCTGAAACACTGAAACCTAATGTTTGCAGCATCACCAAAGCACTTGTAATGATAATGGAGATTCGAATTAACTTGGAGATCGCTTCAACGGTGTGCTCATCAAAATCTCTCTCACCGCTTTCACAGCCAGATGCTATCAGTATTTTCTGAGTACCGCGGACAAGGTTAAGCAAGAACATTGTCAGTATCAAAATCACACCAATATCACGAACTGGCCCGACTGCTTCAAAAATAGTGGCACCACTTTGTTTATGTACGATTTCAGCGGCAAAAGTTAAACCTAGTAACCAGATTAACCAGGCAACGGGCTTCTGCAATGATTGTGTTAATAAATCATCCCACGGGTTTTTGGTTTTTTGCAGCTTGATTTCAATTTTGTTGATGGCTCGTCGCGCAATAAAACTGAGCGTCAAGGAAATTAACACGATCAGAAACACCTGAACAATCCAGTTGTGGTTTTGCAAAAAACTTAGCAGCTGATTGATTTGTTGATTATCACTCATGGTTATACCTTAATTCGTTAAACGTCCATTTCCATCCAGGGTGAGTCGTCCAGCTCCAGAATCATTTTATTTGCCAGTTGCCATTGTCGGCTAGCTAACAACTCAGCACGATCGAATACCTGCTTGCCGTGCATGCGTGTTAAACGTAATTGTGAGGTCGGGTTTGAGTAATCCCCCAAAGCCGTGATCACTTCGGAAACACCGTCAGGATGATTGCACACCAGCACCATGTCACAACCCGCATCGAGTGCCAGTAAAGCACGCTCGCCATAACTTCCACCGATGCCCGCCGCCTCCATGCTCAAGTCGTCACTGAAAATAACACCCTGAAATTTTAGACGGTCACGCAATACCTGTTTCAGCCAGATGGAGGAATAACCCGCAGGTTTATCATCTACCTGATCATAGATAACATGCGCAGGCATAATGGCCGGTAAATGATTGTGGATCATCTTTTCAAAAGGAACGATGTCGGCCTTCATCAAAGTCGCCATATCACGATGATCAACCGGTAAAGCAAGATGTGAATCTTCGGTGACGCCGCCGTGTCCGGGAAAATGTTTGCCAACAGCCGACATGCCTGCCAGCGACATACCGTGCATAAAGGCATAAGCCAGCGTCGCGGCAACATCCGCTTTGGAATGAAAAGCGCGGTTACCAATGACACCACTAACGCCATGCGCCAGATCGAGCACTGGGGAAAAACTAAAATCGACATTGATGGCGCGTAACTCAGCGGCCATCAGCCAGCCGGTCAGCTCAGCACACTCACGCGCTTTATCATGATCGTGTTTATAAATCTCACCAAATACACTCGCCGGTGGTAGCCTGGTAAACCCATCATGGAAACGCTGCACACGCCCGCCTTCGTGATCGATAGCGATCAGTAGATGCGGTGTACGCAAGGAACGAATTTCAGAGATCAGCGCAGTAATCTGTTCGATGGATTCAAAATTGCGAGTGAACAGGATAAGACCACCCACTTGCGGGTTGAGCAATAATTCTCTTTCGGTATCGCTAATCTGTGTACCGATTAAGTCCATCATAATTGGGCCGAGTGACATTAAATGACTACCTGTTCAATTGTTATTATTTTCATACAGTGATTCCACAAAATCTCAAAATAGGTTCGATATGATTTTCAAAGCCGGTGAATGAATGATCACCACCCTCTTCTAAAACGAGCGGGCAATCTTTGTATTTTTCTAAAGCCTGACGATAGTCCAAAGTTTCATCACCTTTTTGCAGCAGCAACAAATAACGTTCTGGACGGGTAATCGCATCGACATCCATTTCTTTAAGCTGTTCGATATGTGATTGATCGAGCACCCAGGTCTCTGCAGTATTATAATTTTTATTCTCACCCAGATATTTTTTCAGTAATAGATGAGGACGCACAGCAGGATTAATCAATGCTGCTTTGCAGCCAAAGCGCTCAGCCAGACAGGTTGAATAGAACCCGCCCAATGAACTACCCGCGACGGCGACATCACCAATTTCCTGATTCTCTTCAAACAGAGCCACCAGCATAGCCATAGCCTCGGCGGGCACCGGCGGTATTTCAGGAATAATTAACTGATCCAGTATGCCTCGTTGCTCCATATGGGCATACAAAAGCTTCGCCTTATATGATTCAGGCGAGCTATTAAAGCCGTGCAGATAAATTAATCGAGTCAAACCCATAAAGTATTAGACACAAAAAACCCCTGCAAAACAAGGTTCTACAGGGGTTTTTCAAAACAAGTCTGTATAGACTTATTTTGCAGCCATATCCTTAAGTCCTTTCAATGGCAGAACTTTTACTACCTTACGAGCTGGCTTGGCTTTCACATCCATCAACTCGCCTGGCTTGAATGGATTAGGCACGTTCTTACGTGCTTTGGTTGCTGGTTTCTTGTTGATCTTAACTTTCATCAAACCAGGAATTTTGAATTCACCTGCACCACGGTTCTTAACATGACCCTCGATGACATCACTCAATGATTCAAAAACTTTAGCAACATCTTTTCTAGCTATACCTGTGTCTTCAGCGATATGAAGAAACAATTGAGTTTTTGTATAAGCGGTACTAATAGCTTTAATGTTTTTTGCTGGAGCGACTGCTTTTTTTACTGCTTTCTTTTTTACAGCTTTCTTTTTGACTGCTTTTTTCTTTGCTGCTGCCATGATCTTTACCCTTTGGTGATAATTTATAATTCTTCTAAAACTGCTAGGCGCATTTTTATAACTTTAACCCCTTAAAGTAAATACCTAAATCATCATAATGTTCATTTTTTACCTATAAATACAGTAATAATTGGCATATAGGTGATTAATCAGACAAAGTGCAAACTTATTGAGCATTTAGTCGGCAAAAACAAGCGTAACAGCGTGGACAGCAATACCTTCTTTTCTACCTATGTAACCCAGTTTTTCTGTTGTGGTTGCTTTGATATTAATTTGATTTTTTTGCACCATAAGTATGCTTGCAATGCTCTCACACATTAATGAGATATAAGAAGACAAAGTCGGCTTTTGTGCAACGACAGTGATATCAAGATTAGATAATTGAAAGCCGTCCTGCTTTACTTTTTCATAAACCTTCTCTAACAAGATTCGACTATCAATGTTTTTATACCTGGGATCTGAATCAGGAAAATGCTGACCTATATCACCGGCCGAAATTGACCCCAGCAAAGCATCACAAATCGCGTGTATGACCACATCACCATCAGAATGTGCCAGTAGACCCTGCTCATGCTCAATGCGAACTCCAGCCAACACAATATGGTCACCATCAGTAAAAGCATGCACATCAAAGCCGTGGCCGATTCTAAAAGGTATTTTTGATTGAGAATTATCCGCTGTCATTTATTTATCCTATTATTGCTGATCAGCTATAAAGAGTTCAGCCAGTCGTAAATCATTGGGACGCGTTATCTTGATGTTATCTTCATGGCCTTTAACCAATAATGGCGCATAACCTGCGTACTCCATGGCTGATGATTCATCAGTGACAGTGACACCATCAACCAGTGCCTTGATCAAAGAATCTTGCAATACTTTATAAGGGAACAACTGTGGCGTCAGTGCGTGCCACAGGCCTTCACGATCTTCTGTTTTCTGCACTGTTGCTGAATTGGCTGATTGACGTTTCATAGTATCGCGTACTGGCAGTGCCAACAGACCACCCGCTTCATTAACCATTGCCTGCTCGATAAGCCGATCAATATCTTCGAGCCTGACACAGGGTCGCACTGCATCATGAACCAGCACCCAGTCACTATCAGCATCAAAGTCCTCATGATCAGACAACGCCTTCATTGCGTTCAGCACAGAATCACAACGCTCTGTACCACCATCAGCTTTGATCACGGGTTTCTCCGATTCAATATTCACACTGGCCCAGTATTGGTCGTCATGGCGCAAAGAGATAGCCAGTCCTTTCACTTTATTAGCGGCTAACAAACGATGAATGGTATTTTCAAGTACCGTTGAACCAGCCAGTGGGAGATATTGTTTGGGGATATCAGACTGCATGCGCTGGCCTATGCCGGCAGCGGGAATAACAGCCCAAATGGATGGTTTTGTCATAGGCTTATTTGCTGTAATCAGATTGCTTATCTAAAACCGATTTTTTATCTTTTGATTTATCAGAATCACTGGAAATCACCTGATAATAAACTTCGTCCTTGCCGATCATACCGAGTTCACTTCTAGCGCGCTCCTCGATTGCATCCATACCCTTTTTAAGATCCTGCACTTCAGCATCCAGCGCCTGGTTCCGTTCTTTTAATTTATCAACTTGCAGCTGAACAACATCAATTTCATTTTCCAGCTGCAAGATATCAGGAATACCACCATCACCCAGCCATAGTTTGTATTGCAACATAACCAACAACACAAGCAGAAGAACGATGATTTTTTTCACGACACTCCGTCAGTATTTAACCGTTTACTTCAAATGCTTGTAAGCGTTTCTTCCAGCATAGATAGCACCAGCACCCAACTCTTCTTCAATGCGTAAAAGCTGGTTGTATTTTGCAATACGATCAGAACGTGACAGCGAACCAGTTTTAATCTGACCAGCCTGAGTGGCTACACAAAGATCAGCAATAGTGCTGTCTTCAGTTTCACCTGAGCGATGAGAAATGACGGCAGTGTAATTTGAAGCATGCGCCAGATGTATAGCATTCAATGTCTCTGTCAAAGTACCAATCTGATTGAACTTGATCAGAATTGAGTTAGCAATGTTTTTGTCAATGCCTTGTTTGAAAATTTCTGTATTAGTCACGAACAAATCATCACCAACCAACTGAACTTTGTCGCCCAACTTCTCAGTCAAATATGCCCAGCCTGCCCAGTCAGCTTCATCCAATCCATCTTCAATAGTGATGATAGGATATTGATCAACCCAACCTGCAAGGTAATCACTAAATTCATTAGCGTTAAACGTTTTACCTTCTGATGCCAGATTATAAACACCATCTTTATAGAACTCAGAAGCAGCCGCGTCCAGACCCAGGTAAATATCTTTACCCGGTGTGAATCCCGCACGGGTAATAGCTTCAAGAATCACTTCAATGGCTTCTTCGTTTGAAGATAAATCAGGTGCAAAACCACCTTCATCACCAACCGCCGTATTCATACCTTTAGCTGAAAGTACAGTTTTCAGGGTGTGGAAAACTTCGGCACCATAACGTAACGCCTCTTTAAACGAAGGTGCGCCAACAGGCAGAATCATAAATTCCTGCAAATCAACACTATTCTCTGCGTGCTCACCACCGTTGATGATGTTCATCATTGGTACCGGCATGGTGTATTCACCAGTACCTAGAGAAACATAAAGAGGTTCATTTTTTGCATTAGCGTTAGCGTGAGCTGTTGCTAAGGAAACGGCGAGTATTGCATTTGCACCCAGACGTTCCTTAGTTGCAGTGCCATCAAGCTCGATCATCTTTTTATCGATGCCTTCCTGATCAGCGACATCCATGCCCATCAAGGCAGTACGAATTTCACCATTTACATTGGCAACGGCTTTAGTGACGCCTTTACCCAGGTAACGATTTTTATCGCCATCACGTAATTCAAGCGCTTCACGTGCACCAGTAGAAGCACCAGAAGGTACCGCTGCGCGTCCGCGTACACCGTTAGATAATGTTACATCGGCTTCAACGGTTGGGTTGCCACGTGAATCAAGTATTTCACGGGCTTTTATATTAGCTATTTCAGTCATGATTTTCCTTTATTAAAAAATCGAATATTAATTAATGATTGTTTAGTATTTGTTTTAAAAAATAATTAAAGCGTTAATTCTTCAAATGGTTTGGCTTTTACAATGCGATCCAGTTCCAGCATGGTGCTGAGCAAAGATTCCATTTTATCCAACGGCCATGCATTCGGGCCATCGCTGAGCGCTTTGCCTGGATCAGGATGAGTTTCCATAAATACGCCAGAAACACCAGCAGCAACCGCCGCTCTTGCCAGCACTGGTACATGTTCACGTTGACCGCCTGACGATGCACCCTGCCCACCTGGTAATTGCACTGAATGAGTCGCATCAAAAACTACCGGACAATTGCTTTCACGCATCACCGCTAATGAACGCATGTCAGAAACTAAATTATTGTAACCAAAGGAAGCGCCACGTTCACAAACCATAATCTGCTGATTACCGGTTGAACGTGCTTTATCGACCACGTGTTTCATATCCCAGGGCGCAAGAAACTGACCCTTTTTGATATTTACCGCTTTACCAGAATTGGCCACGCGGATGATAAAATCGGTTTGACGGCATAAAAATGCCGGCGTTTGCAAAACATCAACGACATCAGAAACCTCATCGATCGGTGTGTTTTCGTGTACGTCAGTTAAGATATGTACACCGACCTCTTCTTTCACTTTTCGTAAAATACGTAAACCTTCTTCGATGCCCGGACCACGGAAGCTATCGCCCGAAGAACGGTTGGCTTTGTCGTAAGATGATTTATAAATAAAGTTGATGCCGAGACGATCAGTAATTTCTTTTAGCTTACTTGATGTCTCCATCGCCATGGCTTCGCTTTCAATTACACAAGGCCCGGCAATTAAAAATATTGGTTGATCCAGTCCTACTTCAAAGTCACATAACTTCATTAAATAACTGCCTCGGTTTGTTTGGCGTTGTGATATTCCAGAGCCGCTCTAATATAGTCAGCAAACAGAGGATGTCCATCACGCGGCGTTGAAGTAAATTCAGGATGGAACTGACAAGCCAGGAACCAGGGGTGATCTTTTAACTCAACCATCTCAACCAGATTACCGTCAGTGGACTTACCGCTAATAATCAGACCCGCTTCTTCCAGCTGTTTACGGTAATGGTTATTAAATTCATAACGGTGACGATGACGTTCAAATACATTGTCGCTACCATAGACGTGACTCGCCAAAGTATTCTCGACTAAATTACAACGCTGAGCGCCTAAACGCATGCTGCCACCGAGATCAGAATCAGCACCACGTTTTTCGATACTGCCGTCTTCTGCCTGCCACTCGGTGATCAATGCAATCACCGGGTGTTTGGTATCACTACTAAACTCACTGCTGTGTGCATCGCCTAAACCGGCAACATTTCTGGAAAATTCAATGACAGCCAACTGCATACCCAGACAAATACCCAGATATGGAATTTTGTTCTCACGGGCATATCGAATCGCCGCAATCTTACCTTCGATACCACGATCGCCAAATCCACCGGGGACTAAAATAGCGTCGAGATTTTCCAGTGAACTAAAGTCGCCATTTTCCAGGGTCGAAGAATCGATATAACTGATATTGACCCGTGTGCGATTATGAGCACCGGCATGTGAAACCGCTTCATTCAGCGATTTATATGATTCGGTTAAATCAACATATTTGCCGACCATACCAATTTGAATTTCATGCTCAGGATTTTGCATGGCATCGACCACACGCTCCCATTCAGATAAATCAGCCGGTTTAACGGTGAGCTTCAATCTATCTGAAATAAAAGCGTCAACACCCTGATCGTGCAACCAGAGTGGAATTTTATAAATGTTATCCATGTCGACGGCAGAAACCACCGCTTTTAGCTCAACATTCGTAAACAGGGCTATTTTCCTGCGATCATCTTCGCCGAGTAATCTCTCAGAACGGCACAACAACAGATCAGGCTGGATACCGATAGAGCGCAGCTCCTTAACCGAATGCTGAGTTGGTTTGGTTTTCACTTCACCGGCGGTAGCAATGTAGGGCACCAGGGTCAGATGCACAAACATCGCATTCTCACGACCGAGTTCAACACCCATCTGGCGAATTGCTTCCATAAACGGCAGTGATTCAATGTCACCCACCGTACCGCCAATCTCAACCATGACAATATCAGCGCCTTCAGCACCAGCACGAATAGATTTTTTGATCTCATCAGTAATATGCGGAATCACCTGGACCGTACCACCGAGATATTCACCACGACGTTCTTTACGAATCACGCGTTCATAAATCTGACCGCTGGTAAAGTTGCTGGATTTGCTGGTATGGCTACGAACGAATCGCTCGTAATGGCCAAGATCGAGGTCGGTTTCTGCACCATCATCGGTAACAAAAACTTCACCATGCTGGAACGGGCTCATGGTGCCCGGGTCAACATTAATGTAAGGATCCAGTTTCATCATGCGGACAGTTAGACCGCGGCTCTCTAAAACGGTGCCAATGGATGCAGAAGCAATGCCTTTACCGAGCGATGAAACAACACCGCCAGTAATAAAAATATATTTCGTCATGAAAGAAGCAGTGCTCTCATTTGGATAAAGTAATGTGATTTATGCTGTCACCCAAAGGTATTATTTTGGGCAAGCTCGTTTGGACGGTTATAGTATCAATAATAGCCTGTCACCACAATTGCGTTATGTACCAATAAGGTAACGAATAGACTACTAATAATCACTCTCCTCACCAGCACAGATGGGGTAGGATTAGCTTAATCAGTAATGACAAAGCCCCACAGACAAAGTTAAATATATCACTTAACACATTGAATTATAAAGATAATGACACCCTCGAATCTACTTGAGAAAGCTATTAGCCGCGATGGATACAGTCCCGATCCCGCGCAGCAGGCTGCCATTATCGCTTTTCAAAATGTTTACGACAGTCTTAACCAACAAACCAGCCCAGCCAACTGGTTTGAAAAATTACTTATTCAATTAGGCATAAAGAAAAGACACACCCATCAGGGCATTTATCTCTGGGGCGATGTTGGTCGCGGCAAAACCTGGCTGATGAACCTGTTTTTCAACAGCCTGCCCTTCGAGCAAAAAACACGTATCCACTTCCATCATTTCATGATTGGGGTGCATCAACATCTGGCGACACTAAAGAATCAAAAGAACCCACTGGAAATCATCGCCGCCGATTTCGCTAACCAATACCGCGTACTCTGTCTCGATGAATTCATCGTTACCAACATCGTCGATGCCATGTTACTGCATGGCCTGCTTAAAGCACTCAACAAACATCAGGTCACAGTCATCATGACCTCCAACCGCACACCAGATGATCTATACCCCAACGGCCTGCAAAGAGAACGCTTCCTGCCTGCCATCGAACTGATTAAACACACCACGCAGGTCATTCACCTCAATGGTGGCATCGATCACAGAGCGACCCTGAGTAGTCAACAGAAAAAATATATCAATGAATCAGATATCATCAAACTCGAAGAGAAAATGCATGAACTATCAGGCAAAAGCATAAAGCACGGCCATATTCTCGATATTCAGAATCGCCCGGTACAAACCATCGCCTGTGGTGACGGCATCGTCTGGTTCGATTTTGACGTACTCTGCAACACACCCCGTGCAGCACAGGACTACATACAACTGGCCGAACAATTCCATACCCTGCTGTTATCTAACGTGCCCATCATGAACGAATACATGGACGACAAAGCCCGTCGCTTCATCTACCTGATTGACGCCCTCTACGATAAACAGGTAAAAATCATATTTAGCAGCGAAGCCGCGCCTGAAAAACTCTACAACGGAGACATGCTAAAATTTGCCTTTCGACGTACACTCAGTCGCTTGATAGAAATGCAGTCAGACAAATACAACCAAATAACATCATAAAAATATGCCTCCTAATAATCAAAAATTACAAGACATCATCGAACAACTCTGTACCACGGGTTGTGACCGGGTTAATGAAGTAATTGAAATATTAGAACGACAAGAAAGTATCAAAGAAACCAGCGAATTAAATGAGCAGGAATGCACAATAGTATTACTGGAATTGAAGGCCATTATGGCGGTGTATGAACAGGAATAATATAGGCCAGGTCACATACAAAATCACATTAAACCAACCTACCTCTTTTTCTTCTTACCAGCCTTAACCGTACCGTTTTTATTTTTTGAAATTGTAGTCTCACTGACTTTGTTAGTGCGTGCCGGACGGTTATTTCTTGCCACGGTATTGATTAACGTTTCGCGGCTACCCTCAGCGTAACCCCGCATTTTGATGCGTTTAATTTTTTCGCCAATGAGTTTTTCAATGTTTTTCAGCGAACGCTCTTCTTCCCTGCTGACAAAAGAAATAGCCTGGCCTTTGCTGCCCGCACGTCCGGTACGGCCTATGCGATGAACATAGTCTTCTGCCAGATAAGGCAGGTTGAAGTTAACCACGTGCTCAAGGCCCTGAATATCCAGACCGCGGGCGGCGACTTCGGTCGCAATCAACACCTGTATTTTATCGGCCTTAAAATCGGCGATAGCTCGACGACGTGAACCCTGGCTTTTATCGCCGTGGCAGATGGCTGTTTTGATACGAACCAGTTTGAGGTTATTCATAAGCTCGTCGGCCTGTGCCTTGGTACTGGTGAAGACTAGCACCTTGAACCAGTTGTGCTGCTCAATCAGATCGACAAATAATTCTGCCTTACGCAGTTCTTCCACGGGATAAACCACGTGTTCAATGGTATCGGCGATGGCATTTTGTTTGGCCGCACTAATCACCTCGTGGTTAGTCAATAATTGCTTAGCCAGCTTTTTGACTGGTTCCGACATGGTTGCAGAAAACATCATGGTTTGACGCTTTTTAGGGACTGTTTTCAGTACCGCCTGTACATCAGCGATAAAGCCCATATCTAGCATACGATCAGCTTCATCCAGCACCACAAATTCGACCTGACCAAGATCGATATTATTCTGCTCTATGTGCTCTAGCAGGCGCCCGGGGGTAGCGATGACGATATCGATACCGGCTTTAAGCTTTTTTTGCTGCGCGCTTATTTTAAGTCCGCCGAATAGAGCGGCAATGCTGATCGGCGTGAACTGCGCATAACGTTTGATAGTATCCATCAACTGCTCTGCCAGCTCACGGGTTGGCGTTAGAATCAGCGCTCGGGGACTGCCCGGCAATGTCGGTTTCGGATTGCTGTGTAACTGCTGAAGAACAGGCAGTGCAAAGGCGGCAGTTTTACCCGTACCAGTCTGTGCGGTAGCCAGTAGATCCTTACCACGCCTGGCCGGGATGATCGCCAGCTCCTGTATGGTGGTCATTTCCTTGTAACCACAGGTATCCAGCGCCTGCTGAATCTCGGGTGCCAGGTCTAAAGACGAAAAAATCATGGTATATCCTGTGTAAGTTGCGCTACAGTCAAAAACGGTGTGCGAATTATAGTGAATTTCACATATTGTTGTTCAGATGATTTCCGCATTCGCTATATAGCAATCAATGAGAAAAGTTTATTTTACAGCCGATATGGGTTATCTTTCAGATATCTAGTTAAAAAAACAACAATAAGAGCGACATGGACGAAAACACATACAAGATAATAATCACCAATACAGTTGCCTTTGATAAGGACAAAAGTCAGATCATCAAGAAACTGGCCGTATTATTTAACACTAGCGATCAAAAAGCAGCTCAATTGCTCTCGTCTCCTGAGACCGTTATTAAAAACAATATAAATAAAGCCATGGCTGTGAAATATTTAACGGCCATCCATAAAACAGGAGCTAATGCTAGAGTTGTTAACACCGCTACAGAAAAAATACCAAAAGCGACAACCGCAGAAGAAAAACATCAAAATCTGGACGAACTTGGTGATATATCTGAAAAAATATTCTGCCTTGCATGCGGTGCCGTCAAAGATTCTGTTGCAGCATGCTTACACTGCGGCTTCGACCCACAGGCTACTGATAATAAAAACAAAAGAAATGTTAAAAACATCATAAAATATTCCGGCATCACAGTTGCTCTCATCGCTGCCTTTATAATCGCCTATCAGTTAGCGCTGCCTTTTTATAATGTCTATGCAAAAAAACAAAAAATAGCTCAGGGACTGGAACTGGCATTCGATACACGCGATCAAATTACAACCTTAATCCTGGAGACTAATTTCTGGCCCAGTCAGAATATCGATGCCAATTTGCCGAAAAAAATCAGCAATGGGATTATTGAATCTTTGATCGTCGGTGAACACGCCGTTATGACTGTGACGCTGCGCGCCAGAGTATTAGATACCGACAGCAGTAAAACAATTATATTCAAGCCCAGTTCATCAAAAGGAAAACTGATCTGGAATTGCCAGAAAGGAACGCTAGAAAATGAATTTAGGCCTGATAACTGTAGGAACATCAACCAATAAATAATTATTTAATAATACGATAACAGGGCTTGTAAGCCTCACCCTCTAGCTTCATGCGTGTTTGCGCTACAAATGACGCCAACAAACTATCCATACGCTGCATAATCTCAGCGTCACCCTGAATTTCAAAATGACCGTGCTGTTCTATCGCACGTATGCCCTCATCTTTTACATTACCCGCAACGATTCCTGAAAAAGCTCGCCGTAAGTTAGCTGCAAGCAGGTGTCGATCCTGATTTTTATGCAGTTGCAGGTTACGCATATTTTCATGCGTGGGTTTAAACTCCTGTTGAAACTCCTTATCAATTTTCAAACGCCAGTTAAAGTAAAAGGCATCACCTACTTCTCTGCGATAGTCTTTTACCTGCTTCATTCCTGCGGCCATTGTCCGCGCCACTTTTTCTGGATCATCGATAATAACCTGGTAAAACTTCTGCACTTCATCACCAAGAATGTCGACAAGAAACTGGTTGATGACTTTGAAGTAATCGGCAGCATTGGCAGGCCCGGTAAAAATTAGCGGGAATGGCATATCTTTATTATCAGGATGCAATAACACACCAAGGATAAATAGAATCTCTTCTGCAGTACCTGCTCCTCCGGGATAGACGATGATGCCATGGCCTGCACGTACAAAAGCCTCGAGGCGTTTTTCAATATCCGGCATGATGACCAGGTTATTCACAATCGGGTTAGGCGATTCAGCAGCGATAATGCCCGGCTCTGTAATACCAAGGTATTGGCCGTTACTATTGCGTTGTTTAGCGTGGCCGATAGTGGCACCTTTCATTGGGCCTTTCATGGCGCCTGGGCCACAGCCAGTACAAATATCCATACCACGCAGCCCTAACTGATAACCGACAACTTTGCTGTAGTCGTACTCATGGCGCGAAATAGAATGCCCTCCCCAACACACCACCATATTAGGATCTGTCTTGGCGTGAAGCACTTCCGCATTACGCAGTATATGAAACACCG
Organism: Gammaproteobacteria bacterium; assembly: GCA_029882355.1. Taxonomy (GTDB): domain Bacteria; phylum Pseudomonadota; class Gammaproteobacteria; order SZUA-229; family SZUA-229; genus LH-M37. Next base: position 19,638 of record JAOUKV010000022.1, on the reverse strand, counting down.
CGTTACTGATGCTTTCTGGGTCGGTTAAATCAAAACTGGAATTTTCGTTAATCTTCTCATTGGTGTATATAACATCACGCAACACCGCAAACAAATGTTCGTTAATACCTTTGATAATTTCACCATCAACAAAGGCTATCGCTGGTGCACCGGTGACCTGCAACTTAATACCCCGCTCAACCTGAATAACACGAATATCAAATGACTGATAACGATCGAGCAGAGCTTTGCCATCGTCCATGTGATTGCCGCAATTCAATACCGCCAGCGAACAGTTACGAAACAAGCTATATAGTCCACCCTGACTGTGATCCAGCAGTTTAGCTACTTCGTATTTAGACAGTACATCCAGCCTGCCAATGGGAGAGATTAGTGCGTCAACGACATCGTATTTCATTGTGAATCCTTATTAATAAGCATTCGTTCATTTTAGCCGCTTTTTTAGTTAGAAGCAGACTCGATTGATTTTAAAATACTGACGATGGTATTTGCATCCTGCTCTACAAGCATATGCCCTGCCGGAGTAACGATCACCGATGAAAGCCCCTGAAGCGCGGTGACGTTATTCATATCCTGACTAAAACCGGGCACCAGATCATCACCTGTTAATCCAGTAGGATTGAGTCGAATCACAGAGATATATTTGATATCAGGATGCCTCTGATTATTTAGCCAGTACAGCATATTACCGGGGTAAGGCTGGGTAAGGTCAAACAATAATCCACGAGAGCGCTTCAGCGTATCGTAATCACTACCGCCAAATAAATTTTTAACGATACCAAATGGCCCAGACTCATTAGTCGCATCAAGGGCCTGATTAGCACGCGTGGTACCCACATGCGGGCTGGCAATGGTAATCAATGCAGTAACATTTTCAGCACCACCACGAATCAAGGACATTCTTGCAACCACGCCCCCGGCCGAGTGGCCGACGATAATGATAGATTCATCAGGTCGTTTCTGGCGAATCGTCTTTAGCATGCTCAATAGAAAATCTGATTGCACCATGACGGGGGCTTCTGAAGGTAAATCAACCACGTACACTGTGTTTTCTACTTTGTTACCTGTCTCGAATAATTGCACACCCGCGACACCGTTACTAAACAGACCTCCACGTTTCCAGCCCTGTGCTTCCAGCGAAGCGTTAATGCCACTTTGTTCCCAGGAACCGGGGTTAGCTAAATAACCATGCACCAGTACCAGCACATTAGCCTGCAGGTTAGTGCTAACAAAAAAAATTAATACCCCAATGATGAAATGAAAATATCGCATCCTAAATACTCTTTTAAATTATTGCTAAATAATACCAGAACTCAGGTCTAATTTTGAAAGCTACAAACGCGATTGCGACCATTATCCTTGGCCTGGTATAAAGCGGTGTCGGCACCTGCAACGAGTTGTTCAACTTCTTTTGCATGTTGAGATGAAGTAGCGACACCGATACTAACAGTAACATTAATATATTGTTCACCACCAATAAAAAAGGGATCACATTCAATGAGATGACGTAAATCTTCAGCGATCTTTTCGGCTGTTTGGGTGTCTGTTTCAGGCAGGATGACGGTTATTTCTTCACCTCCATATCTACATATCCGATCCGTAGTTCGTAAACGTCTGGTTAGGCGCTTACTTAAATCGCGCAAAACTGCATCACCAGCCTGGTGACCATAATTGTCGTTGACAGCTTTGAAGTAATCAATATCAAGCAGGAGCAGTGAAATAGGACGTTGGTAACGGCACGAACGAAGAAGACAATCTCCCAACATGGTATAAAAGGCACGTTGGTTGTACAAATTGGTAAGACCATCGTGGGTAGCCAATTTTCGTAGCTCCTTCTCATCAAGCTCAAGGCGCTGAGCCATGCCACCAATCAGCCAGTTGAAAAAAACCAATAATGCGCCACCCAGTGCCAGTGCGGTAAGACCAACCGTATAGACAGCATCACGTGTATCACTTTCCATTTGAGTGACGTCTGCGCTCATTATCATCTGCGCAGCATTACGACCGTCTGCATCTTTTATAGGAAGTGCAAAAATACGGTATTCGCGGTTTTTATATTTCATTTCCCTTATATCAAAATCTATGAGAGAACCCTCACGCTCAAGAAATTCAAGCAGCAGTGCCGGCATTACTACATCGCTGGCTGTGCTGATAACCAGGTCATCAAAATGATCCCAGTCCTGCTTTCGTCCGAGGTCACGCATTCCAGCCATCCACTTTTCACGGTCAAGATATTTTTTATTGATAACAGTGACCAACTGCACATTCTGATATTCCTTTAGCCTGTTGAGTATATGATCAATCTCCATACCAAGTTCGACATAACCAATCAATTCTTGTTGACCATCATACCAGGGCGCTACCACTCTCAAGGTGAAAGTACCCAAGGCCCCGAGCTCAACACCGCTTGCGACCTCACCGGTTTCTTCCGCCCGTAGCATGGTAGTTCGTTCGATGATATCGCCAAACCTCATTGGCGTATGCACCCTCAGCAGATTAACTCTATCGGTATCCATAAAGTAAAAATGGGTGATATTGAAATGGTGCCTGAGACTTTTAAATAGTCTCTCAGAGTTTGACAATAAAGCTATTCGATCCTGTTCTGCTAGCGCTGTAGATAAGTCCTTACGCCTCCTAATAACTTCTATAATGCCTCGTAAAGCATATATTTCATGGTGAACACTTTCATCATAAAAATCTTGTGCGGAGCTTTCCAGGCCTAAGACGGTATATTGTACGTCGTCGTTGGCATGTTGGTAACGTAGAGCAATAAAAACCACAACGAGAACGATAATGGTAAACACCAACGGGGCAAGAAACAGCAGACGCAGGTTTCTTGATCTCCGGTGTGGATGTGTATTACTGTTGTAAAAATTCGTCTCAGCGGGGGCAAATATTTGCGTTAATAATCGAGTCATTGGTTCTCAGTTCGAACAACCTTGCTCAGAAATCCATTCTTTGAAGCCAGGTACGTTTATATTAATTTTACTTATTACAGTGGAAACCCATAATAACCACACCGATAGTAGACCAATTCCAGGATATTTTGTAGACATAATCCTTCAATAAAATAGGAGAGAGCACAATTAACCTTATGCTTGACCAATATCCCCTCTACTCGTACAAATTGAACTGTATAATTCACTAAACCGCAAAAGTTATTCATCTCTAAGAGCACATAATGATAAAAATTGGCAGAACGTATGAACTAGATGTAGTCAAAGCCGTTGATTTTGGTTTTTATCTGGATGCTGAGAATCTTGGTGAAGTGCTATTACCCGCCAAATATGCGCCCAGTGACCTGGCTGAGGGCGATTATCTGAATGTTTTCCTCTATCTCGATTCCGAAGATCGACTTGTCGCTACCACCCAAACCCCCAAAGCCCGTGTCGGTGAATTTGCTTATTTAGAAGTAGTCGACAATACCAGTGTTGGTGCATTTTTAAACTGGGGACTGGATAAAGACCTATTAGTGCCATTTTCTGAGCAGCATAAACCGCTGGAAGTTGGGAAATCCTATTTGGTGTATATCTATATCACTGATACCGATGGACGAATTGTAGCCTCATCTAAAATCGACAAATTTATTGACGAAGAAGCACCTCATGACTTCAAACCACAACAGCAGGTCGATTTAATTATCGCCAATAGCACCGACCTGGGTTACAAAGCCATTGTTAACCAAAGTCATTGGGGCGTGCTCTATAAAAACGAGGTGCATCAGCGTTTAAGTTTTGGCCAAAGCATCAAGGGCTTTATTAAACATATAAGGCCCGACGGAAAAATTGATTTGAGCCTCGAAGGCGGACAAGTCACTCGCGATAAAAATGCAACACTCATTTTAGATCATTTAAAAAACAACAACGGTTTTGCAGCCGTACATGATAAATCAGATCCTAAATTGATTGCCGATATGTTTGGCATGAGTAAGGGCGCGTTTAAAAAGACGATTGGTGGGTTGTATAAGCAAAGGGTTATTAGTATTGAGAAGGATGGGATTCGGTTGGTTGAAAAATAGCTTGATAACAAAAAGCAGATAGTAGGTCGGCATCCCCATGCCGACAAAACCTAAAACGTCGGGAAAGGGCTCCTGACCTACAGTCAAAGGAGCATCCCCTTTAATTCGTCAATTAATTAGCTGGCTGTATCGCCTGGACATTTGGGTTCACAACGAATTTAACCTATCATCCTTATCACAGACATGCTTATCCTTGATTTCTGCATTCACATCAAATGGTATTATTGGTGTCGCTTTCATGATTCCTTTCATCGGCTCATTACATTTAATCATCGCTTTCATTGTGGCATCGTTCAGCATTTTCTTCCCGTATGAAATAGCCTTTTCCTGAGCCTGCGAACGCTTTCCATCTTTACACAAAGCGGTAATTTCTTCTCCAATACGAACTGAATCATCCTTTAACGCATCCATCTTTTTTTCATCAATAGCCTGCATACAGATTTCCATTTCCTCTATAGACTTCATTATATCCTGCATATAGTCGCTACTCATGTCAGGTGAAGTTTGCGCAAAACTTACCACTGGGATTAGTAGTGACAAGGTGATTATTATTTTTTTCATGAAATTACTCTTTTGATTAATTGGATAAAACTGATTCGTATATCATACTTGAAGTGGCTCTTTCAGTAAATTTATTGAAGGGTATTTGGGGTGAGGTGGGTTTATTGGGGCTTACCGCGTTTGTTCGTCTTGCCAACCATGATTTTTGTTTTCGGCTTGTTGCCGAGTGTCTTTCTTTTGCGAAAAAAGCAAGGCACCAAAGAAATTCGCCCCATTACAGCCTGCCCTGCGGGAAACCTCAGCTTCCAACTTTGCCTACGCGTCGGTTCAGCTCGCGTCCAGCTCGACGAACCTCATAATTCATCCATGAATTATGACCCTACCAAAGTCGAAAACTGAGGCAGGCTGTACAAGGGATTAAAATATCGAAAAGAAAAAGAAAAAGATAAGACAACGTGTTTTCTGAAAGCGGTGTTTTCATTCATAAAACGAAGCGTATAAACCAATAAAAGAGCACTATATTTAATGATTGTAATTATTACTCAATGGGTTGCGTAGGTCCGACTGGTATCAAGCTGCAGATACATGCGTACGATTACGTTACGCTAATCGCACCTACGGCGCTGCCCCCTTGGCTTTCTCGTTAGGTGTTACATTCCTCGCTCTTCGAAGAATATGTCAAACTGCTCTGAAATTGCATTGGTTAGTGCCTCTGATTTTGAAAAGAAGTACAAGTCCGGGGCGTAAGGATCGTCTTTAAAAACGCGATATTCCAATCCTTCGCTTTCACCCTTGAACGTTACATTAATATTCCTTGATTGCTCATCATCATGTGGGACACTTTTTGTAAATGTGACCAAGCTGACTACATCAAGCCCCAGCCCAAGCTGAGTGTTTAAACGCTCAAGAAATGGCTGAACAATATCAGAGTCGAAACCAGCCGAAGCTTCAAATTGTTTATCAGCATTTGCTGTCCCCATACCTAATATGCCAAGTAGGACTACTAGTAATTTATTCATCTTTCATAACTCCATGTTTAGTAGCGTAGGTTGGGTTGAGGTACGAAACCAACAGTTTTATTATCATGTAGATGTTGGGATTCATGAAAAACATTCTAGCCAACCTACGAGCTTCGGCTCACCTTAGTATGGGTTACCACGCAGAGCGTGGGAACCAGAAACCATAAATTAGTATATTAGAAAGAATTACTCTCTGACACCTATTGTTCATGCGTACGATTGCGCGGCGCTAATCGTACCTACGGTGCTATTGCGCCTTACCGCGTTGCTTTATCAAGGAGTCTGACCCCTTGATTCCCTGGATTACGTTCACTTTAATCCAGTCAAACATGGTCTTGTTAAATATGTGAATGAATGGCCTCATTCAACTTTTCATCGTTTGGTTGAGACATACGGCGCAATGCCCTGCGGTTATTGCGCCCTACGCGGGCTGCCTGTATGAGAAAGTTTATTATCATCCTGAATACAATGGTGAAGAATAAAACAGAATGGGCTTATTGATTATTTATTTAAGGACTTGACGCCACAGTCGCTTGTTAGGCCTTTTGTAATTTATTGATTTTTTCATTTAAGGAATCAGCTATTATGCGAATGTCAGATAACATCACTGTAGCATCAGCTATTTTCTTTTCATTTAAATGCGATAAGTCGCCGTACATTTTTTTATCAAGATTTTCTGCTCTAACGAGTAATTTATTTAACTCTTCGTTGATTTTTATACTTATAGCGCTGCTTGATTCTACATTATTAAAATTACGCTGTGCTTCAGCAATGCGGCTTTTTAATTCAACAAAATTGATTCTAAATTCTAGTAATTTATCATTTATTCTGCCTTGTTCCGATAGTTTGTATGCTCTGTATGAAACCCAGAAAGCGCCACATGCAATAATGCTAGACACTGCTGAGATTGTTATTGCTGTATTCATTTTATTGTGAGCCTAACGTTTGAGTTAACTTGACGACGAGTCTTTTTCGCCGGTCAAGTTGAACGATTTGTTATGCTCTTCCATTTCAATAACCATTTCTCTAGTATGTATAGGAAGACTATTTGACCTCTTAAATTCACCTTTACGCTTCAAGTAGTTGAAAAAGTCAGTTATTACAGCGAGCCTAGCAGCATTAACAGTAACAACATCGTTATCGACTACAATAAAACCCTCGCTCATTAATTCAGAGAATAATTCCTGATCATCTAAGCCCCATGGTCTTGAACGTTTTTTCTTTCTAGGATTTTCATCTTCCTTTAAAAGGTGGTTTAGTCTCTCTTGGTCAGTTAATAAATTAAATAGCTGTTTTATAATATCTGCACCACTAGTCAAATAGTAATCAAAAAAGAAGCTGTCTTTCTCTGTGATTTTATCAGTATCATATTCTTTGAACACTTTTATTAATTTATTTTTTCTTCTTTTATCATTCATTTCTTCAATTTGTATAAACGTAGTAATTATTAATGCCAATAACAAAATAAATAAAAGACTAAAAGCAAAAAAACGCGCAGTATTTGGGTATACTCCGCCACCAAATGATTCCTCTAGGAATGTTTGTTTGTTACCAGATGTGAAATCCATAAGAACATCTATATCATTAACGCCTGCAACTTTCCCAAAAGACTTGATTGTAGGCTTTTTTGATATTTCATGGAGAACTAGTATTTTTATTTTGAAAAACTCGCCGGGCTCCAAAATCACATTAGAAAATAATACTGAATCATCAGATTTTTTTTCTATTACCAGCTTCTTTTCTAAATAACTATTACTCGCCCCAATTAATATTGGTTCGTCAGCTATCTTTCCATCAACAATAGAAAAACCGACGGGGTCATTGGGGTCATAGAAGTTTGAAAGAATTGAGGTGTCACCTTGATTTATTACATCAAAAGTTATTAACCGAAGATCCTTTTTATTTTTGCTTAAACTACTCCCGTGATAGAGAACATCCAAACTACCAAGATTCTCTCTTATATCAAGAACGCTGGTGTTGGCAGTTATTATGTAATTAAGGTCAGGTTTATTTTCCTTGAAAAATTCAATATATATGGTCACAGAGCCTATTATAATCGCCACCATAAAACCGAGAAACGACCATGAAAACCTCTGATCCATTTCCCTTATAGATTTAAATAGTGTCATTCAACATCCTCTTTGGTTTTAAAGCATAACAGTGCATTAGACAGAAGACCGATTTTTCGGGGATAGGCAGATTTCTGTCTATCCCTTGACCATTTACTGCCTTGTTAATATTATTGAGTTGTTTTACAGGAATTCATTACTTCATACAAGGGATTAAAAATCATGTTTGAATGATTACTTAAAAGGGATAGGCAGAAAGTCGGATTGTCATGAGAATGGCACTACCCTGCACCTCCACACCTCTGCATTCAATGATTCAGTTTCCACCTTCCGCTATAATCCCCCACATGCCAACCCTGCCAATAAACGCCGTCCTCCCAGACATACAAAACACACTAACCACCCACACCCGTCTTGTTCTCCAGGCACCCCCAGGTGCAGGCAAAACCACCGCTGTACCCATCGCCCTGCTCGACCAGCCATGGCTGGAAGATAAACAGGTCATTCTGCTCGAACCCCGACGTCTAGCCGCACGTAACGCTGCCGCACGTATGGCCTATCTGTTAAATGAAAAAGTGGGTGAAACCGTGGGTTACCAGATTCGTCAGGATAACTGCTTTAGTGAAAAAACAAAAATACTGGTAGTCACTGAGGGTATTTTAACGCGCAAGTTGCAGGCTGATCCGGAGCTTAAAAAGACCGCACTGGTTATTTTTGATGAATTTCACGAGCGTAGTCTGCATGCTGATTTATCACTGGCTTTGTGTTTGCAGAGCCAGCAGGTTTTACGCGAGGATTTAAAAATTCTGGCGATGTCGGCGACGCTCAATACCGATGCGGTCTCTACCCTGCTCGATAACGCACCCATTATTCAGAGCGAAGGTCGCAGTTTTCCGGTTGAGATTAAATATCTCGATAAAGCCATAAGCCAGAACAACCATTTAAATCCACAGCAGCAATTACTTTCATGCTTGACCACTACCGTCAAAAAATTTATTCATGATCATGAAGGCAACTGCCTGGTTTTTCTGCCCGGTGTGAAAGAAATTAATCTGCTGGCTAAACAGATAAAACAGCACCTTGAAACAGAAGCCATCCAAAATATTTTAATTGCACCGCTGCACGGCAGTTTGAATAAACAGCAACAGGATTTGGCTATCACATCGCCCCATGATAAAGCCATGCGTAAAATTGTATTAGCTACTAATATCGCAGAAACAAGTATCACCATTGAAGGCATTAGCTGTGTGATTGATTCGGGTCTGGAGCGCCTGCTGGATTACAGTCCCGCCTCTGGCATGAACCGTTTAATAACACAGTCGATCTCTCAGGATTCAGCCGAGCAACGCGCTGGTCGTGCCGGAAGATTATCTGCTGGTGTCTGTTACCGTTTATGGACGGCGCAACAACAGTCGCGTTTACTCAAACATGCATCAGCTGAAATTTTACACAGCGACCTGTCATCACTGGTGCTGGAGCTGGCCAACTGGGGCGTGACCCAGGCTGATGAAATGCAGTGGATGGATGCACCGCCAGTCAGTGCCAGCAATCAGGCAAAAACCTTACTGCAACAACTCAACGCCATTGATGATCAGGGCAAGATCAAAGCCCATGGACAAGACATGCTGAGACTGGGCACCCACCCAAGGTTGGCGCACATGATGTTATCTGCGATCAATCTGGATCAGGCTTATCACGCCTGCCTTATCGCCAGCCTGCTCACCGAGAAAGATTTATTTCTGGCCAGTGCAGACAAGAGCGCCGACATTCATGACCGGCTCAATGTGCTGCTGCAAACTCAGTTTTCTAAAAATAATCAGCACGGCGTCGACAGTCAGCAATGTAAACGAATTCTACAAACCACCAATGATTTTTTTAAGCGGCTTAAAAATTGCAGCAACGCCAACATAAATAAAGAGACGCCAGATAATAATTATAGCGGCGTTCTTCTGGCCTACGCCTACCCCGACAGAATTGCCAAACAACGCAGTAACAACGAAGCGCGTTATTTACTCAGCAATGGCAAAGGCGCGATTATTCCGCCCTATTTACAACAGCATCTTCATGAATATATCGTCGTTGCCAACCTTGATGCCAGACAGGGCGAAGCCTGCATTTATCTGGCCGCCGATATCACCGTCGATCAGCTAGAGGATTATTTTCAGGATATCATTCAACACAAAGAAAACATTGCATGGAATGAATCACTACAACGTGTCGAAGCCAAACAGACCAGCAGCATTGGCAAAATAGTTCTGCAGGAATCGCTGATTAGTGAAAGCAAAAAATCCGATACCAGAGATGCCGTACAGCAATGCCTGTTACAGGCGATCAAAAACACAGGACTGCAATGTTTGAACTGGTCAGCTCAGGCAGAACAGCTGAAGCAACGGGTACAATTTATTAATCATCACATTAATAACGAACCAACGTTTAAAGATAAATTTAGTGATGTAGACCTGCCAGACTTTGCAGATGAGGCACTGATTAATAAGCTCGACGTATGGTTACAACCTCACCTGAGCAATGAAAACAGTATTAAACACTGCATGAAACTGGACTTACATAATCTGCTCGTAAGCCAGCTCAGCTGGGATCAACAACAATTAATCAAGCAATTAGCGCCAGAGAAAATTGATGTTCCGAGTGGTTCTGCCGTGACCATTGATTACACCGATCCTGTCCAGCCCATTCTCGCCGTACGGCTTCAGGAAGTTTTTGGTTTATATGAAACACCGGGTGTTTTAAATGGCCACTGCAAACTCATGATGCATTTGTTATCACCTGCCCGTCGCCCCATGCAGGTGACACAGGATTTAAACAGTTTCTGGCAAACCACCTACCATGAGGTAAAAAAGGAACTGCGCGGAAAATACAAAAGACACTACTGGCCCGATGATCCATTTACCGCACAGGCAACCAGTAAAACCAAAAAACAGATGAATCGAATTTGAAGGCATCAGAAAAACAATACCGATTTATAAACCCAAGCAATAAAGACCCTATTTATTTTCCCGTTTGACTTGAATCAACGTCTATTCTTGCCTATTAATTAGACTTCAAATACGAAATTAACGGGGAAAACAAGATGGCAGTGTTTAGCAATTTATTTAATGATCTTACTGGCTGGTTAACTATAGGAATAATAACCTTTATGATCGCGATGATGGCTTATTTGGCCAATATGATGATCAAAAAATCTAAAGGTGATGGCAGCTAATCTAATCAGCTGTCAGGCGTGGGCAATTATGCCCACGCCATGAATATTTAGCCGTCAGCTCGTATCTTAGTGCCTCTTTGCTACGGCTGAAAACTCCAGAAGTTCTTCTACAAACTCATTAAACTAGACTACCCAAATACTTATAAGAAACTGACTTAATGAAGTAATCAGGGTCAGATTACAGCTTTTACAAAAATACTAAAGCAGATACTATATAGGTCTACTCATTAAGAGACACCATCAATTCGGAGATAATCAATGAGCATATTTGCTCCACTACGTGATCGTATAAACAGCATGTTAAGCAACATCTCAAGGCGTGCTGATTCCATAATCACTAAATTCTATCGAGTCCATTTTGTCTTTGTCTGCTTATTGGCGATTATTGGTTATGGCCTGGTATTGTTATTCCCGATATTGGCCATTTTATCAGCGACTAATATCTATGAAATCATTCTTGAGGGCGATGCTATTGACTGGCAAGGTGCAGGAATATGGATGTTAGTTCTGGTTTTATCATCTCTGCTCAGCTACAGAATTAGTCGAATTAAATTAGACCCACCCGTTGGCCTTACGGTAGCAGAAGAAAAGCTGCCTGAGATAGTAAAGTTAGTGCAACAATATCAGGCTCATTTTAAACAGTTAGATATCCAACGTATTGTGATAACCACAAATTATGAACTGGATATTGTGAAAATACCTAAATTCGCCTTGCCAATATGGTCGATGAACACCATGGTTATCGGGCTTCCTGTACTACTATGCCTTTCACCAGGACAGTTTGAGTGTATGGTGGCACGTCGTATTGGACAGTTTTCTAAAAGAACCAATCCAATAACAAACTGGATCTATCAACTGCGCTCAATTTGGAAGCAATACTATTTTGCCTATAGTAAGCAGAAAAACCCTGATAGTTATATCCTGAAATGGCTTTACGCAGCGTATGCATCCATTTACACATCAGCGTCTGTCTATGCCGCAAGAAAGGATGAACTCAATGCTGACAGTTATGCTATGGAGTTATTTACCCATGAAGATGTACGCGAAATGATAACTGCTGATGCAACCTACCAGTGGTATCTAAAAGAACGTTATTGGCCTGCTATAAATAAAATTGCTTCAATAAAATCAAAACCAGCATTAACGCCATATCACAACATTACTGCTGCAATACTGACTAATTTTAAAGAAGACAAAATAAAATCTTTAACTAATAAAGTATTTAAAACTGAAACACACAGAAAGTCACCCTACCCGACTATGCTACAAAGGCTAGAAAACGTTGGCCATGACTCTCCCTATCTACCAGAAAACACAGGCGAAGTGGCGGCTGCAAAATATCTTGGTGAGTCACAAAAGAGTGTGGTTAATCTTATCGATACTCTTTGGCTGAAAGATAATATGGAATCACATAAACGTTCGAAGAAAAAATAATCCTGGCTATGACAGTTGCCAGGAAAATCTTTACCATAATTTTTTCTCCTTAGTATTTAAACGTTTATTTCTTCGCGCTCGGGACTCCTGCAGCAAGAGTCTTCCTACTAGTAGTTCGTACTTATCAATATTAAATTCAGTAGTTAATTTTTCGAAATCTCCAGCTACATGATATTCCATAGGATGATCTCTTAACTTATCGCGTATATCAATTCTGTTATTTACGTGTATATCAATAACAGGTCTGTAGTCAATTTTTTTATTAATAAAATCGATACTCCCTGAACCGCTGATATCCGCATTCTTTGAGGTCATCAACAAATCACTATTGTGGTATTTGCCATGCGAAACCTGGAATGTAGCATGAAGACTGGTAAATTCTGTATTACGAGTTGGATCGTTTTCAGGCACATACGACTCTCGTGTTCGGAACTCATTCTTGTTCGCATAATCGGCAACAACTTTTCGTGATGCATGATTAAGATCTATACCCTGAACGACCACCTTTTCCATATCGATAGTTATTGTGCCTTTGGCTGATTTTTCCTGCCTGGCCAGGCTTGCACCTTTAGTCGATATATTCGCACTAGCATTGACGATACCATCTAAAACGATTGCATTTTCTCCCATAACAGTCTTTAGCAGTGGGTTAAGCGACGTTTTGGCATCAATATTTTTTACTTCTGCGGTAAGCTTTCCTAGTGGTATAGAACGAGCATCAAGCACCATAGCAAATTTGACATCACTTTCCCCAACCAACATAGAGACAGGATTAGCAGTAAAAACACCCTCTTTAATGCTTGAAGTTACATGTAACCCGGTTATCTCTATATCATCGATAATGACATTTTCTACATCAAATATGCCTTCAGTATCTATGGCTCTAATAATATCTGCTGGAATCATAATCTCATTATTAGCAGAAGGATCTTCGACGGACCTGTATTCGTGCAATGCAATTTTATCAACCGCAAGTTCATATCGAATCACAGCATTACTTATATCAGTAATATGTACAAAACCTTTGACATTACTACTATCCACATTGGCAGATATATCATCCAGATACATACTATTGAAATCAGTTTTAAAGGATGTCGTCAAGGATATATCCTTAAGGCTTTGTGGATTTGCCATTACCGGCAGGTTAATTTCAAGACGCTTGGCTAATTTTTCAGCTTCAAACTTCTTAACTTTTAAGGGCCCATATATCGTAGGCACCGAAAAAATATTATCGACATCAAAGGTTCCACTCAAAATCAAACCAAAAATACTAAATTTTGTTTTCGTGAGTTTCGCCGTTTTTTCCTGCCAGTTGATACTGCTATCAGAAATCATAGCAAAAGAAACTTTTTTCCTGTCATCACCTGGCAACAGTGCTTTAACTGAAAGCTTAAGTGATTTTGCATCAAAGGTTGGTGAGTCTTCGTTAAACTCAAGATTAGTCTCAACAGAAACAGCTGCCTGCCATTCTGGCAGATTGCTTGCCACATAGGCCTTTAACGTAACAGGTAGTGGCTGACCCTTAACAACTGCTTCTGTCAAAAGACTCATTTTTGATATTTTGAAGCGTTTGTCTGCACTTACATCGAGCCAACTAAAACTAGCCTCTTTAAGCTCAATACCACCTATAACCAGTCCTGCTAGACCGAATTCTGATTCAACACTATCATTGCCAGTATTATTGCCAGTCAAGCCAGACCAGTTATTTTCTCCAGACGCATTTTTTTCAAAATCAACCGACAGTTGATGCATAACAAGCTTATCGATGTCGAGCTTTTTTTGCAGGAGAGGAATGATTTTTATACTAATATCAAATTGACCAATACTGGCAAAGTTTGTCCTGCTGAAACCAGGTTTATTTTCAATATTCAGATCATTTAACTTGATACCTATCCATGGATAAACGGATATATCAACATCGCCCTTGATAGTTACAGGTCGATCTAACAAGCTCCCAATTACATCAGCCACTTCCTTTTTATATTGATTAGCATCAAAAGTATAAACAAACGCGGCTGATGCCAATAAAACCAGAAATAATAAAATAGACAGGTATTTAAGTAATTTCTTCACGTTGCAAATCTCCTTAACTTATACTCAAAATATGTTATAGCTGATCGAACATTAAATTTAGTCAGAAAAATTACTGTTCTCACTGTTTTTTTGCCGATACAACGACGATCTCAATGCGGCGATTCTTAGATCTACCCTGTGACGTATCATTGGAGGCAATGGGACGCAAAGAACCAAGCGCTCGTGATTCGAGACGAGATTCCTGCACACCATGGTCAGCCATATAATGTAAAACTGTTAACGATCTTGAAGATGACAGCTCCCAGTTTGTTTTGAATTTCCTGGCGAGTCTATTTTTTATAGGAACATCATCACTGTGACCTTCAATTACAATATTAATATCATCCCGTTTAGACAGCGCGCTGGATAAACGTCGAAGAATCGCTGCCCCAGACTTACTTAAATCACTACTGCCGGAGGGAAATAACACTGTCGCAGCCAGTGTGATTTTTACTCCTTGCGCATCCTGTTTCAGCTGAATCTGCTCCTGCGCCTGTTCCTTGTCACTTATTACCTTAAGCAATTCTTTGTACATCGAGTTTGTTTTCGGCTGGTATTTAATAACAAACACCAGATCATTTACGTTTTCGCCATAATAAGTGATCGTGTTATTACGTTTAACCCATTTACCCTTTCGATTTGCTTCATAGCTAATGATATTAAAATTTTGAGGAAAAACCCATGCATAAACTAACTGTGTAAACTTGTCTGGTTTATTCCATATACCAAAATGGTTATCCGCCATTCGTGTCACGCCATCCCAATTTGTATAGGTATAAACACCATCTTTACCAACATTCAGTTCGGTTTTTTTATGAAGCTCACCCTGGATCAATGTTGCATAATTACCGGATGATATTTTCATCAGGTCATAAGCGGCATGCGTGGTGGTATCCCATTTATAATCATTGGGATAAATATATAAATAGTCTTTCAGATATTGTTCGGGAAGCAGGCTATTTTCTTTTTTAAACCAGATTTCATAACTCGGACTACTGGTTCTTGTGGTGTCATAACGAACATAATTTTTTCCATCACCATTGAGGAAAATTATTTTTTCGCTGATAACCTGCAGGGCCTGCGCAGAAGATAGAAAACAAGAGTATAGAAGCGTTGTTAATAAAAATTTCATAAATACCAATATGCTGATTCATTTCACAGATCTATGATAGCAGATTCGCTAGTGTTTGATGACTTACAAGCTCTTTACTGCCTCTATCGCCAGTTCGTGCCCCCTTTCTTCCTGCTGAAGATCCCATAAGTGTTTGTACAGCCCCTGCTGATCAAGTAGCTGCTGATGTGTACCCTGCTCCTTGATTTTTCCATTTTCCAGCACCAGAATCTTATCAGCATCGACAATAGTTGAAAGCCGATGCGCTATAACCAAAGTAGTGTGGTGCTCTGCTACTGCTTTCAATGAACGCAATATTTGTTGCTCAGAATGCGAATCCAGTGATGATGTAGCTTCATCAAAAACCAGGATTTTTGGATTTTTAAGCACAGTTCGAGCGATCGCCAGTCTTTGTTTTTCACCACCGGATAATTTTAAGCCTCTTTCCCCAACCATGGTTTTATATTGATCAGGTAAGCTTTGTATAAAACCATGTAAATTTGCTATTTTAGCCGCCTGCTGAATTTCTTTGTCACTCGCAGCCAGTTTTGCGTAACGAATATTGTGTTCAATAGTTTCATTAAAGAGCACGGTATCTTGAGGAACTATGCCGATATTTTGACGCAGACTTTCCTGTGTAACTGAATGAATATCCTGCCCATCTATCTGAATGCAGCCACTATTGACGTCATAAAAACGAAATAGCAATCTCGCAAGCGTAGATTTGCCTGCGCCGGATGGCCCGACAATGGCGACTTTTTGACCCGGTTCAATATCAAATGAAATATCATCAAGAATTTGTCGATCTGGGCCATATGAAAAACTAACATGCTTAAACTCAATATAGGCCTTGTCAATTACCAGAACTTTTGCATCATCGACATCATCAATTTCAGTTTTTGTATCGAGTAGTTTTTGCATTGAATCCATATCAGCGAGTGCATATTTTAATGCGCGATAAATAACACCCAGAAAACTCAACGGCAAAAACAGCTGCAACATCATGGCATTCACCAACACCAGATCACCCAGAGTCATAACCCCATCAACAACACCTTGTGTAGCGTAGATCATCATAAAGGTGACGCCCACGGCAATCACCGCACCCTGACCAAAATTCAGTGCTGACATTGAACCCTGACTTTTTATCGCAGCCTCTTCCCACTTAGCTAAAGTATCGTCAAAACGACCCAGCTCATAAGCTTCATTATTAAAATACTTAACGGTTTCATAATTCAACATACCATCGACGGCAAGCGTATTTGACTGAGATTCCAGCGCATTCATTTCATGACGAAAATGCATGCGCCAGTTAGTCACCGCCAATGTAAATAAAATATATACCGCGATGGTTGCGAAGGTAACAATCGCAAATTGAACTTCGTATTGACCCAGCAATATGATGGCAACAAAAGTGAACTCAGCGGCCGTTGGAACTATGTTGAAGACCAGATAATTAAGAATCGAGCTAAGACTATTCGTGCCACGCTCCAGATCACGAGTTATACCACCGGTTTTCCGATCAAGATGAAACCTGAGCGACAGGGAATACAAATGTTTGAGCACACGCTGTGAAATCATTCGCATTGAGTGATAGCGAACCCGCGCAAAAAGTGCATCCCTTAGCTCATTGAACAAGCTACTCACCAGCCGCAGACCGCCATAAATTAGCAATAAAATCAGCGGTAAGGTCATCACCTGATTGCCTGCCTGCCCTTGATCCAGCGAATCGACAATTTCTTTGAGCGCCAACGGCATGCCAACTACGGCCACTTTGGATAAAACCAGACAGGTCAGTGCCAGCACGACTCGACCTTTAAATTCCCATATATAAGGAAGCAGGCGTTTGATATTGCTCCAATCTTTACGATTGCTATGAGGCTTTTCAGTAAAACGATAAAACATAAAAGAGGCTACAGATGATTGGTGTGATTGCTAGATTGGGTTAAAGTAAGCCGATGATTATATCTAAAAAATTCAAACCCGTTTTAGTTTCGCTGATTAGCCTGTTATTGATCACAGCCTGTGATAATTCGGGGAATTCCCCCAACAAATCCAGGAATAAGCCAGTGCATCTTGTTGAGACAAGCTTAATCAAACTGCTACCAGTCAGCCATGAACAAATCCTGAGCGGCACCCTTGAAGCTACCATCTCAGTAAGACTTCACAATGAAGAAGCAGGTCAGATCACCCAAATACCTTTCCATGAAGGTGATGTCGTTAAACAAGGCGCTTTGTTGGTCTCACTGGATAGCGACATGATCAAGGCTGAACTCGATAAAGCCACGGCTCAACGCCAGCAGGCGGACATCGACTATAAACGCCTGAAAAAATTATTACCCCGAAAGCTAGCTTCCGATGAAGAAGTGGCACGCAGCCTGACCACACTCAACATCGCCAAAGCTGAACAGCAAATACAGCAGCTGCGCATGGATCGAGCCCATATCAAGGCACCGTTTGATGGTGTTATCAGCCAGCGCAACAATGAACCCGGCGACGCGGTGAGTGCACACAGCCATATCTTGAGCCTGATTAAACCCGACAGCCTGCTGATCAAGGTCAACGTCTCGGATCAATGGTTATCTCTGGTTAGCAAGGGCGATGCCATGCAACTGACTATCGACGCCCTCGGTGACATAGAGCATACCGCCTACATTGAACGTATCCACCCGGCCATTTCTGAAACCACACGCAAAGGTACTATCGAACTTGTTCTACGGCCTGTTCCTGAGCAGGCACGTGCTGGCCAAATGGCACGTATCCACTTTAAATCACCCGCCGTTGAGCGTCTAGTTGTGCCTACTCATGCAGTACATCATGATATTGATGGTGCCTATGCTTACATCGTAGCCAGCAATGAAGAAGGTAAAAGCACTGTTAAAAAACATCCGCTTAAAAAGGGACTTCAGTTTGGTGAATGGACAGAAATAGTTTCAGGTATCGCAGTTGGCGATAATCTTATCACCAAAGGTTTTCTCGGTTTACGGGATGGTAAGGTCGTGACTATCGTCGAGCATAAAGCCGATACTGAAATTACTGAAGAGCATGACAACAGTAACCCAGGCTCTACCACTCCATGAAAAAAACTCAGCGCACCGGTGGCCTCGCCGCCTGGTCGATTCATAACCCTGTAGGCATCAGCATGCTCGCGCTCACCGTTGTGGTGATCGGATTTTTTTCACTGGATAGACTGGGTGTTGATTTATTACCGAACATTATCTATCCGGAAATTCGAGTTCGCATTATGGATGAGGGTGTGCCCGCGACCATCATGGAAGATCAGGTCACTCGCCAGCTGGAAGAACAACTGGCCATTACCGAAAACGCCATTCTGGTACAGTCATTTTCCAGAGAAGGCCAAAGTCAGGTAAACCTGAGTTTCCCCTATGGCACCGACATTGATATTGCCTTGCGTGATGCTAGCACCCGCCTTGATCGCGCCAAACGTTTTTTGCCGGATACCATGGACCCGCCGGTTATTTATAAACGCGATCCTTCGCAGATACCGATTATTGAATTCATTCTCAGTTCGGACCAACTCAATCCTGTCGAATTGCGTAGCTGGGCCGATTACACTTTCTCAAAATGGTTTCTCAACTTACCCGGCGTCGCCGCCGTCGAAGTCGGCGGTGGTCTGGAAAGAGAGATTGCCATCGTCGCCGATCAGGATAGTCTGGCAAATATAGGCATGACCGTGGCTGACGTGGCTGAAATCATTCAAAGCGAAAACTATGACGCGCCTGGTGGCCAACTGCAAAGCGCGACACAAACTATTAGCACTCGTAGTCAGGGACGATTTGGCTCGATTGAAGCCATACAGAATCTTCCCCTATGGAAAAATGATACCGATCAATCTGGCAATCAGCAACTATCCGACTTCGCCAGCATTATTGATAGCCACGAAGAAGAGCAGTTACGCATTCGTTTAAACAAAACGCCCGGGGTAAAAATATCCATCCAGAAACAACCAACTGCGAATACCATCGAAGTCGTCAATCTGGTCAAGCAACGCATCGACTGGTTAACACAGCGTGATCTAATTTCCAAAGGAATAGCACTCGATAAAGTCAGCGACCAATCCGTCTTCATCAGGCACGCATTGAGAAATGCCGAAATCGCTGCGTTGACTGGAACTCTGCTGGCGATGAGCGTGATTTATCTTTTTCTCGGTAGCATGCGCCGTACACTAA
>JAOUKV010000021.1 GCA_029882355.1 Gammaproteobacteria bacterium | reverse complement strand
CACCATTGCCCGCAAAGATTTATGCCAACGAGGGCGTGGCGCAGATGTTGTTCTTTGAATCCGATGAGGTTTGTGAAACCTCTTATGCTGATCGTGGTGGCAAATATCAGGGACAGCAGGGCGTGACTCTTCCTAAGACTTGATAGTCGGAGTATTGATCTTTCAGATGGTCATAGAGACCAACTGCGACAGGATACGCGAGCAGATTCATTAGTGTTGTGTGTGAGACTGATGACGATCTTCAAGCGTGGGACAGGCCTATCATGGCATTCCACGTCGCACCATTGTGAAACAGCAATTCAAAGCAGAAAATTTTCTTGCAAGTTATCAAATATGTTTTTCAGAGTAATTAATAAGTTTCTTATTCGGTCGCCTAATCGACAAGGTTAGGCAGCAGATATTTTAATAATATTTAAAGATTGGTTTGCAAATTTCATTATAAGGAAGATCAGGTGATAATGACTGAATATATAGATTGTTATCAATTTTGAATTCTTCTTTTATTTTCTTGATGTCTGAACTCGAGAAGATGTCTAACTCCTTTTTCTGTTGAATGTTAGTTAATGTCTTAAGTAAGAGGGTTTTGTCATAATCAGTTATTGAATCTTTACTAACATTTTCTTTTATGCCGAGATATAAAGATAGTGCAGTTAAAGAGGTGGGGTAGTCATTAGTTATTGTCGCTAGATAAGCGATCATTAAATAATCTTCATCCTTTTTGCTTTTCACTGATTTAAAAAAACCTATGGATTTTTTATAACTGTTTTGGTTGATGGCAAGGTATGCAGATAATCTTCTTGTGCTATCTGATAATAGGTCGGAATAATTTATCTCATTTAAATATTGATATTTATTTTTATGCGATAGGTACTCTTGTAGTAACTTTAAAATAAATTTAATTTCATATTTTTTATCTGAAAATAGAGTTTCAGATAAAGCTATCTCTTTCTTTATAGGTTTAGAAAATTTTTCATTCCAACACATAGGATATAAAGTTAACTTGCTGGATAAAGGAAAAGATATTTCCTTGTTGTTTGAAAATAGAACAAAGTTTTCATCAGCGTAATTTATTGAAAGTATATCGGTATCACTAAAATAACGCTGTGCCTTCGGTGTATTTCTGAATATCGCATATTGTACGTTGTATTTTTTTAGGTCATATTCTAGGGTGTCTATATCAGTGATGACGTCTATATAATGTTTATAGAAATCTATGGGGTAAAGAATATTGGTTCGTCCGTCAATAAAAATCTTGAAATTAGGAGGTAGTGCGTAAATTAAATAGCCGCCTGCATTGAATGTATTGAGTACGTTTCCACCTTTATGGAATGACTTTAGATAGTCAGTTGCTTGCGATGGGAAACTGTGATTCATTATGTGACGCATATTCTGTATATGCAAAGGATAATCCTTAATTACCTGTAACCTTTCAATGGGTTTATTCGCAATCTGATAAAAAGAGAAAAAGAACAGGCTTAATGAAGAAGTTATAATGACAAAGCGAATTGGGGTGCTTATCTTCGATATTAACTCTTTGAATCTAATCTCACTAAGTAAATAGGCCAATATGCAAAAAATTACGAGGCTTGTTGCAGGGATTAATCGTATGATGAACCATGAGTTATAAGTTAATACTATAGTGATAAAAGCAAAGCCGTAATGTTTCTTTATTATTGCTAGGCACACTACATAAATTGATGCTATCCATAAAAGGTGAACCATTTTGTTCGTTGAATAAACTGTCTGTGATGATGAATATTCGCTTAAATATTGATGCCATTCACTGTTCATAAAAATAACATTTAATGCAGAATGACTAAAGGTAGGGTTGATGAAGCCAATTAGAAAAATAATGCCTCCCCATAAAAACCACTGACTCCAGCTAAATGAGTCATCACTGGAAATTATTTTGTTGATGGCTCTATCTAGGAACAAGCCAAATATTATAATGTATCCAAAAATAGGGGTGTGATAGTTCACCCAAAAGAGTAGTAATAAGCAAATTGATACCAGTTCTTTGGTGGCAAAATTTTTCCTTGCTTTTACATATAAAGAAAGGCAAAGGATAATAAGGATGTTTGAAATGATATCAGGCCTTATTAGTAACCTTACGTTAATAAAGTAGGTCAGAATAGGCAGTATTATGCAAATAACGAACCAGGGAGTTTTTATTTGCTTTAGGAAAAGGAAGATTGCAAGTAATAGAGCAGTGACATATACCAGTTTAAAAGCCATGAAACCGGGTATTTCACCGAACATAGAAACGAAGGATGCAAGGGTTATTTGAAATAAAACTGGTGCGGAACTAATTTTTTCACCGCTAAAAGTAAAGCTGTAATGATCAATAAATGGTGAGAGTCCGTTTTCAAGTAAATCTCGCCCCATTTGCAGATGCCAATAAGTATCGAGTGCTGACTGAGGGCCTAAGGAGTAACCAACGAGGATAAAATAACAAAGAAGTAAAACTAAACCACTAAAGAATGTCTCAATATTTTTATCAAACCTATTTAACATTCAAGGTAATCTCAATGTTCAACCGTATCTGACTTACTGTTGCCTCATAAATTTTCATATCAACTCCAACTGATTGTTATCCTGCTTCATTTTTTTTGTGTAGGTTAAAAATTATGCATCACAAATCAACTTTGACATTGCTCTGTGCCTAGTGGAGTGGCTTGTTTTCCAGTCAAGGTCACAACTTATTATTTAGGGTGGTGGTTCTTAAGACTATCCCACCATTCCAAGTAGTGCAACTTTGACTGAGTATGATTACAAAAGATGCTAGATAAATAACCTGATAGAATCCCCCTTGATTCAGAATAACCAAAAAATAAAGACATAAACATGAGCATAAAATCAGATAAGTGGATACGTCGCATGGCGGCTGAAGGCATGATCGAGCCATTTGAAGCAGGGCAAATAAGAACAGATGATGCCGGTGGACGTATTGTTTCTTATGGTACCTCTAGTTATGGGTATGATGTGCGTTGTGCTGATGAATTCAAGATATTTACCAATATCAACTCGGCAATTGTCGATCCCAAGGACTTCTCTGAGAGTAGCTTTGTGGATTTCAAAGGAGATGTTTGTATTATCCCACCCAATTCTTTTGCACTAGCGCGCACTGTTGAAAACTTCAAAATTCCACGCAGTGTTTTGACAATATGTCTGGGTAAATCGACTTATGCGCGTTGTGGCATCATTGTTAATGTGACGCCATTAGAACCTGAATGGGAAGGTCATGTGACACTGGAGTTCTCCAATACATCACCATTGCCCGCAAAGATTTATGCCAACGAGGGCGTGGCGCAGATGTTGTTCTTTGAATCCGATGAGGTTTGTGAAACCTCTTATGCTGATCGTGGTGGCAAATATCAGGGACAGCAGGGCGTGACATTACCCAAGACTTAGCTTATTCAGGTAATGTCGTGCGCCAAGTGTGAAATCTTTACCAGGTAAAGAAATGCTTGTACCAGGGCTGGGTCTGCTTCTGAACTGGTGCAGTGGCTGACGCTGTCGGAGTGGCTGGTGTCGTATTGGTGTCTGGCGGTGTGTTTGTAATGGGTTTTTGTTGGCTCTGACTAACATCAATATCAAAACTTAGTTTTTGAACGGAAGCTGCTTTAACACGGCCATTATCCTGGACAACATAGGACTGAATTTCACCCTTTTTATTCTTTGTCGTTACAACGTTAAGCTCAACATGTGCCTTGCCTTGGTGAATTAACGAGCCTTGTTCACTGTTTACCAGCTTTGAGGCAATAAACTGCTTTTGCAGGTGGTCGAGATATTCACTGATTTCTATCTTATTATCTTCAGCATAGGCATTGCTGGTCATGATGAGGATGCAAAACAGGGTGAATAGTATCTTTAGTGTATGCATTTTATTTGACTCTTAATTGTGATGGACGATTCATTCTAACTGTCTTTTTAACAGAATATGGCCTGTCGTGCGAGTTTGGGGCGATGCATATGCCAGAAATGTGATGAAGGTCTAATTTGTTGCTCTAGGTATTATTTCTCAGACTAATGACTTCCCAGTTACGTTCTAGAGCGATAGCTCTCAGCTGATCGTCAGGGTCGACGGCGATTGGGTGTGCGACCTGTTCCAGCAGCGGTAGATCATTGTGTGAATCACTATAGAAATAGCTGTCTTGTAGATTTTTACCCGTTTGCTCCAGCCATTCGTCCAGTTTAGTGATTTTCCCTTGTTGGAAACACGGTGTACCGCTGACTTTCCCCGTGTACTGACCATCGATAATTTCCGGCTCGGTGGCGATTAGATGGTCAACACCAAAGGCTTTGGCGATGGGGCCGGTGACGAAGCTATTGGTAGCGGTGATGATGACAATAGTGTCACCCTGTTCGCGATGTTGCTTGATCTTGTCTTGCCCTGCTCGCGTCATAACAGGACGAATTAATGACTCCATGAACTCTGTGTGTAGGGCTTGTAGTTTATCGAAGTCATTTTCTGCTAAAGGTGTCAGGGCAAAGTTGAGGAATTCATGGATGTCGAGTGTGCCCTGTTTGTATTCCTGATAAAAGCGCAGATTGGCCTGTTCGTACAACTCCTTATCAACCAGTCCTTTGTCACTCAAAAAACAGCCCCAGAGATAGTCGCTGTCATCAGTCAGTAGTGTGTTATCCAGATCAAAAAGCGCAAGAGCCATGCCGTGTTCCAAAACAAGTTTCAAAGAAGGTAGATGGTAAAGGCTTGTGTGGCATCTGACCAGTGAATCGCGCCAGAAAAATGAATGAGTAAAATAAAATCTGGATTTTATGGGGAACCATAGACCTGTTCCATTGTTCGTACTTAGTGTTGTCTGCTACTATTCTTTCTAATTAATAAATTCTTTATGGGTGTAGCATTATAGCTGGCTCATAGAACAGGTGGTTTTGTTTAAGTGATTGATTCAAAAGGTTATAGGGCTAATGTCGGGATTGTTTTATGCAACCCCGAAGGCAAAGTTTTCTGGGCGCGTCGCTGTGGTCAGGATGCATGGCAGTTTCCGCAAGGTGGTATTGATGTAAATGAAACACCGGTGGATGCGATGTATCGTGAGTTACAGGAGGAAACCGGTTTGTTGCCTGAGCACGTTGAAATTGCAGGTCAAACCAGTGACTGGCTACGATATATGATTCCTGATCATTTATTGCGTAAACACTCGAAACCGCTGTGCATCGGTCAGAAACAAATCTGGTTTAACTTGAAACTTATTGGTACTGAAAACGATTTCAATTTGAGTGACTGTGATAAACCTGAATTTGATCGTTGGCGCTGGGTGGATTACTGGTCACCGGTAGATGAAATTATCTCTTTTAAGCGGGATGTCTATAAACAGGCTTTGGAAGAACTGGAGCAATACCTTTAAAAAGCAGGTTGTAGTTCAACCAGCAAGATAACAGCCATCAAGCCGAACACCGGTAGTTCATTAAAAACACGATACCATTTGTGTGAGCGCGCATTCCTGTCTTCTCTGAAATCGATCATCAGTTTGCCGCACCATATATGGTAGATAACGAGAAGAGCCACGATGGCCAGTTTGGCCTGAAACCAGTGACTGGAATAAATCTGTGGGAAATACGTGGCGAGCCAGAGGCCAAGTGCAATAGTAATAATTGCGCCGGGAGTGGCTATGCCCCAAAATAATTTGCGCTCCATGATTTTAAAGCGCTCCTTACTGATAGAATCCCCAGTGCTGGCATGGTAAACGTAAAGTCGTGGTAAATAGAACAAGGCGGCGAACCATGTCACCATAAAAATAATATGAAAAGCTTTAACCCATAACATTTTAATAAACCGCTACACTCTGTCGAAAGCTTCATAATACAGAAAACTGGATAAAGAGTAGAGCTGAAAAGAACAATATGAAATTGAAGATAGTGAAAAAAGAGGCGCAGGCGTGATTTCCGTCGGCATTGTAGGTGGCACTGGTTATACCGGTGTTGAATTGCTGCGTTTGCTGGTCACGCATCCCAAAGTAGACCTGAAAATGGTAACTTCGCGTTCAGAAGCTGGCAAGCTGGTGGCCGATACGTACCCGAATTTGCGTGGGTTCACCGAAGTTTATTTTACTGAACCAGATGTTAAAACGCTGAGCACATGCGATCTGGTGTTTTTTGCTACGCCTAATGGCACCGCGATGAAAATGGTTCCCGAACTGTTAGAGCAAGGTGTTCGTGTGATTGATCTTGCCGCTGACTTCAGATTGAGAGATGCTGCCGAGTGGCAACAATGGTATGGCATGCCACACGCTTGTGAAGATGTTCTGGCTGAAGCAGTTTATGGCTTGCCCGAAATTAATCGTGATGCTGTGCGTACTGCCAAAGTTGTAGCTAATCCTGGTTGTTATCCAACTGCCGTCGGTCTGGGCTTTTTGCCATTGATAGAAAACGGTTTGATTGAGGACCAACATCTGGTCGCTGATGCCAAGTCAGGCGTTAGCGGTGCAGGCCGTGGTGCCAATGTTGCAGCTTTATTGTGCGAAGCCTCAGAAAGTTTTAAACCTTATGCGGTTGAGGGACATCGTCATCTGCCTGAAATTCGCCAGACACTATGTGGTATTTCCGGGCATTCAGTAGGTTTAACTTTTGTGCCACATCTGGTGCCGATGATTCGCGGTATCGAAGCCACTTTATATGCCGTGTTGAAAAAGACTGACGTTGATCTGCAGGCTCTGTACGAAGAACGTTATAAGAATGAACCTTTTGTTGATGTGCTACCGAAAGGCACCATGCCGGAAACACGTTCGGTACGCGGTGCGAATGTCTGCCGGATTTCGGTATTCCAGCCACAAGGAGGGGATACTGTTGTGGTGTCATCGGTGATCGATAACCTGGTCAAAGGCGCTGCAGGCCAGGCCATACAAAATATGAATATTATGTTTGAACTAGAGGAGACAGCAGGTCTTAATCGACCTGCTTTAATGCCCTGATGAATTACAAACCATTACAAACAAGAATTTTAATAACCATTCAACGACCTGGATTATGGGTATTAAATTTTTTCTTCATGCTGTGTGCGATTACTTTTATTTGCTGGTTGGCTTTTGCTTATGGCCAACGCGTCGCCGGTTACGATAAGGCGGAAGCTATCAGTTACATTGAAGATTTAGAAAAACAAATCGAAAAATTAAAGTTAGAAACTTCGGAAAGTCAGCGTCAGACTGCTATGCTTGAGCGTAATAGTACGATTGATGACGGAGCCTCTGATCAGCTTAAAATTTCACTGAGTGAAGCACAGGCTGAATCACTGGAACTTAGGAAAGAACTGACGTTCTATAAGAGTATTATCTCGCCGGGTGACACTAAACGTAGCTTGATAATACAAACGATACAGCTCAAACATGATCAGGTTAATGGTACTTATCAATATCAGATTATGATTACCCAGCGCGGGCGCAATGATAGTTTTGCCAGAGGTAATATTGATGTGACTCTGGGTGGCACCGATGCCGGTCAGGCAAAAGTGATTAAATTAAGTGAGGTTTCGAAGGAAGCTAAAAATCCGATTCGTTTCAATTTGAAATATTTTCAGAAATTTAGTGGCGTGATAACCTTATCGGAAACATTTCAGCCAGAATTTATGAGAGTTAAAGTGAAGGCTAGATCCAGTAAAATAGATCCAATTGATGAACAGTTTGCTTGGGCAGATTTAACAGCGGCAGGAGAATAATGCATGTGGGGCAGTAAAAATAAGATCCGATCATCTAAGATAGAGACCTTGATCGGGCATGATATAGAAATTCGAGGTGATGTTAAGTTCAATGGTGGTTTACATCTGGACGGTAAAATTATTGGCAATGCTATTGCCGAGAATGGCGGCAATTCTGTATTTATCGTAAGTGATAAAGGCTGTGTTGAAGGCGATATCAGCGTTTCATATGCCATTATCAATGGCGAGGTAATCGGCAATGTTTATGCCAGTGAAAAACTGGAACTTTCCGGTCGCGCTCGTATCACCGGTAATGTGCATTATAGTCTGCTTGAAATGGCCAGTGGTGCCGAAGTTAATGGCAAGATGGTTCATGAAAGTGAGAAGAAGCTGCTAGAGCATCATGTCATTGATGATAGCGATGATGAGCATGCGCATGGTATTGAATCTGCTTAAAGAAGACCGGATCCGAGTAAAGGGTGCTTGTGTAATACTTGACTGTTTTACTCGGGTAATGCTACATTAACGGCATCTAATATTTGCAGTAGCATACAGTCATGGTACAGAGTTATGAGTATTGAAGTTTCATTTACCCCTATGCGTCCCAGTGTGATCGAACAGAACGCTGAAATCACTGATGCAGCGGCCGCTAAGGTCAAAAAACTTATTGAAGAAGAAGGTAATCCAAACCTGAAGTTACGCGTTACCGTTAGTGGTGGTGGTTGTTCAGGTTTTCAGTATGGTTTTGATTTTGACGAAAATGTAGGTAATGATGATATCAAAATAGAGAAAGATGGTGTCACTATGTTGATTGATAACATGAGTATGCAGTATCTGGCCGGTTCAGCGGTGGATTATCTCGAAGGGCTGGAAGGTGCACGTTTTGTTATTAGCAATCCTAACGCGAAAACCACCTGTGGTTGCGGGTCTTCATTTTCAGTCTAAGTATCTGAATGATATAAGATTGATGCAAGGCGCGTGTTGCGCCTTTTTTAGTTGTGGAATACATTTAATCTGTTGTTTGTTAAGCTATGCGCTTGTATTTATAGGAAGTGTTTATGAACGAATATGTGCCTGGGCTTGCAGGTGTACCTGCTACAAAATCTACTATTTCATCCATTGATGGTGAAAAAGGCATTCTGGCTTATCGTGGTTACGATATCGGTGAGTTAGTAGAAAATAGCACCTTCGAAGAAACTTCTCTGCTGTTGCTGAATGGCGAATTACCCTCGAGTTATGAGCTCGAAGAATTTGACAGACAGCTGCGCGGCGAACGTCGCGTTAAGTATAACGTTCGTGAAATCATGAAATATTTGCCACCCAGTGGCCGCCCTATGGAAATGCTGCAAACGGCGATATCTAGTCTGGGCATGTTCTACGGCGGTGAAGAAATCTTAACCGATGGTTATGATGAAGAAGACGATTATTTTATTCATTCCATGTCGATAAAAATTATTGCCCGTATGGCGACCATCGTGGCCATGTGGGAGCACGTACGTAACGGCTATGATCCTGTTGAACCACGCGAGGACCTGACTCACGCGGAAAATTTTTTGTACATGATGAAAGGCAAAGAACCTGATCCGCTGGAAGTTCGCATTATGGATGCCTGTCTGGTGCTGCACGCTGAGCATACTATTAACGCTTCAACTTTTACAGCTATGGTCTGTGGCTCAACACTGGCGATGCCCTTTCTGGTGGTTTCAGCCGCCATTGGTGCGCTGGCCGGTCCTCTGCATGGTGGTGCTAATCAGCGTGTGGTTGGTATGCTGGAAGAGATTGGTCGACCCGAGAACGTTGATGACTGGCTGGACATGAGACTGGCAGATAAAGAAGTGATCTGGGGCATGGGGCATCGTGAGTACAAAACAAAAGACCCGCGTGCGACGGTACTGCAAAAATTAATGGCCGAGTATGCTGAGAAAAAAGGCAATCTAAGTCCGATGTTTGAAACTGCGATGGCACTGGAAAAAGCTTGTGAAAAAGAGCTAGGCGTCAAGGGCGTGTATCCGAATGTTGATTATTACTCAGGCATTTTATACACTGAGATGGGCATACCTGCTGATCAGTTCACACCAATTTTTGCAGTAGCGCGTATCTCAGGCTGGATGGCTCATTGGCGTGAGCAGCTTGCTGATAATCGTATTTTCAGACCTACACAAATCTACACAGGTTGTGAGTCGCGTGAATACGTCTCTATGGATAAACGCTAGTAATACTGCCAAGCATTACTGCTTTTTTTGCACCAGTGACTGAAGGTAAATTACCTGTTTGCTGGTTAATGGTTCGTTTCGCTAACCAGGCAAAGGCCATCGCCTCAACCCAATCCGGGTGAACACCACAAACTTCGCTTGATTCTACTTTGCAGTTTGGTAACGCGAGTTGAATTCGCCCCATTAAATAACTATTGTGTACACCACCACCACAAACCAGTAGATGATTAATGTCTGCTGTACTTACAACGGCATCAGCGATACTACGCGCGGTTAATTCGCAAAGGGTGGCTTGCCTATCTGCGGCATTCAGCTTTTCATTGCCACTATTTTTGAGCTGTTGATTGAACCAGTCCAGATTGAATTGCTCGAAACCGGTGCTTTTCGGTGGCGTAGTTTTAAAATAAACATCACTCAAACATAAATTCAGTAAGTCCTCATTGATTTGCCCACTTCGTGCAAACTCACCATTTTTATCAAAGTTTTTATTGTGGGTTTTTGCCATCCACGCATCCATCATATTGTTACCGGGGCCGGTATCAAAGCCAGTAACAGTCAGTGATTTGTCAGCCGGTAATACGGTGATATTTGCAATACCACCAATATTAAGAATGCCGCGAGTTTCAGTTTCGCTTTGGAAAACAGCTTTGTGGAAAGCCGGTGCTAAGGGAGCTCCCTGGCCACCGGCTTTAATGTCAGCAGTTCTAAAATCACTGATTACGCGAATACCAGTTTTTTGTGCCAGTGTTTTTGCATCACCGATCTGTAATGAAAATGGTTGATCTGCATCGGGGCGGTGACGAATGGTCTGGCCGTGATTGCCAATGGCGACAATGTCTTTAGCGGTGAGTTTGGCTTTATCTAATAAGGCCAGAGTGGCTTCGGCAAATATCTCACCGAGGCGAATATCTAAGGCATGCAGCTGGTTGAGTTTATCATCGGCAAGTTCACGGCTGGCCAGAAGCTCTCTATAAACATCGACGGGCAAGGGGTGACTATATGTGCAAATCAGTTTTGGGGTTTTACTGCTGGAAAAATCAACTACGACAGCATCGATGCCATCCATGCTGGTGCCTGACATCAAACCAACATAATACTCAGACATGGCTTGAATCCAAAGTTAGTTGTTTAAAGCAACCTGAGTACGGGTGAGCAGTTCCAGCTGAGCCAGCAAAGGCGTGGTCATCAACTCGAAATCTGCCAGATAGCGTTTAGGGACAGGCTTGGCAGTTGGCAGTTTGACCGTCAACGGGTTACGGTGGACACCATTGACGCGGAACTCATAGTGCAGATGTGGACCTGTTGCAAGACCGGAGCTACCCAGATAGCCAATGGTCTGTCCCTGTTTAACTTTTGAGCCGACACGCAGTTTGCTCTTGTAGCTATTTAGATGTGCGTACAGTGTGCTGTATTTGCTGCCATGCTGAATAATAATGGCACGGCCATAACCGCCTTTACGGCCTCTGTGAACTATCTTGCCATCGCCGGAGGCAACAACTGGTGTGCCACGCTTGGCCGCGTAGTCCACACCTTTGTGTGAACGAAATTTGTGTAGTACAGGATGATAACGTTTGGTGGTGAAACCTGAGCTGATACGAGCGAAGTTCACTGGCGAACGTAAGAAAGTTTTACGCATGCTCTTGCCATCGGGGGTGAAATATTCGGTGCGATTATTTTCAGGATTGGTATAACGAACCGCCTGATAAGTTTTACCCTGATTAATAAACTCAGCCGTCAGGATATTGCCATCTTTAATTTTTTCACCATTACGAAATAGTTCTTCATAAACCACAGTGAAGTGATCACCTTTGCGAATGTCGAGTAAAAAGTCGATGTCCCAGCCAAAGATACCAGCCAGTTCCATAATTAAATTTTGCGAGATGCCCGCTTCCTGCGCTGCCATAAATAGAGATGAGTCAATTGCACCACTGGCGTGAGCTGTACGAGTTTCAATATCGTGTTTGAATGTATCGACTTCGAGTACACCGTTCTTGCGTTCAACCATCAAATAATTTTCATGGTCGATTTCGTAGCGCAGTCCTAGCAAGTTATTTTCACCATCAGTCATGATGCGAAGAATATCTTTGGGATAAATACGAGTTAGTTGTTTAGCGGCTTCACCCGATTTCATCATCTCGGTGAGCTGCTGAGGCTTAATGCCAGCACGATTGAATAATTTGGCCAGACTATCGCCAGATTTAACCTTGAACTCGCGCCACTGTTTTGGGCTGTCATGGTTTATGTCATCGATAATTTTCTGCTGTGCCTGTAGTTCGGGCAAGCTTAATTCAAAGCTCAGACGAACTGCCGTTGCCGCTGTTGGTTCATTTTCAATAAAAGCGGGTAGATGCTCAGAATTTAAGTCATCAGCGGCTAAAATGTCAGCGTCAAGGCCTTCGCTGCCGCTATTAGTACTGGCGATAACTGCACCCAAAACAGCACAGCCAGCGGTAAATAACAGCCAACGTAAACGAGAATGTTTATCGTGCTTTTCTTTAAAACGAAAGTCTTGATTGATGAATGCCATACCGTACCAAATAGAACCCTTGAAATAACTTCAATAAAATAAATGTGTTAATAGCTAGAATGTAGTTGCTAAATACCGATAGGTCAACGTTTTAGACCATCTGCATACAGTCATTTATGCTTCTTTTTTATTCTTATTTTCAACACTTTATCATTATAAGTTGAGAAAGAGTCAAACGGCAGGCATCATATACCGCTTTTAATGTGGAAACCAGTGTGGGAATCAGTAATGAGCAGCAGTGACATATCAATAAATGACCAATTAGAACTCATCAAACGCGGTGCCGATGAAATCCTCGTTGAAGCGGATCTAGTCGCTAAATTGAAAGAAGGTCGACCCCTGCGCATCAAAGCTGGTTTTGACCCCACTGCACCAGATTTGCATCTTGGTCATACCGTGTTGCTCAACAAACTGCGCCAGTTTCAGGATCTTGGCCATGAAATTATTTTCCTGATCGGTGACTTTACCGGCATGATCGGCGATCCTACTGGTAAAAGCGCCACTCGCCCGCCGCTAACCGAAGAAGCCGTCAAGGAAAATGCCAAAAGCTACCGCCAGCAGGTATTTAAAATTCTGGATGAGAGCAAAACTCAGGTGGTGTTCAATTCGCACTGGATGAGCAATCTTGGTGCCGCTGGCATGATCAAACTGGCTGCTAATAGCACCGTGGCAAGAATGCTGGAACGCGATGATTTCAGCAAGCGCTACAAAGGCGGGCAGGCCATCGCCATTCACGAATTCCTCTACCCCTTAATTCAAGGCTACGATTCAGTCGAGCTGAAAGCTGACGTCGAGCTCGGCGGCACCGACCAGAAATTCAACCTGCTGATGGGACGCCAGTTGCAGGAACAGCACGGCCAGAAACCGCAGGTGGTTCTGACCATGCCGATTCTCGAAGGCCTCGACGGCGTGCAGAAAATGTCCAAGTCACTGAACAACTACATCGGTGTTGATGATGCACCCAAGGACATGTTCGGTAAAATCATGTCCATCTCCGATGATTTAATGTGGCGTTATTTTGAATTGCTCAGTTTCCGTCCATTGACAGAAATCGAAGCTTTCAAAACAGACATGGAAGCCGGCAAAAATCCACGCGACATTAAATTCCTGCTCGCTGAAGAAATCATCACACGTTTTCATTCTGAAAATGAAGCGACGGAAGCACGCGAAGGTTTTATTGCGCAATTCGCTAAAAATAAAATTCCCGATGATATTCCAGAGTTTACGTTTGAGGTTGATGCTGAAGGCTATCCTATCGCCAACCTGCTCAAGGATGCCGGTTTAACCGGTAGTACTTCAGATGCACTGCGCATGATTCAGCAGGGGGCAGTGAAGATGGATGGTGAGAAGATTGAAGATAAGAAGTTAAAAGTTCAGGCTGGGTTGGAGAGGGTGTTTCAGGTTGGGAAGAGGAAGTTTGCGAAGATAACTTTGAGTTAGTTTTCCCGTTCCCATGCTCCGCGTGGGAATGCATAACCACTTGGCTTGCCAGTGAGAGGTTCCATCATTATCGGGTATTTTAGTGGGATGGGTGCGGGGCTACCCACCACTGCCGACGGGTCGGCGGCATCCTGGTTTTCTCAGGTGTTCTGTTTATCGAGTTTTGCCCAGGTATCACGTAAGGTGGCAGTGCGATTGAAAATTAATGCGTCACTGCTGCTGTCCTTATCTAATACAAAATAACCGGTACGTTCAAACTGATAATGTTTGTTGGTATTGGCGTTAGCTAGTGATGGCTCCAGCTTGCAGTTTTTCAATACTGTCAGTGACTCTGGATTTAGATGCTCGATATAGTTATCCGTGCTGCCAGGATTCGGGTGCGTAAATAACCTGTCATATGCATTCACCTGTGCATCAATAGCATGCTCGGCAGAAACCCAGTGAATTGTCCCTTTAACTTTGCGACCATCTGGTGATGAACCGCCTTTGGTTTCTGGGTCGTAGCTACAGATCAACTCAATGATTTCGCCCTGTTCATTTTTCACTATGTCGGTGCAGGTGATGTAATAGGCATAACGTAAACGAACTTCGCGACCAACAGACAGGCGGAAGAATTTTTTCGGTGCGTCTTCCATGAAATCATCATGTTCGATGTACAGTGTTTTTGTAAATGGAACGGTGCGTGTGCCCATGTCCGGGTTCTGCGGGTGGTTCTGTGCTTCCATTTCTTCAACTTGACCATCGGGATAATTTTCGATGGTGACTTTGAGTGGATTAATCACACCCATAACACGGATTGCGTGTTCGTTGAGATCTTCACGAATGCAATTTTCCAGCACGGCCATTTCAATCGAGCTATCTTTTCTGGTGACGCCGATACGGTCACAAAAATCGCGAATAGAAGCCGGTGTATAACCACGACGACGAATACCGGAAATGGTGGTCATGCGTGGATCATCCCAGCCGTTGACGTGACCTTCATCAACCAGCTGATGTAATTTGCGTTTACTGGTGATGGTGTATTTCAGTTCCAGACGGGAGAATTCAATCTGCTGCGGATGGCAGGGTGCTTTGACTTCATCGATCACCCAGTCATAAAGCGGGCGATGATCGGCAAATTCCAGTGTGCATAGAGAGTGTGTGATGCCTTCGATGGAATCAGACAGGCAATGGGTGAAATCATACATAGGGTAAATCACCCAATCATCACCAGTGCGGTGATGGTGTGTGCGTTTGATGCGATATAAGGCGGGATCACGCATATTCATATTGGGCGATGCCATATCAATTTTGGCACGTAGTACGTGTGCGCCATCTTCGAATTCACCTTCCTTCATACGCTGGAACATGCCTAAATTTTCTTCCATACTGCGATCACGGTGTGGGCTGTTTTTACCCGCTTCTTTCAAGGTGCCACGATATTCGCGTATTTCATCGGCGCTTAAACTATCGACATAAGCCTTACCTTCGGTGATAAGTTTGACTGCGTACATATATAAATGATTAAAGTAATCTGAAGCATGGTGCAATTCATTCCATTCAAAGCCTAGCCACTTTACGTCTTCTTCAATGGCGTGCATGTACTCGGCTTCTTCTTTGTCGGGGTTGGTGTCGTCAAAACGAAGATTGCATTTACCGCCAAACTGTTTAGCCATGCCAAAGTTCAGGCAGATGGATTTGGCGTGGCCGATATGAAGGTAACCATTTGGTTCAGGCGGGAAACGGGTTTGTATCGCGCTGTGCTTGCCCGTATCTAGATCATCCTGAATAATGTTTTGAATGAAATTGGTGGGGGTAGTTTTTTCTTCGTTAGTCATATCTAGATTACATTTTATTTGTTGCTGATGTATGGCGGCGTATTGTACATGCTTATTTTGACTCTTGCCTTGTGATTAAGTTACTTTTATTTGTTGTGTATCAGGTGGTTACCTGCTTGAATACTGGGCTTTGAATGGTTCTTGTTTAGCGGTTGCGGATTTCTTTTATGATAAGAGGCTTGGATCTTGATCAAATACGGCAAAGTCTTAACCGTGATTGTGAGTTATGGCTGTTTGAAAAAATAGATTCGACTAATGAGCAGGCTTTACTGAAAGTTAAGCAGGGCAGTATATTGCCTCTGGCCTGTTTTGCTGAAGAGCAGACGCAGGGGCGTGGTCGTCGTGGTAAAGTCTGGTTTTCGCCAGCAGGCGGCAGTATATATTTGAGTCTGGCCTGGAAGTTTGACTTGCCGGTGAATGCGCTGGGCTGTTTGCCTTTGGCTATGGGAGTAGCCGTGGCCAGAGTGTTAAAGGATTTAGGCTTGCAGCAAGTCGGACTTAAGTGGCCGAATGATGTGTTGCTTGATGATAAGAAGATTGCGGGTATTCTTATCGAGACCTCGCAGATTACAGCTAAATCAACCACTGCAATTATAGGTGTTGGTCTGAATTTTAAATTGTCCGATGAGTTAGCGGATGTGCCGACGCAACCCTGGACAGATATTGTTTCATCATTGGGTTTAGAATGTCCGCCTGATCGAAATAAGGTGGCGGGTGCATTGTTGCATGAGTGTATAGCTGTCTGTGAAGCCTTTACTCATGCTAAGCATAATTTGATGATGGAGTATCAGGAGCAATATGATGTTTGCATGCGACAGATCGTTAATGTTTATCTAGAAGGTGGACAGGTGATGCAGGGTGTAGTGGATGGTTTCGAGAAAAATGGAGAGATTCGGATTTTAATTGAAGGCGAACCACAACTATTTAATAGCGCGGATATAAGTTTGAGAAAGGCGAGTAATGTTAACGATTGATATTGGCAACAGCGGCATCAAATGGGGTATGTGGCAGGAAGGGCAGCTGATTCTTGCTGAGGATAGTAGTTACGAAAAAGACTCGCTGCATGCTACTTTTGACAAAATTTATTCCGGCGCTCCCTATCAGGATACTGTTTGGGTTTCCTGTGTTGCCGGGCAGGATGTCGAGCAGACGCTGGCGGACTGGATCCGCAAGGAGTGGTCTATAGAACCAATATTTTTGCGTACCACCTCAGAGCTGGGCGGAGTTTTTAATATGTATCCCGAGCCTGAAGACCACGGAGTGGATCGCTGGGCGGCTTTGTTGGGTGCAAAAAAGTTATATAAAGAGCCTGTCTGTATTCTTGATGTGGGTACGGCTGTTACCGTTGATTTGATGGATGCAGGCGGGGTGCATCGAGGCGGTCGAATTATGCCTGGTTTGAACATGATGCGAAATTCCCTGTTACAGAATACAGTGGGTGTGAGAAATGTGGAGGGTGACTGCCCTGGCTTTGCAATTAATACAGCGGATGCTGTGACCAGTGGTACATTGCATATGTTGCAAGCAGGCTTATTGGAAGTATGTGAATCGGCAAGAAAACGTTTAGGTAAAGATATGCGAGTGATAATAACTGGTGGCATGGCGGAGAAAATGTTACCTCTTCTTGATAGGATTGAAGGTATTCATTTGGAGCCACATCTGGTCTTGTATGGTCTGTATTACGCCTCGCAGCAATAAAGACGCTTTGGTCTATATTTTTTAACTGGAAAATAACGATAATTTAATTGGAATAGAAAAGGCATGCGTTGGTTGTTTTTATTTGTATTGGTATTGAACTTTGCTTATGTGGCATGGGAATTGAGTCGGCCAGAAGAAATTGTGAGTATTCCATTAGCGAACAGAAATGCGCCAAAAATTATCCTGCTGAGTGAAATTGGTAAGGATTCGGTTGCTGAGGTGATTTATGAGAGTGAGGCAGCGCCGGAATCCAGTCAAGGTGCAGACGAGAGTATTGTCGTTAAAAGGCAGTGTTTCACCCTGGGGCCGTTCAGGGATTTGGAAAAATTAAGAGCTGTTACCCGAGGTATAAAAAAATATGTCGTCGATGCCTCGTTTAGAAGTCATGATGAAAAAGAGCAGGCAATGTTCTGGGTGTATCTGAAACCGGCTGGGGATTATGACAAGGCAAAAGTTTTGGCGGATCGTTTAAAGTCAAAAAATGTTAAAGATTACTTCATCGTAAAGAAAGAGCCAAAACTAAACGCAATTTCACTGGGGCATTTCAGGGAGAAAAACCGTGCATACGATCATGCGGCAAGCATGGCTAAACTAGGTTTTAAGCCTGAAGTTGAAGCATTGTTCAAGGATTACACGATTTACTGGCTGGATTATGAAGTTGCTTTGGGTGAAATCATTCCTGAAATAACTTTTGAAAAGTACTTATCGGGTAAAATTAATCGTCTGGTCAGAGATTGTTCGTAAAAAAGCTGAAAAAACCCTGTTTTATCTTCAAAAGCGCATTGCTTTAGTTGGCCGCTTTCCCTAAAATTGCCCGCCTGTAAAACGCCGGTGTAGCTCAGTTGGTAGAGCGCCTCACTTGTAATGAGGATGTCGTGGGTTCAACTCCTGTCACCGGCTCCAGTTTTTTTATCAACAGTAGCTCATGTTGCTGTTGACAGTTGCGTTGTGCTCAAGCATTATACGCGGCTTGATTTTGGAGGGGTTCCCGAGCGGCCAAAGGGGGCAGATTGTAAATCTGCTGGTTCTACCTTCGGAGGTTCGAATCCTCCCCCCTCCACCATTTTGATAGGACTGAGTACAGGCTGGAGGCGTTGACAGATTGCGGGTGTAGTTCAATGGTAGAACTTCAGCCTTCCAAGCTGAATACGTGGGTTCGATTCCCATCACCCGCTCCATTTGTATAGAGCACAGAGGGTTTTTGCTCATATAGCTCAGTCGGTAGAGCACTTCCTTGGTAAGGAAGAGGTCACCGGTTCAAATCCGGTTATGAGCTCCATATTATTTATTAAGTATTATTAACAGTAACAATTAAGATCTGGGGAGGCATTTAAAATGTCAAAGGAAAAATTCGAAAGAAACAAGCCCCATGTAAACGTCGGCACAATTGGTCACGTGGATCATGGTAAAACAACACTGACTGCTGCTTTGACCAAAGTAATGGCCGAAGCCCAGGGTGGCGAAGTTAAAGCATTTGATCAAATTGATAATGCACCTGAAGAGCGTGCACGTGGTATCACCATCTCTACCTCACACGTAGAGTATGAAAGTGAAAGCCGTCACTACGCACACGTTGACTGTCCTGGGCATGCTGACTACGTAAAGAACATGATTACCGGTGCGGCTCAAATGGACGGCGCAATTCTGGTATGTTCAGCTGCAGACGGCCCAATGCCACAAACGCGTGAGCACATCCTGTTATCACGTCAGGTAGGCGTGCCTTATGTTCTGGTGTACATGAACAAGGCAGACATGGTTGATGATGAAGAGCTGATCGAATTAGTCGAAATGGAGCTTCGTGAGTTATTGGATGCTTATGACTTCCCAGGCGACGATACTCCGATCATTGTTGGTTCAGCGCTGAAAGCGTTAGAAGGCGACACCTCAGAGATCGGCGTGCCATCAGTGCTTAAATTGGTTGCGGCCATGGATGAATATATTCCACAGCCAGAACGCGCCATTGACCAGCCATTCCTAATGCCAGTTGAGGACGTGTTCTCAATCTCAGGTCGTGGAACAGTAGTAACTGGTCGTATTGAGCGTGGCGTAGTCAACGTTGGTGAAGAAATAGAAATCGTCGGTATTCGCGATACACAAAGTACCACGTGTACCGGTGTAGAAATGTTCCGCAAATTGCTGGATCGTGGAGAAGCAGGTGATAACGTCGGTTTGTTGCTACGTGGTCTGAAACGTGAAGAAGTAGAGCGTGGCCAGGTATGTTGTAAACCCGGCAGCGTAAAACCGCACACAAAATTCGAATGCGAAGTCTATGTACTGAGCAAAGATGAAGGTGGTCGTCACACACCATTCTTCAACAACTACCGTCCACAGTTCTACTTCCGTACCACGGATGTAACTGGTGCATGTGATCTTCCAGAAGGCGTAGAAATGGTTATGCCTGGTGATAACGTGAAAATGGTAGTGACCTTGATTAACCCAATTGCGATGGAAGAAGGCTTACGCTTTGCGATTCGTGAGGGTGGCCGCACCGTTGGTGCTGGTGTTGTATCTAAAATTATTGAGTAATTAGTAGTTTTAGATTGAAAGAGTAATGTGCGGGAGGTGTGGTTTTTTCCATTCCTCCCGTATACAGTTTAGGCCAGTGGCTCAATTGGTAGAGCAGCGGTCTCCAAAACCGCAGGTTGGGGGTTCGAGTCCCTCCTGGCCTGCCAACATTTAGACAGGTAGTTAGCAGATGGTCGCCAAGACCGAAATAGAAGTTACAGATAAGTTAGATACAGTAAAGCTGTTGTTATCAATTACATTATTGGTAGCTGGCGTTGCTGGTTTCTACTATTACGAAACTGAGGGCTTGATTTATCGAGTGCTCGGTTTGCTTGTGTTTGTGCTTATTGCGCTGGGTACGGTCTACACGACGAATCTGGGTCAGTCTGTTGTTGGCTTTGGTCGAGAATCACGCGCTGAAGTGCGTAAAGTGGTTTGGCCTACACGTCAGGAAACAATACAAACAACGTTAATGGTGATTGTTGCCGTAATCGTTCTGGGTATATTTCTCTGGATCATCGATATGATGTTGGTTAATGCAGTGCAGTATTTGACCGGGCGAGGGTGATAATCGGTGTCTAAACAGTGGTATGTAGTGCACGCGTATTCGAATTTTGAGGGCAAGGTAAAAGCCTCAATCGAAGAGCACGTTCGTCTGGCTGGCATGGAAGACATGTTCGGTCAAATTCTAATTCCCACTGAAGAAGTGGTTGAGATTAGAGATGGTGCTAAGCGTCGTTCAGAACGTAAGTTTTTTCCGGGTTATGTTCTGGTTGAGATGGAAATGAATGATGAAACCTGGCATCTGGTTAAAGATGTGCCCAAGGTAATGGGTTTTATTGGTGGTACTAAGGATAAGCCTGCACCAATAACTGAAAAAGAAGCGATGGCAATTATTGGTGCAATTCAGGAAGGGGTTGAGAAGCCTAAGCCTAAAGTTCTGTATCAGCCTGGCGAAGTGGTTCGTGTTACAGAAGGACCGTTTAATGATTTTAATGGCGTAGTTGAAGAAGTTGATTACGCTCGTAACCGTTTGAAAGTAGCGGTATTGATATTTGGTCGCTCAACACCTGTCGAACTTGAGTTCGGTCAGGTAGAGAAAGGCTAGTTTAATAACTTGTCGGGGAGCCTTGACGTAAGAGCAAGGCGTTTGGACCCGGGAGAAAGATCATGGCAAAGAAAGTAGATGCATATATAAAGCTGCAAGTTCCTGCAGGTAGCGCGAATCCAAGTCCACCGGTTGGTCCTGCATTGGGTCAGCACGGTGTTAACATTATGGAGTTTTGTAAGGCGTTCAACGCAAAAACTCAAAGTGTAGAGAAAGACTTGCCGATTCCGGTTGTTATTACTGTTTACAGTGACAAAAGTTTTACCTTTATTACAAAAACACCACCAGCTTCAGTCTTGTTGCTAAAAGCAGCAGGTCTTAAAAGCGGTAGTGCTGTGCCTAATGTAAAAAAAGTGGGCAAAGTGAGTCGTGCTCAACTTGAAGAGATTGCAAGCACTAAAATGGAAGACTTAACTGCTGTAGATATGGATGCCGCAGTCCGTACCATCGCTGGTACTGCTCGCAGTATGGGTCTTGAAACTGAGGGTGTTAAATAATGGCTAAGTTAACAAAACGTGCAAAAGCTATTGCTGAAAAAGTGGTTGCAGATAAGCATTACCCTATTGAAGAAGCTCTAGCTTTATTGAAAGATTTATCTTCGGTTAAATTTACTGAGTCGGTTGATGTTGCTGTCAATCTAGGTGTTGATCCTAAGAAAAGTGACCAGGTAGTTCGTGGTGCAACCGTGTTACCTAATGGTACCGGTAAAGAAGTTCGCGTCGCTGTGTTTACTGATGGTGAAAATGCTGTAGCAGCTAAAGCGGCTGGTGCAGATATCGTTGGTATGGATGATCTTGCTGCAC
Organism: Gammaproteobacteria bacterium; assembly: GCA_029882355.1. GTDB lineage: Bacteria > Pseudomonadota > Gammaproteobacteria > SZUA-229 > SZUA-229 > LH-M37. Next base: position 35,027 of record JAOUKV010000021.1, on the reverse strand, counting down.
TGGTTAAGAAAGGTGAAATGAATTTTGATGTTGTTATTGCTTCGCCAGATGCAATGCGCGTTGTTGGTCAGTTGGGTCAGATTTTGGGTCCACGTGGTCTGATGCCTAATCCTAAGGTAGGTACTGTAACTCCTGATGTGGCAACAGCTGTTAAGAATGCAAAGTCGGGTCAGGTTCGTTATCGCGTCGACAAGGCTGGTATTATTCATTGTTCAGTGGGGACAGTTAAGTTCGACGTTGCCGCGCTGAAAGAAAATATTCAGGGCTTGATAGAAGCATTGCACAAGTCTAAGCCTACAGCGGCAAAGGGTGTATATGTTCGTCAGGTCGCTGTATCGACAACGATGGGCCCTGGCCTGGTCGTTGATCAGTCTACCTTAGGTTAGTCTGATCGGCTCACGTTATGTTAGTGGGTAAAAGAATTTGAGACATAAATGACCATGTCATTTATGTCTCAATTATTTGACAGCCGAGTTATCGGTGTCGTCAAAGACCGTAGGTGTAGCTCTTTGAGTTGCTTAATTTCCTACGCAGATGGTGAGGCTTTGTGTGGTACTGCAAAGTTAACCGTAGGTGGGTTGCATAATAATGCAGCCTTTTTACTTGGCTGAATTGATTTTTTAAAATCAGTTCATGCTTAATTAGGAGAGCTAAAGTGGCACTAAATCTTGAAAGCAAGAAAAGTATTGTCGCTGAGGTGTCTGCGATTGCTGCCGGTGCGCATTCAGCTATAGCAGCTGAATACCGCGGTTTAAGCGTAGTAGAAATGACTGAATTACGTGTTAAGGCGCGTAATGAAGGTGTTTATCTACGTGTAGTCAAGAATTCTTTGACTAAGCGCGCAGTTGAGGGTACCGAGTTTGCCTGCATGCAGGACTCTTTGGTGGGGCCATTATTAATGGCGTTCTCACAGGAAGATCCAGGTGCAGCGGCTCGTCTCGTAAGTGAGTTTTCGAAAGAACATGACAAGTTAATTGCCAAGGTGATTGCAATTGGTGGCGAAGTGCTTCCAATTGAGCAGCTTGATCGCTTGTCTAAATTACCTAACCGTGATCAGGCTATTGCTCTGCTTATGGCGGTAATGAAAGCACCAATCGAGAAATTCGTACGTACACTCAACGAGCCACACGCGAAACTTGTTCGCACTGTGGCCGCTGTTCGCGATCAGAAAGAAGGTTGATCAAGCAAGCGTAGTAACCGACGCTATTTAAAAAATTAATTTAATCCGGAGAAGAGTAATGGCTGTTTCTAAAGATGATATTCTTGAAACTATTTCCAATATGTCCGTAATGGACGTTGTAGATCTTATTTCTGCAATGGAAGAAAAATTTGGTGTTTCTGCAGCAGCTGCTGTAGCTGCTGCACCTGCTGCTGGTGGCGACGCTGGCGGTGCTGCCGCTGAACAAACAGAGTTTGATGTTGTTCTAGCTGGCATGGGATCTAACAAAGTAGCTGTAATTAAAGCAGTTCGCGCTATTACAGGCCAGGGCCTGAAAGAAGCGAAGGACACTGTTGAAAGTGCACCTGCAACTGTTAAAGAAGGCGCGTCTAAAGACGAAGCTGAAGAGATCAAAAAGCAGCTTGAAGAAGCTGGCGCATCTGTCGAACTTAAATAGACAGAACGCTGGTCACTGGCTTCAGCGACAGGACAGGCTGGTAGCAATTATTTGAAAAAGTAATTGGCTACCGGCCTTTTCCTGTTTCCAGTTTTTAAAAAGCTGATTTTTTACTGTAATAATCGACACGTTATAGAGGACTACTGATGGCATATTCTTTTACCGATAAAAAACGATTTCGCAAGGATTTCGGTAAACGTCCACCTATCTTGGATGTACCTTATTTGTTATCGATGCAAATCGATTCATTTAGAAAATTTCTGCAATCAGATGTGACAGCAGAAAACCGCGCTTCCGTAGGTTTGGAAGGCGCATTCTCATCAGTATTTCCCATTATTAGTTATTCAACTCATGTGCGTTTAGAGTACGTGAGTTACAAGCTAGGTAAACCTGCTTTTGATGTTAAAGAATGTCAATTACGCGGTATGACTTATGCTGCACCACTGCGCGTAGTTTTGCGTTTGGTGATCTTCGATAAGGAAAGCAAAAAACGAGTGACTCCAAAGGAAGTTAAGGAGCAAGAAGTTTATATGGGCGAAATGCCTTTGATGACCGACAACGGTACCTTTGTTATCAATGGCACTGAGCGTGTTATCGTTTCCCAGTTGCATCGTTCTCCTGGTGTGTTGTTTGATCATGATAAGGGTAAAACGCATTCATCAGGTAAGATTTTATATTCTGCCCGCGTTATTCCTTACCGTGGTTCATGGTTGGATTTCGAGTTCGATCCTAAAGATAATGTTTATGTTCGTATTGACCGTCGCCGTAAGTTGCCAGCAACAATACTGTTACGCGCTTTGGGTTATGACAATCAGCAGATTCTTGATATTTTCTTTGATCATGTCGAATACACCTTCACAAAAGAAGGCGTTAGCTTCGATTTGATTCCTGAGCGCCTACGTGGTGAGACCGTGTCTTTTGATATCAAAGCCGGTAAGGAAGTTATTGTTGAGGCTGGTCGACGCGTTACCATGCGTCATATCAAACAACTTGAAAAAGCCAAAATCAAAAAACTCGAAGCCCCCGTTGACTATTTGCTGGGTAAAGCTTTGGCGCACGACATTATTGATACCGAAACCGGTGAGATTATGGCGCCTGCAAACTCTGAGTTTACAGAAGAGTTAATTACTGCTTTGCAGGAAGCTAAGATTAAGAACTTCAAGGTTATCTACACGAATGACCTTGAAGCCGGTCCATTCATCTCTGATACATTAAGAGTCGATACCACGACGACCAAGTTAGAAGCGCAAATAGAAATTTATCGTATGATGCGCCCTGGTGAGCCGCCAACGAAGGACGCCTCGGAAAACCTGTTTAATAATCTGTTCTTCTCTGCTGATCGTTATGACCTTTCCAGCGTTGGTCGTATGAAGTTCAATCGCCGCCTTACTCAGGAAGGCGAAACAGGTCCGGGTATTATTTACGACTATAGCCACTTTAAAGATAAAAAAGATGAGGTCTCGAAGCAGCTGGTTGAAGAGCAGGGCGAAAGATCCGATATGCTTTCTGTAATGAAAGAGCTTATCGCTATTCGTAATGGCGCTGGTGTTGTTGATGATATTGATCATCTGGGTAACCGTCGTATTCGCTGTGTTGGAGAGATGGCTGAAAACGTTTTCCGTGTCGGACTGGTTAGAGTTGAGCGTGCCGTTAAAGAACGTTTAACTACAGCTGAGCAGGAAGGCTGGATGCCACAGGATCTGATTAATGCCAAACCTGTTTCTGCTGCGGTTAAAGAATTCTTTGGTTCAAGTCAGCTGTCGCAGTTTATGGATCAAAACAACCCTCTATCTGAAGTCACGCATAAACGTCGTGTTTCAGCATTAGGACCTGGCGGTCTAACACGCGAACGTGCTGGTTTTGAGGTTCGTGACGTGCATCCAACTCACTATGGTCGTGTTTGCCCTATTGAAACTCCTGAGGGTCCAAATATTGGATTGATTAACTCCCTGGCTGTTTATGCGCGCACCAATGACTATGGTTTTCTGGAAACGCCATACCGTAAGGTAGTGAATAGTAAAGCCACGGGTGAAATTGATTACCTTTCAGCGATTGAAGAAGGTAACTTTGTTATCGCTCAGGCTAATGCCAGTATCGATGATAAAGGCAAGCTCACTGATGAGTTAGTGTCCTGTCGTAGTGGTAACGACTTTACCTTGACTACACCCGAAGAGGTGCAGTACATGGATGTATCACCAAAACAGATCGTTTCCGTCGCGGCATCATTGATTCCATTTCTTGAGCACGATGATGCTAACCGTGCCTTGATGGGGTCAAACATGCAGCGTCAGGCGGTTCCTACTTTACGTGCGCAGAAGCCTCTAGTTGGTACTGGTATGGAGTCTACCGTTGCACTTGATTCTGGTTCATCGGTAGTTGCAAAACGTGGTGGCGTAGTTAATTCAGTTGATGCATCGCGCATCGTAATTCGAGTTAACGATGATGAGGCTGCAGGTGGCAACACCGGTGTCGATATCTATAATTTGACTAAATACACGCGTTCTAACCAGAACACCTGTATGAATCAACGACCTTTAGTGGTCGTTGGTGATGTTATTGCACGCGGTGATTGTATTGCTGATGGTCCGTCCACTGATATGGGTGAGCTGGCGCTAGGTCAAAACATGCTGGTTGCGTTCATGCCCTGGAATGGTTACAACTTCGAGGATTCGATTCTGATTTCAGAGCGAGTTGTTGAAGAAGATCGTTACACCACTATCCATATAGAAGAGAAGAGTTGCGTTGCTCGTGATACTAAACTAGGTTCAGAAGAAATTACTGCTGATATTCCTAATGTAAGTGAAAGCCTGCTATCAAAACTCGACGAGTCTGGTGTGGTTTATGTCGGTGCTGAAGTTAAGGCTAACGATATTCTTGTTGGTAAGGTAACACCAAAAGGTGAGACCCAGCTGACTGCAGAAGAAAAGTTACTGCGTGCGATCTTCGGTGAAAAGGCCTCAGACGTTAAGGATTCATCTCTACGTGTATCTTCTGGTGTTAATGCTACCGTAATCGGTGTGCAGGTTTTCACTCGTGAAGGTGTTGAAAAAGATAAGCGTGCGCTTGAAATTGAAACAATGGAAATCGAAGAAGCGAAAAAGAATATTGATGCACAATGGGAAATCATTGAAAGTGACCTGTTTGCTCGTATCGAATCTTTGATAACCAATAAGCTGGCTGCGAGCGGACCAGAAGGCCTTAAGAAAGGCGCTAAGATTGAAAAATCTTATTTGAAAGATTTAGAGAAAAGCCAGTGGTCAAAAATTTGTCTTAAAGATGAAGATGACAATAAAAAGCTCGAAGCTCTATTTAAACAGCGAAAAGAACAGCGCAAGATGCTGGATGAAATGTTTGAAGAGAAGCGCGGTAAGTTGACAGCCGGTGATGATTTAGCGCCTGGCGTACTGAAAATGGTCAAGGTGTATCTGGCAGTTAAGCGTCGTATGCAACCGGGTGACAAGATGGCTGGTCGTCATGGTAACAAGGGTGTGGTTTCAATGATCGTGCCGGTTGAGGACATGCCTCATACAGAAGATGGTACACCAGTTGATATCGTTTTGAACCCGCTGGGTGTTCCTTCGCGTATGAACGTGGGTCAGATTCTGGAAACACACCTGGGGCTTGCTGCCAGAGGTTTGGGTCTGGTTATCAGTGATATGCTTGATTCAAAAGCCACGGTACCTGCTATCAGAAAATATCTGGATCAGATATACAATCATAATGCTAAGAAAGTTGATCTTAAATCTCTTAGTGATGATGAAATACTTACTTTGGCTAAAAATCTGCGTGAAGGTGTGCCGATGGGAACGCCTGTTTTTGATGGAGCAGAAGAAAGTGATATTCACCGTATGTTTGAATTGGCAAACCTGCCAATTAGTGGCCAAACAACTTTGATCGATGGTCGTACTGGCGAGAAGTTTGATCGTCCGATCACCATTGGTTATAAATACATGCTGAAGCTCAATCACCTGGTTGATGACAAGATGCATGCACGTTCAACCGGCCCATACAGTCTGGTGACGCAACAGCCGCTGGGTGGTAAAGCTCAGTTTGGTGGTCAGCGCTTCGGTGAAATGGAAGTATGGGCATTGGAGGCATATGGCGCTTCCTATACCTTGCAGGAAATGTTGACTGTTAAATCAGATGACGTAGCAGGGCGTAACAAGATGTACAAGAACATCGTAGATGGTGATCATCGTATGGAACCTGGTATGCCTGAGTCATTTAATGTATTGCTGAAAGAAATTCGTGCTTTGGCAATCAATATTGAATTGGCGCAGGAAAAATCATAGTGTTCAGTTTTATGCTGAAACAGGTTATCCACATTAATAAGATTAGACGTTAGGAGTCAGGGCATTGAAAGATTTACTCAAGCTCATTAAGCAGCAGGGTCAAGACGAAGATTTTGACGTAATTAAAATCAGTCTTGCATCACCTCAGCAAATCCAGTCATGGTCATTTGGTGAAGTTAAAAAACCAGAGACTATCAACTATCGTACCTTTAAGCCGGAACGTGATGGTTTATTCTGTGCCAAAATTTTTGGCCCGGTAAAAGATTATGAATGCTTATGTGGTAAGTACAAACGCCTCAAGCATCGCGGTGTGGTTTGTGAGAAGTGTGGCGTTGAGGTAACTCAATCCAAAGTACGTCGTGACCGCATGGGTCATATCGATCTGGCGAGTCCGGTTGCCCACATCTGGTTCCTGAAATCACTGCCTTCGCGCATTGGTTTGTTGCTTGATATGACTTTGCGTGAAATTGAACGCATCCTTTACTTCGAAGCATTCGTGGTGGTTGATCCTGGTTTAACAACCATGGAAAAGGGCCAGCTACTGACTGATGATACTTATCTTGAAGCCATTGAAGAGCATGGTGATGAGTTTGATGCTCGTATGGGTGCGGAAGCGATTCTTGAATTGCTCAATCAAATTAATCTTGATCAGGAAAGAATACAAATTCGTGAAGACATGGGTGCGACCAAGTCTGAGACTAAGCTGAAACGTTTAGCTAAACGTCTGAAGCTGGTTGAGTCATTCATCGCTTCAGGTAATCGTCCAGAATGGATGATTATGACTGTATTACCTGTGCTTCCGCCCGATCTGCGTCCTCTGGTTCCTTTGGATGGTGGTCGTTTTGCGACTTCTGATTTGAATGATCTGTATCGCCGCGTTATCAACCGTAATAATCGTCTACGCCGTCTGCTTGAGTTATATGCGCCTGACATTATTGTGCGTAACGAGAAGCGTATGCTTCAGGAATCTGTTGATGCGCTGCTTGATAACGGCCGTCGTGGGCGTGCCATTACCGGTACCAACAAGCGTCCGCTGAAATCGCTGGCTGACATGATTAAAGGTAAGGGTGGTCGTTTCCGCCAGAACTTGCTGGGTAAACGTGTTGATTACTCCGGTCGTTCAGTGATCGTAGTTGGTCCTACGCTGAAATTGCATCAGTGTGGTTTGCCTAAGAAAATGTCGCTTGAGCTATTCAAACCATTCGTATTCCATAAATTGTTGCGTCGTGGTTTAGCAACAACCATTAAAGCAGCGAAAAAATTAGTTGAAAAAGAAGGCGCCGAAGTTTGGGATATTCTTGAAGAAGTTATTCGCGAACATCCAGTTATGCTTAACCGTGCGCCAACTCTGCATAGATTAGGTATTCAGGCATTTGAGCCGGTATTGATTGAAGGTAAAGCGATTCAGCTGCATCCATTAGTTTGTACTGCATTCAACGCCGATTTCGACGGCGACCAAATGGCTGTCCACGTACCTTTGTCTATTGAAGCGCAGTTAGAAACTCGTGCCTTGATGATGTCGACGAATAATATCTTGTCACCTGCATCAGGTGAGCCGGTTATTGTTCCTTCGCAGGATATTATCCTTGGTCTTTATTACATGACTCGCGAGTCGATTAATGTAGAAGGCGAGGGCATGGTGTTTGCTGATGTCGATGAAGTGCATCGTGCTTATGATAATGGCTTCGCGCATCTGCAGGCAAAAGTTAAAGCCCGTGTAAAAGAAGTTATTTATGATAATGAAGGTAATCTACAGGAACGTGCTGTTATTGCAGATACAACCGTAGGTCGTGCTCTGTTGTCAGAGATTGTTCCACCAGGCCTGCCGTTTTCAGCGATCAATCAGGTTCTCGGTAAGAAGACAATTTCTAATTTAATTAATATGTGTTATCGCCAGGTTGGTTTGAAAGAAACAGTTATCTTTGCTGACCAGCTGATGTACACGGGTTTCCGTTATTCAACAAAATCGGGTGTCTCGATTTGTATTAATGACATGGTGATTCCTGATGAGAAATCTACCATTCTTGAAGCAGCTGAAAGCGAAGTGAAGGAAATACAGAATCAGTACACTTCAGGTCTGGTTACCAATGGTGAGCGCTACAATAAAGTGGTCGATATCTGGTCGCATGCTAATGAAGCCGTCGCCAAAGCGATGATGGACAAGCTTAGTACTGAGGAAGTAGTAGATGCCGAAGGTAAGACAGTAACGCAACTGTCGTTCAACAATATTTATATGATGGCTGATTCCGGTGCTCGTGGTTCAGCTGCCCAGATTCGTCAGTTGGCGGGTATGCGTGGTTTGATGGCTAAACCTGATGGCTCCATTATTGAAACACCGATTACAGCGAACTTCCGTGAAGGTTTGAACGTACTTCAGTACTTTATTTCGACACATGGTGCTCGTAAAGGACTGGCTGATACCGCTTTGAAGACTGCTAACTCCGGTTATCTGACTCGTCGTCTAGTCGATGTCGCGCAGGACATGGTTGTGCTCAATCACGATTGCGGTACTAGCAACGGCAGGGCGATGCAGTCAATTATTGAAGGTGGTGACGTAGTCATGGCTTTGAGTGAATTGGCCCTGGGTCGTGTTATTGCTGAGGATGTAATACCTCGTGATGGTGGTAAAGCAGTTATTCCTGCGGGCACGTTACTTGATGAGCAATGGGTAGAGCGTTTTGACGAGCTTGGTGTTGACGAAGTTAAGGTTAGAACAGTAAGTACCTGTGAAAATAGGCATGGCGTTTGCTCTATGTGTTATGGCCGTGACCTTGCTCGTGGGCATCTTGTTAATAAAGGTGAGGCTGTTGGTGTTATTGCAGCACAATCTATTGGTGAGCCTGGTACTCAGCTGACCATGCGTACTTTTCATATTGGTGGTGCGGCGAGTCGTTCGGCGGCAGCGAACAATATCTCGGTTAAGAATAAAGGTAAGATTCGCTTACATCACATCAATGTCGTAGAAAATTCCACAGGCCATCTTGTGGCGGTATCTCGTTCTGGTGAGCTGGGTGTTGTCGATGAGAGTAACCGTGAGCGTGAACGTTATAAAATTCCTTACGGTGCGGTTATTTCCGTGGCTGAAGATGGTGATGTAGAAGCTGGTCAGATTGTTGCAACCTGGGATCCTCACACCCATCCAATTATTACCGAGGTGAAGGGTAAGGTTCGACTCACTGAGTTTGCCGAAGGCATCAGTGTGCAGAAAGAAATGGATGAGATTACTGGTTTGTCATCTGTTGTTGTTATGGATCCTAAGCAGCGCCCATCTGCCGGTAAAGATATGCGTCCTTTGATTACTCTTGTTGATGACAAGGGTGAAGAGTTATGTATTGCAGGTAGTGAGCAATCGGCGCGATACTTCCTGCCTTCCGGTGCCATCATTAATATTAAAGATGGTGATGATGTTGCCATTGGTGATGTTATTTCACGTATTCCTCAGGAATCCAGTAAGACTCGTGATATTACTGGTGGTCTGCCACGTGTAGCGGATTTATTTGAAGCGCGTAAACCAAAAGAGCCTGCAATCATGGCTGAAGGTTCAGGTGTGGTTAGTTTTGGTAAGGAAACGAAGGGTAAGCAGCGTTTTGTAATTACTCAGGATAATAATGAGGCGATTGAGAGTCTGATTCCTAAATGGCGTCATATCAATGTGTTTGAAGGTGAGCGTGTTGAGGTTGGTGAAGTTATTGCTGACGGTGAACTGAATCCACATGATATTCTGCGCTGGCGTGGCTCTGATGCGCTTGCGACTTATCTGGTAAATGAAATCCAGGATGTATATCGTCTGCAGGGTGTGAAGATTAATGACAAGCACATTGAAGTTATTATTCGTCAAATGTTGCGTAAGTGTGAAATTCTAGATGGTCACGATTCTCGCTATCTCAAGGGTGAAATCATTGAGCGATCGAGTATTGCGGAAGAATCAGAAACGTTAATCGCTGAAGGTAAACGACCTGCAGATGTTCAGCCAATTCTTTTGGGTATTACCAAAGGTTCGCTGGTGACTGAGTCCTTTATCTCTGCGGCCTCCTTCCAGGAAACAACGCGTGTATTGACCGAGGCAGCCGTACGCGGCAGCAGCGATCCATTGCGCGGCCTGAAAGAAAATGTCATCGTGGGTCGTCTAATACCAGCTGGTACGGGTATGGCTTCACATGAAGAGCGTCGTAATCGTCGTACTGCTGCATTAGAAGCTGCTTTTATTTCTAAAGAAGAAATGGTTGCTGCTGAAGAAGTTGAAGAAGTGCTTTCAGCTGAAGTAATTGAAGGCGCTTCACCTGGTAACGAAGCTGAGTCTCAGCAGGACGCGTAAACAAGAATTGTGTTCTTGCCAGGTTAATAACTGGTAAAGCACGTATTGCTAGCAAACAAGGTGGGGTTTTATGTCTGCATCGCTTGACAGATTTGAGTGATGAGCATAGAATTTCGCCTCCGTCGACAGGCCTATTTGGTCTGTCGTTTATTTTGAGCTTGTAGGAATCATCCTCAAACGCCCGTCTGATTGGGTTTTAAAGAAGGTATTAGATGACAACGATTAATCAATTGGTGAGAAAGCCGCGTCAAAGCAAGGTTGTAAAAACCAATGTGCCTGCGCTTGAGGCATGTCCACAACGACGTGGTGTGTGTACCCGTGTGTATACCACGACACCTAAAAAACCTAATTCGGCAATGCGTAAAGTTGCCCGTGTGCGTCTGACGAATGGCTTTGAAGTAACAAGCTATATCGGCGGTGAAGGCCATAACTTGCAAGAACATTCCGTGGTACTAATTCGTGGCGGTCGTGTAAAGGATTTGCCTGGTGTTCGTTATCACGTCGTACGCGGTAGCCTGGATACGCAGGGTGTTGCTAATCGACAGAAAGGCCGTTCTAAATACGGCGTTAAGAAGCCTAAAGGTTAATAGAGATGTCTAGAAGAAGAGAAATTCCCAAGCGTATCGTCCTTCCTGATCCTAAATTCGGAAGTTTGCAGATTGCAAAATTTGTCAACATGATCATGAAAGGTGGTAAAAAATCTACCGCAGAATCAATCATGTATAACGCACTAGATCGCATTACTGAAAAAGCAGATGGTGAGGCTACAGAGGTAATGGAGCAGGCACTGGAAAATGTAAAGCCAATGGTTGAGGTTAAATCTCGCCGTGTTGGTGGTGCAACTTATCAAGTGCCAGTTGAGGTCCGTCCAGATCGTCGTGTAGCTCTAGCTATGCGTTGGATTATTGAGGCTGCGCGTAAGCGCGGTGAGAAATCCATGCAGTTGAAGTTGGCTGGTGAGTTAATGGATGCATCTGAGAATCGCGGTTCCGCTGTCAAGAAGCGCGAAGATACACATCGTATGGCTGAAGCTAATAAGGCATTTGCTCACTTCCGTTGGTAGTGATTTGCTTTCTGGCTTGAGTAGTGGCGCGTACCACACCTATTGATCGTTACCGAAATATCGGCATCATGGCACACATTGATGCGGGTAAGACGACAACAACGGAACGCATTCTTTTTTACACCGGTATTTCACATAAGATAGGCGAAGTACACGATGGCGCTGCTACCATGGATTGGATGGAGCAGGAGCAGGAAAGAGGGATTACTATTACTTCTGCAGCAACCACTTGTTTTTGGAGTGGTATGGATAAGCAGTACAAGCAACACCGTATCAATATTATTGATACGCCGGGGCACGTTGATTTCACAATTGAAGTTGAGCGTTCTCTTCGGGTGCTTGATGGTGCCTGTGCTGTCTTTTGTGCTGTTGGCGGTGTTGAGCCACAGTCCGAAACTGTTTGGCGTCAGGCTAACAAATATTCAGTTCCGAGAATGGTCTTTGTTAATAAGATGGATCGTGTCGGCGCTGATTTTTTACGTGTTGTTGACCAGATAAAAAGTCGTTTGGGTTCAGACCCAGTTGCAATGCAGGTCGCGATTGGTGCAGAGGAAGGTTTTGAAGGTGTAGTCGATCTCATAAAGATGAAGGCAATTCATTGGAGTGAGGGAAATATGGGTTCAGAGTTTTCTGAAAGTAAGATTCCTGAAGAATTATTGGGCTTGTGTCAGGAAAAGCGTGAGCAGATGTTGGAAGCTGCAGCAGAAGCCAATGAAGAATTGATGGATAAGTATCTGGAGCAGGGAGATTTAGCTGCAGAAGATATAAAGCAGGGTATCAGGATACGTACCCTGGCTAACGAGATTGTACCGGCATTCTGTGGTTCTGCTTTTAAGAACAAGGGTGTGCAGGCTATGTTGGATGCGGTGATTGATTACATGCCGTCACCGACTGACGTGCCTGCAATTGAAGGTATTCTTGATGATGAGTCAGTTGGAACTCGACCTTCTTCTGATGATGAGCCTTTTGCGGCTTTGGGTTTTAAGATTGCAACCGACTCTTTTGTTGGTACCCTGACGTTTTTTAGAGTTTATTCGGGTGTGCTCAAAACGGGTGATGCAGTTTATAACCCGGTTAAGGGTAAAAAAGAGCGTGTTGGTAGAATTATGCAAATGCACGCTAACAGTCGTGAAGAGGTAAAAGAGGTCCGTGCAGGTGATATTGCTGCAGCTGTCGGCCTAAAGGATGTTACTACAGGCGATACGCTGTGTGATGTCAGCAAAGTTATAACGCTAGAACGTATGGAGTTCCCTGAACCGGTTATATCGGTAGCGGTTGAGCCCAGAACTCAGGCGGATCAGGAGAAGATGAGTATTGCGCTAGGTAAGCTAGCCCATGAAGATCCATCTTTTCGAGTTGAGTCTGATGAAGAATCAGGGCAGACGATTATTTCAGGCATGGGTGAGTTGCATCTTGAAATTATCGTTGAGCGTATGAAGCGCGAATTTAGCGTTGATGCCAATGTTGGCAATCCGCAAGTTGCTTATCGTGAATGTTTGCGTAAGACGGTTGAGCAGGAAACCAGGTTCGTTCGTCAATCTGGAGGACGCGGTCAGTACGCACATATTTATTTGCGTGTTGAACCATTAGAGCCGGGTTCTGGTTACGAGTTTGTTAGTGAGATAGTTGGTGGTGCAGTGCCTAAGGAATTCGTTCCTGCTGTTGGCAAAGGTGTACAGGATCAAATGAGAAATGGTGTTGTTGCGGGTTACCCAATAGAAGATGTTCGGGTGACTTTATATGACGGTTCTTATCATGATGTTGATTCCAATGAAATGGCATTCAAGATTGCGGGTTCAATGGGGTTTAGGGATGCAGCGCTAAAAGCTGATCCGACTATCCTTGAGCCGATGATGAAGATTGAAGTGGTTACGCCTGAAGATTATATGGGCGATGTCATGGGTGATTTGAATCGCCGACGTGGCATAGTTAGTGGCATGGAAGACGCGCCTGCTGGGAAGATTATAAGAGCAGAGGTGCCCTTATCTGAGATGTTTGGTTATTCTACATCTCTACGTTCCGCGACACAGGGTCGTGCAACATATTCAATGGAATTTGAAAAATACGCTGAAGCGCCAAGTAAAATTACTGACGCGATAGTTAATACAAGAAGAGGCTAGTGCCGGATGTCCGGGGCTGGAATTTAAGTACGAAGGTAATTAGCAATGTCTAAAGAAAAATTCGAAAGAAACAAGCCCCATGTAAACGTCGGCACAATTGGTCACGTGGATCATGGTAAAACAACACTGACTGCTGCTTTGACCAAAGTAATGGCCGAAGCCCAGGGTGGCGAAGTTAAAGCATTTGATCAAATTGATAATGCACCTGAAGAGCGTGCACGTGGTATCACCATCTCTACCTCACACGTAGAGTATGAAAGTGAAAGCCGTCACTACGCACACGTTGACTGTCCTGGGCATGCTGACTACGTAAAGAACATGATTACCGGTGCGGCTCAAATGGACGGCGCAATTCTGGTATGTTCAGCTGCAGACGGCCCAATGCCACAAACGCGTGAGCACATCCTGTTATCACGTCAGGTAGGCGTGCCTTATGTTCTGGTGTACATGAACAAGGCAGACATGGTTGATGATGAAGAGCTGATCGAATTAGTCGAAATGGAGCTTCGTGAGTTATTGGATGCTTATGACTTCCCAGGCGACGATACTCCGATCATTGTTGGTTCAGCGCTGAAAGCGTTAGAAGGCGACACCTCAGAGATCGGCGTGCCATCAGTGCTTAAATTGGTTGCGGCCATGGATGAATATATTCCACAGCCAGAACGCGCCATTGACCAGCCATTCCTAATGCCAGTTGAGGACGTGTTCTCAATCTCAGGTCGTGGAACAGTAGTAACTGGTCGTATTGAGCGTGGCGTAGTCAACGTTGGTGAAGAAATAGAAATCGTCGGTATTCGCGATACACAAAGTACCACGTGTACCGGTGTAGAAATGTTCCGCAAATTGCTGGATCGTGGAGAAGCAGGTGATAACGTCGGTTTGTTGCTACGTGGTCTGAAACGTGAAGAAGTAGAGCGTGGCCAGGTATGTTGTAAACCCGGCAGCGTAAAACCGCACACAAAATTCGAATGCGAAGTCTATGTACTGAGCAAAGATGAAGGTGGTCGTCACACACCATTCTTCAACAACTACCGTCCACAGTTCTACTTCCGTACCACGGATGTAACTGGTGCATGTGATCTTCCAGAAGGCGTAGAAATGGTTATGCCTGGTGATAACGTGAAAATGGTAGTGACCTTGATTAACCCAATTGCGATGGAAGAAGGCTTACGCTTTGCGATTCGTGAGGGTGGCCGCACCGTTGGTGCTGGTGTTGTATCTAAAATTATTGAGTAATTAATTATGGCAAAAACAAATCAGCATATCCGAATTCGTCTAAAGGCATTTGATCATCATCTGATCGATAAGTCTGCTAGCGAAATTGTTGAAACAGCAAAAAGAACCGGTGCTCACGTAAAGGGTCCGATCCCACTGCCAACTAAGAAAGAGCGTTTCACTGTTCTGATCTCTCCGCATGTAAATAAAGATGCACGTGATCAATATGAGATTCGTACGCACAAGAGAATGCTTGATATTGTTGACCCTACAGACAAGACTGTTGACGCTCTAATGAAGCTTGATTTGTCTGCAGGTGTAGATGTGCAAATAAAACTTAACTAAGTAGTAGTACTGAGAGTAAATTTGCTGCTATAATGCGTGGCTTGCTGCTTAGCTAACATAAGATCTCTAAATTTAGGTCGGTTGTTTAAAGTTACGGCGCAAACCTCTTATTATCGTAAGTCCTGATTTTGTTACAGGATACTGCGAAAACAGAACATTGAGCTGCTAGGAAGTGTTAATAGCAAGCTTGGTATATAAAATTTAATTATTGGTCCTGGTTTATGCTGGGATTAAGTGACCGGTTTTACTTTGTATTTAAGTGGCTGGCTCTTTAAGTGGGATACGACATGGCAATTGGTATTGTTGGTACAAAACTAGGTATGACGCGCATCTTTACTGAAGATGGTGAATCAACTCCAGTGAGTGTGATTGAGGTTCAGCCTAACCTTGTAACTCAAATTAAAACGCTTGAAAAAGATGGTTATGAATCTATTCAGGTAACAACAGGTTCTCGTCGCGCAAGCCGGGTGACTAAAGCGATGGCTGGCCACTATGCCAAGGCAGGTGTTCAGGCAGGTCGTGGTCTATGGGAATTTCGCGCTAACTCTGAAGAAATCGGTGATCTTGCGGTAGGTGGCCAGCTCTCGCTGGAAATGTTTGAAGCTGGTCAGAAGGTTGATGTTAGCGGTAAAACAATTGGTAAAGGTTTTCAGGGTGGTATTAAGCGTCATAACTTTTCTATGCAAGATGCTACTCATGGTAACTCTTTGTCGCATCGTTCAAATGGTTCGATTGGTATGTGTCAAACGCCTGGTCGAGTTATTAAGGGTAAGAAGATGTCTGGCCACATGGGTGACAGAAACCGCACCATTCAGTCGCTTGAGCTAGTAAGAATTGATGTTGAGCGCGGCTTGTTGTTGGTTAAGGGTTCAATTCCAGGTTCTAAGGGCGGTAGTGTTGTCGTTAGTTCTGCGGTCAAGGTTTCCTGAGTTTCAGGTTTCAAGTTAGAGATTATTAGAAGAGATTAATAATGGAACTTCAGTTACATAACAGTAAAGAAATGATCGCTGTGTCTGACGCAGTGTTTGCTTCTGACTATAAAGAAAGTCTTGTTCATCAGTTGGTGACTGCGTACTTAGCGGGCGCTAGATCTGGAACAAAGGCTCAGAAGAATCGTGCCGCCGTGCGTGGCGGTGGTGCTAAGCCCTGGAATCAAAAAGGTGGTGGGCGTGCTCGTGCTGGTACTATCCGAAGCCCCTTGTGGCGTAGTGGTGGTGTTACTTTTGCTGCCCAGCCAAGAGATCATTCTCAAAAACTAAATAAAAAGATGTATCGTGCAGGTATTCGTTCTATCTTCTCTGAGCTTGTTCGTAGTGAGCGTCTCAGGGTTGTTGATGACATTACTGTTGATGCGCCAAAAACTAAGCAGTTGCTTGCAAAGCTTAGTGAATTAGGCGTGAACAAAACATTGATTGTTACCGAAACTGGTGATGAAAAATTATATCTGTCTGCAAGAAATCTTCACTTTGTTGAAGTTACAGATATAGTGGGTCTTTCGCCCGTTAGTCTGGTTGCTTATGATGATGTTGTTATTACGGTTGGTGCTGTGCGCGCTATCGAGGAATGGTTGTCATGAACCAAGAACGTTTGTATCAAGTTATAGTTTCGCCGCATGTTTCTGAAAAAGGTACATTGCTGGCTGAAGAGCAAAATCAGCATATCTTCAAGGTCGCTAGTGATGCGACTAAAATTGAAGTTAAGCAGGCAGTAGAGGAACTTTTCAAGGTTAAAGTTGAAAAGGTTCGAATTATGAATGTTAAAGGCAAGGTGAAGCGCTTCGGTGGACGTTTAGGTAAACGTTCCGATTTGCGTAAAGCTTACGTTACCTTGGTTGAAGGTAATGATGTTGATCTTGCTAGTGTTAGCTAGCGCTAAGGGTATTTGAGGCTTTTAATCATGGCATTAGTAAGAACTAAACCTACATCACCTGCGCGTCGTTTCGTCGTTAAGGTTGTAAATAAAGAATTGCATAAAGGCGCACCAGTTCGTGCGCTTACAGAAAGTAAGAATAAGAGTGGTGGCCGTAATAATAACGGTCGAATTACCACACGCCATATTGGTGGTGGTCACAAGCAAAGATACCGTATTGTTGATTTTAAGCGCGATAAGGATGGTATTCCTGCAACTGTTGAGCGTCTTGAGTACGATCCGAATCGCAGTGCCAATCTTGCGTTGCTGCTATATAAAGATGGTGAGCGTCGTTACGTGATCGCACCAAAGGGTCTTAAAGCAGGTGACTCGCTTATTTCTGGTCCAGCAGCTCCAATTAAATTTGGCAATACATTGCCTCTTAGCAACATACCTGTCGGAACACAGATTCATTGTATTGAGATGAAGCCAGGTAAGGGTGCGCAGATAGCAAGAAGCGCAGGTACTTCTGCCCAGCTATTGGCTCGTGATGGGGTGTATGTGACTCTACGTCTTCGTTCTGGTGAGATGCGCAAGATTCATGTTAACTGTAGAGCGACCATTGGTGAAGTAGGTAATTCTGAGCATGGTCTGCGTGTACTAGGTAAGGCTGGTGCTACTCGCTGGAAAGGTGTACGTCCTACGGTTCGTGGTGTTGTTATGAACCCGGTTGATCATCCACATGGTGGTGGTGAGGGTCGTACATCAGGTGGTCGTCATCCTGTATCGCCATGGGGTGTACCTACCAAAGGGTATCGTACAAGATCTAATAAACGTACAGATAATATGCGTCTACGTCGTCGTAGTAAGTGATAAATACAACAGGATTTAAAGAGGATATATAGTGCCACGTTCATTAAAAAAAGGTCCATTTATTGATCATCACCTGTTGGACAAGGTTACAAAAGCTGCAGCAGCTAATGACCGTAAGCCGATAAAAACATGGTCTCGCCGTTCAACGGTGTTTCCTGAAATGGTTGGTCTGACGATTGCTGTGCATAATGGTCGTCAACACGTACCAGTATTAATTAATGAGAATATGGTTGGGCATAAGTTGGGTGAGTTTTCTTTAACCCGTACTTACAAAGGTCATGTCGCTGATAAAAAGTCAAGGTGATATTGTGGAAGTAGTAGCAAAACATAGATTCGCTCGTATATCTGCACAAAAGTGTCGATTGGTTGCAGACCAAATTAGAGGTTTACCAGTTGAGGCAGCGTTAACAGCTTTGACATTCGGCGTAACCAAGTCTTCTGATCTTATGAAGACAATATTAGAGTCTGCCATCGCCAATGCTGAGCATAACGAAGGTGCTGATATAGACGAGTTGAGAGTTTCTAAGGTCATGGTGGATGAAGGTCCAACTATGAAACGTATTCGACCTAGAGCAAAAGGTCGTGCTAACAGAATTTTGAAGCGTACAAGCCATATTACGGTTTGTGTTGCAGATCGCTAAAGAGAGAACGGTTTAATGGGACAAAAAGTACATCCTGTAGGTATTCGTCTTGGTATTTCTGCGGACTGGAGTTCAAAGTGGTACGCCTCAACAGCGGACTTCCCTGATCTTTTAAATGCAGATCTTAAGATCCGTGAATATTTGAGAGAAAAACTTGCAAGTGCAAGTATTAGTCGAATTCAGATTCAGCGTCCAACTCGTTCATGTCACGTAACAATCCACACGGCCAGGCCTGGTGTTGTTATTGGTAAGAAAGGTGCGGATATAGAAATCTTGCGTCAGCAAGTAGCAAAGATTGCTGATATGCACATTAATAATGTGAAGCTTAGTATTGAAGAAATTCGTAAACCTGAGCTGGATGCGCAATTAGTTGCAGAAGGAATTACCCAGCAGTTGGAGCGTCGTGTTATGTTCCGCCGTGCAATGAAGCGTTCAATTCAGAACACTATGCGTATGGGTGCTCAGGGTATAAAAATTAAAATAGGCGGTCGTTTGAATGGCGCAGAGATTGCTCGAAGTGAGCAGTATCATGAAGGTCGTGTACCTTTGCATACTTTGCGTGCTGACATCGATTATGGTTTTGCTGAAGCAAATACGACTTACGGCATTATAGGTGTGAAGGTTTGGATCTATAAGGGCGAAGTTTTTGATTTTCATAACAGAGATGACTCAAAAGCACCTGCAAATGCAGCTGGCTAATTGCTGTTAGAGAATAGAGGATATATAAGTGTTACAACCTAAACGTACAAAATTCCGTAAGCAGTTCAAGGGTAAGAACCGTGGTCTTGCGCAAAACGGTAATAGAGTTAGTTTTGGTGAGTTTGGCTTAAAAGCAGCTGCTCGTGGACGTGTTAGTGCGCGTCAGATTGAAGCGGCTCGTCGCGCCATGACTCGTCATATTAAACGTGGTGGAAAAATCTGGATTCGTGTATTTCCTGATGTTCCGATTTCAGCTAAGCCCTTAGAAGTTCGTATGGGTAAGGGTAAAGGAAATGTTGATCACTGGGTAGCAAAAGTTCAGCCTGGTTTTGTAATGTACGAAATGGAAGGCGTATCAGAAGAATTAGCAAGAGAAGCATTTAAGCTGGCAGCAGCTAAATTGCCGATTAAAACAGTATTTGTATCTCGGACGGTGATGTAATGTCGACTGCACAAGAATATAGAGAAATGTCCGTTGAGGACTTGAATAAAGAATTGATCAATTTGCGACGCGAGCAGTTTAGTCTTCGCATGCAAATGGGTTCAGGTAATGCTCCAAAAACACATTTGTTTTCTGTGGCTAAGCATAACATTGCACGTGTAAAAACAGTGCTTAATGAAAAGAAAGCAGGTAATAAATAATGGCAGCTTCAGAAAATAAGGCTGAAAAATCACAACGTACGCTGACTGGTTCAGTAACGAGTGACGCAATGGATAAGACTGTGACGGTTATGATTGAACGTCGCATTAAGCATCCTGTTTATGGCAAGTACATTACACGCTCAACTAAGTTACATGTTCATGATGAAAATAATGAATGTGGCAAAGGTGATGTCGTCGTTATCGAGCAGTGTCGACCAATATCTAAAACTAAATCCTGGAATTTAGTTGAAGTTGTTGAAAAGTCCACTGCGGTTTAATAGAAAGAATTACAGGAAGCAATCATGATTCAGATGCAAACAATATTGAATGCTGCCGACAACAGTGGTGCTCGCAGAGTGATGTGCATCAAAGTGTTGGGCGGTTCACATCGTCGTTATGCTGGCGTTGGTGATGTAATAAAGGTTAGCATTAAAGATGCTATACCTCGCGGTAAAGTTAAAAAAGGCGAAGTCTACAATGCTGTTGTAGTTCGCACTGCAAAAGGTATTCGTAGAAATGACGGTTCAGTAATTCGCTTTGATTCGAATGCTGCTGTCTTGTTGAATGCAAATTTGCAGCCTATTGGTACTCGTATCTTTGGCCCCGTTACACGTGAGCTAAGAAATGAGCGATTTATGAAAATCATTTCGCTTGCACCAGAAGTGCTGTAGCGGGAGTTTGAGATGAATAGAATTCGTAAAGGCGATCAGGTCATTGTTATTAGTGGTAAGGATAAGGGCCGTCAAGGTACCGTTCTTAATGTGGCTACTGATGATCGAGTATTGATTGAAGCTGTAAACATGGCTAAGAAGCATACTAAAGCTAATCCTATGCAAGGAATTGAAGGCGGTATTATCGAGAAAGAAATGCCACTGCATATTTCAAATATCATGCTGTTTAACCCTATGACTAACAAAGGTGATCGAGTTGGTTTTAAGGTTCTGGAAGATGGACGTAAAGTTCGTTATTTCAAGTCAAATGGCGAAGTAGTAGACGTTTAGGTAATAGAAAATGGCAAGATTAGAACAATATTATCGCGAAACAATCGTCAAGAAATTGATGGCTGAGAGCGGCTTTAAAAATATCATGCAAGTACCTCGTATTGAGAAGGTTACTATTAACATGGGTGTTGGTGAAGCGATTGGCGACAAAAAAGTTTTAGAGCATGCGCTAGCAGATATGGAGAAGTTGACAGGTCAAAAACCTGTTACAACTCTGGCACGAAAATCTGTTGCTGCTTTTAAAGTACGTGATGGCTATCCTATCGGTTGTAAAGTTACTTTGCGAAATGATCAGATGTACGACTTTCTGGACAGGCTGGTTACAATCGCTATTCCGCGTATTCGAGATTTCCGAGGATTAAATCCTAAATCTTTTGATGGTCGTGGTAATTACAGCATGGGTGTTAAAGAGCAAATTATCTTCCCGGAAATTGAGTACGATAAAATTGATAAAATCCGTGGAATGGATATTTGTATTACAACAAGTGCAGCTGATGACGAAGGTGGTCGCGCATTATTGACCGCATTTAATTTTCCATTCAAGGGTAGAGACTAGATATGGCTAAGGTATCAATGAAAATGCGCGAAAAAAAGCGTACTTGCCTAATTAAGAAGTATGCGACAAAACGTACTGAGCTACGTTCTGTGCTTAATGACCAAGAAGCTAGTTTTGATGAAAAAATGGCAGCTCAAAAAACGTTGCAGATGTTGCCAAGAGACTCGGCTGCTGCAAGGCAACGCAATCGTTGTCGTATAACTGGTCGCCCTCATGGTGTATATAGAAAATTTGGTCTTTGCAGAAATAAGTTGCGTGAAGCAGCTATGCGCGGAGACATTCCTGGCCTTGTTAAGGCTAGCTGGTAGGAAAAGGTAAACGATTATGATGTCAGATCCAATAGCAGATTTGCTAACACGTATCCGTAATGGTCAATCAGCGGGTAAAGCTGATGTGGCTATGCCTTCTTCAAAAGCAAAGATTGCAATTGTAGAAGTCATGAAAGCAGAAGGTTATGTAGCAGGTTATTCTGTCAGCGAAGATAGTAAGCCAGTGCTTACTGTTACATTAAAATATTTTGAAGGTCGTCCTGTAATTGAAAAGATTCAGCGCGTTAGTCGTCCAGGTTTACGTATCTATAAAGGTAATGATGAATTACCTAAGGTGTTGAATGGTCTGGGTGTTGCGATTGTTTCAACATCAGCAGGTTTAATGACAGATAGTCAGGCTCGCACAGCGGGTCATGGCGGCGAAGTGCTTTGCACAATATCATAGGTTGAACGATGTCACGAATAGCAAATAAACCGGTAGAAATACCAACTGGCGTTGAAGTCAGTGTTAATGGTCAGACAGTTTCTGTAAAAGGAAAAAATGGTCAAATGTCCATTGATGTGAACGAAAAAGTCACCGTCGAAAAAAATGACAGTGAGCTTCAGTTTTCTGGAAGAGAAGGCGTTTCTGGTTCTGTCTCAATGGCTGGAACTATGCGTTCATTAACCAATAATATAGTTATCGGTGTTTCTCAGGGTTTTGAAAAAAAACTAACGCTGGTAGGTATTGGTTATCGTGCACAAGCGCAGGGTAATGTTCTTAATCTCTCTTTAGGTTTTTCGCATCCTGTAAATTATGCCATTCCTGAAGGAATTACCATCGAGACTCCAAGTCAGACAGAGATTGTAGTTAAAGGATCGGATAAACAAAAAGTTGGTCAGGTATCAGCTGAGATACGTGCTTATCGTCCGCCAGAGCCTTATAAAGGTAAGGGTGTCCGTTATTCAGATGAGCGCGTGCTTCGTAAAGAAGCTAAGAAGAAATAACGTCAATCGAAAGTGAAAGAGACGATACGATGAATTTAAAGAAATCGAATAGATTACGCAGACAAAAGAAAACTAGAGCTAAGATTAGTGAGCTTGGTGCTCATCGCCTTAGCGTGCATCGTACACCACGACATATCTATGCACAGGTTATCTCTGCTGATGATAATAAAGTTGTTGCTAGCGCATCAACACTGCAAAAAGATGTGGCTGCAGATCTCAAATATACCGGCAATATTGATGCAGCAGCAGCAGTAGGTAAGGCAATTGCAGACAAATCAAAATCAGCTGGAATTACTACGGTCGCATTTGATCGTTCTGGTTTCAAGTTTCATGGCAGGGTTAAAGCTTTAGCTGATGCTGCTCGTGAAAATGGCTTGGAGTTCTAATAGGATTTTATAATGGCAAAAACAGATTCACGCGCAGAGAAAAAAGACGACTTCATTGAGAAACTGGTAGCAGTTAATCGTGTTGCAAAAGTAGTTAAAGGTGGTCGTCAGTTTGGTTTTACAGCATTAACAGTCGTTGGTGACGGTAATGGAACAATCGGTTTTGGTTATGGTAAGGCAAAAGAAGTGCCCTTAGCCATTCAAAAAGCAATGGATAAAGCCAGAAAGAATATGCAAAAGGTAGATTTGAATAATGATACCTTGCAGCATGCGATTACAGGTATTCATGGTGCCGCTAATGTTTATATGCAGCCGGCTTCAGAAGGTACTGGTATTATTGCAGGCGGTGCGATGCGAGCAGTATTTGAAGCTGTTGGTGTTAAAAACGTACTAGCTAAAATTAACGGTACACGTAACCCTATTAATGTGGTGCGTGCAACAATTAATGGTCTGACATCAATGTCATCACCTTCTTATGTTGCAGCAAAACGTGGCAAGAAAATCGAAGAAATAATTGGTTAGGTAACGATTGTGGCAAACAAAGAACTCAAAGTAACATTGGTAAAGAGCGTAATAGGTCGATTACCATCACATAAGGCTTGTGTCCGTGGTCTTGGTTTGCGTCGTACGCACCATACCGTGACGGTGATTGATACACCTGAGAACCGTGGCATGATAAACAAAGCTTATTATATGCTTTCAGTCGAGGAGATCTGAACATGTATTTAAATGATCTATCACCTGCTGATGGCAGCAAAAAAGAAAGAAAACGTGTAGGCCGAGGTATTGGTTCAGGCACAGGTAAAACCTGTGGCCGTGGTCATAAAGGTCAAAAATCACGTTCTGGTGGTTTTCATAAAGTAGGTTTTGAAGGTGGTCAGATGCCGCTTCAACGTCGACTTCCAAAAGTAGGTTTCAGTTCTCGTTCTGCGAAACACAGTGCAGAAGTTCGTTTAAATGAACTGACTAATATTGAAGCAGATGTAATTGATATTGCCGTTCTAATTGCCGCTAATATTGTTCCTGCTATTACTAAGAAAGCCAAGGTATTCGCTTCTGGTGAATTGAGCAAGGCTGTAAATCTAAAAGGCATTCAAGTTACACCAGGAGCTCGAAAAGTTATCGAAGCTGCTGGCGGCAAGATTGAAGCTTGATCATCTATAACATATAAAGAAGAAAGTTATAGATATGAGCAGCAAACAGGGTAATTTCCACGAACTGAAACAACGACTTTTGTTTGTGCTCGGTGCCTTAGTCGTCTTTCGTATAGGAACTTTTGTTCCTGTACCAGGCATAGATCCGAATGTACTGTCTACATTATTTGAGCAGCAACAAGGAAGTATCCTTGGTGTCTTTAATATGTTTTCAGGTGGTGCCCTTAGCCGTATGTCGGTATTTGCACTAGGCATAATGCCTTATATTTCTGCGTCTATCATTATGCAGCTATTGGCCGTAACGGTACCCTCTTTAGAGCAAATTAAGAAAGAAGGTGAAGCTGGTCGTCGAAAGATTTCGATGTATACACGTTACTTTACTTTGGTGCTGGCTACCTTCCAGTCGATAGGAATAGCCTCTGCGTTGCAAACGCAGTCTGTAGGTGCTGATGCACTTGTTATTAATCCAGGCATTACTTTTATATTTACTGCCGCGATTACTTTAGTTACCGGCACGATGTTTTTGATGTGGTTAGGTGAGCAGGTGACTGAACGAGGTATTGGTAACGGTATCTCCATAATCATCTTCGCCGGTATTGTTGCAGGCTTGCCTACTGCCATTGGTGGTACTCTGGAGCTAGTGCGAACTGGTGAGCTGCATACTTTGGCAACGATTTTCTTATTTGCTCTGGCTGTCTTAGTAACTGCTTTTGTTATTTATGTAGAACGTGGTCAACGTAGAATTACAGTTAATTATGCCAAGCGTCAGCAAGGTCGACGCTTATATGCGGCACAAAGCAGTCATTTACCGCTTAAGTTGAATATGGCTGGTGTTATACCACCGATTTTTGCTTCAAGTATTATCTTGTTTCCTGCTACTATGGCCAGTTGGGTAGGTCAAAATGAAGGTATGGAGTGGTTACAGGATATTGCCAGTGTTATTTCACCTGGCCAGCCTATATATGTGATGCTGTATGCAGTAGCAATAATATTCTTCTGCTTTTTCTATACCGCTTTGCAGTTTAATGCGCGTGATACAGCTGATAATTTGAAGAAATCTGGTGCATTTATCCCTGGTATTAGACCAGGTGACCAAACGGCTAAATATATTGATAAAGTAATGACACGACTGACCTTTGTTGGTGCGCTATATATAACATTGGTGTGTTTATTACCGGAATTTTTGATTTTGTATTGGAATGTGCCATTTTATTTTGGTGGTACTTCACTACTAATTATCGTTGTAGTAGTCATGGATTTCATGGCGCAGATACAATCGCACTTAATGTCTCATCAATATGAAGGCATTATGAAGAAAGCAAATTTACAAGGCGTTAAGAAATAATATCACTTGTTTTTGCTCTAATTAATTGATTTATAAAGATGTTTTGAATCGAAACTGATTCGGAGAAAGAAAATGAAAGTTCGTGCTTCAGTAAAGAAAATGTGTCGAAATTGCAAAATAGTTAAACGTAGCGGTGTTGTACGCGTTATATGCACAGAACCTCGCCATAAACAACGTCAGGGTTGATTTGGTAAGGTATTCTCAGTAAAATTGCGCGCTTTGTCGCGCGAACAGACGGAAACAGTAAATGGCTCGTATAGCAGGTATAAATATTCCATCTCATAAACATGCTGTTATTGGTTTAACTCATATTTATGGTATTGGTCTTACACGTTCTAAACTTATATGTGAAGCAACAGGTATTGCCACTGATGTAAAGATCAGTGCCTTATCTGAAGAGCAGATCGAAAGCTTAAGAACTGAAGTGGGTAAGTTCATCGTAGAAGGTGACCTTCGCCGTGAAGTGTCAATGAGTATCAAGCGCTTAATGGATTTAGGCTGCTATCGTGGTATTCGCCATCGTCGTGGTTTACCACTTCGTGGCCAACGCACTAAAACTAATGCTAGAACTCGTAAAGGTCCACGTCGACCTGTTACTCGCTAGTCAATAACAGGTAGATTATAAAATGGCAAAGCCAGAAGCACGTAAAAAAGTAAAACGTACTGTCACCGATGGTGTTGCGCATATTTACGCAACATTTAACAATACGATTGTCACTATCACAGATCGACAGGGTAACGCATTAGCATGGGCAACCGCCGGTGGTTCAGGTTTCCGTGGCTCACGTAAGAGTACGCCTTTTGCTGCACAGGTTGCTGCTGAAAAAGCAGGTACACGTGCAAAAGAATATGGCATTAAAAATATGGATGTACTAGTTAAGGGTCCTGGTCCAGGTCGCGACTCAGCTGTACGTTCACTAAATAATATCGGCTTTAAAATAACCAATATTACAGATGTAACACCCATCCCTCATAATGGTTGCCGTCCGCCCAAAAGGCGTCGTGTTTAAGTTCGGAGAGTATTAAGTGGCTAAATATACAGGTCCAAAGTGTAAGCTCAGTCGTCGTGAAGGCGTTGATCTTGAATTGAAATCATCGCTGCGTCCGCTTGAATCTAAGTGCAAACTTGATCAAGTACCAGGCCAACACGGTGCACGTCGCACACGTTTGTCTGACTATGCGTTACAGTTACGTGAAAAACAGAAGCTTCGTCGTATTTACGGTGTTTTAGAAAAACAATTCCGTAATTACTATAAAACTGCAGCGAACCAGAAAGGTTCAACAGGTGAGAACTTGTTGTCATTGCTTGAAACCAGACTCGACAATGTCGTATATCGTAGTGGCTTCGGTGCAACTCGTGCAGAAGCGCGTCAATTGGTTAATCATAAATCTATCCTCGTTAATAATAAGATCGTGAATATCCCGTCTTATAAAGTTAGAGCTAACGATGTAATAGCAATTCGTGATAAATCAAAGAAGCAGACACGTATTACTGATTCGTTGAATATGGCTAAGCAGAAAGGAATTTCTGACTGGATTACTTTGGATGAAGGCAAACTTGAAGCAACATTCAAGAATGTACCAGAGCGTTCTGACTTACCACCGAATATTAATGAACAACTTGTTGTAGAACTTTACTCCAAGTAGAGGAGCGATTACCGCATGTCAGGCACTGATGAAATTCTTACACCTCGTACTATTAGTGTGCAATCGTATAACGATACACACGCTAAGGTGTCACTTGAGCCACTAGAACGTGGTTTTGGACACACACTAGGTAATGCACTACGTCGCATTTTACTGTCTTCAATAGAAGGCAGTGCAATTACAGAAGCAGAAATTGAAGGTGTTGAGCACGAATATAGTGCTATCAACGGCGTTCAAGAAGACGTTTTAGAAATTTTGCTAAATCTGAAAGGTGTTGCGCTGATTATGCACAACAATGATGAGGCTTCAATTACAATCACAGCTAAAGGCCCATGTGTGGTTACAGCTGGTGATATTGAAACGGGTCATGATATTGAAATCGTTAACCCTGATCATGTTATCGCTAATCTGAATAAAGAAGGTAAGCTCAATGTTACTTTGAAAGTAACCAAGGGTCGTGGATATAAACCTTCAACTAAAATGATAAGTGAGACTGCGGAATCTACAGCGATTGGTGTACTTCGTCTTGATGCTTCATTTAGCCCGATACGTCGTGTTTCATACAACGTTGAAAGCGCACGTGTAGCACAAAGTACTAACCTGGATAAATTGATTATTGATCTACAGACCAATGGTACTGTTGATCCTGAAGAAGCTATTCGCACTGCTGCAACTATCCTGCAAGATCAGCTTTCAGCTTTTGTTAATCTGAAAAGTATGGAAGATGAGCAAGAGGTTGATGAGGAAGCAGATATTGATCCAATTCTGTTACGTCCAGTTGACGAGCTAGAGTTGACTGTACGTTCAGCAAACTGTCTTAAAGCAGAAAATATTTATTATATTGGTGATCTTATTCAACGTACTGAAGTTGAGTTGCTGAGAACACCAAACTTAGGTAAGAAATCATTGACAGAAATTAAAGATGTTTTAGCATCCCATGGTCTGTCACTGGGTCTTCAACTGGATAATTGGCCACCAGCCTCTATCCGAGACAAAGAAGCCAGCTAAACAATATAAAGGTTTATTAAAATGCGTCATCGTAAATCAGGTCGTCAATTAAACAGGAATAGCAGTCATCGTAAAGCGATGTTCAGCAACATGGCTAACTCATTGTTAGAGCATGGCATTATTAAAACGACTTTACCAAAAGCAAAAGAATTACGCCGTATAGCGGAGCCTTTGATTACAATGGCTAAGGTTGATTCGGTAGCTAATCGTCGTTTAGCTTTTTCACGTCTGCGTGACAAAGCCAATGTCGGGAAACTATTTTCTGAACTGGGCCCACGTTACAAAGAACGTCCTGGTGGTTACACACGTATTATGAAATGTGGCTTCCGCACAGGTGACGTTGCTCCAATGGCTTACATTGAGTTAGTGGATCGTCCTACAGAAGCCATCGTAGAAGAAGTGGCTGCTGAATAAGTTTATATTTTAAACTTATCGTAAAAAAAAACCGGCTTTGGCCGGTTTTTTTCTGTCTGTAATATCCTGTTAGCCGTTAATTCTTAAAAATTTGTTTAAGGTAATGACCCGTAAATGAACCGGCTACTTTCGCTACATCTTCAGGCGTACCTTGTGCAATGATGTTCCCACCTTTGTAACCACCTTCGGGGCCTAAATCTACAATCCAGTCAGCCATTTTTATTATGTCGAGATTATGCTCAATGACAACAATGGTATTGCCGTGGTCGCGTAAACGTAATAAAACTTCGAGCAATTGTTCAACATCATGAAAATGTAAGCCAGTAGTCGGCTCATCCAGGATGTAAATTGTTTGCCCGGTGTCACGTTTAGATAGTTCTTTCGATAATTTGATACGCTGTGCCTCACCACCTGAGAGTGTGGTGGCACGTTGACCAAGTGTAATGTAAGAAAGCCCAACATCCATCAAGGTTTGTAATTTTCGTCTGATAACTGGGATAGCATCAAAGAAAATGAGTGCATCCTCAACGGTCATCTCTAGTGTTTCATGAATATTTTTGCCTTTGTATTTTATATCCAGAGTCTCACGATTATACCGTTGACCTCTGCAAACATCACAGGTGACATAAACATCGGGTAAGAAATGCATCTCGACCTTGATGACACCATCTCCAGAGCAAGCTTCACAACGGCCACCTTTGACATTAAAGCTGAAGCGTCCGGGTTTGTAACCACGCGAACGTGCTTCCTGTGTGCCAGAAAATAGTTCACGCATAGGCGTAAATAATCCGGTGTAAGTAGCGGGGTTGGAGCGTGGCGTTCTACCAATAGGTGCTTGATCAATTTCGACAACCTTGTCGAAATTTTCTATACCACTGTGTGATACAAAAGGCGCTGCCATCATCGAGTTACGATTAATTTCTCTGGCTAAAATCGCGTACAGGGTGTCATTGATCAATGTTGACTTGCCTGAACCAGAGACCCCGGTAATACAGCATAGGAGTCCAACGGGTAGCTCAAGGTCGACATTGGCAAGATTGTTACCACTGGCGCCCTTTATTGTAAAAGACTTATCCGTTCTTGGTGTGCGATGTTCAGGGATTTTGATTCCTCTTACACCCGACATGAACTGGCCTGTAATCGAGTCAGGTGTGTTAATAATGTCTTCGAAATTTCCTTCGGCAATAATCTCGCCGCCATGAACACCTGCACCAGGACCGATATCAATAATATGGTCTGCATGTCGAATAGCGTCTTCATCATGCTCGACAACGATAACCGTATTACCAATGTCGCGTAAATGCGTCAGTGTCAGCAGTAGTCGGTCATTATCTCGTTGATGTAGACCAATGGAAGGTTCATCAAGGATATACATAACCCCGACAAGTCCTGCCCCTATTTGGCTGGCGAGGCGAATTCGCTGTGATTCACCACCAGACAACGTATCCGAACTCCTATCAAGAGTTAGATAATCCAGGCCAACATTAACTAAAAACTTGAGGCGCGATGATATTTCACTATTAATCTTATCTGCAATTTCACCGCGCTTTCCGGAGAGATTAAGATTGCCAAAAAATTCATGTGCATGAATGATGGGCATGGAAGTAATTTGTGCCAAAGTGTGATCCTGAACAAATACATTCCTTGCTGCTTCATTCAAACGACTGCCTTCACAAGCTGGGCAGGCCTGGTGCGACATATATTTAGCGAGTTCTTCACGCACAACATTTGAATCGGTTTCACGATAACGACGCTCCATATTATGCAAAACACCTTCAAAAGTATGACTGCGTTTCTTGCCACGACGACCACGGTGTCCGGGATAATTGAATTCGATTTTTTCTTTACCGCTCCCGTAGAGAAGAATATTTTTGAATTCTTCTTCAAGTTCACTGAATGGTACTTCAATATCAAAACCATAATGAGCAGATAGCGACTGAATGATGCTGAAGTAATAAGCGTTACGTCGATCCCAGCCTCGAATAGCGCCACCAGCTAGACTGAGTTCAGTGTTAGTGATAACTCGATCAGCATCAAAAAATTGATTGTGACCGAGGCCATCACATTCCGGGCAAGCCCCCGCAGGATTGTTGAAAGAGAATAGGCGTGGTTCCAGTTCCTGCAAACTGTAACCACATTCCTTACAGGAAAAGCGTGCAGAAAAAATAACATCAGTTTTATTTTCATCATCCATAAAGGAGATAGTGGCAACATCATCGGCTAAATTTAAAGCTGTTTCGAAGGATTCAGCGAGTCTTAACTTGATATCATCACGAACTTTGAAGCGGTCAACCACCACTTCGATGGTATGTTTTTTATTGGCTTCAAGTTCAGGGATATCATCCAGTTCATAAACCTGGCCATCAACTCTGGCACGAATAAATCCCTGCTGTTTGAAATCAGCGATTAGAGTATGAAATTCACCTTTGCGGCCTTTAACCACAGGCGCGAGCATCATTAATTTTGAATCAGCAGGTAATTCTATGACGTGATCCACCATCTGGCTGATGGTCTGGGCCTCCAGAGTGCTGCCATGTTTGGGGCAGCGAGGAGTACCTGCTCGCGCATACAAGAGGCGAAGATAGTCGTAGATTTCTGTGGTAGTGCCAACGGTGGATCTAGGATTGTGTGAAGTCGTTTTCTGCTCGATTGAAATTGCCGGAGATAATCCTTCAATATGGTCGACATCCGGCTTTTCCAT
The DNA here is from genome assembly GCA_029882355.1 of Gammaproteobacteria bacterium. Classification (GTDB taxonomy): domain Bacteria; phylum Pseudomonadota; class Gammaproteobacteria; order SZUA-229; family SZUA-229; genus LH-M37. The sequence continues at coordinate 3,890 of JAOUKV010000021.1, read as the reverse complement.
CATGGATAAAAACTGACGGGCATAAGTGGAGAGTGATTCCACGTAGCGGCGTTGGCCTTCGGCAAAAATAGTATCGAAAGCTAATGAGGACTTACCAGAACCTGATAATCCGGTAATAACGATCAGTTTGTCGCGAGGAATATCAATATTGATATTTTTTAGATTATGAGTGCGAGCACCGCGTATTTTAATTGTATCCATGAAGCCTGTTTCTGTTAGCGATTTCGAGTTTTTAAAAAGCAATCTGGTAGAATGCCTCTTTTTACTAGCTCAGGTCAACCGCTGGTTGCAAATCAGGTTAAAGATGTCGGTATTTCAGGAAAAACTAGGTTCACAGGAAAGACGTGCAGGAATTTCTCTAGCACTGATCTACGCATTCCGCATGTTGGGTCTGTTTATGATTTTGCCGGTGTTTGCCATCTATGCCGAAGATTTGCCTGAGGCTACACCCATGCTGACCGGGCTTGCTCTCGGTATATATGGGTTAACTCAAGCTGTGTTACAGATTCCCTTCGGTATGCTTTCTGACAAGATTGGCCGAAAACCTGTCATCGCAGGTGGCTTGCTTATCTTTGCGGTTGGCAGTTTGGTGGCAGCTTCAGCAGACGGTATCTACGGCATTATCGTGGGCAGGGCGCTACAGGGTTCAGGTGCGATCGCTGCGGCTTTGATGGCGCTGGCTGCTGACCTTTCCACAGAAGAGCATCGAATGCGCATGATGGCGCTGATCGGCATGAGCATAGGTGCGGCCTTTGCAGCCTCAATGGTTCTGGGACCGGTCCTTAATGAGTTTATTGGTGTCTCGGGCATTTTTGCGGGTACTGCCGTGCTAGCGATCATGGGTATCGGTATCTTATATTTGTTTGTACCAAATCCACCGGACAGTCATTTTCATCGTGATGCCGAGCTGCAAACATCGAGCCTGAAAGCGGTCTTGAAAACCGTTGATTTACTTCGTCTGGATGCCGGTATTTTCGCGCTACATTTTGTCTTGATGTCAGTGTTTCTAGTTATACCGCTCGAACTGCGCGATGATGCCGGCTTGGCCTCCGCTCAGCACTGGCAACTTTATCTGCCTGTGTTCATTGTTTCGGTCATCTTGATGGTACCTTTTATTCTTTTGTCAGAACGTAAAGACCTGATGAAACCGGTTTTTGTTGGTTCCATCGCCGGTCTCATCGTAGCCGTACTCGGTTTGCTCAGTGGCCGGGATCTGGCCACCATTACAATTTTTTTGCTGATATTTTTTACCGCCTTCAATCTGCTGGAAGCAAGCCTGCCTTCATTGATTGCTAAAACTGCCAATGCGGAGCAAAAGGGAACGGCCATGGGCGTGTATTCCAGTAGTCAGTTTATGGGAGCCTTTGCGGGTGGTGCGGTGGGTGGCCTGGCTCACAACGCCTGGGGTATTGATGGTGCATACATGACGGCCCTGGCCATGTTGTCGATCTGGCTGCTAATAGCTGTTTTCATGAAAAAACCAAGAAATTTGAGTACCTATTTGATGAAAGTGACAAATGTGACTGAACAAAATCTGCTGGCTGTTAGAGGTGTGGTTGAGGTGGCCATTATTAAGGGTGAGGGTGTCGCTTATCTGAAGGTTCAAAAAAACATATTAGATGAAGAAAAGTTACTATCGATGGCCGTCAAAGACAGTTAAACTGTCCCTGCTTTAAAAGCAGCCAACACATATACCAATAGCGGAGAGCAAGAAAATGGCACGAGGAGTAAACAAAGTAATTTTAGTGGGTAATTGCGGCAAGGATCCAGAAACTCGCTATATGCCAACAGGCGGTGCAGTAACAAATATATCCATTGCGACATCAGAAAGCTGGAAAGATAAACAGTCCGGTGAAACCAAAGAACGTACCGAATGGCATAACATCGTATTTTTCAATCGCTTAGGTGAAATTGCCGGCGAATACCTGAAAAAAGGTTCGCAAATCTACGTTGAAGGTAGCCTGAGAACCCGTAAATGGCAGGACAAGAGCGGACAAGATCGTTATACCACCGAGATTGTCGCCAATGAAATGCAAATGTTAGGTGGTCGACCTGGTGGTGATAGCTATGCGCCTGCACAGGCTCAAAGCAAGCCTGCCAGCAATCAGTCATCGGGTGGTCAGCAGTCGTACAATCAAGCACCTCCGGCCATGGTTGAAGAAGGTTTTGATGACGATATCCCGTTCTAAAAAATGGCAAGCACTAAACTACCAGGATAATGCTTGAAGGCCCCTGTTAATGGGGCCTTCCTGTTTTTAGCCTAGAATCCCGAATCTGCCCATCTGGCGGCCAAATCGGCTAGAATACTTTTTTATTTTCTTATCAGGGCGACCCTATTGGTTGTTACTAAAAGGTAGTTTATGTGCGGTATTGTGGGTGCAGTTGCGGAACGGAATGTAACGCCTATTCTTCTTGAAGGCTTGCGTAGGCTTGAGTACCGAGGTTACGACTCGGCGGGTATTGCTGTGATCGATCAGGGAAACTGTATTGATCGTGTACGCCGTGCCGGGAAGGTGCAAGCTTTGGCTGATGCGCTTGAGATAACGCCACTACAGGGTCAGGTTGGTGTCGCACACACACGCTGGGCAACGCATGGCCAGCCGACTGAGAAAAATGCACATCCTCACGTCTGTAATGAATCCGTGGCCATAGTGCATAATGGCATCATCGAAAATCACAGTGTTTTACGTGAACAACAAAAAGCAGCGGGATTTACTTTTAGTTCAGACACCGATACTGAAGTTGCTGTGCATCAGGTTGAATACTATTTAAAGCAAGGCGAAGATTTATTGTCAGCGGTTAAAAAAGCCGCTGCAGATTTTGAAGGCGCTTATGCGCTAGGTGTAATTTCTGTTGCCGAACCCGGCCGTTTAATCGCCACCCGCAGTGGTAGCCCTTTGGTCATTGGTTTGGGTCTGGGTGAACATTTTGTCGCGTCCGATGCATCGGCTTTGTTACCGGTGACACGTCGTTTTATTTATCTGGAAGAAGGCGACATCGCCGATATTCATGCTGATGCTTTGCTGATCATCGATAAAGATGGTCAGCAAGTTGAGCGTGAAATTCATGAGTCAGATCTCAATGCCGATGCTACCGGAAAGAATGGTTATCGCCATTACATGCTCAAAGAAATTCACGAACAACCCTCCTGTTTGCTTGATGTATTTGAAGGTCGGGTGCTCGATGGAAAATTATCCGAAGCCACCTTTGGTTTAGGTGCGACAGAGATTTTCGATAAAATTAAGTGTGTGCAAATTATTGCCTGTGGCACCAGTTACCATGCAGGGCTGATTGCTAAGTACTGGCTTGAAGGTTTAGTGGGCATTCCTTGTCGCGTCGAAGTTGCCAGTGAGTTCCGTTATCGCAACCCAGTATTGATGCCGGACAGTTTGATAATCACAATTTCACAATCCGGTGAAACCGCAGATACACTGGCCGCTTTGCGTAGCGTAAAAGATCGGGTGAAATCAACACTGGCTATCTGTAATGTACCCGAAAGTTCATTGGTCAGAGAAAGTGAATTGAGTTTAATGACCCGCGCTGGCCCGGAGATTGGCGTCGCCTCGACCAAAGCATTCACCAGTCAATTATTGGCATTGATGATGTTGGTGGTGGCATTGGGCAAAACACGTGGTATGAAACAGGAGCAGGCCACCGAGCTAATGCACGAAGCACTGGCCTTGTCTTCCATTATCGAAACAATCCTGTCGGATAGTAGCGCCATTGAAAAATGGGCAGATAAGTTTACCGATTTAAGCAACACTATTTTCCTTGGTCGTGGTGTTTTGTTCCCCATCGCCCTGGAAGGGGCGCTCAAGCTAAAAGAAATTTCCTATATTCATGCCGATGCCTATCCTGCCGGAGAGCTCAAACACGGCCCGATTGCACTC
>JAOUKV010000057.1 GCA_029882355.1 Gammaproteobacteria bacterium | reverse complement strand
CCCGTCTTATTCCTGATGCCAATATCAATGCTGTTAAAGATGAACATTTCGACCTGATCGTTTTGCCAGGCGGCCTTCCGGGTGCCAATCATCTACGCGATAATGCAACCCTACAGGCACTTTTAAAGCAGCACGCAGCAGACAATAAATTAATTGCGGCGATTTGCGCAGCCCCCAAAGCGCTTGCCGCCGCGGGATTACTCGAGGGCAAGCAGGTCACCTGCTACCCCGGCGCCCTGGACGAATATCCACAGCTTAATGTTCTCTCCACTGCCATTGAAATTGATGGCCGAATCGTCACTTCACGCGGCCCCGGCACGGCTATGGACTTTGCTCTCACACTCATTGAGCTACTCGAAGGCAAAACAAAGCGCGACGAAATCGAACAACAATTAGTTAGATAGTATTGATTTAGCACTACTTTAATGCCGCTGATTTAACGTGTTATAGTTGGCGTAATTAACCATAAATAAGACATGGTTTAATATATATTAGAATGAGTATATAATACTTGATCAAATTACTAGGTTATTCAAAAGGTACTATGTTATGCAAGCAGAAATTAATGGAAAAATCATTCAGCTGAGTGAAGCTGGATGGCTGGACAATCTTGATGAATGGAGCGAAGAACTCGCTGTTGTTATTTCAAAAAATGAAAAAATTGAAGAGTTGACCCCGGAGCACTGGGACATCATCAACGAAGCGCGTGAATACTTTGCAGAAAATGGCTCTGTCTGTGAGCCACGTAATTTTTCAAAAATCATGAAGAAAAAATACGGCAAAGATCGCAGTGATCAAAAATATATTTACTCCCTGTTCCCAACAGGTTTGATCAAATGCGCGAATAAAATCGCTGGACTGCCTCGTCCAAAAGGCTGTAGTTAACAAGCATCACACGGACAGGGACTGTCCGTTTCAACCATGCGCCTCCTTGTTTTTCTAGCACTGAGCATCAGCGCTATTAACTTAGCACACGCTTTTCCACTTGCTACCAATTCGGATCACATCAACTTTCTTGACTACTCTGCAGGTGCCGAAAGAAAACAGGCTTTTATTGCATACCTGAAACCGATTATCGAAGAAAAAAACCAATCTTTATTCCACGATCGTCAAAAATTAATTCATCTTAGCCAAAAGTCAAAACTGAATATTCGCGAACAACGCTGGCTGAAACATATCAGTCAAAAATACAATAACGACTCATTCAATTCTGACAATAGTTCTCACTGGTCTGTACTGCTCGACAAAGTTGATATCATTCCAGTCACCTTGGCGTTAGCCCAAAGCGCCAAAGAAAGCGGCTGGGGAACATCACGCTTCGCCAGTACAGGCAACAATTATTTTGGGCAGTGGTGCTATAAAGCCGGATGTGGCCTGGTGCCAAAAAAGAGATCCCATGGCGCCAGCCATGAAGTTGCCAGATACGAATCCGTAAAAGAATCCGTAGTGGCTTATGTCAACAATCTTAATACCAATCCTGCCTACAAAATTCTTCGTGATATTCGCAAACAGCTGAGAAAGGCAGATAAAATTATTTCTGGTTATCGACTTGCTAGTGGCTTACTACATTACTCCGAAAGAGGCCAGGTCTACGTTGAGGAAATTCAAACTCTGATACGCAATATTGAAAGTGATGCTCTTAAAACATCAGGCTAATGCCCAGCCTTACACTACTTAATCTTTGACATAACAATCTCTATTCTGTATATCTTTTATGTAGGCGTCAAAATCTTCCACATTCAATGGCTTGCTAAAATAAAATCCCTGAACATACTGACATCCATGCATTCTCAGAAACTCTAACTGTTCTTTAGTTTCAACACCTTCAGCAACAACTTCTAAATCCAGATCTTTCGCCATGGAAATTATTGCCCTGACCATCGCGGCGTCTTTAGAATCAATGGTGAGATCACGCACAAATGACCTGTCTATCTTAAGCGTGTTAATAGGAAACTGCTTTAGATAACTCAATGAAGAGTATCCAGTACCAAAATCATCAATGGCAAGTTTCAAACCAAGCCCTCGCAATTGTTTCATGATGTCAATTGCCTTATCCACATCCGCCATCACCATACTTTCGGTTATTTCTAACTCTAGATACTTAGGATTTATACCATGAATATCAATTATGTTTTTCATTGTATGAATAAAATCTTTTTGCTGAAACTGTAAAACTGACAAATTTATAGCCAGATTAAACGGATGCTCCAGACTTTCTTCCCATAAGCGTAACTGCTGACAAGCCGTATTAAAAATCCATTCACCCAGTGGAATAATCAAACCCGTTTCTTCCGCAAAAGGAATGAATTCATCAGGAGAAATCAGACCCTTCTCAGGATGACGCCATCTAATTAAAGATTCCATGCCGGATAATGAGCCATCATGTAAATTTATTTTAGGCTGATATTGCAGGGTAAATTCACTCAATTCAATGGCTTTTTTCATATCATTTTCCATTTCAATATGATCAAGAACCTGTGTTTGCAAATCGCTGGAAAAATAAAGGTAACAATTTCGCCCGCTTTCCTTTGCCTTGTACAGAGCCATATCGGAAAACTTTATTAACTGCTCTATTTCTACGTCATCCGTCGGGTAAATAGCAATACCTATACTGGCACCAATAGTCACCATTTTTCCTTTTATCTGAATAGGTGGTGTTAAATTATCGATTATTTTTTGCGCTACAATAGAAGCCTCATCAGCATTTTTTATATCACTAAGAATTATTTTAAATTCATCACCACCTATACGTGCAACCGTATCAGCTTCTCTCACCAGCGCTGAGAGCCGTTGTGCCACGATAACTAATAATTCATCACCCGCATCATGACCTAATGTGTCATTAACGTGTTTAAAACGGTCAAGATCGACCATCATTACGGCCAATAAATGATCATTGCGTTTTGCTGCAGAAATGGCCTGTTGGAGCCGATCATAGAACATCACCCTGTTCGGCAAACCTGTTAATGCATCATTATAGGCAAGGTGTTTAAGCTGTTTTTCTGTTTCCTTCCTTCCAGTAATATCTGAAAAAATACCTACATATTTAAATGCCTGGCCTTCATCATCATAGACAGTACTAATTGAAAGATTTTTAGGATAAATATCTCCATTTTTTCTCCGATCCCACATCTCTCCTTCCCAGTATCCCGTATCTATAATGCTCTTCCACATAGCCTTATAAAATTCTTTGTCATGGTGTCCAGACTGTAATAATTTCGGATTTACGCCAATCACTTCCTCCCGGCTATATCCTGAAATATTTATATAGGCATCGTTAACTTCTTCAATGACTGCATCCATGTCTGTTACCACCACCGCCTCATTTGCATGATCGATAATATTCTTTGCCAACGACAACTTAATCTCAGCATTTTTTCTATCAGTAATATCGGTAGCAATACTACAAACCGCAATTACATTCTCATTATTATCAAGCAGAGGAAACTTGTTTGAAATATAAGTATGAAGAATTCCACCCTGCAGTACAGTCTCTTCAAATTGAATCGCTATTTTATTTTGAGCAACTTTTAAATCATTAGCTCTAAACTCTTTCGCTGTTTCATGAGGAAAAATTTCAATATCCGCGTGCCCAATAACATCGTCTCTAGAAAGCTTGAATAGTTCTGTAAACAAATGGTTGACCATGACATATTTGCCGTCAACTGTTTTCATGGATATTACTGATGGTGCATTTTCAATAATACCTTCAATTTCCCTTTGTTTAGATCGTAAGGATTCCTCTCTCATATGAATAGCAAGCGTCATTGTATTAAAGGCATCAGCTAGCATACCGAGTTCATCCTTACCTGAGAAGCCGTACATATCTGATGATTTTCCACTCGCCAGATTCTTAGCCAATTCGGTTAATCTATGCACTGGATTGATTACAGTACGGCACGCAAACAATAGCCCCATGGGTACGACAATCAGTCCGCTCAATATTAAAACAACAAATATTGCTTCTTTAAATGTCGC
>JAOUKV010000001.1 GCA_029882355.1 Gammaproteobacteria bacterium | reverse complement strand
TTGCTCATAGCAACCCTAACTACAATTCCATGTCAAAAACGATGACTTGCAAAACATCACTTTAGACATGTAACATGCTGGTATTGATATAAGGGATTGATTTTTAAATAGTCGGCTCGCACAAACGCGTCGGTATTTCACGGAGGAAACACGTCTATGGAACCAACTAACAAACCCCGCCTTCTTGATCAGGTTCGTGATCGATGCCGAGTCAAACACTACAGTATTCGCACTGAGCAACGGTACTCTGACTGGATTCGTCGCTTTATTCTGTTTCATGATAAGCGACATCCATCTGAAATGGGGAAATTGGAAATTGAGGCTTTTTTGAGTGACCTGGCTGTGACTCGTCAGGTTGCTGCTTCGACCCAGAATCAGGCTCTCGCAGCCATTTTGTTTCTCTATAAGGATGTGCTGCTGATTGAGCTGCCGTGGCTGGATGATGTGATTCGTGCCAAACGACCGGCTAAGTTGCCGGTTGTGCTCACGGATGCTGAGGCAAAGAGACTGATTGCTCAGCTTGATGGTGTTCATCATCTGGTCGCGGGGTTGCTGTACGGTTCTGGTTTGCGATTGATGGAGGCTATGCGTTTGCGAGTTCAGGATGTCGATTTTGAGCGTCTGGAAATTACGGTAAGAAGTGGTAAGGGCAATAAGGACAGACGTACAATGTTGCCAAAGACTCTGGTAGAGCCGTTGCGTATGCAGCTTGAACGAGTCCGTGTTTTCCATGAGCAAGATATCCAAAATGGTGTCGGCTCAGTTTATCTGCCTTATGCATTGGAGCGCAAGTATCCTAATGCGGGACATGAGTTGGCATGGCAGTATATTTTTCCTGCCGCCAATCCGGCGACTGACCCACGGTCAAAGGTTATCCGAAGGCATCACATCGGCGCTCAGGCGTTTCAGCGTGCTATTAAAGCGGCGGTTCGTCGTGCCAATATCAATAAGCCAGCAACCAGTCATTCTTTGCGGCATAGCTTTGCTACATGCCTGTTAGAGACTGGTTCTGATATTCGAACGGTTCAGGAATTGCTCGGACATGCTGATGTTAAAACCACCATGATTTACACCCATGTTCTAAATAAGGGGGGACGTGGCGTTAAAAGTCCACTGGATGATTAATGCCGTTATTAATTAAGTGGAGTGAAAATGTAACTTATTGCTCAAACAATTCCTTCCCCATGGAAAGATAAACCTGATAAGCATTGAGGCGATTAGCATCTTTAAAGGCGGGTACGTTTTCAAATTCTGACCAGTTGACTTCGTCGTAGGCTTCAGCAAAAGGTGTCAGGTCGTCGATGGCGTAGCCCATGGTTTCACGGAGATAGGCCAGATAGCGTCGAGTTAATGAGATGGTTGAAGCGGGTTTTTTTGAGGCGGGGCCATGTCCGGGAATGAGTGCAGCGAGGCCGCCGGTTTCGAGTTCGGTTAAGGTTTTTAACCAGTGTTTGGTATCAGCGTTGCCAACGAAAGGGACTCGGCCTTCAAAAATAATATCACCAGAAAAGAGTACGCGGTCCTGTTCAACTAACATGGCCAGGTCGCCGTCTGAATGTGCTTTACCTAAGTAGTTGATGCTGAAATCGAGACCGCCGAGAGTAAATTTATGGGAACCGGAGATGATGGTGTCGGGAATTATAATTTCGGTGTCGTCGTTTACCCATGGGTGAAGTGAGAGTTGTCTTTCTTCTAATCGAAGCGCAGCGGCCTCGGAATGAATGTAGTCGAGTGAACCTTGAGGCGCATAAATTTTGGCGCCGGCATTTTTAAATACCTGTATGCCATAGATGTGGTCAGCATGATAATGGCTGAGCACCAGCCGTTTGATAGGCTGGTCGGTTATTTTTCTGATGCGTTCGAGTAAAGCGGCTGCCAGCGAAGGTGTGCCCAGGGCATCAAATACGACCACGCCTTGTTTGGTGACAACAAAGCCGGCATTGGAAATAAAGCCCTGATTGGCGGTAGCAATGCCAGACACACCCTTAACGTAATAGGTGTGCTCGGACATCTGCTGAACCTGCATCTCGACCGAGATGGGGGCATAGCTATTATCTGCGGTAGCCGGGTGTGAAAAAAACAACGCTGCCAAAAATGGCAGCATGTTCAGGTTTGGCCTCAGGTATTTATTGAACACGGTTGATTACATATCTTCGAGTTTGCGCATGGAAGCCGGTAACAGTTTCATATCAACCAGCGCTGTGGTTAGGGCGGCAACAAAACTGGCCTCTTCGTGCAGCATTTTGTAGTACTGAATTTTCATGGTCAGTGCACAACCGAAGATGATGGCGATCAGGGTCAGGAAGGAGCCGAGTGCCAGTGTTGAAACACCGGTGATACCCTGTCCGATGGTGCAGCCTAAAGCCAACACGCCACCAAAGCCCATGAGCACTGCGCCAACCATATGCGTGGCGAAATCTTTTTTGTCGTGGAACCACTCGATACGGAATGAACGACTAATCAGCGACCAGATGAATGAGCCCAGAATAACGCCGAATACAGAAAGTAGGCCAAAAGTTAACAGGGCACTATCAAAGCCGTCTTTAATGTAGCCGTAGGTTTGGCCGATTGGATTGATGAAGGTGTAGGACTGTGAGCTGAGGGTTCGACCTGAAGCGGGTTTGCCTTCATCGTCATCGGCTATCATTTCCCAGTTCTGGTAGTAATCGCTCAGTGTGTAGATTTCATCATCGGCCTCGATGGTGACGTTGCTGCTCAAATACCAGCCGCCAAGAATGACTGCACCGACAACAATGCCAGCAATGATATTGTCTTTATTGCTTCTGAAATCAGCGGATTTGAAGATGAAAACCAGTAATGCAATGCTGACGAGTAAACCACTTATTAGTCGTGAAGTGGCCGGGTTTTCACCTCCAATCATCGCGCCGATGTCCTGCTGGGTTTGCAGATTAATTGAGATAGGGCGAATCCAGTCGTAGAAGAACAGGCTGAAAAGTGTTTGATCGGTGCCGGGCAGTGGGCTGAGCATGTAATAGGCAATGACTGCAATGACTGCGAATACCACGATGGATTTAATGTTGCCGCCGCCGATTCGAATCAGGGTTTTATTACCGCAGCCGCTGGCCAGTGTCATGCCAATACCGAAGAGGAAACCACCGATTAGGTTTTCTCCAAAAATGAGCTGTGTGCCGCGATAGGGTGGGAAGGTTGTGCTCACGTTCATCATGGAGAGGTATTCAAGCAGGGTAACACCAAGCGTGGCGATGGCGATGGCCAGAAACCAGGCGCGTATGCGACCATAATCCTGCATGTTTACCATGTCGGAAACCGCACCCATGGTGCAGAAATTGGTTTTGTTGACCACCACGCCCAGGATGATGGCGGAAACGAATGCGCCCCAGTAAAAAAATGAAAGGGCTTCAGCGAAAGATTCAAAATTCATGGCAGTACCTTAGGATTAGTTGTTGCTCATAGGTTATAGCGATAATTATTTAATGCAAGTGATTATCAATATGGTTATTAGGCTTTATATAAGGGTTCTAGCGGTCTAGTTTCAGTTTGGCTCTGTATAGATTTGTCCTGCTGATTTTTTTTGAAAGCACTGATCAAAGTAGTGCCTGTCCATTGTCCTGCATCGGAACCATAGAGCGCGGTGCTGAGAGCATTGATTTCAGCGGCCAGTTCGGCAGCTACCTTTTTGCTAATATCGGCAAGGTTATTGATAGAGCTATCTGACCAGCGTGCTTTGGCCCACTTTATAAGAGTGTCTTTAGTTTGCTTGGCATCGTTGTTATTAGCGTGTTTCTGCACCGCTTTTTCAAGAGAACGTAGTGAGGCTTGATCAGGTTCTATTTTTTTAACCGTTGTTTTAGATTTTTTACGGAACAGGGCGAGCAGCGTGATCAGCCAGCCTGTGGCCAGAATTAAACTAAGCCATGGCCAGTATCCGGCATGTTCAGTTTGTGTCGCAGGTGCGAGACTGATGGCTTCATCTTTTTTTGTTTCAACTGGTGAGTCTGTTTTTGCAGGTGCAATCGGTGTTTTGTTGGCGGCTTCGCCACGAGCTTTAATTAGTTTTTCTGGCAGCCGCGCAACTTCCTGTTTGCCAGTTTTGGTGTTCCACCATGGAATGGAAATGGCCGGTAATTTAAAATTGCCAGCGCGGGTTGGAATTAGGGCTACCTTTATTTGTTTGCTGCTGGATATTCCCTGATCGCTCACTTTATTTTCAAGTGATGCCTTATCAGGATACTGTTTCAGATCTTTAGTTTCAGCAATGCCAAGATCAGGTAAATTTTCCGCCATCATGCCATGTGCTCTAATGGTGATGGTGCGAGTAACCGGCTCGCCGTTTTTCAGCTGAGTCACATCTTCCGACCATTCCTCAGATAGTGTGATAGCTTTGGCGGGCAACCAGTCTGGGAGTTTTATATTGTCGGGTTTAGCCTGAACGTCGATGCTGACACTGCTCGAACGAACCCGCTTGCGCTCGCCAGCGTTCATGAACTGATCCATGAAAGATTGTGCGCGACCACTGTTAACCCTGCCTTCGAAAATCATCGGTTTAAATTCAAGTTTGCCACTATGCTGTGGATAAATTGCGTAGCGTGTTTCATGTACAGCATAACGCACGCCATTTCTGAAAGCTTCGTAACTGCTGGGGTTGCCCAGTTGTTTTATGAGGGCATCAGGATCACTGGTTTGTGCTTCGCTACTACGCAGATTAGTCATTGAAATGCGGCTGAATAAACGAACATTAACGATAACCTGTGATTGCACCCAGGCTTTATCGTCATCAATTTCGACCTGTATAAAGACATCCTGATCTTTACTCGCTGAAGGTTTTGTCGCTGTGGCGGGATCAAGGATCTGGATGCGTAAAGCCGGGCTTTGATCCTTGCCAAAAGAAATCGAAGGAATAGTTAAGGCGCCAGTTCGTTTAGCCATTAACTCCAGGCTCCAAACGCCCTTGCGGCTGTATTGGCCATTCACATAAGTCATGTTGGTACTTTGGCTTTGATTGATGATTTCAAAGTCTGTATTTAATGGACTGTAATCAGGATCGTCATCAACAGAAGCATCGGCTTGAAGAATAAGACGAAAAGATTCATCGAGTAAAATGTGGCTACGGTCTAATGAGGCGACAATATTCGTCGCCTGTGCTGAATTTAAAAATGACAGCAGTAATATTGTTGTTAGTAAAATACTGATTCGATATTTCATAAGCTCATCTCTAAATAAATCACCAGGATTGTTCACTGGGTGTTTTTCTTTCCATATTCTTGTACTGGTAAAGGAACTTGCGGCGCATTAATTCCTCTGGATTATCCGGTACTCTCTTTAACCATTGCTCAACTGCCTGATCATCTTCGCTAAGCTCGGTTTCCTGCATTTGATTAATTTGTTGCGCTTGCTGCTCTTCTTCGGTTTTTTGTTCAGCTGAATCTTCTGCGTCGTTTTTCTGGGCGTCCTCTATGGCCTGCTCAACTTTTTCTTTTTCCTGTTGTTGCTTAGATTCAGAAGCATCTTTTTTATCAGAGTCACCTTCCTGATTGTCCTGTTCGCTTTCCCCGTCTTTCTTTTCAGAAGATTGTTCTTTCTCGCCTTTTTGATCTTTGTTCTGCTTTTCACCTTCCTGTGAGTCTTCGGAGTCGTCGCCCTTATCGCCTTGTTCGCCTTCACCATCTTCTGATTGTTGCTGTTCCTTTATGGCTTTTTTAACCTGTTCACGATTGAAGGTGGCATCTTCATTATTAGCATCGAGCTTGAGTGCTTCAGTATAAGCTTCAAGCGCTTCAGGATAGCGACCCAGTTGCGCTAATGCATTGCCTCTGTTGTAAAAATCATTGCTGGTTGTTGGTGTTTGTAATGCTTCAAGCGACTTTTCATAATCACCCGATCGATAATGCGCGGCCGCTTTCCAGTCATTTTTCTGGAATTGTTCGGCGGCGTTTTTGGTGTCGCCTGCTTCAAATAAGTTCATGGCATTTTGATCGGGGTTACGCCATAAATTATCCATGTCCAATGCATAAGCAGGATCTGGTATTGGTAATATCAGTGCGGTAAAACACAATAACCAGCCTTTTCTCGCCCACAGTGCGACTAATGGAATGACGAAAAGTAATAGCCATGGACCTTCTTCCTGCCAGCTGTCAGCGGTTAGTTCCATGCTGTCAGTGGCTTCGTCGTTATCCTGTTTTACTTTTCGCGAACTGAATAAGGTGTTTAATTTATTGATGTCTGAATCATCCGATTGAATACTGGCATAAAGACCTCCACCACTGAGTGCCGCATGCTGAAGTTTTTTTGGATCAAGTTTGGCAATAACAATGGCCCCGCTACTGTCCTGTAAAAAACCACCATTTAATGAAACCGGACCGCCGTCTTCGGTACCAACGCCTAGCACTGACAGACGATAACCTTTTGAAGTTAGATTATTAATCGATTGAAGGTCACGATCAGTAATGTCGTCAGTGATCAACAATACATCGCCACTACCTGAACCTGCTTGCTGTAATAGTTTTAATGACTGATCGATAGCGGTGTATGCATTACTACCCTGCGAAGGCATTAATGCGGTTTCCAGTGTCGGCACAAGATTAGCAATGGTGTTGGTGTCGTCACTTAGTGGGGTTACGGTGAAGGCATCGGCGGCATAAACAATGAGTGCGGTTTGTCCGGCTTTACGGGCTTTTAAAATATCCAGCAACTTAAGTTTGGCGCGTTCCATTCTGCTCGGTTTGATATCACTGGCATCCATGGACTGTGAAAGATCCATCAAAATCACCAGTGTCGATTGTTCACGGTAAACTGGCTTTGGTAATTTCTCAAAGGCAGGGCCAGCAGCAGCAACAATACATAGACTCGCTGCGATGGCTGCTAACAACAATGGAAAACGACTCGATTTATTTGAGCTTTTGCTCAGAATATAAGGCAGTAGTTTGGCATCGCAAACGTTTTTCCAGTTCATGCTGTTGCCATGATGACGATATAACATAATCAATAAAATGATTAACGGAATAAATCCGAAAAACATCATGGGTCTAACAAAGTGTAAGGGTTCCATTATGCGAGACCTCGCCATTTTGCCAGTGCCAGAATAGCCGCAAAAACCAATGCGATAGATAACGGCCAGTAAAACAACGACCAGGTAGGACGATATGTCTGGCTTTCTTTTTCAGACGGTTCGAGTTCATCAAGAAGTTGATAAATCTGTTGTAATTCTTCAATATTGTGTGCGCGGAAATAACGGCCACCTGTTGCTTCGGCGATAGCATTTAAAGTCTGCTCGTCTAAATCACGACTGCCACGATCACCAATGCCGATGGTGTAAATCTTTAAGCCTTTTTTAGCCGCGAGCTCAGCTGCTTTGTCGGGCTTGATTTCCCCTGCGGTATTCATGCCGTCAGTGAGTAGTATCAGTACGCGGTCATCATCCTTGTGATCGCTGAATCGTTTTATCGCCAGACCGATGGCGTCACCGATGGCGGTGGCCCTGCCTGCAAGATTAACCACCGATTCAGCCAGTAAGATTCTGACGGTAGTTCGGTCGAAGGTTAAAGGTGATTGTAGATAAGCCTGATCGCCAAAAAGAATCAGGCCAACACGATCACCGACTCGTTTTTCGATAAAGTTGCTAGCTACTGCTTTAGTGGCATCTAACTTATTGACGTTGCGAAAATTACGGTTAAACGGTTCTGCCATGCTGCCGGATAAATCAATCGCCATCATCAGGTCACGACCACTCGCGGGTAGTTCAATGGCATCGCCAATCCATTGAGGACGTGCCGTCGCGCTGAGCAGACAAACCCAGAGCAGAATATAAATTAACAGTGGCCAGCGTTTTGCATTTGTTCCACTGACAACTGAGCTGGCGTTTATCTGAAAATCTTGAATATAGGCAACCTGTAAGGCTGCGGCATTGTTGTTGGTGGCGCGGGGCAACAATAGACGCAACAACCAGGGTAGAGGTAATAGAGCAAATGCCCATGGCCAGACAAAATGCATCATGATGTTGATCCTGCTCTATCATGGTTTTTATTGGGCTGCGCTTTTAACCAGTTCTCGCAAACGCTGATGAGTTTTTCTGCATCAAAATCCAGAGGGGTATTTTCTGAAAGGTATGGCGCACTGGCTATTAATTTCCCATGCTCGGTCTGGAATGCTTTTTCCGTGCACGTGTCATCAAGAAATTGTAACCACGACTCACCAGTCAGGCTAGCGGCTTCACTGCGAGGGTAAAAACTAATGCAGGCGCGACGTAATAATATAGACAGAGATTGAACCAGTACGGTTGTATTTTTTTCTTTATTGAATAGCTCGCGCAGGATTTCAAATTCAGCCAGCACCTGTTTCTTTAACGCTTGTTTTTTCTGATAGTAACGAAATAAAAATACTGCCGCCACAGTGAGCAGAACGAGGCCAAACAATAACCACCAGCCCGGCGCGGGTGGCCACCATGAAATGGGATCAGGCAAATGAATGTCACGCAGTGCCAGTGTTGTCGGTGTCGTGTCAGCCATGATTATTTACTGGCCCTGAACTGATTATTTTTGCTGTCTCTGATGCCCAGTCCTTTTTGCAAACTTTCCAGCACATCATCTTCGGTGGAAATGGGTATCCAGTGAATACGGTGCTGACGGCAAAGTTTTATTAAATTTTCCTGATGCTGTTCAAAACGTGAATGGTAAGCTGAGCGTAATTTTTTATTGCCAGTATTAATCGAGACATCATTAATGCCATCGCTGACCTTGTACTGGCCTGAAATCGGTAACGATGCTTCAAAAGGGTCGTATATATGTAACAGCACCAGATTGTTGTGTCGTGACAAATTAATAATGTGAGATTTTGCCTGCTCATCCATTTCGCGAAAATCGCTGATCAGAAAAATTAAACTGCCCGGTTTGACTACTTTGCGCAATCGAGATGCGGCCAAATTCATGTTGCGTGCCTGATGAGGTTCGCTGGTTTTATCCCATGCAGAGTGACCACAAGTACGGCGAATAAAATCTAGCGCAGCTGCCTTGCCACGTTTGGGACGAATTTCGGTGTGTTGATCACCAGCAAAAACCAGTGCGCCAAGTCGATCATTGCCGCTGACCGTGCTCCAGGCCAGCAAACTGGCAGCCTGAGCTGCCAACACCGATTTGAAAGCACCACGGGTGGCAAAAAACATCGAAGGATTGAGGTCTAGCCAGAGCAGAACGGGGCGTTCACGTTCTTCACGAAAAACTTTGGTGTGCGGCTGGTTGGTGCGCGCAGTGACCTTCCAGTCCATGCTGCGAATATCATCACCCGGCATATACATGCGCGACTCATCAAATTCCATGCCGCGGCCTTTGAACGAGGACAAATAAGCGCCACCCTGACGGGCGTGAATTTTGCTGCTATTCAAAGGTAGTTTAGCCGCGAGCAGGCGCAACTGAATCAGTGACTGCGGACTGATCCAGGTAATGCCTTCTGCTTGTGGGTCTTTATCGGACACGATACAACTCGGGTCTATGGAACAGCGATGCGGCCGATTAATTCTTTGATGAAAATATCCGGCGTTATGCCTTCGGCTTCTGCTTCGTAACTGAGAATAATACGGTGACGAAGTACATCGTAAGCAATCGCCTGAATATCATCCGGCCCGACATAATCACGACCCGCCAGCCATGCATGGGCGCGGGCGCAGCGGTCGAGTGCGATAGTGGCACGTGGGCTGGCACCGTATAAAGACCAGTTGCCCAGATCATCGCCATAAGCCGCAGGGTTGCGAGTGGCCAGCACCATGTGCAGTAAATATTCCTGTAGATTATCAGCCATATGCAAATTCAGTACTTCATCGCGCGCGGTAAAAATACTTTGCTGGGAGATCATGATATCGGCTTTAGTAGACGCACTGCTACCGGTCATCGCTTCCTTACGCGCCAGCTCAAGAATCTTTTTCTCGGCAGCAGCATCGGGGTAATCAATATTAACGTGCATCAAAAAACGGTCGAGCTGAGCTTCAGGTAAAGGATAAGTGCCTTCCTGCTCAATCGGATTTTGTGTCGCCATCACCATAAACAGCTGAGGCAGTTTGTAAGTGGTCTTACCAACGGTAATCTGACGCTCGGCCATGGCTTCGAGCAGGGCGGATTGTACTTTTGCCGGAGCGCGGTTGATTTCATCCGCCAATACCAGGTTATGGAATAAAGGGCCCTGCTGAAAAACAAAAGAACCATCTTGTGGACGGTAAACCTCGGTGCCGGTCAGATCGGCGGGCAACAAATCCGGAGTAAATTGAATGCGGTGAAAGTCACTTTCGATGCCATCACTGAGTACATTAATGGCCTTGGTTTTAGCCAGTCCCGGTGCGCCTTCGACCAGTAAGTGGCCATCAGCTAATAAGGCGATTAGTAGGCGGTCGACCAGCATTTCCTGGCCTATGATGTGATTTTGTACGTGTTGTTTAAGTTCTCGTATTGCTTCCTGGCTCGACATATTTATGTATCAGTTATTTGGTTGTTGGATTAATTGTACGTTATTGAGTCGCGTATTATATAAAAGTTCACAGTGAATTGAAGACTTGTTACTGCATCACATAATCGTGTATTATCTGCCCAGTTTTTAAATATCAACATCAGGTGCCTCTTTGGTTAGAGGATAATCGGAAAGATAGTGAGTCTGGGATCACTCAGATAAATCTAACACTGCCCCCGCAACGGTGATTGGTGAGATTCGTTTAACCACTGCGATTTATCGTGGGAAGGGAATGAATCGGGTATCTTCGGGTACGCACCATAAGTCCGTAGACCGGCCTGATGAATTCATACAGAAGTTGCGGAGGGCGACTGGCTTGGTGTATGAGTGATGTAATCTGTTCAGAGAGCATCCATCTTACCTCGTCCATTTCCCTATTTTTTATTACGACGTGCGTCGTGATCAATATTGGCGAAAGGTTAGGGCGAAAAACTTTGTTATACCCGGCTTACAAATCATCGAGTTTTGTAATTTCAGTGCTGCTTATGCTATCGGCGTGCAGAACTGTGTATGCCCAGGACGAAGAATTACGTGTATTGATTGATGATGGCCAAATCAGTAGTCGTATTGGTGAAGTTGACAGGTCGATAACTTCATCTGCAAATTCAGTAATAGAAGCGGATCGCCTGCAGAATAGTTTTGTTAGTCTGCCGGATATTCTGGAGCAGGAAGTAGGTGTGCAAATGCGCGCCAATGGTGGAGAAGGAAGCCTGGCAACGGCGGTATTACGTGGTGCCAGTAGTGAGCAGGTTATTATTTATCTGGATGGCATACCTCTTAATAATGCTTCAGGCGGGCCAGTCGATTTAAGTTTGATCCCCGTTAGCTCTATTGAACGCATTGAAATTTATCGTGGTTCAACACCATTAGCACTTGGTAGCCCTTCGATTGGTGGCGCGGTAAATATCATAACTCGTCAGTCTGGCAAGTTATCCAGCGAAGAAAACAGTGGTCAGTTAAGCGCCAGTGTTGCTAGTTTCCATACTTATAAATTAAGCGGATCGTCATCTTTATCGCATGATAAAGATGACGTATTGCTGAGCGCGAGTTATTTGAAAAGTAAAAATGACTTCAGTTTTGTTAATGATAATGGCACGCAATATAACCTGCTAGATGACCGTGTTGAAAGTCGTAACAATGCTGGTGTTGAGCATTTTTCTATGTTGGCGAACTGGAAGCATCAGATCAGTGAACAATATGATACCGAGTTAAGGTTGGATATGTTTGATCGGGAAAAGGAACTCCCCAGTGCAATTAATAATGCGGATGTGCAGACACGGCTAGATACGCAGCAATATAACTTCTTGACGCAGATTAATGTGCATGAAGTATGGTCAAAAGATTCTAATTTAAATTTAAAATTATTTGCCACAAGAAAGAATGAAGTGTTTGATGATTCGTTGGCGCAGGTTGGTTTTTTTAATCAGCATACCGAAAGCGTAACAAAAAAATCAGGCCTGCAGTTCTATGTGGAAAAAAACGAGATGCAGCAACAATGGAAACTTATAACGGTCTTAAGTAGAGAAACCTACGATAGTGAGAGTTCGTTGGCTCTGGTTGAAAACGGGATAAGTACAAGAGATCAAATAGAATTGTCAGTGGAGAATGTTTCGTACTTTGATCAGCAGCGATTTATTCTAAATATTGTCGCACGTTATCAAGTGATTAACGACGAACTGTCATCAGTTATAGATAGTTTTGGCGCAGTGACAACCGCATTTGATGAGAACTACAAATTGCTCAATCCGCAGGTTGGTGCAAAGTATCTGTTTAATAGTCGCACTTATTTAACAGCAAATGTGGGTCAATATAATCGAATGCCGTCATTTTACGAATTATTTGGCGGAGATGGCCTGTTGATGGGAAATGCTAACTTGAAACAGGAAAGCTCACTCAATACGGACATAGGTTTTACCTATACATGGTATGAGCCTTATAACTGGTTACATGATGCAGAAATTTACGCTGGTATCTATCACAACAATGTCGAAGATTTAATTGTTCGTTTATACAATGGCGCAGGTATAGGTGTACCAGTAAATGTTTCTGATGCAGTTATCCAAGGATTTGAATCAACCATAAAAATAAAACCAGCTAAGAATCATGCAATTAATGCAAATGTGTCATTGATAGATAGTATAAATAAAGCTGCAACAGGTAGTTTTGATGGCGGGGTTTTGCCTGGATATTATCAACAAAGTTTTAGTTTGTATTATTCCTACACACCAGGGGAATGGCTGTTTAGTGCAGATGCTGATATTAAAAGAAACATGTATTACGACAGAAGTAACTTGCGGAAAGGTGACGATGTTAATTTATTAGGACTTTCTGTGCGGCACAACTTTAAAAATTCAAACATTGAATTTGCAATAAATAATATTCTTGATGAGGAGGTTCAATATTTTTTGGAACGTCCGACACCAGGAATTTCTTATTCTTTAACTTATAACCATAACTTTTGATGAGGCTATCATGAAAAATACAAAGCTAATTGGCTTGTTACTATCTTTATTAACGCTTGCTTCCTGTTCTCAGGATTCGACAACTTCTGCGGTTAGTGCAGATCAGTCGGCCATTGTTGCAACTATTGCAGCTGACTATAGTAGTGGGGCACACGCCGTAATTAGTAAAGATGCGAGCGGTGTTCGATCTGCATTAAACGATTTATTGCCCACTGCGAGTGATATTACAGTTGCTTCATATGGTAGTAATTTTTATCGTATAGAACGTGCCTTTGCTGGTAATAATATTACAAAGTTTTCCAGTAGTGATGCTCAAACACCCATCTGGCAGTATTCCACTAATGATGTAGGCAGTGCGGTTCTAAGTAACCCCTATGATATGATTTTTGTTAGTGAAACTAAGGCTTATGTTTTACGTTATGGTACTAGCGTTGCATGGATCGTTAACCCCTCTGCAGCAACAGAAGCTGACTTTAAAATAGGTGAGCTGGATCTATCTGCTTACGCTGATGCCGATGGTGTGCCTGAAATGTCTGGTGGTGTTATTGCAGATGGTCGTTTATATATAACATTGCAACGCCTGGACAACTTCGCGGTTACACAAAATGCTTACGTTGCTATATTTGATGTTAATACCGATTTAGAAATTGATGCGCTTATTGCTGGTGATACACTGTATGGCATTCCATTGCAGACACGTAATCCAGGTAATATTATTTATGAGCCAATTTCAAATTCTATATTTGTGCAGGGATCAGGTAGCTTCTGGCCCGAAGAGTTCACTGGTGGTATTGAAAAAATTGATATTGCAAGTTTGACAACGACAGTAGTGGTTGATGATGGCGATGCTGTAACTCATGCCTATGGTTTAATTACGGAGCTGGCGGTTGTTTCTGATAGCATTATTTATTTTGTAGGTTATGTTGGATTTGCTGATAACACTTTGTACAAACTTGACTTAACAACTGCTCAAATTACAGCCACAGGTGTTGTATCATTGTTTAATGGACAAATTGCTAGTTTGTCAGTCGACGCTGCTGGTCTGCTCTGGGTGAGTGATAGTGCAAATGCTACTGTACGTGTTATTGATCCTGTGACAGATACTGAAGTTGATGCTTTATACACCAACCTTAATCCTGATAAGGTTGTGTTTGTTCAATAAGTAAAGACTAATAGATTATTAGTGGTGTGATTTATGGGTAATCGATTAACAAAAATATACACACGCACTGGTGATAAAGGTGAGACTGGTATGGCGACCGGTGAACGTGTCGCCAAGGACAGCGCCATCATGCACGCGCAGGGTGATATCGATGAGTTGAATAGCTTGTTAGGCCTGCTGGCCTGCAAGCTTGAAGGCGAACTTTGTCTGGATGTTAAAGCTGTGCAAAATGATTTATTCGATCTCGGTGGTGAACTCAGTTGTGCCATGTCGTTGATTAAACAGGACCGTATCGACTGGTTAGAACAGAAGCTTGACCAGCTCAATGAAGACTTACCAGCACTGAAAGAATTTATTTTACCCGGAGGTGGTGAGGCGGCTAGTGTCTGCCATCTGGCTAGAGCCGTTTGCAGGCGAGCCGAAAGGACATTGGTCATGGCCAATCGCGAAGTTGATATTAATCCCCGTTTGCTGGCTTATATCAACCGACTTTCTGACCTGCTATTTGTTATGTCGCGTTTTATTACCAGGCAGCAGGGAGAAGCAGAGGTGTATTGGCAGTCTTGCCGAATACAGGAGAAATAATCATGGTGCGCATTGGCATTGATCTCGGCGGTTCGAAAATTGAAGGTATTGCGCTTGACGAAGATGGCGTTGAACTTGCTCGGCAACGTATCGCCACACCAGCCGGTGATTACCCCGGCACACTGGCAGCGATCAAATCACTGATTGAACAGATTGAGGCCGAAGTTGGTCTGGATATTAAACCACAGGCTAGCATTGGAATTTGTACGCCCGGTGCGCTCAGTTATGCAAAATCAGATGTGGGTTTGTTAAAAAATTCCAATTCGGTGTGCATGAATGGCAAACCTGTGTTTCAGGATCTAGAAGCGCTGTTGCAACGTCCCATCAAAATCACCAACGATGCTAATTGTTTTGCACTTTCTGAAGCCACCGACGGTGCAGCCAAAAATGCGGCCATTGTCTTTGGTGTGATTATTGGCACTGGTGTTGGTGCGGGCATTGTGGTGAATAAGCAGGCACTGAATGGTGCCAATGCTATTGCCGGTGAATGGGGGCACAATTCTATGCCCTGGCCGAACAAGGATGAGTTACCCGGCCCCGATTGTTATTGCGGCAAACAGGGGTGCATAGAAACCTTCCTGTCCGGCCCCGGCCTGGCAAAAGATCACGAATTACATACCGGGCATGTGCATACTAGTAGGCAGATTGTTGAACAGGCTGAGCAGGGCGATGTGGATTGTGATCAGGCCTTGCAACGTTATGAAATAAGGATGGCTAAAGGCCTGGCTCATGTCATCAATATTCTTGATCCCGATGTGATTGTGCTGGGCGGCGGCATGGGCAATATTCAACGTTTGTATAATAATGTGCCGAAGTTATGGGGTGACTATGTTTTTTCTGACAGCGTCAGTACAAAACTGCTGCCGCCAACATATGGTGATTCATCGGGTGTGCGAGGTGCAGCGTGGTTATGGAATGACGAGGCTATCTAAGGTTATTCATATAGGTTTAGATTGTCATTGTTGTGATAGAATTTACCGATACTTTATATGTGGGGAGAAGTCATGAATAAAAAACTATTTACACTTGTTGTGGTCATTTTTGGTATTGCGCTGTTCCGAGTACTGCCGCATCCCCCAAATGTTTCACCAGTGGCCGCTATGGCCTTATTTGGCGGGGCATATTTCGCCGATAAACGTATGGCTTTCATCCTGCCTTTTGTGGCCTTGATTCTCAGTGATCTGATTATTGGTTTCCATGACACCATGTTGTTTGTTTATGCTGCTTTTGCACTGACTGTCGGTATCGGTATCTGGATGCAGAAAAAAATCACGGTTAATCGTGTTGTCACTTCGGCGGTAGGTTCGACATTATTGTTCTTTATCATTACCAACTTCGGTGCCTGGATGATGTCAGCTGCGGCATATCCGATGACTTCAGCAGGTTTGATGCAGGCTTATGTGGCTGGCATTCCTTTCTTGCAGAATAGTTTGTTGGGTAATTTAGCCTTCGTCACTGTGATGTTTGGTGGTTTTGCTTTGTGGCAACGTCAGTTCTTTAGCGAAGAACACGCTTAAGATCTGATTTTGTCCAGACATGAAAATGGCCGCGCTAAGCGGCCTTTTTTATATCTGTAATATTTCTTATGGCTTGATGCCAACACCTTTGTTGAGCAGGTTGAGCGCAAAAGCAAAAAGTATAATGATGAATACGACGATGATGACCAGGGCAGAGGTGACATCGATATCCGATACCCCAAGCAGGCCATAGCGGAAGGCGTTGATCATATACAGAATAGGATTGCCCAACGAAATATTTTGCCAGAACTCAGGCAGCATTTTAATCGAGTAGAAAATTCCACCCAGATAGGTTAGCGGTGTTAATACGAAGGTGGGGATAATGGTGATGTCATCAAAGCTTCGTGCATAGGCTGCGTTGATTAAACCGGCAATTGAAAAAAGAATGGAAGTCAATATGAATACCGCCAGTGTAATGCTCAGGCTATGGATTTGAAAATCAGAGAAGAACATGGAAACGCCAGTTACTGTGATGCCGACAGTAACACCACGGGCAACACCCCCAGAGATATATCCCGCCAGTATGATGTAGTTGGGCAGTGGCGAGATAATCATTTCTTCGATGTTCTTTTGAAATTTAGCGCTGAAAAATGATGACACCACATTGGCGTAGGAATTAGTAATCACCGCCATTAGAATCAGGCCGGGCACGATGTAGTCCATGTAACGATAACCGTCGATATCGCCAATCTGTGAGCCGATCAGTTTACCGAAGATGATAAAGTACAGCGCCATCGTGATCACGGGTGGGATGATGGTCTGAACCCATATGCGGATAAAACGCAGGAATTCTCTCACCATAATGGTGTTGAAGGCGATTAATTGTTCTGAGAAATTCATGCTTCGTCCCGGCTATAATTATTGGCATTACCATCGCGCACCATCGAGACAAACAACTGCTCCAGTCGATTGGTTTTATTGCGCATACTGACTACATTGATGTTGCAGTCGGTGAATATTTTAAAAATTTCATTCAGACTTTGTGAGTGTGCAACATCGGCTTCAATAGTATTATTGTCGATCAATCTTAGTGAGTAATCAGCACACACAGGCAACTCATCAATGCTATTTTCAAGATAAAGCACAAAAGTTTCGATGTGTAGACGATCCAGCAATTTACGCATACTGGTGTGTTCAATGGTGATGCCTTTATCGATGATGGCGATGTTATTGCACAGACTCTCAGCTTCTTCCAGATAATGTGTGGTCAGAATAATGGTCGTGCCGCTGGCATTAATCTCACGCAAGAACTCCCACATGGAATGACGGATTTCGATATCAACGCCAGCTGTGGGTTCATCAAGAATTAGCAGTTTGGGTTCGTGAACCAGCGCACGGGCAATCATCAAGCGGCGTTTCATACCACCTGAAAGTTCTCTCGCCATATCAAAGCGTTTATCCCACAGTCCCAGCTTGCGCAGGTATTTTTCGGCGCGTTGAGTTGCCACCCGACGGCAGATACCATAGTACCCCGCCTGATTAATCAGGATTTCAACCACCGGTTCAAAGACATTGAAATTGAATTCCTGAGGAACCAGGCCAATCATGCTGCGAGCTGTGGTTGAATCAGTCTCAATATCATGACCGAATACTTGAACACTGCCTGAACTTTTGTTGGTTAGTGAACTAATAATGCTGATGGTAGTCGATTTACCGGCACCATTAGGGCCGAGCAGGGCGAAGAAGTCACCTTCCTCGACAGTAAGATCGACGCCACGCAAGGCTACAGTGCCATTACGATAGGTCTTTTTCAGGTTTTTTATGCTTAGTGCGTTTGTTGGCATTATTGGCTAGACAGGTGATTTATAGGGTTAAACAGCGAAATTTTGACAGCTCAATTCAAGCCAGGGTTATTTTAAAGGCATTTACTTGTGCATAGCCATAGTATTTCAGTTTACATTAGTCATACAAGCGTCTAATCTTTAAGCATAGTGATATTGGCAGTATTTAATCTGTATTTTCAGTCTTCAACATTTATGCAAAGGTTAAAGTAAACATGGGTAGTAAAGGAGAGAGTAATCGTCAACTCATAGTAAATGCAGCTGATCAGCTGTTTTATAGGCGCGGTTACCATCAAACTTCATTTAGAGATATTTCAGACGCCACCGGTATACCGCGTGGTAATTTTTATTACTACTTCAAAACCAAGGACGATATCTTAAATGCGGTAGTTGAATCTCGGGTGCAGGACTACGGTGAAATGCTGCAAGCCTGTGAGCAGGAATCAAGTGATCCTCGAAAGCGGCTTTTATGTTTCAGTAATATGCTGTCAAATTTCGAAGATAATATTGTGCTCAACGGCTGCCCCATTGGTACGTTATGTTCGGAGCTGGCCAAGGATGAGGCCGATCTTAAGGAGGTCTCTCGTGCCGTATTTACATTGATGCGCAATTGGTTAACTGAACAGTTCACGGCATTGAATTGTGCCGATGCTGACGATAAAGCCATGGACATGATGGCACGTATGCAGGGTGTGACCGTTATGGCCAGTGCTTTTGGCGATCGAAAATTTATACATCGAAGTCTGGCGGAACTACAGGCCTGGATTAATAGCCAAACATTAAGTTAGATAAGTAGGGTTTAGTTGTGGATACATCAGTAGAGCAAAATTATGTTAACGCCTATCGCGGCAACAGTACTTCATTATTGCGTTGGCACCATCTGGATGAATTTTGGGGCATTCTCAAACAACAGGCAGCTAATGACTGGTTTATTTATGCAGTCGGTGAAGCGCCACCAGAAACACCCGCCAGTGAAACGCATCTATTAAAATTTATCGATGAAATTGATGTTTTATTACGTAAAGAACACGATGAAGATTACTGCGGTATTGTGTATACCGATAATAAAGAAACACCATCCTATATAAAAATATTCGACCCGAATAATCTGGGTGTGTCATGTGGCTTTAGTGAAAACCCGCCATTACCTGGCTGGATATTGTCCAAGATACCGCCGGTTGAATTAGAGACTGCTTTGAAGCCGCCGAATAATCGAAGGCACTGGTGGAACAAAATTTTTGATTGATTCCTGCCCGTCATCCCGGTAAGTTTTTTAGCAGGGATCCGGTTTTTATTTTCTCATTCCCACGCTCCCGTGTGGGAATGAGGTATGGTTATGGCGCTTCATTATTATCACGGATGTCCGGTGGACGTGAGGGTTTGCTGAGAAGATAAATAGCCGTCGCTGACATGATTAGACCAGAGACTATATTTACCCAGTCAGGCAGCGGGGAAAAAAACAGTAGGTACACCAAGCTCATCATCATAAAACTGATGGCCAGCAGTTTTATGCCGAGTGGCACTACCCGGTATTGCTGCCATTGCTGTAGCGGTGGGCCGAAAAAGGCATGGTTGTATAGCCAGTCATGAAAATGCTGGGAGCTTCGGGAGAAGGCCCAGAGTGCCAACAGCATAAAGGGCGTAGTTGGCATAACAGGCAGTACCACGCCCAGTACACCCAGGGCAAAAAACAGCCAGCCAAGTAAAAAATAACTATGCCGGATCAACATTTATTTTGTTTTTTTGCACATAATAAAAATGGTCAGGTGGCGGCGCCGGTGGTTTTCGACGCTAATATTTATTCGTTCATCAAAGCTTCAATAATTTTTTCCACTTCTGGATGATCAAACTCACGTCCACCAACCGCACGATAACGGATCTTGCCTTTTTTATCGATTAGATAGGTTGTCGGTAAACCTCTAACAGCATAACTTTGTGAAACCTGACTATCCGTATCCAGCAGAATGTTGAAAGTAGGTTGTGTATCCAGTGAGCCGCTGAATGCAAAAATGCGGTCACCGTCTTCCATCTGGTTGACGCCGAGGACGGTAAAGTCCTTGCCCTTAAGTTTTTGATAGAGACGTTCCATCGAAGGCATTTCACGTTTGCAGGGTGGGCACCAGGTCGCCCAGAAGTTTAGCAGTACTACCTTGCCGCGATATTCTGAAAAGTCGTATTCGTACTCATCCATGTCTTCGAGTTTGAAGATGGGGGCGTCAACGGGTTTTGCTAACGGAGACAGGTTGTAACCCAGTTCGGGTTGTTCCCATGCAGCATGGCTGGCCATAGAAAATGAAATGCAAAACATCAAAATAATAATTCTGTACATAGGTGTCGTCATCATGGTTGTTCAATATCTAGTGGTGCGCATTGTAAGTTTTCGAGTGTGGCACTGTGGGCGACACCATCCAGTGTCCATGTGTAGGTTAAATTAAATTTGGAATCTCTGGGCATCTTGATGGTGGTGAACCCCTGCTGCCAGTCACCGACTGCAAAGTCGCCCTGATCAGGTAACAAGGTCCAGGAGAACTTGATGCCAGCTTTACGCCATTCCTGTAGCCACTGGGTTTTAGTTTTAACTGACTGTCGATTACCATTGTTATCAATATATGACCAGTTACTTACTTTATAGCTGAGTTGTTGTTGCGAGGTATTTTTGATAATGCTACCAAAAACACAGTAGGTGTTAATACGGTCTATCTCTGATTTCGGAAAATTGTGTTTAGCATAAACCGCGTGCACAAAATCAGGCAGTAGCTGAATAAGCTCGACGCTAAAACCATTACCTTCAGAGGTGTATGTCAGCAAACTTGTTTGTTCATTTTTGTGAACCCTGGTATTGGCAGCCTGGGCTGAATAAGCGCCCAGAAAAAGACCTGTAACAATTATAAGTTTAATCAGCTTCATCTTATTGATGACTCGTACCCAGAATAACACCATTGCTTTGTAGTTCCTGTAGCGTTGATAAACCACCATTAATGACTACTTCAGGATTGGGGTGGTTCATTTCCAATACTATTTGTTCCAATGCCTGTCTCCCCGTCATACATCTATCGTTATCCAATAAATCAAATAGACGTGCAGTGACTGGATTTATTTCCATAAATTTTACTTCATCATTACGATTGCGATAGACCACCAGGTAGCTGGGCTGCTCAGGTGTCTGTTCGGGTAAATAATCAGCTGCCATTTTATGCACAGGAAATGAGTAGGCCAGTGACCATGCCAGTGGTGAAAAAACAGGATGTCCTGTTAACAGGTCACCATTGGCATCAATACCTTCGAGATCATTATTTTCCTCAGAAACATTCAGCGCCAGTTCGACCCATTCGTAGTGGGCCAGCTCTAATAGACCGGCGGGATCTTCGGGCTGTGCTTCACGTTCGTTTTGTAAGTAAGCAAGGAACTCCTGAGAAATTTCTAGAAAGTAGGGACTTTGGCTTTTGTGCTGAGAAAAAAAGTCACGCACCATGCGATGCCAGTTTTCATCGGTGTAAATGCTGCGAATAACGGGAAAGCCTTTAGATAAAAAACCTTCGATATTATTGTAAATCAGGTCTCGATAAATACCCATGCGTCGATCTTCGATACCTTCGGGTGCCGGTTTGTTTTCCGGGTCACGCAGGTGCGCGGCAAAAGCAAACTGTATCTCTTTGAGGCTTTGTTTAACCATGAGCCTGTCCATTTGTATGCACTGATTTGGCCGAATATTTTTGTTGTGATGCTTTTATACATTCAACTTCGCTGAGCAATTCAGGAATTGGTGGAATATTAAAATCGCGTTCCAGCAACATGGGGAAAGCACCAAAATGCTCAAAAGTTTTATCGAGCAACTGCCAGACGTTTTCAATAATATCTGCACCGTGTGTATCCACAATCAAATCATCGGCTTCATTGTAATGCCCGGCTATATGACCGTAGGCGATTCGCTCGGCGGGCAGGGCCTGCATGAACTCAACCGGGTCGTAACCGTGGTTGATTGAATTGACGTAAATATTATTTACATCGAGCAACAAAGAGCAGTCCGCTTCTTCCAGTACGGCTTTGATGAAATCAATTTCCTGCATTTCACCACCGGGAGCAGGTGTGTAATAGGAGGCATTTTCCATGGCGATTTGCTGACCAAGAATATCCTGCACACGTTTGATGCGTTTAGCGGTGTAGTGCACGGCTTCCTCGGTAAAAGGAATGGGTAATAAATCGTAGAGATGGCCATCATCTGAGCAATAAGTTAAATGTTCAGAATAAAACTTGATGCCGTGTTGCTGCATCAGCTGGCCAATAGATTTGATCAGATCTTCATCCAGAGCAGAAGGCCCGCCTATCGATAATGACAAACCGTGCAGAACAAAATCGAAACGCTCGGTGAAGGCGCGAAATTTTTTGGCATAAGCACCACCGACGCCAATCCAGTTCTCCGGGGCAACTTCCATGAAATCGACCTGATCATTGCTGATGCTGGCCATGGCATCAATTACTTCACGACGCAGGCCGAGACCGGCACCTTGAACGGGATGATTATTTTTAGCTGTGCTCATTAGCAACGTCCGTAACGTTTCTCGATGAAGTAATCCAGACTGGCTTTACCCGGCCCGTAGAAGAAAAGAACAAACAACATAATAAAGTATGTGGCCGCAAATTCAATGCCGTTGTTCAATATAACAAAGCTACCATTTTCGGTCAGCCAGCTGTAGTTGCCGTGTTCCCGCAGAATATCTTTGGCTCTGTCCAGACGTTCTATTGCACCCACGGTGCGCTCGCTGGCAAAAAATCCTGAGCCTTCGGCAATCGCCAGCCAGCCGTTTTTTAGGTGTACCGTGATTGCGGCAATGATCATGGTAAACATCAATGGCAGGGATATCCAGCGAACACCAAGACCAATCAGTAGTGCAGCCGCGCCAACCACTTCAGTGAGCGTTGCCAGCCAGGCTAATAATTCAGGGAAGGGTAAACCCAGGCCCCAGTCTGGATTACCAAACCAGCCGATGGTACTTTCCATATCACCCAGTTTTTTGGTGCCCGCCATCCAGAAGATGGGAACCAGATATAAACGCAGTGCCAGCGGTGCCAGAAAATCGAGCCTACGAGTTTGATTGAGTCGTGATTGTGCTTTGCAGGCTAAAGATAGAATTTTTTCCATAATAAGTCTCTACTTTTGTTAAGAGCTAAAAAAACCCCGTGGGGCAAGCCCCCGGGGTTTTTTGTCTAGCTAAATACAGGTGGTTTAGTTATTAGCGCCACATTTAGCTTCGCCACATTTACCTTCTTCTGTTTTAGCTGCTTCTTTTTTACCTTCGCCGCATTTACCTTCGGCATCTTTTTTGCCTTCACCGCATTTTCCTTCAGTGACTGCTTTTTTACCTTCGCCACATTTGCCTTCGGCATCTTTGTTTGAATCCATATTGCCACCGCATTTAGCTTCAGCAACCTGCATGTAGCCGCTTTCCAGGTTTTGCATACCAAATGGGTTTTCAGCCGCATTAGCCAGTGGTGTAGCAGCCATGGTTGCTGCAAAAGTTGCGCCCATGGCGATGGATACAGATTTCTTTAAATTGGACATTATTGTTGTTCTCCTGGTTATATAGCGGGGACATAGTAAGTCGCCTGCCTGATTTTATATTGATAACGATAGTAATGACAAGCATTAACAAATGAAGTTCATTCTCAACTTAGAATAATTATAAAAAATTGAGTAATCTGCATAAGAAATACTGCTCTGTTCGATAAAACCACTGGTATCAGAGGGGTGATAAATAAGTTGCTTCGGCTCTATACTGGTCGTGAGATTGCTTACATGAGGAGCCGCTAATGTTAGAGCCATCTACCAATGAAATAAAAATGCTCGACCCCGTTTGCGGTATGACCGTTAGCGAAGACAGTGAACACCGTCATATTCATGAAGCCACGGATTATTATTTCTGTAGTTCAGGCTGTCAGCAGAAATTCGCCGATAATCCCGACAAATATTTGAATCCCGAACCAGAAGTGCCAACGAGCAGCGACCATGGAAGTTGTCAGCTGAGTTCCGATACCTACACTTGCCCTATGCATCCTGAAGTCGAGCAACAGGGCCCAGGTTCCTGTCCCAAATGCGGCATGGCACTGGAAGCCAAAAACATCAGTGTCGAAGAAGATAATACCGAACTTATCGATATGACGCGTCGTTTCTGGATCAGCACGGTACTGGCTTTTCCTGTTTTCGTGCTCGCCATGATAGCGGATATGGCGCCTTCCTTATTGCCAGAAGATCTACCCATGCAAAGTGTGCAATTGCTGGAATTCGTATTGGCGACACCGGTCGTCATCTGGGGTGGCTGGCCATTTTTTGTACGCGGTGTGCAGTCGGTAGTCAGCTGGAATCTGAATATGTTCACCCTGATCGGGCTGGGCGTATCCGTCGCCTGGAGTTACAGCCTGATTGCCCTGTTTGTACCTGAAATCTTTCCCGCCGCTATGCGCATGGAAGATGGCCTGGTCGGTGTTTATTTCGAAGCCGCCGCCGTTATCGTCGCGTTAGTTCTGCTAGGGCAGGTGCTGGAACTCCGCGCCCGCAGTCAAACCAATAGCGCGATTAAATTATTGCTGGGGCTGGCACCAAAAACTGCTCGTATCGTGCGTGAAAACGGTGACGAAGAAGATGTGCCACTAGAGCATGTTGTCGTCGGCGATTTGTTACGAGTCCGGCCTGGCGAAAAAATTCCTGTCGATGGTCAGGTCGTAGAAGGAAATAGCTCGGTAGATGAATCCATGGTTACGGGTGAACCCATACCAGTAGAAAAAACAGTCGAAGAAAAACTTATCGGTTCCACCGTTAATGGCACTGGTAGTTTATTGATGCGAGCTGAAAAAGTGGGTACTCATACTCTGTTGTCACAGATTGTGAAGATGGTCAGCGAAGCACAACGATCGCGTGCGCCCATTCAAAAACTCGCCGATGTAGTCGCCAGTTATTTTGTACCCGCCGTGGTTTTGGTAGCTACACTGGCTTTCTTCATATGGTGGTTATACGGGCCAGAACCTGCTCTCGCTTATGCGGTTGTCAACGCTGTTGCGGTATTAATCATCGCCTGTCCCTGTGCACTGGGTCTGGCTACACCGATGTCGATTATGGTCGGCACCGGCAAGGGTGCAACCCTTGGTGTGTTGATTAAAAATGCTGAAGCCCTGGAAATTCTTGAAAAAGTAGATGTGCTGGTCGTCGATAAAACTGGAACACTTACCGAAGGCAAACCCAAACTGGTTAGACTTGAAACCACTGCCAATTTTGATGTCGATGAAATGCTGACACTGGTCGCCAGTCTGGAACGCGCCAGCGAACATCCCCTGGCCGAAGCCATCGTTAATGAAGCGCAACAACAGAATCTTGAATTAGTGCCCGTCGATACATTTGAATCAGTCACAGGCAAGGGTGTCGTTGGGGTGGTTGATAATCATGAAGTCGCTATGGGTAATATTCAATTGATGCAAGATCTGAATATTGAAGCTGGTACTTTATCTGAAAAAGCAGAAGCTGCTCGTGCTGAAGGCCAAACAGTGATGTTGATCGCCATTGATGGCAAGGCCGCCGGACTCATCGGCGTTGCCGATCCAGTTAAAACATCAGCACCCGAAGCCATTGCTCAGCTGTACAAAGAAGGTGTGCAGATCGTGATGTTAACGGGTGATAGTCATACTACTGCGCAGGCTGTCGCAAAAAAACTGGGCATTAACCACGTTGAAGCCGAAGTCTTGCCCGAACAGAAAGCAAAGATCATTAAACAGTTACAGGCAATGAATAAAATTGTCGCGATGGCAGGGGATGGTATTAATGATGCACCGGCATTAGCACAGGCAAATGTCGGCATTGCTATGGGCACGGGTACGGATGTCGCTATGGAATCAGCTGGTGTGACATTGGTGAAGGGCGATTTACGCGGCATTGTTCGGGCAATTCGTTTGAGTCGAGCGGTGATGAAAAATATTCGGCAGAATTTATTTTTTGCCTTTTTTTATAACTCAGCGGGTGTACCGATTGCCGCCGGAGTTTTGTATCCAGTGTTTGGTTTATTATTATCACCGATGCTGGCGGCGGTAGCGATGAGTTTTAGTTCAGTCTCGGTGATTGTTAATTCGTTGAGGCTTAGGAGGGTTAATTTATAACTAACTTAAGCCCGTCATCCCGCGTACACTGAGACAGCTTGTACAGGGAGGTTTAAGTCACTAAATTCATCAGGAGTGAATTTGAACAGTTGTTGTATAGCTGGCCCGTAGGGCAAAACACAGGAAGTGTTTTGTCAAAGCCAAAACTTCCTTGCTATATTCAAGGTATTGGCGTAAAAATAGTTTCACAAAACACAGTGCTTTGCACTGTATAAAAAAATTTGTAATCGCCATCGAATAAAAACAGGAAAACAAATATGCAAAGCTTTAATCTATTCGTTGGCTCATCCTGTTTGTTAATTGTAATTCTCGCTCTCAACGTCTCCCGCCTTAGATACAAAGAACGAATAGCTCATGGTCATGGTGAGAGTAAGAAGTTACGCAATGCCATAGTGGCCCATTCCAACGCGCTTGAGCATTTAATCCCGTTTGCTCTCATTCTTTATGTCTTAATTGCACAAAATACCAGCCAGACTCTTGTTCAAACTTTGGCGATCAGTTTTCTTGTATTAAGGATTGTTCACGCTTTGGGTGTTACACGGTTTATCTTTAGAGCATGGCAGGTATCATCAGGCTTGAGTTATGCTTTGACCATCTTTTCGAGCTGTTTAATATTGTATAATTGGCTTTGATCTACAGGTCTACTTCTCGTCAAATTTTGAGGCAATATGAAAAAAACATTCAAATTAACCCATGAAAAGCTAACTCTTCCAAGGCTTGTAGAATCCATCAAATACGAAGTAAAAAAATATATAAAAAGAGAACGCAGACGGGCGTTGCCTGAAGATGCTGACTATTGGGATTTTGACTGTCGATTCGGTGTTGACGAGACAAATAGTGAAGTTGTTCATCTCTCCGAAATTAATAAATTGATTAGTTGGGCCGAGTCGGAAGGGCTTGAAACATTTTATCTGGAAATAATGGTTAAGCCATGTAGTCGAGGACAGTTATCTGAGCAAAGGCCGATGGCGTTGAAAGAGTAAATCTAATTACACTGATATGAATTATGGAAGAATAATATTGCTATGAAATTAAAAAAAACGATGGCTTTGCTGTTGGTGCTTATAAGCTTCTACTCTGTACAGGCTCTATCTGCAACTGAAGCTAAAATTACATTCGCTGTAAAAGCTCTTTTTAATGATCGAGCCCTGATCGAGATTAATGGGAAACAGCATTTTTTGTCAGCCGGCGAGCAAAGCCCGGAAGGCGTTAAACTTCTTTCATCAGATGCGCATGAAGCGAATATATTTTGTCATGGCAAGGAATATACCTTGTACATTAACCAGTCTGTTTATCAAGCCGTTGAGATGAAAGATAATAAATCAGAGTTTCAAATACCTAAAACTATTGTGCCTGGAAAGACCGTTTCCTTTAGAAAAGTAGAGGCGGATGGCATGACTAAGTATATGCTCAAAACTCAATATGCAAATCCGACTGTTATTAAATATGGTCAAGATGCAGTTTGGATTGTTATCAACGATAAGCTGTTGAGGTTTGATGTTGAGCAGGAAGCATGGGGTGAGTTTGATTTAGATCATGTGATTGGTAATCTTTTTGTATCAGATAAATCGGTCGTTCTGGAAACTTCTAACTCAATAAATAATAAAGTTCAATCCGGTTTGTTTTTATTCGATACGAGAACGAGTGATCTTTCTCAACAGCTTGATCTTCGGCCACGTTCATCTCAGTTTATAGGTGAAAAACTTTGGTTTGTTGAGTCTTCTAAAGGACTAGGTTATGTAGTGCCAAAAAAGAATAATAAGAGTATTAGTTATAAAGATGCCTTGTTGGACAAAGAAAAGGGTAAAGAGAAAGACAAGGATAAAGATAGGAACAAAGATAAAAGTAAAAGTAAAAGTAAAGCTAAAGATGTAAGCAAAAGAGCCAATATTCTGTCTGCTAGTGATAACGATATCTGGTATAGCAATTATTCTAAATTTAGAAAAGATGAAAAGAAAAGCCGTTTAAATGAAATATGTATGTCTCGATATAATGGAAAGCATAGAACATTTAATACATACACACGAAAAGAGATGGGACTGGACGCAAAAAACGAGTGCTCTGATGTGGTAGTAACAGCTGATCAGGTATGGGTTAGTCATGGCAGAAAGGAAGATGGTTTGTCGGTCTTTGATACGGGAACTAAACACTGGCGGCATATACTAAAAAGTGCAAATGGTATGTCGATTGGTGCAGTAAAGATAATGTTTTACAATGATCAGTTATTTATGTTGATTAATAATCAATTGATTAGTCTGGATACTAAAACGCTGCATGCTAATGTCGTATTAGGTGATGCCGTTATTAGTCGTTCATGGAGATCAATATTTTATGCTGCAAATGACCATGTCTGGTTAGTAGGGAATGAAAAATCTATTAAAGATGCATCCAAATATAATCTCACCTTATATAAAATACCGGTAAATTTGACAAAGAATTGACAGCTTTATATTTAATTTCATTCATCCTTATTGCTGTCACTAATAAAGCTGACAACCGCTTCAATAACAGCAGCGTCCCTTAAAATTCTTCGATGACCCAGGCCGGTTGTTTTTATAAATTCGGCATTGTCCCATGCCTCTGAAACGGCATGTCCTTCCTGCCATGGAATATCGTCATCATGACTGTCGTGTATTAATAAGCCTGGAATCTTTAGTTGTTTGACGGTGTTAACCATAGATACATCATGCCAAACTTCTTTGCCAAAGTTATTTTCAAAACGCTGTGTCAGGTGGTCGCCAGCCTTTGTTGGTATGCGTAAAATACTGATGAATTTTTCGATAAGTCCTAAAGTGTTTGCCGGTGGACAAATACTAACCAGGCGTTTAATTTTTAGGCCGCGTTGAATGGCTATGGCGGCACACGGGCCACCAAATGAATGGCTAATGACTGAGTCAATAGTTCCAAAGTGATGTTGCATGGCAATGATGGTATCAGCGACTTGATAAATATTAGTTTGTTTGCCAGTGCTTTTACCGTGCGCCGGTGCATCAAAACTCAATACTCGATAACCTGCATTTAGTAGTGGTCGTATGAAAGCCCCCATCTGTGTGCCACGTCCACTCCAGCCATGTACTAATAACACGATTGGACCTGAAGTTCCCCAGCTAAATGTGGTGATCTTGTTATCGTTGATTTGGATATATTGGATATCGGCGCTATCCAGTGCTTCTTTTTCTGATGCTGGTGTTTTATGGCGTGTGGGTGTTAGCCATAGTTTGTAGGCGATACGCCCTGCTATGGGCGGGGCTATGCGACCACCTACCTGAAAGGCAAAGCGAATTAATTTTAATACCGCTGGCTCAGGACGAGGTTTTGATGCAGGCCTGTTTATATCGTTACTTTTGTTGGGAGTATTTGGCACGTCTGTAGTCTATTGGGTAATGAGGGTAAATAATACCCATATCGCTATCAATGATCATCTGTAATGGATGTATAGCTATTACAGGTATAATAATAAAATGACTGTATTTATTATAAATAAAAATATGATGAAAAAAGTATTGCCTGTGCTGATTAGCCTCAGTTTTTTTTACTGCTCAGCTTCCATTTCAAAAGAAATTGCATGGCAGTTAGGTGCTGGTATTGCTGAATTTAATCTTAATTTATATCCTGGCTCAACAGATACAAAAAATTATATTCTGCCTATTCCTTATTTTACTTTAGTGTCTGAAAAACTGGAGATAGGTAGGGGGATTCGAGGCTTTTTGTTCAAGTCGGATGATGTGGTGCTTGATCTGAGTGCCGATTTTGGTATACCGGTAGATAGCGATGATAGTGGTGTTCGAATTGGTATGCCTGACCTCGATGCGGTGCTACAGATCGGGCCTTCATTGGAGTTTTTATTGACTGAACTTAGAAGAGATCAGATTGATGTACGGTTTGAATTACCTTTAAGAGCAGCAATTGCTTCGGATATAAAACACACCAGTAATGAAGGCTGGATAATGGAACCACGTTTTAGTATTGAAAAACGTAGAATACTCAAATCAGGCCTGGCGATGAAATTTACCGCTGGGCTTAAATACGCGACGCAGGATTTCCATGCATATTATTATGATGTTGATCCAGGTTTTTCAACCGCCACTCGACCTGCTTATGCTTCGGAAAAAGGTTACGGAGGTTCTTTTGCCAAGATCAGGGCAAGCTGGCGTGAAGGTGACTGGATCTGGTGGACGTTATTGCGTTACCAGAATTTGAACGGAGCTGTGTTTGAAGATAGTCCTCTGGTCGAGCAGAAAGATTATTATCTTATTGGTGTCGGATTTGCGTGGATATTTGCGCAGAATTTGTGACTACTGAGCTGGCCTTTTGCATTTCACAGGGCTTGGAAAATATAGTAATTTGGGCCACACTGAAACCGTAGAAATTACATAGATTGGGGGTGATGTTATGAATGATTCAAACAATAGTAATCGTCTTGCAGCCGGCTATCAGAAGCTAATGGAACTTCTCCACGAGAAACCACAGATTGATCATGCGCTAGAGCGCCTTGCAGAGTGGGGAGAATTAACCCGTGAAGAGGTTGATAAAATTGCTGACTATCTCAGGCGTGATGTCGAGGATGCGGCCAATTTCATGGAAATCAACAGGAAAGAGCTCAAAGACTGGCTCATGTATGATTATTACATGATCGAAGGTACCTTAGGCGACACCTTCTCTAAAATGGTTGATGAGACACGTGAAACGCTCAAGAAGTTTGAGAATGAGGCATCACGCATCGGTGAGTGGCATACGGGAGAGATTGTTGGTCTCGGAACTTTTGAATGCATAGGTTGTGGCGAGGTCATCCATTTCCATAAACCGGGCCACATGCCGCCATGTCCCAGATGCCATGACAGTAAGTATCGTCGATTGACAACTAATGATAGCGCCTGAGAGAGATGCGGATTAAGAGTAAGGATTATTTTATTAACAGGCTACTACAGATCCGCTGCAGCGATGATTTACCTGCCCACGGACAGGAGTCTCTTAGTAGTTTGTCACTTAAGGGTGATCCGGGTCCGAAGAGCCTGCCTGTTCCCAAATACCATAAGTACATTTCAGTAGTGATGTTCCGCTTTTTACATAGACACCCGTCGGAAAACTTTGATCATTGAAATAACAAACGGGCTCACCTGGCATTTCCTGACGTAATGCTTCGAATTCACTGCTGTTTTCTTCTGCAATGGGAGAGGTCTTTAATTCTGGATCAGGTGCGCCGACGTTCTGGGTATGCTTGAGTTCTGTCATGATTTTATCTCCTGATTATAATGTTAGCTAAGCTGACATAGTTGATTATAAAGCTCGTGTTCCTTTTCATTAATCTTTTCCAGAGTCTTGATCGGTGTACGAATTTTCATATAACCACGACACAGTTTATTAGTATTGTTATATATCAGGTGGTACTTTGGGTTTGGTTGTTTTTTAAAGTTAGTTGATCTATGTCATGAATACATAGAATGGTGGGGGCCTAATTAACTGGCGGATGGTTGTTATTTTCGCTACGACAATGAAACATCAAATAAAGAACAGGAGGAAAATCATGACAGCAACAAGCAAAAAAGAAGTGGCCAAATCTACTGGCAAAAATGTCGGTGCGGATGTACTGAGTCGTCTTGAAGATTTCGAACAAATGTTTGAGGATGTTTTCCCAAAACGTTGGATCAGGCCATTCAGTTTCGATCGCCCCTCATGGAGTCATTTGCCTGCACCATTCGAGGGCAGGGCGCCAAGCGTTGATGTGGTCGACCGTGATAAAGAAATCTTTGTTAAAGCAGAGCTGCCTGGTGTTGATAAAAATGATGTTGAGATAACGCTGACGGGTAATTCAGTGACTATCAAAGGTACAACCAAAGCAGAAGAAAAAGAGGAGGAAGGTGATTATCACCGTTGTGAAATTTCTCAGGGATCTTTTTCCAGGACTTTATCACTGCCTAGTGAAGTCGATGCTGATAAGGCTAAAGCTAAGTTTAAGCATGGTGTTTTAAAACTCACCATTCCCAAAATTAAAAAATCGACTCATAAAAGCGTCAAAGTGGAATGACTGCTGACACTACCCTCAATTTATGAGGGTAGTGCTTTTTGATTGTGTGGGTTTTCTGGTTTTATTTCACTTAAATAGTTGCTGCATGGCCGGTGGCGGTTCGAAGGTTCTGCTTGATATATAAATAGGTCTGTTAAACAAGGGAGATAAAAGGTGATGAATAGGCAATTAGTCCGGGTGTTCATATTAACTATGGCTGTGTGTTTTTCCGCTCAAGCGCAGGATAGTGGTGTCGAGAGCCTGCGTCAAAGCGGCAAGGCCTTTTCATCGGTGGCCAAATCCGTTTCACCTTCGGTTGTTTTTATTCAGGTCGAGGGCAGCTCTCGTATTCAGCAGCCAGAATCGATTCCTTTTCCTTTCGAGCATGACTTCTTTAAACGGTTTTTTGGCGAGTCTTTCCCCGGCTTGCCACCACATCAGGAATTGCCTCAGGATCAGTATCGTAGTGTAAGTCAGGGCT
Organism: Gammaproteobacteria bacterium; assembly: GCA_029882355.1. GTDB lineage: Bacteria > Pseudomonadota > Gammaproteobacteria > SZUA-229 > SZUA-229 > LH-M37. Next base: position 176,137 of record JAOUKV010000001.1, on the reverse strand, counting down.
CTGGATTTGTGTTCAGGGTAAAAGACGGCTTATTAGCTGATAAGACCTATATCATGACTAATAACCATGTTGTAGAAGGTGCAGACAAAGTCAGTGTTAAATTCAATGATGGTAAAGAATACGAGGCCTCGGTCACCGGACGTGATCCACAGTCTGATATTGCTGTCATTGAAATTAGTACTGTAAAACCGACAGTGTTGCCGCTTGGCGATTCATCAAAACTGGATGTGGGGGAATGGGTGGTGGCCATAGGCAATCCTTTCGGCCTGAGCCACACGCTCACAGTTGGCGTGGTGAGTGCAACTGGTCGAACCAGTGTGGGCATTAATGACTACGAAGATTTCATCCAGACCGATGCCGCCATTAATCCGGGTAATTCGGGTGGGCCGCTGGTCAACCTGAATGGTGAAGTGATTGGTATGAATACGGCCATTTTTACTCGCACGGGCGGTTACATGGGTATTGGTTTTGCTATACCGATTAATATGGCAAAAGAAATTGCGAATCAACTCATAGACAAAGGGGAAGTTTCTCGCGGTTATCTGGGCGTTTCCATCCAGCCACTAACTACTGAACTGGCAAAAGCTTTTAAGATTAAACAAAATCAGGGAATTCTTGTTGCCGAGGTAGTCGAAGATTCAGCTGCGGATAAAGCTGGTTTTAAACAGGGCGATGTCATCATCGCTTTTCGTGGTAAGCCTGTTACAGATGTGGGTGATTTTCGTAACAAGGTTTCGTTGACACCGCCTGGTAAGCAGGAAAAGATCACTATTCTTCGCGACGGTAAGCAACATGATTTAGTGGTTACCATTGGCGCGCGCAGCCATGATGAAGTCGTTGCTAAAGGTTCGGCCCAGAGCTCGGCTCAACTTGGGCTTACAGTACAAACGCTCACAGTTGATTTGGCAAGACAGTTTAACGCCAGGGCAGGTGACGGTGTTGTGGTGACCGAAGTTAAACGCGGATCAGTGGCAGCCATGGCGGGCATTAAAACAGGTGCTATAATTTTGCAGATAAATCGCAAGCCGATTAAAACAGCGGATGAATTTAGCCGTGAAATCAATAAGGCTGATAAAGAGAAAGGTGTATTGTTGCTGATCCGCTCCGGGGATATGCAGCGTTATGTATTGCTGAGCTGGTAAGCGGATCTATGCGTTAGCTTAGCTTTTTCAAACACTCAAAATAAGCCACTTCATCCGGCATCGTGTTATTTCTTTGCGCCAACCACAAAGCTTCACCTAAACAATCCATCATTTTATGTTCTGCTTCGTGTGCAGAACCTTGTTTCATAATGATCGATTGGTACAGTGCTTTTATGCCGTCAGGTCGATCAGTGCTGATTTGCTCGTGCAGGGCGATATGCATGCTCATATGTAAAAAAGGATTTACTTCGCCCTGCTCGGGGAGATAGTCTTTATCCAGTGCGGCTTCGTTTTCCAGTAAACTTTGGTATTCAGTATGTAATTCAATAATGTGAACAATGATCTTTTGCATGGCGTCTAGCGGGGCATTTTCTCGATGAGCTTTCCAGCAGTCAAAAAAAACTTTGCGCATTTGATTACGGTCTTGATTAAACATTATTCAGTTTTATCCTTGAATTCACAGAGGTCTTCGATCACGCAGGAGCCACAACGGGGTTTGCGTGCGATGCAGGTATAACGGCCCAGCAGGATAAGCCAGTGATGGGCATCTTGTAAAAACTCTTTGGGCACGAATTTCATTAATTTTTTTTCAACTTCAACTACATTTTTACCGGGTGCAATTTTGGTTCGATTGGAAACACGAAAGATGTGTGTATCGACGGCGATGGTCGGATGACCAAAAGCGGTGTTGCGGACCACGTTGGCGGTTTTTCGTCCGACTCCAGGCAGTGCCTCGAGTTGTTCTTGCTGCTGCGGTACTTCGCTGGCGTATTCATCGCGCAGAATTTTACAGGTTTTGATGATATTGGCCGCTTTGGTGTTGAACAGGCCAATGGTGCGGATGTACTGTTTAAGACCTTTTTCACCGAGTTGGTAAATCGCTTTAGGTGTATTGGCGATGGGGTAGAGTTTATCGGTAGCTTTGTTGACGCTGACATCGGTCGCCTGTGCAGAAAGAATGACAGCAATCAGTAACTCAAAGGGGTTTTGGTAATTGAGTTCGGTAGTTGGGTTGGGATTGTTGTCTTTGAGACGTGAGAAAATCTCGAAGCGTTTCTGTGCATTCATTCTGGCTTGGTTTATTGCGCTGGGGCTTCAGCCGGTTTAACGGGTGCGCTAACCAGAACAACTTTTTTACTTTTATGTTTTTCGATGCTGTTTTTGACAGCGATTAAAAGTCCCAGTCCGATAAAAGCACCGGGTGGCAGAATAGCGAGCAGGAAGCCTGGGTAATCTTGAATCAGGGTGAATTCCAGTCCTTCAGCGGCGGAACCGAACATCAGGTGGGCATTGGCAAAGAGCGTACCCTGTCCAATAGCTTCGCGTAGCCCGCCAAGTAATACCAGCACCAGCAGGAAGCCCATGCCCATCATGAAACCATCGAGTGCGGAATCGAGGATGTTGTTCCTGGATGCAAAAGCCTCGGCACGCGCGATGATGGAGCAGTTGGTGACAATCAGCGGAATAAATATACCCAGTATTAAAAATAGTTCGTGGAACCAGGCATTCATCGCCAGTTCAATGGCGGTGACGATGGAGGCGATGATCAATACAAAAATAGGGATACGGACTTCCGGGCGGGTCCAGTGACGAATAATAGAAACAAAAGTATTAGATAGAACCAAAGTAATTAATGTGGCGATGCCCAAACCTAAGCCATTAATAAGGCTAGATGTTACCGCCAACAGTGGGCAGAGTCCCAGTAGTTGCACCAGTGCGACATTGTTTGTCCACAGACCATTTTTAACAATTGTTTGTTGTTCGGTTGTCATGATGTTTAAGGCTCTGGTTTATCAGTTTCTAAACTTGGTTTTTCGCTATTAATATCATTGTCGTTAATGTTTTTATTAAACAAAATAGTTTGATTGGTTTTGTAGTATAACAAAGCAGAGTGTACGGCTTTCACTACTGCGCGTGGTGTTATGGTGGCACCAGTGAACTGATCGAACTCACCGCCATCACGTTTTACTTTCCACTGTTTGTCGTTTAGTTTGGCTAGTGATTTATCAGTGAAATCGAGAATCCAGTCTGAACGCCTGGCTTCGATAGCATCGCCCAGACCGGGAGTTTCACGGTGTTTTACAACGCGCACACCTGCCAGGTTACCGTCATTATAAACACCGACCAATAGATGAATGGAACCATTGTATCCATTGGGCGCGATGGCAGAAAATACCACGGCGACATTTTTACCCTGTTTACGCGCACGGTAAGCAGTGGAAGTTTCAGATGTGCCCAGATTATGATCGGCTGCTAGCTCAAGCGTATCTGAGAGTAAATCATTGTCGTAGTCTGATGCGGGCACAATGTTATTGAGCTGTTTGAGCAAGGCCTGCTGTTCGTTGTATTTGATAGTTTCATAAGTATTGTCATAAATAATACCCACCAGTGCAGCGCCGATAACGGCGAACAACATCAATAATAAAGCAGTAGTGGCGACCTGTTTATGAATATTCATTATTCGACTTCCGACTTACCGTAAGTTTTTGGCTGCGTGTAATAGTCGAGTAAGGGTACGGTTATATTCATCAGGACAATGGCGAAGGCGATGCCATCAGGGTAGCCTCCCCAGGTTCTAATACAGTAAACCAGCACAGCAATACCCATACCGTAAATCCATCGACCTTTTGGTGTGGTGCTGGCTGAAATGGGATCGGTGGCGATAAAGAAAGCACACAACATGGTGCCACCGCTAAACAGATGAAACAAAGCAGATGGATAGCTAGCGTAATCGCTGACCGCAAAAAAATTGGCAATAAATAAGAGTGTCAGTAAAAACGAAACCGGGATGCGCCAGTCGATGATTTTTTGTTTGATCATCCAGAGGCCGCTGAGCAGAAATAATAAATTAATCCACTGCCAGCCTTTACCGCCAAAGTTATTAAATAGAGCACCGTAAACTTTATGATGACGGGTGCTTTCAATATCGTTTTCTAAAGCTATCTGGGTTTTTAAGGTATCCATGGGTGTGGCCATGGTGACGCTATCGATGGAACTTTGATCGGGTAAAGCCCCGGAAAAAATAATGCTGAAGGTATCACTGAAACTAAGCCAGTGATCGACTGCGCCTAGCGGTGCTACCCAGAAAGTCATTTCCCGTGGGAATGAAATCATGACAACAATATAACCGACCATAGCGGGATTAAATACGTTGAAGCCGAGACCGCCATAGAGTTGTTTGGCAATTACGATAGCAAAAATCGAGGCAATAGCGGTGAGCCACCAGGGCGCGAGTGGGGGCAGGGCCAGTGCTAACAGACAGGCGGTGATGAGTGCGCTACCGTCTGTGAGTGAAGCTTTAATGGGACGGTTTCTGAGCTTGAGAACAAAGGCTTCGCTGAGCAGACAGATAATGGCAGCGATCAGCAGATTGATTAATATACCCCAGCCAAAGAAATAGATGGCGGCTAATGTTCCAGGGATCAGGGCGTATAACACCTGATACATGATCGAATGTACGCTGGCCTGTGCGCTGATAAAAGGAGAGCTGGCTTTACGAAATAACATTTTCCATCCGTCCTGAATAATTTTGATTCAATAATAGTTTTGTTAGACGTCGACTATTCATGGTTTTCATCCTTTAACATCTGACGACGTCGATCTGCTTCTTTGATCTGACGTTCCTGTTCAGCGCTAAGATGATCGGTATTTTTAGGCGTGATCGCCTGAGTTTCTTTTTTCTTTTTTACGCGTGCCAGTGCTTCGGCTATCGCTGCTTTCTTCGCATCGATTTCGATTTCTTCAGTTTTGCCTTTTTTCTTATTTAGCATCTCGCGTTTTATGCGTAGTTTCTCATCACGTTCCCGTTTTTGTTGTTCGAGACGGAATAGACGTGCCTCATGGCGTTGGCGTGCTGCATTTGATTTTTTACGGTCAGCTTCGAGCGCCCAGATTTCTGATTTAGCGCTGCGATAGTATTGTACCAATGGTATCTGGCTGGGACAGACATAGGAACAACAGCCGCATTCGATACAGTCAAATAAATGATATTCAGCAGCACGTTCAGAATTGTTGGTGCTGGCGTACCAGTAAAGTTGCTGCGGCAACAGTTTTGCCGGGCAAACTTCAACACATCTTCCGCAGCGAATGCAGGGCATGTGTGCCTCTGTATTGGCAGGATAGATTTCATCGCTGGTAGTTACTAACAGGCAGTTGCATGCTTTGACCACCGGTAATTGATCGCTGTTTATTGTGAAGCCCATCATCGGCCCACCCATGATCATGCAGCTGGCATCATCGTTATAACCGCCGCATTGCTCGATGCAGTCAGCTATATAAGTGCCAATGGCAACTTCCATATTTTGCGGTTGTTTAATGCCTTTGCCGGTGATGGTAACGATGCGTGAAATTAATGGCTCATCTTCAAATACGGCCTTGTGAATAGCATAAGCGGTGCCGACGTTCTGGCAGAGCGTATCAATATCGGCGGGTAAACCATTAATAGGAACTTCTTTGCCAGTGATAATTTGTATTAGCTGTTTTTCACTGCCACTGGGATAAAGGGTGGGTATCACCTGTACGCGAAAGAAACCGGTATTGTCTTCATTGATAGCGACCTGCATGGCTGCAATGGCTTCGGGCTTATTGTCCTCGATGGCGATGATACATTCACGTGCTTTGATAATGTGACCAATAATGTCAGCGCCTGAAATAATTTCTCTGGCACGTTCCTGCATCAGTCTGTCATCACAGGTGATATAGGGTTCGCACTCAACACCGTTAAGGATCAAGGTGTTGATATTGATTTCCGTTTGTTTAATCGCCGCTGGGAATACCGCACCACCAAGACCAACAATACCCGCATCGCGAACGATATTGCGCAGGTCGTGGGAATTCATCTGGTGATAGTTTTGGGCAACAGGTTTTCTTTCTACCCATTCATCCTGAAAATCATTTTCGATGATGATGCAGTCGGCTTCCATACCAGATGGATGCGGTACTGCATGTTTAGTAATTTCAACAACAGTGCCCGAGACAGGAGAATGTACCGGAGCACTGATGAGTTTTTTTGTGGTCGCCAGCATCTGGCCTTTTAAAACACGTTGACCTTGTTCGACGGTGACTTTGCCGGCAGCACCAATGTGCTGTTGTAAGGGGATAACGTAACGAGATTGCGCAGGGCAGACGACAATAGCGGTCTGTCTGGATATATCCTTATGATAATCCAGACATAAACCACCGTGAAAATGTTTAAGTTTTGTTGATTCCATGAGCGCTAACTTGCCTTGGGTGCCGCGTGGCCACCGTTGGGTGCCGGCCATTTCCAGTTGTTCATATTTTGTTCGACGGGAACAATATGAATGCAATCAACCGGGCAGGGTGGAATACATAAATCACAACCGGTGCATTCTGAAGTGATGATCGTGTGCATTTGTTTGGCGGCGCCCAATATGGCATCAACCGGGCAGGCCTGAATACAAAGGGTGCAGCCAATGCAGGTTTGTTCATCGATAACAACAACGGTTTTGCCTTCTTTGACTTCACCGTTTTCAGCATTGAGTGGTAGTACTTCGACACCCAGCAAGTCGGCCAGCGCAACAATGGTAGCTTCACCGCCGGGTGGGCACTGATTGATTGGTGCTTCACCACTGGCCATGGCCTCGGCGTAGGGGCGACAGCCGGGATAAGTACACTGGCCGCATTGGGTTTGAGGTAACAGGGCATCGATCTTATCGACCACAGGGTTACCTTCAACTCTAAAACGTATCGCAGAATAGCCCAGTATGATGCCAAAAATAGCAGCAATAATAGCCAGAAGAATGACAACGACGGTTACCATGTAATTTGAATCAAACCTTGATGAGGCCGCCAAAGCCCATAAACGCCAGTGACATAATGCCCGCTGTGATCAAGGCAATGGCGCTGCCCTGGAAAATTTCCGGCACATCGGCAGCAGCAATTTTTTCACGCATGGCCGCAAACAGAATCAACACCATGGAGAAACCAACCGCCGCACCAAAGCCATAAAATAGTGATTGTAAAAAACCATGCTGTTCCTGCACGTTGAGCAGAGCAACACCCAGGACTGCACAGTTGGTGGTGATGAGCGGCAGAAAAATCCCCAATACGTTGTATAGCATCGGACTGGTCTTGTGTACCACCATTTCGGTGAATTGAACGACAACGGCAATGACCAGAATAAACATGATGGTGCGCATGAATTCGATACCCAGTGGCGCGAGGATATATTGATTGACCAGAAAGCTACATACTGAGGACAGCGTCAGTACGAATGTGGTTGCCAGCGCCATGCCAATAGCCGTTTCCAGTTTGCGGGAGACGCCCATAAACGGACACAGGCCGAGAAACTTCACCAGTACAAAGTTATTAACCAGTATGGTGCTTAATAATATGAGTGCATATTCAGTCATCGCGTGATTGTATCAAATAGTGAGTCACAAAAACCTATAACCAAGGGGATGGTATATGAAATAAGAATCCGGCAAACTCGTGTTTCGTATATAGTTTGTAAATTCAGGATTTTACTATGCTTGCTGGAAGTAATTTAAATGGACCTAAATAGATGGGTAATACATACAAAATGCCTGATTTAAATTCAGAAGTGGTGCGTTTGCGGCGACAGGTTGCCAAGCAGCTGGATGCCGCCAGGCATAACGAGCAAGTCCACAACCGATTTCAGGCTATCGAGCTGGCTCTGTTGTCGGCTCAGGATTTCTCTGAAATAGGTCGTTATCTGCAGGGAGAGTTCAAGGAAACTCAGCACTTAGGTGCGGTTTCTCTGGTTATGCTGGATGATGATAATGCAATCTCTTCTGCTCTGTGCAGTATAAATGGTCAGCAGGAATGTCCGGATGGAATGATGCTGACGCATGATCCAATTCAAATTGAATTGTTGGATTCGATGGGGAAATCCCCGTTTCTGAGTCGTTATGAGCCTGAAGATCATCAGTGGTTATTTAAGGAGGTTAAAGATAAAGAAGGTAGTATCGTTGTCTTACCCTTTATCCGTCGGGATCAGCTGATTGGTTGTCTGGCGTTGTTTAGTCAGGATACGACACGTTATCAATCGGGTGCGGCTACCGAGTTTTTACAACGGCTTGCGGCAGTGACGGCTATCTGCGTCGAGAATTGCCTGAATTATGAACGTCTGAGACGTTTGGGTCTAACCGATGCATTGACCGGTCTGGCTAATCGACGAGAGCTGGAAAAATGGATGAATATCGAGATTAGTCGATCTTTGCGCGATGTTCTGCCTCTGAGTTGCCTGTATCTGGATGTGGATTTTTTCAAGAAAGTAAATGACAATTATGGTCATGATATTGGAGATCAAGTCTTGCAGAAAGTGGCGCAAGTCATGCTGAATGCCGTACGTACCGGCGATGTGGTGGCGCGTTATGGTGGAGAAGAATTTGTGGTGATTCTGCCCGGCATTACCGGTTTGATTGCTATTGAGACGGCTGAACGTGTTCGCTGTGCGGTCGCCGATGCCAATATAGAGATTGATGGGCAAGCACCATTGAAAATATCGATTTCGGTTGGATTGGCCAGTTTTATTCCAAAAAACAACAGCATTGGTGATAGTGGTGAGATTGCCGAGCAGTTGTTAACAAGTGCTGACGGTGCTTTGTTAAAAGCCAAGGAACAGGGGCGGAACAGGGTAGTGGTTGCTGATTAATTATGGCTATTGTCGGAAGCTCAATTTCCTGCAGCAGAAGTTTTATTAATCATCACTTCATCATCGTAGAAACTAATACAGTTCCTACCATTTTCTTTCGACATATAAACAGCCTGATCGGCATCCTTATATAAACGGTCATAGTTGCCATCATGTTTTTTCGATAAGCAGGCAACGCCAATGCTTGCGGTCACTACAAGCCCAGCAGGTTTGCGCAGTTCGATAATACTACGAATTTCTTCGGCTTTTTCCATGGCGGTGCTGGCTGTGTAATGGGGTAGCATGATGGCAAATTCTTCACCACCAATACGTGCAATAAAATCACCCTGCTTACAGCAAGCCATTAGCAGCTCACCAATATTACTTAGCACGATATCACCAGTGGTATGTCCGTGTTGATCGTTGACTTCCTTGAAATGATCGAGATCGAGAATCATCATTGCCAAAGGCGATTTATATTTAATGGCGTCATGAATGTATTTGTTGGCATGCTCGGCAAGGCTATGGCGATTGTGACAGGTAGTGAGCTGGTCTTTCATTGCCATTTCATAAAGCGATTTCTGTTGTTCACGAACCTGATCGAGCAATCGTTTATTAGTGATTAAATTGTAAACACGCGCCGCTAATTCTTCTTCAATGGGTGGCTTGGTGACGTAGTCATTGATGCCAGCATGATATAACTCAATTCTTCTTTTGGGATCATCGTGACCGGTCATGGCAAGAATGGGTATTTCTGAAATATGCGAGCTATTGGCACGTATCATTCTGACAAGTGCAACACCGCTCATGGTGCCATCTAGCATGACATCGGTAATGACCAGGTCATAGTTTTCATTAAGAACCGATTCCAGAGCAGATTCAGCATTAGTAAAATGAGTAACGTCTAAATTTATTTTGTTCAGATAACCAATAACAACGTGGGCAACTGAGCGGCTGTCTTCAACATAGAGGACACGGCCGCCTTCAATATCTACAGCGGTTTGACCTTCGATATAATAACGCAGGCTTTCACGTAAATAAGTAAAATTGGTTTTTGGAAAAATATCAGTAATGCCGGCGCTGTAAGCATTTTTTAACAATGCTTCATTGGGTTCGGAGGTGAGCAGTATGATGGGGCATGAAACTTGTTTGCTGCGACAGCAATCGGCAAAGTCCATGCCACTTTCATCAAAAATATGTTGTCCAGCCAGGATCAGGTTGTAATGCTGTTCTTCTTTGAGGTTTTCCATACCTTCTGCACCAGAACGAACGCAATCGACTTCACAGCCAAGTTCCTCCAGAAGCTCAGTGAGCATTTTCTGGAATAAGCGACTGTGTTCTAGGACGAGTACTTTCATATATACCGCAAGGATCGTTTCAGTTCCATTTGGTATTTGCCAAATGAGTATGTATCACATCCCTGTGATAGAAAGTATAGGTAAACTGTTTAACAGGTAGCAGAATTTTGTGATGTGCGGTAGTTTCCTGCTGATCACTGACGCTCTTCAGTTTTTATAAGCTGTTGAGTATTTAGTGGCTTAATGTGATTAATTCTTATTTGTATTTGGGTTTTACTTGACGCGCATACCGGGTTCAGCGCCGTCATCAGGATTGAGGATGAATAAATCTTTACCACCTGGACCTGCAGCTAAGACCATACCTTCGGACAAACCAAAGCGCATTTTACGTGGTGCCAGATTAGCCACCATGACCGTGAGTTTGCCTTCGAGGTCTTCGGGTTTGTAAGCTGATTTAATGCCCGCGAATACATTTTTGCTTTGGCCACCTAAATCGAGTGTCAGCTGTAATAATTTATCCGCACCTTCAACGTGTTCGGCTTTGATAATTCTGGCGATACGTAAATCGATTTTGGCAAAATCATCAAACTGGATTTCATCGGAGATAGGGTCGTCAGCCAATGGGCCTGTGACTACTTCGGCTACTGGCATGTTTTCTGTTGAATCTTCGGTCATGGCGTCAGTCTGCTCTTGTTCGATGCGAGTGATTAGTGGTTTGAATTTGTTGATGGTGTGGCTCAATAAAGGCTGTTCAATATTGTTCCACAATAATTCGGTATTTAGAAATACTTCTGATTTCTCAGCGGTCTCCGGCAGAATTGGTTTTAAATAAGTCATCAACAGGCGGAACATATTCAAGCCCTGTGTACAGATTTTTTGCACATTATCTTCCTGACCTTCTTCCTTGGCTAGCACCCAGGGTTTTTTATCATCAATGTAAACGTTGGCTTTATCGGCCTGTGCCATGATCTCGCGCACCGCTTTGCTGTATTCGCGATTTTCAAAACACTCGGCGATGTGCTCACCTGCGGCGACCATCTCGTTATATAAATCAGGCTCGGGTAATTCAGCTGACAGTTGATTATCAAATTTCTTTTTGATGAAACCGGCACAACGGCTGGCGATGTTGACTACCTTACCAACCAGATCGGAATTCACCCGCTGCCGGAAATCTTCCAGATTCAAATCGATATCATCGACACCGTCGGATAATTTCGCCGCGTAGTAATAACGCAGGTATTCTGGTTTCAGGTGGTCGAGATAGGTGCGTGCCTTAATAAAGGTGCCACGTGACTTCGACATTTTCTGGCCATTCACCGTTAAGAAGCCATGACAGAAAACTGCACTGGGTGTGCGATAGCCGCTGCCATAAAGTACTGCAGGCCAGAACAGGGTGTGGAAACGTGCGATGTCTTTACCGATGAAATGGTAGACCTCGTTTTTGCTGTCCTTGCCCCAGTATTCTTCAAAATTAATGTCGGTCTTGTCGCACAGGTTTTTGAAGCTGGCGATGTAGCCCATAGGCGCGTCCATCCAGACATAAAAATACTTGCCTGGCGCATCAGGAATCTCGAACCCCCAGTAAGGTGCGTTGCGGGAGATGTCCCAGTCCTGCAAACCTTCTTCCAGCCATTCGGATTGTTTGTTGGCGATTTCACTCTGAACGTGGCCATCTTCAAACATCCATTTTTTCAGCATCTCAGAAAAATCACTAAGCTTGAAAAAATACTGCTCAGAATCTTTTTCGATGGGGGTCGCACCGCTGACCGCAGACACCGGGTTTTTCAATTCGGTGGGTGCATAAGTTGCACCGCAGGCTTCGCAGTTATCACCGTATTGGTCATCAGCATTGCATTTAGGGCAGATACCCTTGATGAAACGATCTGGCAGGAACATTTCCGCTTCCGGGTCGTAAGCCTGTTTGATGGTTTCGGTACGGATGTGGCCGTCTTCGCGCAGCTTCAGATAGATATCGCTGGCAATTTCCTTGTTCTCATCCGAATGCGTGGTGTAATAATTATCGAAACCGATCAGGAAATCAGCAAAATCTGCCTCGTGGTCTTTCTGGGTTGCCGCAATCAGCTCTTCAGGTGTGATGCCGTCCTGACGTGCGCGCAGCATAATGGGTGTACCATGCGCATCATCAGCACAGACGTAATAGCAGGTTTGCCCGCGCAAACGCTGAAAACGTGCCCAGATATCGGTCTGGATGTATTCGACCAGATGTCCCAGATGAATCGGACCATTGGCGTAAGGCAGGGCACTGGTGACTAATATGTTGCGTTTGTCGGTCATTATTCTCTGTTCTTGGTGTTCTGTGGCTGCACCACACGGGGCGCATAACTTACCATGTCTGGCGGTTTTGAGCACCTAAAAAGCTGATATCAAAGACGATTGTAGGGTTAAAATAAAACCTCAGTGGTGTAGAATATCGCCTCCTTCTAATATGCTACGTTTTTTGTGGCGAAATCTAATGTTGTGGAGATTACACGCATGAGTGTGACACAGGAACAAGTTGAATCAGCAATCAAACAATATATCGATCCTTATCTTGAAATGGATCTGGTCAAAGCCGGTGCAGTTAAAGACATCAAAGTCGAAGACGATGCAGTTAGCGTAAAAATCGTACTGGGTTTCCCTGCTTTCGGTTACATCGACAAACTGGCCAATGAGCTAAAAAGCAAAATCGAAGCCGTTGATGGCGTTTCATCCGCCGAAATCGAAGTGCGTTCAGAAATTGTTAGCCACACCGTACAGGGTGGCATGAACCCACTGGAAGGCATCAAGAATGTGATTGCGGTGGCTTCTGGTAAAGGTGGTGTCGGTAAATCCACCACTGCGGTGAATCTGGCGCTGGCGCTGCAAGTCGAAGGTGCCAAAGTCGGTATTCTGGACGCCGACATCTACGGCCCCAGTATTCCTCGTATGTTAGGTATCGAAGGTAAGCCTGAATCTATTGACGGTAAATCACTTGAGCCCATGGGTGGCCACGGTGTACAGGCAATGTCGATTGGCTTCATGATCGACGAAGAAACCCCCATGATCTGGCGTGGCCCGATGGTGACACAGGCTCTGGAGCAGTTGCTGCGTGATACCCAATGGAAGAACCTGGATTATTTAGTCATCGACCTGCCTCCAGGCACCGGTGATGTACAGCTGACACTGGCACAAAAAGTCCCCGTCAGTGGTTCAGTGATTGTAACCACACCTCAGGACATCGCTCTATTAGATGCACGCAAAGGTCTGAAGATGTTCGAGAAGGTTGAAGTGCCTGTGCTCGGTATCGTTGAAAACATGAGCATTCACATCTGTTCTAAATGTGGCAATGCTGAGCATATCTTTGGTCAGGGCGGTGGCGAGAAAATGTGCGAACAGTACAACGTCGACTTCCTGGGTTCATTACCGCTGGATATTGATATTCGTATCAATGCTGATGGTGGTCACCCAAGCGTAGCAAGAGATCCCGAAAGTCAGGCTAGCCAGATTTATCGTGATATTGCACGTCGTACAGCGGCCAAGCTTTCACTGAAGGCAAAAGACTTTTCTGCCAAGTTCCCGAATATCGTTATTCAGAACAACTAACAGAGCCGTTTTTGGTTTGATAAAAAAGCAGCCTTTGGGCTGCTTTTTTATTGCCAGTGTTTCATGTTTCCACCTCAGCAGATTGCCATCAACCGCCTAAGTAATAAACAAGGTATTCAGGTGGGCAAAACCGACTATAAATTTCCCCATAAACCCAACTCTCCGCTAAACTGCTCTTCTATGCGAGAAGCGGTTGTTTTAGTACATGGTATCTGGATGAATGGCATCGAGTTTTGGCGTTTACGCCAAAAATTGACGCGTGCTGGTTACGAGTGCCATGTCTTTAAATACCATGTCTGGGGTAGCTCACTGGCTGAAACGGCGGCTCGTCTACATGAATTTTCCGAAACCATTGATGCCCCTGTCGTGCATTTTGTTGGTCACAGTCTCGGCGGCATCGTTTTGATGCATTTATTTGATCAATTTCCATTCACTAAAAAAGGCCGTATTGTCTTGTTGGCAAGCCCGGTTAACGGTAGTGCTGTGGCAAAACGGCTGAATCACACATCTTTTACGCGCTGGGCACTGGGACAAAGTATAGAGCAGGGGCTGGGCGGTGGTGTGCCTGAATGGAGGGGCTGGCGGGATATCGGTACTATTTCAGGTTCGTTTCCTCTGGGCGTGGGCTTGTTTGTCGGTGGCCTGGATTTGCCACACGATGGTTCGGTATCTGTTGAAGAAACCCAGCTTAAAGGTGCTTCGGATTGTGTTCTTATGCCAGTAAGTCATATGGGGATATTGTTTTCAGCGGAGGTTGCTGATCAAGTAATAATTTTCCTGCGTACGGGCAAATTTGATGAAGATACGTTGACCGCGATTCCTGATTCCAGTGCGGCTTGAGCCACCGCCATCGAATGCGTGGTCAGTAAAGATTCTTTTTATTCATCAATGATACGGCCAATGTTAGACTTTGCTAGCTGTATTCATAATGAAGTGTTCACCAATGACAGCGTGGAAAAAATAGTGGTAGAGCTTTGAAAACAAAAATACGCATCATCGGTATCGATCCAGGCTCTCGCATCACGGGCTACGGCATTCTCGACACCGATGGTTTTCGTCATAATTATGTGGCCAGTGGGTTTATCACTATAAAGGCAGATGCTTTGCCGGAGAAGCTGGGTATTATTTTTCGGGAAGTGGCCGCAGTGATTGAAAAGTGGCAGCCGGATTCGATGGCGATTGAACAGGTGTTCATGAGTCGTAATGCAGATTCTGCGCTCAAGCTGGGGCAGGCACGGGGCGCGGCGATTTGCGCTGGTGTGCAGGCTGATCTGAGTGTCGATGAATATGCCGCACGTGTTATCAAGAAAGCTGTGGTCGGTACGGGCGCGGCGAGCAAACAACAAATACAAATAATGATGCAGAAATTATTAGGTCTGGAACAAACATTACAAAGCGATGAAGCGGATGGCCTGGCGATAGCTATGTGCCACGCCAATCATGCGCACGTTAAGTCAGTGGGCGTGGTTCGCGGTTCACGTCGAGGACGTTGGCTATGATTGGTCGATTGAGTGGGCTTTTACTGGAAAAGCAACCACCGCAATTATTGGTTGATGTACAGGGGGTAGGTTACGAACTGGAAGCGCCGATGTCGACTTTTTACCAATTGCCTGCGATGGGTGAATCAGTCACCTTACATATTCATATGGTGGTACGTGAGGATGCGCAATTACTGTACGCGTTTTATAGTCTGTCTGAACGTCAGTTATTTAGAGACCTAATCAAAATTAATGGTGTCGGCCCGAAATTGGCCTTAACCATTCTCTCCGGTGTCAGTGCAGAAGAATTTACTCGTTGCGTGATGGAGAGCGATGCTAAATCTTTAACCGCTTTGCCCGGTGTTGGTAAAAAAACCGCTGAGCGTTTGATCGTGGAGTTACGTGATCGATTAGCCAGGAATGCAACCGCGATATTACCCGGTAGCGGCAGTGTTGCTGGTTTGAAAGTAGACTCGAATCCGATCAGTGATGCGGTCAGTGCCCTGACTTCGCTAGGATATAAAGCACAGGAGGCGAGTCAAATGGTTCGCCTTGTTTCTACTGAAGGTTTGACCACCGAAGAAATTATTAAAGCGGCACTACAGAGCATGGTGAAAAAATGACACAAGAACGTATCATTACTGCTGAGCAATCTGATGAGGAAGTTTCGATTGACCGTGCGATCAGGCCGCAATTACTTAAGGACTATCGCGGTCAGCCAGCTGTCACTGAACAACTAGAAATTTTTATTCCGGCGGCTAAAGGCCGTAGTGAAGCGCTGGATCATTTATTATTTTTTGGACCTCCAGGTCTGGGTAAAACAACTTTGGCGCATATCGTTGCTAATGAAATGAATGCAACGCTGCATTCTACTTCGGGACCTGTGCTGGAACGCCCCGGTGATCTGGCTGCGCTGCTGACTAATCTCGAACCACACGATGTGTTATTTATTGATGAGATTCATCGTCTCAGCCCAGTAGTCGAAGAAATTTTGTATCCCGCGATGGAAGATCATCAGCTGGATATTATGATTGGTGAAGGCCCGGCTGCACGCTCGATTAAATTAGATTTGCCGCCGTTTACTTTAGTTGGAGCTACTACCAGAGCGGGTTCGTTAACTTCGCCACTGCGTGATCGTTTTGGAATTGTTCTGCGCCTGGATTTTTATTCAGTACCAGACTTAACCCATATCGTTCAGCGTACCGCCAATATTTTAAATGTCGAAATGGATATCGAAGGTGCCACTGAGATTGCACGCCGTGCTCGTGGTACACCACGTATTGCTAATCGTTTATTGCGCCGAGTACGTGATTACGCGCAGGTCAAGGCCGATGGTAAAATCACCGTCGATGTCTCATCGAAAGCGCTTAAATTGCTGAATGTTGATCCGGTGGGTTTTGATGTGATGGATTCCCGTTTATTACGAGCAATTATTGATAAATTCAATGGTGGCCCGGTCGGTGTGGAAAATCTGGCAGCGGCGATTGGTGAAGAACGCGATACCATTGAAGATGTAATTGAGCCATACCTGATTCAGCAGGGTTATCTGATGCGTACACCGCGTGGTCGGGTAGCAACACCAAGTGTCTATCGTCATTTTGGACTCAAGCAACCGGTGAATGAACAACTGACTCAGGCAACGCTTGAATTATCAGAATGTGATTCGGTCATTAAAAATAATTAATAATAAATATAATATACGGATTTGTGTTTGTGACTATCTTAGAAAATGAATTTTTGTGGCCAGTACGTGTCTACTATGAGGATACAGATTCAGGCGGTGTGGTTTATTACGCCAATTATCTTAAATTCATGGAGCGTGCACGAACTGAAATGTTGCGTAGTTTTGGTTTCGAGCAAGATCAGTTGATTAAAGAGCCAGGTGTTATTTTTGCAGTGCATAGTTTATCGGTACAATATAAAAAGCCCGCCGTATTTAATGATGAGTTAATAGTGAAAACAGAAATAAGTCATTGTGGTCGTGCTAGTTTTGATTTCACACAATCAGTGCTGCGCGCATCCGATGAAACACTGCTTTGTGAAGCTGAAATAAAAGTGGCTTGTATTAACGCTGAGAAATTTACACCTATGGTGATACCAAAAACAATGTGGTCAAAAATTAAACAGGGGGTAGTCAGTGGAAGCTGATATGTCTTTATTAAGTCTGGTTGCGCGGGCAAGTTTTACCGTACAACTGGTCATGCTTATTTTACTAAGTGCTTCGGTTTTATCCTGGGTCATTATTTATCTTAAATATGATGTGCTGAAGAATGCTCGCGAAAATGCCATGCGTTTTGAAGATCAGTTTTGGTCGGGTATTAATTTGGCTGATTTGTACGCACGTGTTAAAAAGAATGCAGATGATGAATGTGGGCTGGCGCGGATTTTTGTGGCGGGGTTTACAGAATTTATTCGTGCACGTAAACATACAGCGAATAATTCGGAAATAATGCTGTCCGGTGTGCAACGTAGTATGAAAGTCGCGTTGGCGCGAGAAGAAGAACGACTGGATGCGCATTTGTCATTACTGGCGACCATCGGTTCAATTAGTCCTTACATTGGTTTGTTTGGTACGGTGTGGGGTATTATGCGTTCGTTTATTGCTCTGGGTTCTGTGCAACAAGCAAGTTTAGCGATGGTCGCACCGGGTATCGCTGAGGCTTTGATTGCTACTGCCATGGGTTTGTTTGCAGCGATTCCAGCAGTGATAGCTTACAATCGGTACGCGGAACGCGTTGATCGATTGGCTATTTCTTATGAGAATTTTGCGGAAGAATTTGCCACTATTTTACAACGTCAAAGTCAGTCGTTGTCGAGTGAAGAAAATAAACAAGCTGATACAGCTTCAGTCCCTGAAACTAAGATTTAAAACGCATGCCTCCTCACCGTAAACGTAGAGCTGTTTCTGAAATCAATGTTGTGCCATACATTGATGTAATGTTAGTTCTGTTGATTATTTTTATGATTACCGCACCTTTGTTGCAGCAGGGTGTCGAGATTGATTTGCCGCAGGCTAATGCCAATCCTTTGCCACCTGAGCAACGTGAGCCTGTTGTGTTGTCGGTGAGCAAGACGGGTGAGTATTATTTGAATGTGGGTGAGCATGTTAAAGATCCTGTTAGTGAAGAAGTTCTGGTGCACCGTGTTGCCGCAGTGCTTAAGTATCAGCCTGAAACACCGGTACTAGTTCGTGGTGATAAAAACGTAAATTATGGCAGTATCACTAACGCTATGGTGTTATTACAAACTGCGGGTGTGGAAAAAGTGGGCTTGATGACGGATCAGCCGGAAAATTAGATCACCATGAAAATAATGACTTCATCAGGTCTGTTTAACGATGTTAAGAAAAAGCCGATTGTTTTATTGGCAGCGTTAGCTTTGCATTTTGTCTTAATTATATTGCTGGGCGTTAATTTGACCAGTAGTGAAGTACATAAACCTGCTAGTTCGAATAAAAAAACAGTGCAGGCAGTTGTTGTCGATGGCGCTAAAATTGAGGCCGAAGCCAGAAAATTGAAACTGGCTGAAGATAACAAGAAAAAGAAAAAAATCGCTCAGGCAGAAAAGGCGAAAAAGCAGCTGGCTGATGAGAAAAAACGTTTGGCAGATCTTAAGAAGAAGCAAGTTGCTGAGAAAAAACAACTGGCTGAAAAAAAACGTATTCAGGAAGAAAATAAAAAAGCGGCGGCAGATAAAAAACAAAAGGAAGAGCTTGAGGCCAGGCGTCAGTTAGAAGATGATAACAGGCGTAAAGCTGAGGCAGAAGAGTTGCAGCGTAAGTTGGCAGAGGAGGAGCGTCTGGAAGCAGAAGCTCGTCAGGCAAAAGAAGATAATGCCAAATTACAGTCTTTGCGCTCACAGTATGTCAGGTTAATTGAACAGAAAGTTGAACGTAACTGGCTTCGTCCTACTACTTCTACCTCAAGCATGTCCTGTGAAGTAATTGTGACGCAAACATCTTTAGGTGATGTGATTGATGTGAGTTTAAAAAAATGTGCGAATGATTTGGCTTTTCAACGTTCTATAGAGCGCGCGGTAAGAAAAGCTTCGCCGTTGCCGCCACCGCCAAAGCCCGAGGTCTTTGATCGTGAAATTCATTTTACGTTCAAGCCGCGTAGTTAATTTGTAGTGATTGCTCTGTTATGAATTTTAAGGTTATGAATTTATGAAAAGTTTTATTTCTGGGTTGATATTATTCTTTTTTTACTCGCTATCGCATGCCGTGCTTAATATCGAGATAACGGAAGGTGTTGAAGGTTCTTTGCCTATCGCGGTGGTGCCGTTTCAGTGGCCGGGCGGTGTTAAGTTTGGCGATGCTGATGTGTCTGCGATCGTGACATCGGATTTGGCGCGTAGCGGAAAGTTTTCACCTTTAGCATCAAAAGATATGATTGCTTACCCGCAGAAACCCGAAGATGTGCATTTTCCTTCTTGGCGAATGACAGGGGTTGACCATTTGATTATCGGTGGTATCAAGCAGGAATCCGAAGATCAATATCAGGTGTATTTTCGTTTGTTTGATGTGCTAAAGGGTGAGCAATTGCTGGGTTATAGTTTTGCTGCTACAAAAAAATCTTTAAGATCGGTTGCGCATAAGATTAGTGATCACATCATCAAGAGCCTAACGGGGTTATCTGGGGCTTTTGATGCTCGTGTTGCTTACGTCTCGTCTAAACAGAAACCGGGTATGGCGGTGAAGTATTTGTTGCAGACAGCGGATACTGATGGGTTTAATTCACAAAACCTACTCACTTCAAATGAACCGATTATGTCACCAGTCTGGTCGCCTGATGGCATGCAGTTGGCCTATGTCTCTTTTGAGCACGGCGTAGCGGAAATATTTGTTCATGATATTCACACGGCAAAACGTCGGCTGATATCAAAATTTAAGGGTATTAATGGTGCGCCAGCATGGTCACCAGATGGAACTCGACTAGCTGTCACTTTGTCGAAGGACGGCAATCCAGATATATATATTTTGGATTTACTCAACAAGCGGCTGACGCGAATCACCAGGCACTGGTCTATTGATACAGAAGCAGTGTGGATGCCGGATGGCGAATCGCTGATATTTACCTCCAGTCGTAGTGGTAAACCCCAGTTGTATCGGATTTCGGTAGAAGCGGGAGCTAAGCCCAGGCGTTTGACCTTTGAGGGTGGTTACAATGCCAATGCTAGTGTCTCTCGTGATGGAAAAACCATCAGCTTTGTGCAGGGTGATAATAATGTTTTTAGAGTCGCTGTATTGTATCTGGAGACAAATTTGGTGCAGTTAGTCACTGATGGCCCGTTGGATGAGTCGCCTGAATTCTCGCCAAATGGTAGTATGATTCTTTACGCGTCACAGTATCAGGGGCGTCCGGTGTTGGCGGCGGTATCAACAGATGGCAGGCATAAACAGCGTTTGGTTCTGTCTGACGGTGAAGTTAGAGAGCCGGCATGGTCTTCAGTGAGAAAATAACCAGTTAGACTGAATAATAAATAAATTAGATCGATAACAGGAGAGAAAGATGAAAAATTATTTACTGATTTTATTAATGGCCATGGCTTTGGTCGCTTGTGATGAGAATGTAAAACCTGATGGTGATGATTCAGCGGCTGATGGTCGTAATGGCGCACAGGTGGGTTCGGTTGATGGTACTGGTGCCAGTGCCGGTCAGGCTTTATCTGCTTCCTATGAGGCTGGCGCAATCAATGATGCGAACAGTGTGCTCGCAGGACGTGTTATTTACTTTGATTTTGACAGTAGCAAGGTGGCTTCAGATTTTGTCGAACTGGTAAAACATCATGGTAAGTACTTATCTGCCAATCCTGGTGCAAAAATCAGACTTGAGGGTCACACCGACGAAAGGGGAACACGCGAATACAATGTGGCTTTGGCCGATCGCCGTGCACAATCGGTTGAGCGTTTATTGATGTTCCAGGGGGCTTCAAGCGATCAAATCACTACGATTAGCTATGGTGAAGAAAAGCCTGCCAGTTTGGGGCATGATGAAGATTCATGGCATTTGAATCGTCGAGCTGAGCTTGTTTATCAATAAGCTGTTCTGTTAAGAAATAATCAACCAGGTGAACTATGTTTAAGCGTTTTATTGTTTTTTCGATCTTTTTTTTCACGGTCTCATCGGCTATTGCGGCAGAAAAAGATGTGATATCTATGATGAGTGTAAAACAACGTCTTGAACGTGTGGAACGCATGGTGGGGTCTGAGATGTTGATGCAGCAGTCTCAACAGATTGAGGCTTTGCAGGAGGAAATAGCGGTGCTTCGTGAGCAGCTGGATCAGCAGGGTTACGAATTAAGTACGATTAAGCAGCGTCAGCGTAGTTTGTATGCGGATATGGATAGGCGTATCAATGTGGTTGAAACCTCGGCACCCGCTTTGGGTATATCTGCACCTGTTCCTGCCCCTGGTTCAAATAGGGCACCCGTGAGCACACCTGGCAATCATGCCACCATGATACCGGCTTCGCCTTCGAGTGACGCTAATGGAAAATCTGACTATGACAAGGCATTTGCTTTGTTGAAGGAAGGCCGTTACAAACAAGCCATTGTTGCATTTGGAAGTTTTCTTGAAAGCCATTCCAATAGCCAATATGCAGATAATGCACAGTATTGGTTGGGTGAAGCGAACTATGCCTATCGCCAATACAAGCAGGCCTTGAGTGAATTTCAGCGTTTAATTGAAAAGTATCCAGATAGCAGCAAGGTACAGGGTGCGAGACTAAAAATCGCTTATGTTTATTATGAAATGAAGAATTGGACTGCTGCACGGGAAAGTTTGCAACAGATAATTAAATTGTTTCCTAATACCAATCTGGCTAAGAAAGCGAATGAACGATTGGAGCGTATTACACGCGAAGGTCATTAATTCGTGGCAGTTCATCCAGATCAGCTACGAATATTTGAAATATTCTATTCCCTACAGGGTGAATCGCGAACCGTTGGTTTGCCGACGGTGTTTATCCGCCTGACAGGTTGCCCACTGCGATGTAATTATTGTGATACTGAATATGCCTTTACTGGCGGTGATTGGCTGGGTCTGGATGAGATTCTTGAGACAGTGGCAGGGTTTAAGGCAAAATACGTCACCGTCACAGGTGGTGAGCCACTGGCTCAGAAGCATTGTAACGATCTGTTGGAAAAACTCTGTGATCAGGGCTATGAGGTCTCACTGGAAACCAGTGGTGCCATTAGCGTCGCTGAGGTGGATCCAAGAGTCGTTAAGGTGATGGATTTGAAAACACCGGCATCAGGTGAGGTGGAGAAAAATCTATATGCAAATATTGACCATCTTGATGCTAAAGATCAGGTTAAATTTGTGATTTGTGATGAGCAGGATTATCAATGGTCATGTTCGATGTTAAAAAAATATAATCTGGCAGAGCGTTGTGAAATTTTATTTTCAGTTAGCCATCAGGTTCTAAAAGAGCGTGATCTGGCTGACTGGATATTGCGTGATCATTTGCCAGTCAGAATGCAGGTTCAGTTGCACAAATACCTCTGGGGCGATGAGCCGGGTAGATAAAGAGTATGTCAGGCTTAGAAAAACCCAAAGCGATTGTTTTGTTCTCCGGTGGACTGGACTCCACCACCGTGCTGGCTATTGCTAATCAGGATTATGAATGTATAGCGCTGAGTTTTGATTACCGGCAGCGACATGTCTCCGAACTGGTAGCGGCAAAAGCGATTGCTGGTGACTACGGTATTCAGCATCAAATTATCAGGCTGGATGATGGCGTATTAGGTGGTTCAGCGCTCACTGATGAGACGATTGATGTACCTGATCACATCGAGCGGGGTATTCCAGTTACTTATGTACCAGCTCGAAATACGGTGTTTCTGGCGCATGCCCTGGCCATCGCTGAGGTTAATCATTCATCGGATATATTCATCGGTGTGAATGCGGTGGATTATTCAGGCTACCCGGATTGCCGCCCAGCCTATATAGAAGCTTTTGAAAAAATGGCTAATTTAGCCACCAAAGCAGGAGTAGAAGGCCATAATTTGCGTATTCATACACCTCTGATTGATATGACCAAAGCAGAGATTATTCGCGTAGGGATTGAGAGAGGTGTTGATTACAGTCGCACCGTATCCTGCTATCAGGCTGATTTACAAGGCAAAGCTTGTGGTGTTTGCGACTCCTGTCGCTATCGAAAAAAAGGTTTTGAAGAAGCGGGTATTGAAGACGTTACCCATTATCAGTAATTATTTTTTTAAACGGTAAGTTTAGGGTTTGTTTTTCTTGTCGAGTCCAAGTATCATACGCGCCTCGGGCCGTTAGCTCAGTTGGTAGAGCACCGGACTTTTAATCCGATGGTCCCGCGTTCGAGTCGCGGACGGCCCACCATCTACTCCTTTTATTCTTCACAGAATAAAATAAACATAAAAAAAGCCCGGTTAAAACCGGGCTTTTTTTTGTCCCTGGACTGTTGAGTAATTACTTACGCAAGCTAGGTCCATTTACTTCAAGACCATTACTCATATAAGTATGGAAGTATTCAAGTGCCTTGTATTCATCGCTTTGTGCTTTGAATGGTTTAGCGCGTACCTGTTTGTTACAACCGCCATAACGGCGATGCAATGTACCCATACCGTCACCTTTGGAACCGCCAGCCCATTTATTTCGATAAACAGGGAAGCCGCTAGGATGACCTAAAGCCGGGCTGAGGATGTCAGCGCGAATTTTATTGCCGGCATTATTGTAATGGCAGTCCGCACACGACATATTCAATTGGCCGCGTTTTGAATAAAAATGTTTTTTACCCCGATTGTAGGCTGCCAGCTCCGCAGGGCTGCTGGGTGTTTTAACATTGATCAGATTGCCTCTGGACATGTAAGCAAGATAGGCGCCTACATAAGCAATCTTGCCTTTTTTCCAGCCGTATGCTTTTTCGCCGTTATCAGTTAGGCATTTGTTAATGTCGCCTTCCATTGTAACGATTTTACCACTAGCCTTATCAAATCTAGGGTAGTTCTGACGAATGCCCTTTTTGTAATTAGGGAAGCAACTGGCAAAGTTCTTGCCATTAGCAAATTTTTTGTTGAATAAATCTTCACCTTTGGAGATATAAATCTCATAGGCGGGGAATTCTTCAAACTCTTCCCATTGTTCACGAGATGCCTTATCCACAGAGTAGACGCCATTGACAAAGTCAGCCATGGGTACTTCTGGGAATTTATCTGTGAAGTAAGATCTAAATGATTTTAAGTCGTCTTCTGGTGATGCTTGTGACGCGATTGGCGTGATAAGCATCAGCAGGGCAGACAGTGCTGCTAAATATTTTTTCATGGTTCACCTTTTAGTGTGGTTATGCCTGTTATTTTCTGCGTTTAGTTGGAATCTCAACTTCGACGGAGTCCTTATCTCCTTTGTTATCAACCCAGCTAACTTTAATGGTGTCACCATTTTTAGCGCCACTAAACTTGAATTTTATATATGGGTTGGTTGAGACAGAGCCATTGAGCTCAGCATCTAACACAACATTTCCAGCGTGCTCACAGGCAAGATTCTGAATGAACTTGGCAGGAATGAGATTGCCCTTTTTGTCTTTACGCATGCCAGTCTCCATAGGGTGACTGATCAGGCACTTAATAGTTGCAACGCCTTTTTTAACGCTGGATCGTACTTGAATTGAATTGGCCATTATATATATCCTCGAATCTTTTGATTAACCGCCGCAACCACCGATGGTGACTTTGACTTGTTGTTTGGTGCTGTAAAGTTTGCCATTAGCTTTGACAACAGCGATGACGTCAGAAGATTTACCCATTTTAATGTTGGTGGTAATAAAACCTTCTGTATTAGCGCCAAGCTTAAAACTAGCTGTTAAAGGTTGTGCATTATTTTTCACAAGAATGCTGATGGCTTCTGTTTTGTCTAGTGTGCTATCAACAGTGATGGTGACAGAAGCGCCATTTTCAGCAACGTCAGGTGCTTTAAGTTTTATTTTATCGCTGTCTGTTGTATCGGTGCTGCCATATGCGCTAGTCAATGCAGTGTCAACATCTTTAGCGTTAAATGCAGTAGTGTTCCAGGCAGCTAAAACTGCTTTAGGGGTGAGCAAGCCTGCGCTGATTGCCATAGTTGTTGCGCTGGCAGCCAGTGTGCTTTTAAGTAGAATTCTACGTTTGTGATCCATTAGTATTACCTCAAATCTTTATAGTGTGTGGATAAATTTGGCGACCAGGTCTATTTCTTTAGCAGAAAGTACTTCGTGTGGGCCAAACGGAATCATGATTGTATTTGGATTGTTTATTCGAGCGTCTGAAATTTGATCTCTTAACTTATCAAAGTCAGGGAATCTTGCTTTCATCGCGACTAGTGGTGGACCTATATTACCGGGTAGGCTGCCTCCAGCAATATCATGACATGCCAGGCAGTTGCCTTTTTTTCTGTCGAATGCCAATTCTTTACCCTTAGCGATGTCTGCGTCTTCTGCAGCATTGGCACTTAGAGGTATTGCTAGACCAAGGCAAGCGCTTAACGCGGCTACCGAGACGGTAGTTGATATCTTATGCATAAAACCTTGCATTTTTTGCTCCTCATTATGTTGATGGATGATCCTATCCGTTAAATATGTCTTTTATAGTTTTAGTTATCGAAATTCAGGTATATCAGAATGATAATCAGTATTGAGATAAACGCATATAGCATACTACGTGGAAATCATATAGCAAGAGCCCTGACTGTAAAATAATTAGAAAATTACTGGAATTAAATGGCTATTACTTAGTCGTTAAAAAGATATATAAGTACTTCATTATTGACGCTCACTTTTATTGTTCGTGCTTAATTTGAGCGTTTCTTTTTTTGTTTGTAATCTTTTATTTGTGGTGACGCTGAGATTGGGCTGTTGCAGAGCCATTTCATATTGCTGTAGAGCAAGTTCGTAATAACCTTCCTTTTCATATTGGTCTCCAGTCGATTCAAGCGCTGCATCAATTTGTCCATTTTTAAAGTAGGCTCGTGCTAGCGTTTTGTATATGATGGATTGATCATTGGTTTGTAACTGGTGTTTTAATAAAGAAATACTTTTACTGGCATGGCCATTTATCGTGAGCGTGTCGGCGTAGAGTAATGTCACGGGTAAGTAGCCGGGGAAAAACTCGGAGAGTTCTTTTAGTAAAGTGAGTGATTGACGACTTTGATTGTTTGATTGATAAGCTTTGGCCAGGGCCAGTTTTATCCATGGGTGATTATTTCTTTTTGATAGGGTTTCAAGATTTGTAATGGCTTTTGTTAAATTATTATTACGAATCAGTTCAAGTGAGTATTTATAGAGGCTTATGTCATTGCTGCTCCTTGCAATATTAGGTTTGATATTTATTGATGGGTTTGTGTTGCTGAGTACTTCAAGTCTTGCATGGGCAAACTGAAAATCCTGACTATCTTCAGGCAGATTAAGCTGTATTTTTTGTACACGATCTTTAGCTTCACTAACACGGTTGGTATTCAGTGGATGAGTTCTAAGGTACTCAATACCGCCATCACTACTTTTTGATAACAAAGTTGAAAAGAAGTCAACCATGCCTTGTGGATTTATCCCGCTTTTAGCAAGAATGCCTATGCCAATTCGATCAGCTTCATACTCATTGGTGCGTGTAAAGTTGATAGAGTTTTGTTGGGCGCCGGCCAATCCTGTATATAAAACAGCTTGTGTAACCTGAGAGTCCTGTGAGCCAAGAAGAATGGCGGCAAGTACGGTAGCAAACGTTGCTATCGCTGAGGTTCCTGACTTATCAATAGCACGCGCAAGATGTCGTTGTGATACATGTGAAATTTCGTGAGCCATGACACTGGCCAGTTGACTTTCATTGGCTGACTCTAGAAATAATCCGCTATTAATTCCAATGTGGGCATCAGGTCCAGCAAAGGCATTGATGGCCGCGGAGTCAATAATAAAAAACTTAAAATTTTTATCAGCAGCATCAGAGTGCGTGGCCAATTTTTGCCCCAAGTTTTTAATGTAATAATTGAGTTGAGGGTCATCAATGAAAGCAAGATTGTTTTTCAAAGTTTGAAAAAACATCAGGCCTAGTTTTTTTTCTTCTTCCGTACCGAATGTCTTTAAAGTTGGGTCGCCCAGATCTGGAAGTTCGGCATAAACAGCGTTACTAACAACAATTAAAGCAGTGAATAGAAGTCGTCGAAAAAAAAACCTTAAATTACAGGATAAATGGGAAAAGTGCATAATGGTTATGAGATTCTGTTTGCAGGGTGTTGGTTCCCTAATAAATGGATTATTTTAACAATTGTCTGCTGTCTTTTCATTCTAACTCAGATTTAAGATAAGCGGATTATTTTGACTGTTTAGTGGGTATGATTAGCTATTAATCTATTTGGTTATTCGTATAATCAATGATATGGTTACTTTGTTTTTTCTTCGGAGGATTGAAAGATGAAAGCTATAAATAAAAGTACATTAATATCGTTTGTAGTGATGTCTGGCTTATTTGTTGTGCCAGTAGCGCAGGCAACCAATGGTTATTTTATGCACGGATACAGCACTAAAGAGAAAGGTCTGGCTGGTGCTGGCGTTGCTTACGCACAAGATTCATTGGCTGCCGCCACTAATCCTGCTGGTATAGCATTTGTTGGTGAGCGTATGGATGCGGCTGTTACTATGTTCAGTCCTTCTGATCGCGGTTTTACGCTAACTGGTACTCCAGTTCCTCCTACAGTACCAGGTGCACCAGCAACTTTTGTGAATGCAGTCCCTGGTACTACATATACCAGTGAGAATGATCTCTTTTTTATTCCCCAGTTTGGTTACAGCATGGCTCTGGATAGTGAAAGTGCATTCGGTGTTGCTGTTTATGGTAATGGTGGTATGAATACTAAGTACGCTGCCTCAGCAACTCCAGGTGGCGCCGGTATCTTTGGTGCAGGTGATGCGGGCATTAATCTTGAACAGATGTTCTTAAATGTCAGTTACGCGAAAAAGATTGATGCTAAGCAAGCTTATGGTGCCAGTCTTATTATGGTTGGGCAGAGATTTGCTGCGCAGGGTTTAGAGTCTTTTGGTGCATCTGGTTTTTCACTTGATCCAAATAGCCTATCGGGAAATAGACATTCATATTCTTATGGTGCAGGTGTGAAATTAGGCTATCAGGGTGAAGTGGCTAATAATTTCTCAGTTGGTGTCAGTTATCAATCAAAGATAGTCATGAGTGAATTTGATGAGTATAAGGGGCTGTTTGCAGAAGCAGGTGGTTTTGATGTTCCATCCACATACACTTTAGGTTTTGCATATGGCTTAGGAGCTTCCGGTAAGTTGGTTTTTGATGTCCAAAAAATCAACTATAGTGAAGTGGCGTCTGTTGCTAATCCTGTGCAGAATTTATTTGGTTGTACAGCGCCCGGTGATGCTGATTGTCTAGGTGGTGCTAACGGTGGTGGTTTCGGTTGGGAAGACATGACTGTAATGAAGCTGGGTTACGAAATAGAGGCTGGTGGCAACGTGTATCGTTTTGGTTATAGTAAGGGTGATATGCCTATTGTCGGTGGTGCGAGCCCAATGGCATCACAGACATTCTTCAATATTC
The DNA here is from genome assembly GCA_029882355.1 of Gammaproteobacteria bacterium. Taxonomy (GTDB): domain Bacteria; phylum Pseudomonadota; class Gammaproteobacteria; order SZUA-229; family SZUA-229; genus LH-M37. Next base: position 147,471 of record JAOUKV010000001.1, on the reverse strand, counting down.
TTGCACCAGCCGTTATCGAACAGCACATCACATTCGGCATGACTGCACCTGTCGGCCAAGATCAGGAGTTCAATCTTGCGATTATGATTGCACCGAATACTTCGGTCAAAGGTGCGAATCCATTTGATGGAGGTTCTACAGATATTGAAATCGAAATGGAGCAGAAAGAAATTCAGGTTGGTTGGGCCTGGAAGTACTAGTTTAATAAATCAGAATATAAGTGATTGATTATAAAGGCCTCCGATTGGAGGCCTTTATTTTTGCAGGCTGCTAAGGCTAAGGCTTGCATTGTGTAGCTGAATTGAATTACATTACTCAGCCTACGTTTATCAAGTAGCTATCGGTTTCCTTTCTGGGGGCAGGTGAGTTAAAAGTAGAATAAAAAAATACTAAATTGGAGAGGAAAAAAGTATGAAATCAGTTCAATCAAAATGGTTAGCGGGTGTTGCTGTTGCCGTTCTAAGTGTGACGTCTCTTGCTGCTCAGGCGGCAGGTGAAATTATGCCGTTTGTTTTAGCTTCAAGTGGTGATGGTGAAGTTGCTGACAAAATTGCTAAAGTAAAAACAGTGCTGCAAAACAATGATTTTGAAATTGCAGGTGATTACTCACCGTATAAAGATGCGCATGTTATTGTTGTTACTAACAATACGTTGAAGAAAGCAGCTGCAAGCCATAGTCGAGCCGGTTATGTTGCTGCTCAACGTGTATCAATCACTAAAGTGGCAGGCAAAGTTCAGATCGCTTATACCAATCCTGAGTATATGGCTGCCGCTTACCGTGTTGACGACACTAATATGCCAAGTGTTGGCACCGCTTTGAAAGCAGCTTTGGGTTATGTTAAGGCATTTGGTCCAGCAGAAGGCCGAACTAAAGAAGATTTGGCTGAGTATCACTATACCTTCGGTATGGAATACTTTGATGAACCAAACGACCTGGCTTCATACAACAATCAGGCTGAAGCTACAGCTGCTGTAGAGAAAAATCTGGCTGCTCATGCAGGCGGAGCCTTTAAGGTTTATCGTATCGATATTCCTGGCACCAAGCAAACTTTGTTTGGTGTGGGTATGAAAGCAGGTGAAGACGGCAATAAGTATATGGATGATAGCTTTATCATGAATGAGATCGACTTTAAGGAAACTCGCTCAACACCTCATCTGCCGTATGAAATGCTGGTAAATGGTGGTGATATCGAAGGTTTGCATTCACGTTTCCGTATTGCTATGAATTTCCCTGATTTGAGCATGATGGGTGCTAATAGCTTTATGAATATCATGCCTTCTCCGGATGCAATTAGAGATGCAATGACCGCAGCTGCGGGTGGTGAGAAAAACGAAGATTTCTAAATATTAGAGATATTCGAATATTTAAAAAGCCTCGGTATTGCCGGGGCTTTTTTATGAGTGGGTTTTTTATAGGGTAAATAAGCATTAGATAATAAAGTTCGTGAAATTTATTTCGTAACAGTTTAGAATCTACAATTCGTGCCTTTGAAAGGTGCGTTTAAAAGTATCTGATTTAAAAAGGTTTTTTTGTAGGGTCTTAATGTGGAATTAACTGGCGCAGAAATTATTATTGAGTGTCTCAAGGCTGAGGACGTTGAACACGTCTTTGGATATCCTGGTGGCGCAGTATTACATATCTATGATGCTTTTTTTAAGCAGGATGATGTGAAGCATATTCTCGTGCGCCATGAGCAGGGGGCGACCCATGCTGCGGATGGTTATGCGCGCTCTACTGGTAAACCGGGCGTTGTACTGGTGACTTCCGGTCCAGGTGCGACCAATGCGGTGACAGGAATCGCTACCGCTTATATGGATTCCATTCCTATGATTGTTATTACTGGTCAGGTGCCTAAGCCTTTGATTGGTAATGATGCATTTCAGGAAGTCGATTCAGTCGGCATCACCCGCCCTGTCGTGAAACATAACTTCCTGATTGAAGACGTGAAGGATGTTGCGCGAGTTTTCAAACAGGCTTTTTTTGTCGCTACAACGGGCAGGCCTGGCCCTGTAGTAATCGATATTCCCAAAGATGTTACTGCTCATAAGACTGAGTTTAGCTATCCGGAAGAGATGATTATGCGCTCATATAGCCCAACGGTTAAGGGCCACCCCGGGCAGGTCAAACGAGCTATTGATTATATTTTGTCTGCTGAACGTCCCATGATATACACCGGTGGTGGCGTGATTTTGGGCAATGGTTCAGAGCAATTACGAAAATTCACCAGAAAATTGGGTTATCCAATTACTCAAACTTTGATGGGCCTGGGTGCATTCCCCGCAACCGACAAGCAGTCGCTGGGTATGTTGGGTATGCACGGTACCTATGAAGCCAATATGAGCATGCACCACTGTGACGTACTGATAGCCATTGGTGCTCGCTTTGATGACCGTGTTACCGGCAATCTGGAGAAATTCTGCCCTGATGCCACTATTATCCATGTAGATGTTGATCCTGCGTCTATTTCAAAGAATGTACGTGTCGATGTGCCGATTGTCGGCGAAGTAGTTCAGGTTTTGAATGAATTTAATGAAGCACTTGAAAATACTGACAGGGTGCCTAATGCTTCTGCCATAGAGAAATGGTGGGCTCAAATTAATGAATGGCGCTCACAGGATTGCCTGAAATATGATCGTGAAAGTGAAATCATCAAACCACAATTTGTCCTTGAAAAGATGTATGAAGTGACCAATGGTGGTGCTATCGTCACATCTGATGTCGGTCAGCACCAGATGTTTGCCGCACAATATTATGGTTTCGATGAGCCTCGCCGCTGGATAAATTCTGGCGGCCTGGGCACAATGGGCTTTGGCCTGCCTGCGGCTATGGGGGCGCAATTAGCACATCCTGATGACCTGGTTATGTGTGTTACTGGTGAATCCAGCATACAAATGTGTATTCAGGAGCTGGCGACCTGTACTCAGTATGGCCTGCCATTGAAAATCATTAATCTAAATAATGGTTATATGGGCATGGTGCGTCAGTGGCAGGAATTCTTCTATGACAAACGCTACTCTAATTCACATATGGATGTTCAGCCTGATTTCAAAATGCTGGCTGAGGCTTATGGTCATGTTGGTATAAAAGTTGAAAAGCCTGTTGATGTCGAGCCGGCACTGAGAGAAGCCATTGCACAAAAAGATCGTCTGGTGTTTTTGGATTTCATTACTTCTCAGGAAGAAAATGTCTATCCAATGATTCCAGCCGGTGCGGGTCTTAACGAAATGATATTGGTGTAAATATGATGCGACATATTATTTCAATACTACTAGAAAATGAATCGGGTGCTTTATCGAGGGTCGCAGGCCTGTTTTCGGCACGTGCCTATAATATTGAATCGCTGACGGTAGCACCAACGGATGATCCAACGTTATCACGTATGACTCTGGTGACATCGGGAACCGACGACATCATTGAGCAAATCAGCAAACAGTTAAATAAGCTGATTGATGTGGTTAAAATACTCGACCTCACAGAAGATGCACACATAGAACGTGAGCTGATGCTGATAAAAGTTCAGGCGACCGGTAATGCGCGTGATGAAGTGAAGCGACTGGTTGAGATATTTCGAGCTCGAATTATTGATGTCACCGATACCACTTACACCATAGAAATTACCGGCAATGGTGCCAAACTAGATGCTTTTATGGAAGCACTGTCTAGCATCACTATTCACGAAGTCGTGCGTTCAGGTCTGTTGGGCATAAGCCGCGGTGATCGAGTACTGGCTTCACAAAACTAATTAAACTATAAAATTTTTAAGAAAATAAACTGGACTATTAAACATGAATATTTATTACGATAAAGACTGTGATCTTTCAATCATTCAGGGCAAGAAAGTAAGCATCATTGGTTATGGCTCACAAGGCCATGCTCACGCTAACAATCTGAAAGATTCAGGTGTAGACGTGACTGTCGGTTTACGTGAAGGTTCTTCATCTGCGGCTAAAGCTGAAGCTGCTGGTTTGAAGGTCGCATCTATCGAAGATGCGGTAGCTTCTGCTGATGTGGTTATGGTTCTAGCACCTGATGAAAGTCAGGCAGCGTTATACTCTAATCAAATCGAGCCTAATATTAAACAAGGGGCAGCATTGGCCTTTGCACATGGTTTCAATATTCATTTTAAAGCCATCACACCTCGTCCAGATCTCGACGTTATTATGATTGCACCAAAAGCACCAGGTCACACTGTTCGCAGTGAATTTGCAAATGGTGGTGGTATTCCAGATTTGATCGCTATCTCACAAGATGCAACTGGCACTGCTAAAAGCATAGCCCTATCGTATGCTTCAGGCATTGGTGGTGGTCGTACGGCTATCATTGAAACCACTTTCCGTGAAGAAACTGAAACTGATTTATTCGGTGAGCAAGCCGTATTATGTGGTGGTACTACTGCACTGGTTCAAGCAGGTTTTGAAACACTGGTTGAAGCTGGTTATGCACCAGAAATGGCTTACTTTGAATGTTTACACGAATTGAAACTGATTGTTGACCTGATGTATCAGGGCGGTATTGCAGACATGCGTTACTCAATTTCGAACACAGCGGAATACGGTGATGTTTCTCGTGGCCCACGTATTGTTAATGAAAACACCAAAGCTGAAATGAAGAAAATTCTGGAAGAAATTCAGAGTGGTGCGTTCGCTAAAGAATTTCTTGCTGAAATGGCAGATGGCGGTAAAAATCTGTTGGCGAAACGTGAAGCGACTCGTAAACATCCGATTGAAGTTACCGGTGAAAAATTACGTAGTATGATGCCGTGGATTAAAACCAACAAGATCGTTGATAAATCGAAAAACTAAGATCTGCATAAAAGGGCTGCTTAGCAGCCCTTTTTATTTGTGGAAGATTTTTATATATAGACTAACCTTATAGCATGAATGACCAAAAAGAAGACCCAACTGAAGAATCTGTAGTGGTACCTAGAAGACGCGGCGTTTACCTGCTGCCTAATCTTTTAACTACGGGTGCATTGTTTGCCGGTTTCTACGGCATTGTCACCGCCATGAATGGTGGTTTTGAACAGGCCTCGATTGCGATATTTATCGCAATGGTTCTTGATGGTCTGGATGGTCGCGTAGCACGCATGACCAACACACAAAGCGATTTTGGTGCTGAATACGATAGCCTTGCAGATATGGTTTCTTTTGGCGTTGCGCCTGCTTTGGTGATGTATATCTGGTCTTTATCCTCTTTGGTTGACCATGGCTGGCAATGGGGAAAGCTGGGCTGGTTGGGTGCTTTTATTTATGTCGCTGCTGCGGCACTCAGATTGGCAAGATTTAATACCCATGTTGGAAGTAGCGATAAGCGATATTTTCAGGGCTTACCAAGTCCAGCTGCAGCAGCAGTTGTTATTGGTATGGTCTGGGCATTTTTTGATCAGGGTATTAAAGGTCAGGACGTTGCACCAATCGCGTTAGTGCTGACTGTTATCGCCGGCTTGCTGATGGTCAGCAATATTTCCTATTACAGCTTCAAAGATCTCGACTTCAAAAACAAAGTGCCTTTTATAGCGGTGTTTGTAGTCGTGCTAATTTTTGTACTGGCATCGATTGATCCACCCAAGATTCTATTTGGCTGTTTTCTTATTTATGCCTTATCTGGTCCGGTAGTTAGCGTCTTGCGTCGGATTAAAAAACGTTCGCAACGGCCGCCCGAATAATTGTCTCAAAGGGCTTGTGTAGAATCAAATCAGTCGTTATAGTTAAACGCAATCATGAACTCTCCAGAACAACAAAGTGTTTTTTCTATCAGCAGCGAGCTTACCGTGAGCCCGTTGTGTTCTGTTGTGCATGACCTGTCTTTACTACTGCTCCTGCCGTAAGGCATATTAATCAAGTCTGGCGAGACCTAACGCATATTTATTATTTTCTGCACATTTTTTGGTATATTAGCGACCAAAGTATTTTTTGCCGGAGTAGAGCATGAGCAAAAACAATCAAGATAAATTAGTTATATTCGACACCACCTTGCGTGATGGTGAACAAAGTCCGGGTGCTTCCATGACCCGAGACGAAAAAGTTCGTATCGCCAGGGCGCTGGAAAAAATGCGTGTTGATGTTATCGAAGCAGGTTTCCCCATAGCCAGTCAGGGTGATTTCGAATCGGTTCAGGCAGTCGCCAGTGTCATAAAAGATAGTACTGTTTGTGGTTTGGCTCGCGCGCTGGAGAATGACATCGCCCGTGCCGGTGAAGCACTAAAATCTGCTGAGTCTTCTCGTATTCATACTTTCATTGCAACCTCTCCGATTCATATGGAGAAGAAATTGCGTATGAAGCCTGAGGATGTTTTGGCGCAGGCGGTCAGATCGGTCAAGCAAGCACGTGGTTTGACTGATGACGTTGAGTTCTCGCCGGAAGATGCCGGACGTTCGGAGCTGGATTTCCTTTGCCGTATTATCGAAGCGGTGATTGATGCCGGTGCTACTACGATTAATATTCCTGATACCGTGGGTTACAACATTCCACACCAGTTTGGTGACTTGATCAAAAATTTACTGGAACGTATTCCTAACGCAGACAAGGCGATTTTCTCTGTACATTGTCATAACGATTTGGGCTTGGCCGTGGGCAATTCTTTGGCGGCGGTACTCAATGGTGCACGTCAGGTTGAGTGCACGATTAATGGCCTGGGTGAACGCGCTGGTAATGCTTCGCTGGAAGAAGTGGTCATGGCTGTGCGCACCCGTCAGGATATATTTAACTGCGATACCACATTGGATACCACGCAGATCATGACTTGCTCACGCATGGTATCGAGCATCACCGGTTTCCCTGTACAGCCAAATAAAGCCATTGTTGGTGCCAATGCCTTTGCGCATGAATCGGGCATTCATCAGGATGGTGTTTTGAAAAACCGTGAGACTTACGAAATTATGCGTGCTCAGGATGTTGGTTGGGCAGCTAACCGTATGGTCATGGGTAAACACTCTGGTCGTAATGCATTTAAAACACGCATGAAAGAATTGAATATCGATTTTTCTTCCGAGCAGGAACTGAACGAGACTTTCTCACGCTTTAAAGATCTTGCCGATAAAAAACACGAGATTTTTGATGAAGATCTTCAGGCGTTGGTGGCAGCAAGTAACTTGTCGGCAGAAAATGAGAATTTCAAATTAGTCAGTCTCAAAGTCTGTTCTGAAACGGGTGAAATACCCAATGCCTCATTGGTATTGAGTGTCGATGAAAAAGAAGTAGCGGCAAAATCGGATGGTAGTGGTCCGGTGGACGCGGTATTTCGCGCCATTGAGTCTGTGGTTAACAGTGAAACCGAATTGCAGCTGTATTCGGTCAATGCCATCACCAGCGGCACTGATGCGCAGGGTGAAGTCACCGTCAGACTGGAAAAGGGCGGGCGTATTGTCAGTGGACAGGGCGCTGATACCGATATTGTTATTGCTTCAGCCAAGGCCTATATCAATGCGCTCAATAAATTGACGCGCAATGATGATAGGGCGCATCCACAAAAGGGTGATGTCTAGTTTGTCAGTACCACAGGATAAAACTGATGGTTGTGAATTGCCCGAAGAACTAAGGCGATATTATCTGGATACCATGGGTATACAGGTTTGGGATGAATTGTATCCCGAAGCTATGCCCATGGATGTACAGCAAGAAGTTTCAGCTGTCGTCGAAATCCCGGCTCAACAAGAAGCACCTCAAGATAATCCACCAGCGATTGAAGCTCAGACAGATGCTTCAACCTGTAACTGGCAGGAGCTTGAATCACTGGTTCAACAATGTACAAAATGTAAATTACAGGTAACGCGCTCACAGGCCATATTTGGCAGTGGCAATCAAAATGCACGCCTGTTGGTGGTAGGTGAAGCACCGAAACAGGATGAAGATGCGCAAGCTGAAGCTTTTGTCGGTGAGGCAGGGGATCTGTTGACAGCCATGCTAAAAGCCATCGACTTGCCAAGGGAAGAGGTTTATATCACTAATATCGTCAAATGTTATAGCCCTGATAAACGTGATCCTCTAACGGCTGAAATAGAAATTTGTAATACCTATCTACGTCGACAAATTGAATTAATACAACCCAAAGTGATCTACGCAGTAGGCGCCATGGCTTCACAGGCTTTACTTGCTTCAGAAGAAAGCATCAGCCTGTTGCGTGAACGCCAACACAACTTTGAAGGCATACCCTTAATCGCAAGTTTTCACCCCGCCTACCTATTGCGAAAACCCAGTGAAAAGAGAAAAGCCTGGCAGGATTTATTGCAAGTGAAAAAGTTGTTAACAGAATGAGTGCTTCATTTGAAGATGCTTCACCAGTAAGTAGTGAGCTCACTTTCAGGACGATGCACGCCGATGATCTTAAACAGATCATGGCTATTGAAGTACAGGCTTATAGTCACCCCTGGACATTAGGAATATTTAAAGATTGTCTGCGTACTCATCGTTGCTGGGCAGCGATGCAAGATGAAGCAATTGTCGGTTATGGTGTTTTGATGTTGGCGCCGGGTGAATCACACGTACTCAATCTTTGCGTAAAACCAGATCAACAAAGAAAGGGAATAGGCCGTGAATTGTTGCGTCTGTTGGTGAAAAGTTCTGAACAGTCCGGCGTTGATATGATTTTGCTGGAAGTACGTCGCTCCAATCAATCTGCTATTGATCTTTATGATGATGAAGGTTTTCATGAGCTGGGTGTGAGAAAAGGCTATTACCCCGCCGATAATGGTCGCGAAGATGCCATAATATTTGCCAAATATCTGAGTTTTAATGAAAAATAATTGAGCCGCAGATAGTTAATTATTTACAGTATTAATTTCGTGGTTGAAAATCCTTAAACAGCCCATTAGCTGCTGTATAATCTGCCACCATGTCATATCTAGAAGAAGTTAACCGCAGGCGAACTTTCGCCATTATCTCGCATCCCGATGCGGGTAAAACCACGCTTACCGAAAAATTGTTGTTATTTGGGGGTGCTATTCAGGTCTCGGGTACAGTTAAAGGCCGCAAAGCGGCACGTCATGCTACCTCTGACTGGATGGAGCTGGAAAAAGAACGCGGTATTTCAGTGACATCATCGGTGATGCAGTTCCCCTATAAAGATTGCATTATCAATTTGCTGGATACCCCCGGTCATGCCGACTTCTCGGAAGATACTTATCGAACACTGACCGCTGTTGATTCTGCGCTGATGGTGATTGATGCGGCGAAAGGGGTAGAGGATCGCACCATTAAACTGATGGAAGTTTGTCGTCTACGCACCACCCCAATTATCACTTTCATCAATAAAATGGATCGCGAAGCTCGTGACCCGATTGATGTGCTCGATGAAATTGAAGATATTCTAAGCATTCAATGTGCCCCGATTACCTGGCCAATTGGCATGGGTAAAGCATTTAAAGGCGTGTTTAATCTTATTGAAAACAAAGTGCATTTTTATAGTGCGACCCACGGTGGAAAAATCCAGCAGGGTGATACCATCGAAGGTCTGGATAACCCGTTGCTCGATGAAGTGCTGGGCAGTGTTGCTGAAGAGTTGCGTGACGAAATTGAACTAGTTAAAGGTGCTAGTCACGAATTTGATTTGGAAGCTTATCAACGTGGCGAAATGACTCCGGTATTTTTTGGTTCAGGCATTAATAATTTTGGTGTTAAAGAATTATTGGATGCGCTGGATGAATATGCGCCTGCACCTAAATCACGTATGAGCCAGACACGAGAAGTTAAGCCCGAAGAGGAAAAATTCACCGGATTTGTTTTCAAGATTCAGGCAAACATGGACCCCGGTCATCGCGACCGAATTGCCTTTGTGCGTATCTGTTCCGGTACCTATAGCAAAGGTATGAAAGTAAAACATGTTCGCATAGGTAAGGACATTAGGCTCAATGATGCGGTGACTTTCATGGCGTCTGATCGCGAAGCCGTTGAAGAAGCATTCACCGGCGACATCATAGGTCTGCACAATCATGGCACTATGCGCATCGGTGATACCTTCACACAAGGTGAAGATTTAGCTTTCACCGGTATTCCCAATTTCGCACCGGAATTATTCCGTCGAGCGCAATTACGTGATCCGCTTAAAATGAAAGCCATGCAGAAGGGTTTGATGCAATTGTGTGAAGAAGGCGCCACGCAGTTGTATCGTCCGCTTAATAACAATGATCTTATTCTAGGTGCGGTTGGTGTTTTGCAGTTTGAAGTGGTTAAGCATCGACTTAAAGATGAATACAATGTCGATTGTAACTTTGAGCATGTGAACGTAAAGACTGCACGTTGGATTGAATGTGATGATGAGAGGGAATTGAATAAATTTAAAGATCGTCACAGCACGAATTTGGCTTTGGATCATGCAGGGGATTTAGCTTATATCGCATCATCGAGTGTTAATTTGGATATGACCATGGAGAAATGGCCGGAGATCAAGTTTTTATCTACGCGTGAGCACGGAATTTATAGCTAGTTTTTGCTATTATCTAAAACGGTGAATTAATCTTATCTATTTGATATATATAGGTTTTTATTTTTATTTAGATGTGATTGAAGAATCTTAGTGAAATTCATTGAGTTTTGCAGTATTCTTTAGGTAGCAAGAATAAAGTGGGTCGATACTAAAGTTGTTCAACAATAGTATTAGATGTGTTTTTCAAGCCCCATTAAATGCACCAAAACATAAATGCCTCCAAAAAAATCTTAATTTTTGACTCAGTTATAGAGTCAACACCGTGTTTTATATTTAATGAGGATATTGATAATGAATATTGATAAATTAGCAATGAATGCAATCTTAGGTTTGGGCTTAATTGTACCAGGTGTAGCTATCTCAGCCTGTGTCGATGATTACCCAGTTCAAATCATAGAGTCGATAGGTGGTGGGCAGAGTGCATCAGTTAATGCAACTTTGACCACAACATTTCAAGGGCATTTTATGACGACTGATGGTCTAACCAACCGTGGTAAAAATGTTGTGAAAATTTGTCCGGGTACTGAAGTAGGTTATTTAGTTTCTACTACAGTTGGAGAGCCTACCATTGAAACTATACTTACTGACACTGGCTTACGCTCGGGTCCTGTTGAGACACAGATTGTGACTCCGCCTATGGCTGATTGTTCTTCAGGAACAATAGAAGGATACCTGGCTATTGGAGATAAGCTTTCTTGTAATAACGTAAATCTTGGTGGCAGTGACACTGATACCTTTGCTGTAAAGGCAGGTGGATAGATATCTAACTAAGATTTAGATAAGGTTAGTAAACAATAACGCACCATACTTTGGTGCGTTATTGTTTTCAGAGTATTTATTTTCTCCCGTCGCCACGCTCTGCATGGCAATGCCGTAAATACTTAACTACTAAAGATTCTCTTTCTTACCAGTAATCATAGCCCTAACCAAATTCTCCCCATGAACCCGACTGGCTACCACTACACCTGCTATATGAATAAATATTAACAACAAAGTAAAGTTAGAGAAAAATTCATGAATCTCTTCCCAAAATTCTTCCTCGGCACTTTCTTCTTTCTTAGTTCCAGATTTCTCATCATCATGTTTATTATCACCATGTGCCTGCGATTCCGAAATAATAGAAATTTCAAAACCATTATCCGCTAACGGACCATAACCCTGTACACCATAAACTTTCACACCACTAAGGGTGGCAGCAAATAGTGAAAGCAATAAGGCGATAATCATTACACCACCGGCTGGGTTGTGTCCTAAATAATGTTTCGGGTTTTTAGCTAACAGACTGGATAAATAGGCTTTAATTTCAGCGAAGGAATAAATGAAATTACTGAATCTCGCATATCGACTACCAATGAAACCCCAAACTACACGAAAGCAGATTAAACCGAGTACGACATATCCAGCGTAAACATGAAGGTCTTCGAACTCATCCTCTGATAAGTAGGCGATGGTAAAAGCCAGTACCAGTGACCAGTGAAAAATACGAACTAGAATGTCCCAGACGGGGATAAGATTTTTTTCATTCATGAGTATGTTCCTGTGATGAGTTATCTAAAGTTGGTTTATAGCTGAAATTCATTAAACCAGCATTAACAACTGTTTGAATACTGACATTTTTAATGGCCGCTCTGGTTGTTGTATTGGTGTTTCTCTAGTTATAACCAGTAACTTGGATAGCGTCTTTGCGATGACAGGTTATTGGTGATGAGCGCCACAATCAACATCAAGATAGCGCCACTAGCAATTGGTGTGATTACATACCAGTACCCCAAGGCGTGAATATTCTGCCCGCCAATGACGGCGATCAGGGCGGTTGCGCCACCGGGTGGATGAATACTGCGTGTAAGATGCATAACGATGACAGCTAAAGCAACGGCTGCTGCTGCTGCAATCATAGGATTTGAGATTAGCATAGCGCAACTAACACCAGCTATTGCAGAGAATATATGTCCACCCATCAGATTCCGTGGTTGTGCATAAGGGCTGTTTGGTACACCATAAATTAAGATGGCACTGGCACCAAAAGAACCGACTAAAAACAAAGAGTCTTCAATGTGAAGATCTTGCAAATGTCCGACTAAATAGACAGCAGCGATGCCAAAAAAGCAGCCTAAACCTGACCAGAAAATTTCATAGAACGGGGCTCGTATAGGTGTTCGAGAGCCACCACGCATTTTATTTAGATATTGATAGATCAGTTGCATTTTTTATGTCTCTTAATGGGTGTCAAATTTGCCGAGTTCTGAAATAATAGCCGTAATCAAGGACTCACCATGTGGACCCATGCGGGTACATAATTTATCAATATTACGTTCACCATCAATCATGTTTTTGATAACGGCGCTGAGGTTGGCAAGATCTCCGCCAGCATTAGACATCTGTTCCGCCAGACCACCTAACATGATAACCGCATCATGATCACCGCGACTCGCATCATTAATTAGTTGAGCCAGCATCGGTGCTGCAGAGCTGGCATCAGCCTGTTGTTCTGGTTTGGGCAGGCTAGATGGGTCTTGAATACCTTTCAAAATAGCATCAATAATGACCCTGTCTTCATCGTCATGTCCCGCCAATAAGCTGTTGTCACGGCTGCCAGCGACAATTTTCCTGATCGCAGCAACCAGTCCTACCCAACCATTTTGTTCAGACTGTTTCAGTACGTGATCAAGCTGTGGTTTTAATTCAGGATTATGAATGGTCTGCACCACGGCAACAATGAGGCCTGCGTGAGTTTGCAGAATTTGTTCAAGTTTGTCGGGTGTTTGCATAATATTCTCCTGTTACAGGGCGCTAATTTTTACTGCCTGTTCCTGTAATTGCTGTAAAGATTTAGATAATTCAGCAAGACGTTGACGTTCTTTTTCTACCACTGCTTCGGGTGCCTTATCAACAAAACCGGGGTTCTGTAATTTAGCTTCACCCTTTTCGATATTGATACTCAGCTTGCCCATTTCTTTTTCCAGACGCGCCAGTTCAGCTTCTTTATCGATCAAGCCTGCAAGTGGAATTAAGATTTGCATTTCACCCACTAAGGCCATGGCCGATTCAGGTGCAGCATCACCATCGTTCAACCATTCAACCGATTCCAGCTTAGCTAATGTTTCGATAAAATTCTGATTGCTGTTGAAACAGGTTTTGTCTTCGTTGCTGGCATTCTGCAATAAAACAGGTAATGGTTTTCCCGGTGGAATATCCATCTCCGAACGAATTTTACGCACGCCGGTAATGAAATTTTTCACCCATTCAAGTTCAGCTTCGGCTGTCTCATCTACTTTGCTTTGGTCGGCAATCGGATACGGCTGCGTCATGATGGTGTCACCCGACTTGCCTGCAAGCGGCGCGATCATTTGCCAGAGTTCTTCGGTAATAAACGGCATGATCGGATGATTCAAACGTAAAATAGTTTCCAGAACGCGAACCAATGTTCGGCGTGTGCCACGTTGAGCCGCTTCTGAGGTCTCATCGCTGAATAAAATGGGTTTTGATAATTCCAGATACCAGTCACAGTAATCTTCCCATACAAAGGAAAACAGGTCTTGTGCGGCGAGGTCAAAACGATATTTTTCGATGTGAGATCCAACGTTTTCTTCAACGCGTTGCAAACGGGAAATGATCCAGCGATCAGCGAGGGATAATTCAACCTCGTCATTACCAATACCGGTATCTTTATCTTCGGTTTGCATCAATACATAACGTGTTGCATTCCATATTTTGTTGCAGAAGTTGCGATAACCTTCGAAGCGCTGCAAGTCAAAACGCACATCGCGACCGGTCGACGCCAGAGCTGCAAAAGTAAAACGCAGGGCATCGGTGCCGAATGCAGGAATGCCATCGGGGAATTCTTTGCGGGTTTGTTTTTCAATTTTTTTCGCCAGTTCCGGCTGCATCATGTTGGCGGTGCGTTTTGTCACTAATGATTCCAGGTCAATGCCGTCGATCAAATCAATCGGGTCGAGTACGTTACCTTTTGATTTTGACATTTTCTGTCCGTAGGAATCGCGTACTAAACCGTGAACATAAACTTCATGGAAGGGAACATCGTCCATGAATTTCAGGCCCATCATAATCATGCGAGCCACCCAGAAGAAAATAATATCGAAGCCAGTGACTAAAACATTGGTTGGATAAAATTCTTTCAGGCGTTGCGTATCTTCAGGCCAGCCAGTGGTTGAAAACGGCCACAGTGCAGAAGAAAACCAGGTGTCGAGTACATCTTCATCCTGACGTAATGGATATTTGTCATTGAGGTTATGTTTTTCGCGCACTTCTTCTTCGTTGCGGCCAACATAAATATTGCCTTCTTCATCGAACCAGGCAGGAATACGGTGCCCCCACCAGATTTGACGACTGATGCACCAGTCCTGAATGTTATTCATCCAGTCAAAATAAGTGTTCTTCCAGTTGTCGGGCACAAAACGAATCCTGCCGTTTTCTACCGCTTCAATCGCAGGTTTGGCGAGTGGTGCAACTTTGACGTACCATTGATCGGTGAGGAATGGTTCGATCACCGTGCCGGAACGATCACCGCGAGGCACCACCAGTTTATGATCAACTACTTTGTCCAGCAAACCCAGCGCATCTAGGTCGGCGACCATTTGTTTACGCGCTGCATAACGATCCATGCCGATGTATTTAGCAGGGATGAGTTCGTTTTCATCTTCGTCATTTTCGCGGATAGCCGCATCAACGGTGAAAATATTAATCAGACCGCCATGTTTTTGATCGCTGATAGCACTTTCATCGCGGTGACGTTGCCAGACGGCGTAGTCATTGAAATCGTGAGCTGGGGTGATTTTTACGCAACCGGTACCGAATTCTGGGTCCACGTGCTCTTCGTCAGCGATGATCGGAATCTTGCGACCGGTGAGTGGCAGTTCCAGTAATTCACCGATCATGTGCTTGTAACGCTCGTCGTTGGGATTAACTGCGACTGCGCAGTCACCCAATAATGTTTCAGGACGTGTTGTTGCTACCACTAATTGACCCTGTCCATTAGATAGCGGGTAACGCATGTACCACATGTGGCCGTTTTCTTCTTCGTTGAGAACTTCCAGGTCGGAAACAGCAGTGTGTAATTTGGTATCCCAGTTAACTAATCGTTTGCCACGATAAATCAGGCCTTCTTCGTAAAGACGAACAAATACTTCTTTGACCGAGTCAGACAGGCCATCATCCATGGTGAAGCGTTCGTGTTCCCAGTCCAGAGATGAACCAAGACGACGAAGCTGGCGGGTAATATTACCGCCGGATTCTTCTTTCCAGTCCCAGATTCGGTCGATAAAGTCATCGCGGCCTAAATCATGGCGCGTTTTGCCTTCGGCTTCCAGTTGGCGCTCAACCACCATTTGTGTGGCGATACCGGCGTGATCGGTGCCTGGTTGCCAGAGCGTGTTGTCGCCCTTCATGCGGTGATAGCGGATCAGCGTATCCATCACGGTATTATTAAAACCATGCCCCATATGCAGATTGCCGGTGACATTCGGCGGTGGAATCATAATGCTATAAGCATTCGTATCTGGCTTGTGATGGGGGGCGAAATAACCGTTTTCTTCCCAGTTCTTGTACCAGGTCTTTTCGATGGTTTTTGGGTTATAGGTTTTTTCGAGGGTATCGAGGGTTTTTGGTTTTTCCATGGGCGAATATGCTTCGTTCAAGAAGGCCTTTGCGGCGAGACAGATTTAAAGCAGGAGATTATACCGTATGCGTGCTCATGATGGGATCTACCGGTGTTGCTTATTCTTTGTCCTTATCTTTAAATTCACTGAGTATTTTTGGAATGTATTTTTGCAGCTCGAAACGTAATTGCATGAATAAATGTTGTTCCAGATCGGGCATCATATCCTGCATGATCTTTTCAGCCAGTTGATCAATTTCGGTATTGCGGCGTTGGTCGCTGGTACGGCGTGGTTCAACACGTTGTTCTGCAACACGGCGTTCGGGTTTATTTGCTACAGGAGTAGTTTGTGCCTTACGGCGATCCAGCTGACGACGGTCGCCAGTACTTCGTTTAGCAACAGGCGGGCTCTGGATTTTGCTATTGGCGCTGTTTTTTTTCGCTGCAGCAGGTTGGGCTCTTCCTGATTGAATGATATTGTCCAATACAGGGATATTTTTGTGTTTATCTTCGGACATGGTTTCCAGTGTTTCAGTTATCCCGGTATGCGTTGTAACTATTATAACGATCTATAGAGTAATTGCTTTTTTAGTATGGATTATTTATAACATAAAAAAGCATATTTTTTACATTGCAGACTGTGTTCCTTCAAAGCGATCAAGAATGTATTGCATCAGCAGGCTGACAGGACGTCCTGTAGCACCTTTATGATGGCCAGATTTCCAGGCGACACCCGCAATGTCGAGATGTGCCCAGTGGTATTTTTTGGTGAAACGCGACAGGAAGCATGCGGCGGTAATGGTGCCGGCACCTTTGCCACCGATATTAGCAATGTCGGCAAAATTACTTTTAAGCTGTTCATCATAATCATCCCATAAAGGCAGTTCCCAACAACGGTCACCACTTTTTTGACCCGCGCTGAGTAGATCGTTGATGAGAGGGCTATGGTTGCCTAATAATCCAGCAGGGTGTTCGCCCAGTGCGACAATGCATGCACCTGTCAAAGTGGCAACATCAATCACCACATCAGGCTCATATTTAGCAGCATAAGTGAGTGCGTCACACAAAATTAGGCGGCCTTCGGCATCGGTATTGAGAATTTCAATGGTGGTGCCAGACATACTGGTGACAATGTCACCAGGTTTAATAGCAATGCCGCCGGGCATGTTTTCAACCGTGGGTACAATGGCAACAATGTTCATTGGTAATTGTAATTCAGCACAGGCAGCGATAGTGCCAAGTACGCTGGCGGCGCCGCACATATCGTATTTCATCTCATCCATGCCTGCACCGGGTTTGAGGCTGATACCACCTGAATCAAAAGTGACACCTTTCCCTACTAGTACGATAGGTGCTTGATCTTTATCTCCCGCCATATATTCAACGGCAATGAGTTTGCCCGCTTCACGACTACCGCGTGAAACTGCGAGCAGGGCACCCATACCCAATTTTTCCATTTCATTTTCTTCGAGCACTGTCGTTTTGATGTTGAGGTATTGCTCCTGTAAGACGCTGGCCTGTTTTGCCAGATAAGATGGCGTACAAATATTGCCTGGCAGATTGGAAAGATCCTTGCTGAGATTAATACCCGTAGAAATCGCCATGCTGTTTCTGACTGCGACTTCGCCATCGGTTAGCTGGCCACGACCGGAAACGCTGAATATGAACTTTCTTAAAGGACGGCGAGGTGGTTTCTGGTCGCTTTTAAGTTGATTGAAATGATACAGGCATTCATCAATGGCTTCGATGGACTGGCCAATTTTCCAGGTAATATCGCGACGTTTAACTGGCGCTTCGGTTAGATAGGAGGCGATTTCTGTAGCGCCACTGGCTTGCAGGCGTTTAACCATGGCCTGGTTTATTTTGCGGAAGTTCGGGGTTGAGAGATCTTTTTCTTTACCGCAACCGACCAATAGAACGCGGTCACAGAGTGTATTCTCAACATTATGCAATAATAAAGTCTGGCCTATATCACCTTCTAATTCACCTCGACGAACCAGATTAGATATTACTCCACCGCTGACATCGTCTAGAATTTTAGCCGAAGGTGATAGTTTGCGTGAGGCATAGACAGCGGCGACAACACATCCAATACGTTGTTTTTCAGGGCTGCCACTTTTAACTGTATATTCCATGAGTGTCTCCAGAGATATTCGCTTAGTTATTAATTTGGTATTTTATTAGGTGTAGATTGTATGCAATTAATGCATTGTCGGGTAGTCAATGTGATAATGCCAGTGTAATGAGTAAATTTATGAAAAAACATTTGTCGATTATCGATCGTTATATCGCCCAGGAAATAATTTTTTCCTGGTTGTCTGTTCTGTTTGTACTCATCATGGTCGTAATCAGTGCCGATGCCGTGCATTTACTGGCATGGTTAGTGGATGGGCGTATTCCAATTGATATGTTCTTATCGCTATTACTAAGTAATTTTTATGAATTTACTGTCATGCTGGTGCCCTTGAGTTTGCTTCTGGGTATTTTGCTGGCTTTTGGTCGACTCTATAAAGATAGCGAAATGACAGCTGTGATGTCAGCTGGGCTGGGTCCCATCCAATGGTATCGACCTTTGTTATTGGTAGCGCTGCCAATAACATTATTAATGTTTTACCTGACCCTGTTTGCAATTCCTTCTGTAGTTGGACACCGTGATGGCCTGATGGCTGATATTAAAAGTCGCACTGAACTCAGTGCCCTGTTTGCTGGACGATTTAATCAATCTAGAGAAGGGAATGCTATTTTCTTTCTGGAATCACAGAGTGAAGATAAGAAGGTCATGGATCATGTGTTCTATCAGCAAATGCGCGATGATGTTGCCCATGTTGATATTGCAAAGCGTGCACAGAATCATCACGACAAAAATGGACGTAATTACATGGTGATGGAGTCTGGTACACATTACGAAGGTGAAGCCGGCAGCAGTCAGTACAAAATTACTGAATATCAGCAGTATGGTATTTATATTCCTGGTACCAAAGAGGTGGCGGCAACTTTATCGGTTAAGGCATCACCCAGTGAGCAGTTATGGCAGTCCGGTCTGCCCCGGCATCAAGCCGAATTGCAGTGGCGCTTAACTGTGCCGATTGCTACCCTGATCATAGCTATGCTGGCATTACCGCTGAGCCAGACGACACCGCGTAGTGGTCGTTATGCCAATATGGCCTGGGCCATATTGTTGTATCTGGTGTATTCGAACTTGTTGAGTATGAGTTATAACTGGATTATCAAAGAACGCGTTCCTGTTTGGGTTGGAACCTGGTGGGTACATTTTATCGCCCTGGTCCTGTTATTTGTTTTACTGAAGCTTAGTGGTCATGTGTTCCGAAGTAGTAAGCCAAAAAATAAGTTACATGATGGAGTGATGAGTCAATGATTATTGATCGTTATATTGCACGCTCTATTATAAGCACTACTCTTGGCGTCCTTTTTGTTTTCGCGGCACTCTTTCTTTTCATCGACTTTGTCAGGCAGCTTGAACACATCGGTACCAAAGACTTTGGTTTGATGGAGGCGATAATTTTTGTATTGTTGAGTTTGCCAAAAAAATTATACGATCTGGCACCATCCATTATTTTATTAGGCGGGCTTATCTCAATGGGGGCGATGGCGACTAATTCGGAGTTAGTAGTGATGCGTTCTTCAGGCATAACAGTGTCTCGAATAATTCGTTCGGTAATACAGACGGGTCTGGTACTAGCTATATTAGTTGGTTTGATGGGAGAGTTTGTTGCGCCGTATGCAACCAGTATGGCTAGAAACCTGCGCGCCGCCGCCATGGATGAACATGTGTTAGTGGGTGGCGCGCATGGTTTGTGGGCGCGAGATGATAACCGCTACTTTAATGTGAAAACGGTGATGCCTGATATGAAGTTGCGGGATGTTAGTATTTACCAGCTGGATGAAAATAGAAAATTGAAGCGCTCTAGCCATGCTCGGAGTGCGTCATTTCAGAATGGGCATTGGTTGTTGAGAAATGTCAGACACAGTGAGATTTCTGAGACAGGGGTTAAGACCTATCAAAATAAGCGTGAAGAGTGGTCAAGTCTAATAAAATTAGATTTGTTAGAAGTACTGAGGCTTGAGCCTGAGGAGATGTCTGCACTTTCTTTGATGCAGTACAGCGAATATCTGGAAGAAAATGAACTGGATGCAGCGGTCTATCAATTGGCATTCTGGATGAAATTGTTTACACCATTGGCCTGTCTGGTCATGTTATTGATTGCCATACCTATGGTATTTACCACATCATCAAGATCGGGAGGCATCGGGCAGCGAGTGGTTATAGGGCTGTTATTCGGTATTTTATTCTTTATATTTAATCGAGCGATTAATCATTTAGGAGTGGTTTATAACGTGATGCCGGTAATTAGTGCTTCAATACCGTTGGTCTTTGTTACGATTATTACCGTTATTATGATTCGGCGCATACGTTAGCACCCTGTAGAGAAACAATTCTTTATTTCTCTCTCAAATCAATAAGTGAAGTATTAGAAATTATATCGTGCCAGCATCGATTTTGTTTGTCGAAAATAGACCAGATAAAACCCAGTCCAAGAAAAAGCCATGAAATAACAGCGGTAATTTCCCTTGTTAGCGCTTGCTTCCAGTTGATAACTTGAGAATCATTGTTTATTAATTTTACTTTCCAGGTTTTCATGCCCAATGTTTGGCCGCCATGTATCCAGAACCAGCTGAAGTATGAAACAATAAGTGCACCAAGTAGCAAACGTAAAATCATAGTATATAGCGTGCTCTGATCAATAGCTTCACCGTGATTAGTTGCATTTACCAGAGCTGTTGCTAGAAAAAGAATGGCTGTTAGTAAGAACAGATCGTAAAATATGGCCATCAGTCGGCGTAATAAACCAACGCCAGAGAAAGAGGGCTGAGTTTCATTTGCGTTATTCATAAGCTGATTATTTATAATGTTTTGTTTGTTTTGTTTGTTATGTTGTTGTGTATTCTATGTCAAGTAAGCTTGATATTGTATTTCTATGCAATAAGCTTCAACGAATTAGTAATTAAATAGAAAAAGGTGATTTATGAATGTAATTAAAAGTGGCTTTTATGCGGCAGCATTAGCTGTAGTTTCTCAGTCTGTACTTGCAGCGTCATTTGCCTATGAGGCGAGATCTTTAGGTATGGGTAATATTGGTGTAGCGACTGCCGACATTGCGACAGCACCTTTTGCCAATCCGGCGATGTTATCTTTTCAGAAGGATGATGACGATTTTTCGTTGTTAGTAGGGCTTGGTGGTTATTTTAATGATAATGATGGCATGATCGAAAATATAGACCGGTTTCAGTCAGCTGAATCTGCAAATGACACCAATACAATGTTGTGGGAGGCGCAACAACTCGATGGCAAGGTGATAGCGCCTGAGTTATCTACTGTTTTAGCAATAGGTTTTTCTGGTGAGACTTATTCTATGTCTGTTAGTGCACGTACAGATGTGATCGTTGCGGGTGGCGTGACTAACGTTGCAACTGATGTAGCCCAAGTGGTCGATCCTGCGTTTGATATTTTAAACATTGTGGGAGCTAAGACAACTGAGGTAGGTTTTTCCATATCTCGTGATTTTGAGTTTATGGATAGGAAAGTATCAATCGGCGTGACTCCTAAAATGGTGTCAGTAGAAGCTGTAGGCTATGTAGAGTCAGTTATAACCGCGAACACAGGATTGAGTGATCTGGTTGATAATGCAGTGCAGGATTTAGGTAGTTTTACTACGTTTGATATTGGTGCAGTTATGGCTGTGACCGAGAATATTCAAGTAGGTTTAGTTGCTAAAAATATGATTACGGAAGATATGTCCTTTCTGACAACGTCAGGTGGTACTGCTGACTTATCATTTGATACACAGTTAAAAATTGGCGTTGCTTATGCGAGTAATTTTTTAACTATTGGTGCAGATCTTGATTTGATTGAGAATGATTCAGTGTTATCAGGCGGTGCGTTTAGTGGTTTAAAACGACAGAATTTATCTATGGGGCTGGAAGTTGATTTTTTTGATTTTTTACAGCTACGTCTTGGAATGATTAAAAATATTGCTGGTGAACTTTCAGGTGATGACAAAAAAGTAATTACAACAGCAGGCATTGGTCTATGGTTAGGTTTTAATCTGGATATTGCTGTGATGGCTGGTGCGGGAGATTCATTGGGTGCCTTTGTACAAACTGGATTTAAGTTCTAATTTTTAATTAGAGGAATGTTTTTTGTGAAAAACATTTATGAATGTCTGATTTTTATCATAAAAAAGTGACTTTTAAAATAAAAAAACATTGCTAAATTAAAATATCGTTTTATACTCACGAATGTAACTTATCAAAGAGGATGCGAAGATGGCTAAAGCTAAAGCAAAAAGCAAGAAAAAAACAACCGCAAAACGCGCAGTAAAAAAGAAAACAGTAAAACTTAAAGTAGCAAAGAAGAAAACATCTAATGTTGCAGCTAAGAAAAAAGCAGCAGCAGCTAAGAAAAAAGCAGCAGCAGCTAAGAAAAAAGCAGCAGCCGTTAAGAAAAAAGCAGCAGCAGCTAAGAAAAAAGCAGCAGCAGCTAAGAAAAAAGCTGCCGCAGATAAGAAAAAAGCGATCCTAGCTAAGAAAAGAGCTTTAGCAGCAGCCAAAGCAGAAGTGGCAGCAGCTAAAAAACGTAAAGAAGCAATTGTGAAGACAGCAAAGAGAAAAGAAGCTGCAATAGCGGCATTTGTTGCGCAGTGGACTAAGAAAGAAGATGCCAAGGTAGCAAAAGCCAATAAGGCTAAAGAGAAGAGAGCAGCAGCAGCGGCTAAAGCTAAAGCTAAGAGAGCAGCAGCTAGAGCGAAGAAAAGCAAAAAACGTCCTGCTAAGAAGAAATAAGACGTAAAAGTTTAAGCTTAAAAGCTTATTGGGAGGGGCATTTGTCGTTGATGAATGCCCCTTTTTTATTGTTTGCATAATGATTGTTTTTGAAGGGTATTATGGCCAAAGCTGATCAAATGCCACTTAATGAACAAAAATTGCTGGAGCAATTCATTGATCATTTGTGGATGGAGAATGCACTCAGTGAAAATACATTAGCCGCATATCGAAATGATTTAGCGGGTTTTTCGTTGTGGTTGAGCCAACAGGGCAAGGTGTTTTGCACGGCTGATACACTTTCTATTCAAAATTATTTAAACCAACAGCATAAATCCGGTACAAAAATTCGTTCAGCAGCGAGATTATTGTCATCGTTGCGTCGATTTTATGGTTTTTTGTTGCGTGAGCATCGAATTCAGGAAAATCCGACCAAATTATTGGAATCACCAAAAGCGGAGCAATCTTTACCTTCAACACTTAATGAAACTCAGGTTGAGCAATTATTAGATGCGCCAGATGTTGATGACGAGCTTGGTTTGCGTGATAGAGCCATGTTGGAATTACTTTACGCCACAGGTTTGCGTGTCAGCGAGTTGGTGAATTTACAATTATCACAATTATCATTGGAGCCTGGAGTGATTCGAGTGATTGGTAAGGGAGACAAAGAGCGTCTGATTCCTGTTGGTGAAATCGCCTTAGAGTGGATTGTGCGATATTTAAAACAATCTCGACCTGTGCTGTTACCCATACATGCAAAACCTACTAATGCCGTTTTTGTTACAAAACGTGGCCAGGCAATGAGTCGTCAGGCGTTTTGGTACATGATTAAAAGAAATGGTACGAAAGCGGGTATCGATACGAATAAATTATCACCACATACATTACGCCATGCCTTTGCCACGCATTTGCTCAATCACGGTGCAGATTTACGTGTCGTACAGATGTTACTCGGACATAGTGATATTTCGACAACCCAGATATATACACATGTGGCTGATCAGCGATTACAGGATCTATATCATCAACACCATCCCCGTGGATAAAATATAAACAATACTCAGAGACCATGGAATTATCTATAATACGGGCTGTCTAGAAATTCAAGTTAACAAGAGTATTTATATCATGCCTTTATTTATATCCGTATTCCGCCGTTTTATGATGCCAATTTTCCTTGTAGCAGGCGCTACCCCAGCTTTTTCGGCTGATGATGGTGTTGCCTCACTAAAAAAAGCATTATCAAAAAATTTGCCCAACATAGAAATCGGTCAAGTTAGTGAGTCACCCATTCCTGGTTTATATGAAGTGATTGTTGGATCTCAGGTAGTCTATATGGACAAGAGTGCGCGTTATATGCTCGACGGCGACCTGGTTGATTTATCGAGCCGTGAAAATTACACAGAAAAAGCTAAATCGACAATACGTTTGGCGGCCATTAATGCCCTGGGTGAAGACAATATGCTGGTTTATACGCCCAAGCGGGTAGACCACACTATTACCGTGGTGACTGATATTGATTGTCCTTATTGCCGCCGTTTGCACAGTGAGATGGATCAGTACATGGCGAGTAACGTTAAGGTGCGTTATATCTTTATGCCACTGAAAGGTCAGAGTGATGTTGATACGACGGTTAGTGTCTGGTGTTCTAAGAATAAAAATGAGGCTCTAGATCTTGCGAAATCGGGCACTAAAATTGAAGTGTTGAAATGTGATAACCCAATTCAGGATCATTTGGCGTTAGCCAGAGAGATTGGTATTCGTGGTACGCCAGCTATTATTCTGGAAACCGGTGAAATGTTGCCGGGTTATGTGCCTGCGGCAAAACTGGTGCAGGAAATAAACAAACAACAGGCTGCGTTGGTTAATTAATTCCGATTACTGATCAATAAGCCGAAAGGGCGTTTTACTCATCCAGCCAGACTAGTTTCCGGGCTGAGGTGAATAAAACGCCCTTTTTAATTGTGTGATCAGGCCAGATCTTTTGTATGCCCAGGCCGTATAAGTTCATTTGCTCAGAAAAGTCTTCAGCGATAGTTTTACAATTATCTGCATTAGCTTGTGCATGCGTTTTGTAATCAATCAGTAATATCTCGTCACCATCAATGATTAAGCGGTCAATCAAACCATAAACTGATTGTCCGTTGTTATCGTATAGCAGTGGTAATTCATTGAAATACTGCGCCGTTTCATCAGGTGAGAAAATTATTTTAAACTGAGCATCATCGAACACTTGTTGGGCTTGTTTCAGCCATAAATCGATTTCGTTTTTATCTGCGTCCTGATGAAATTCAGCCATGAGAATTTGATGGATGCTGTTATCACTTAAAGCTCTTTTGCCGCTGAGCAGGTCGAGCGCACGATGAATGGCGACACCACGCATTTGCGCTTGTTCACTATCCAGATCACCATCGGCGATAAAAGCCAGGGCCTGTTCGCGATTGGCTTTGCTGGGCGCAATCATATGCTCAGGTTTGGCCAGTGATTTAATTGGTTGCAGCAGTTCCGGGATGATTTTTAATTGCGGCGCGGCCGTCGAGGGTGCTTTTACCGCGTTAGTCTCGTCAATTTGATGCTCACCAAAAACGTAGTCAAACGATCCATCGTCCTGTTCTTCTGCTATTGAAGCAATCGCCTGGTGAGCCAGTTGGTACCAGCCGGAAGGTTTTTTGCTAGTGGCCACACCAGAAATAAATAAATACTCACGCGCTCGGGTTAAGGCCACGTATAACAAATTCAATTGTTCACGCGACTGAGCCAGGGCTTTTTTCTGCTGAACTTTCTGTGTCAAACGGTCGGTATTTTGTTTGCTCAATACCAGTTGCAGGCGCTCAGGTTGACGACTGTCTGCGGGCCAGTCGACCAGTGTACTGTGGGCATCATTATTATTACTACCACGATTACAGTCGGCCAGAAAAATCACCGGCGATTCCAGACCCTTGCTGGCATGAATGGTTAAAATGGTGACGCGTTGGCCTGCTTCATTTACATTCGGTTCATTGGGTGCGCTGGCTTCGGGTTTTCGTAAGCTTCGCAGGTAGTGCAGAAAGTGAGTCAGGCTAGGGTATCGACCAGCATCTAGTTCGAGAGAAAGTTCGAGAAAACGCTGTAGATTAGCCTGTACGCGAAGTTTTAGTGTTTCATCTACCGAAGCTGCATAGCGTGGCAATAAATTAGCTTCGGCGTAAATTCTATCCAGTAAGTCATGCACCGGAATGGTGTCGGCGAGCGCATGCCAGCGGGGTAATAATCTGGCGGCGCGTGACAGCGGATGTGAATCGTCCAGTCCTGTGGGTAGATGTTGAAAACGATCATACCAGTGCGGCACATCCTTGATGTTCGCCAGAGTAATCAGGTCTTCGTCGGAAGCATCAAAGATCGGTGATTTCAGCACCTGCGCTATGGCGACATTATTGAACGGCGTAATCAGACTATCGAGTAATTTTTCCAGATCCTGAATTTCCAGATTATCCAGCAGGGTGCCGCGTTTATCTGAAATAAAGGGAATGTCTCTTTCACGTAAGGCTTGCTCGTATTCCTTGATGGGTTTGCGCGCTTTGACCAGAATCATAATATCGCCGTGATTAATCGCGCGAACATTACCGCCGTCTTTGATGTAGTGCGGTGTTTCGGTCAGGGTTTTTATCTGCTCGGCAATGATTGTCGCTTCATCCCGATACAGCGTGTTGATCTTTTCCTTGCGGGGTTCGAGCAGGGGGTTACGCATCATGATGCAATTATCCTCTGCATCATCTTCTGTAAGCTCGCACAAAGGAAAAACAGTAACACGTCCCGGTAATGTTTTTAAATGGGTACCATGCTCAGTGAAGCCGGGCATGATGGCCTGTACTTCTTCCTGCTGAAACACCTGATTAACAAACTGGATGACAGCCGGTGATGAACGCCAGGAAAAATCCAGCGGAGCTGCCTGCGCACCCAGATGTTCCTCCAGCCATTGAGAAGCCTGTGCCTGCAAAGCAGGGTTAGCGCGACGGAAACCATAAATCGATTGTTTTTCATCACCGACTAAAAAAGCGGTACGCCAACGATCAGTCGAACCCGCCGCCATTTCTTCAAACAGCGGAGCCAATAATTGCCACTGCGTCGGGTTGGTATCCTGAAACTCGTCGATTAAAAAGTGGTCGATGCGTTGATCGACTTTGTATTGCACCCAAAGTGCGTTATCCGAGGTGTTGAGCAGTTGATAGCAATGCCATTCCAGATCGGTGAAATCGAGCATGCGCAGCTCGCGTTTGATGCGCTGAAAAATGGCGATAAAACGCTGGCCGGAAAAATACCAGGCCTGATTAATGGCGAGGGTGTTCTGGCGTTTTAGATAATCTAGAGTCTCTATTAACTGAGCGCTCAAACGCTGGTGGATTTCAAGGAATTGATCCTGACCATCTGCTGACATTTTCTTTTCTTGAGTCGCGCTAGCTTTGCGCGCCAGGGGTTCGCCTTTGGCTGTCAGGAAAACTTTTGTCACTTCATTTAATGTATCAAGATCAAAGCGAGCCTCGGCGAGTAGTGTGGCAACAGTATCGCTATGGCCTGCATTGGTTTTTGTTGGGTGTTTCGCTAGCAATATTGCAAATTCGGCCAATGCTCTTTTAGTGAAGTCATTGAAAAAGTCAGCCACTGGATCTTTATCATCCAATAACTCCAGCTGTTGCCGTAAAGCAGTAGAGGCGTATTCGACCGGATTCTGCTGGTCAAAGGTATAAGCCCACCAGTCACTGCGATGGTTCAGCATGCTGGACAGCGAACTGCGTAGGTTCGCCACACTATTATTTTCCCGCATCAAGAAATCAAGCGACTGAGTTAGCGGGCTCGCTGTATTTTCGGTGGCTTTAGTGAATAATTCTTCCCATGCCTGCTGTTCCAGCAAGCTGACATCTTCGAGTAGCTCAAAACCCGGTGGCACATTCGCCTCTAAAGGAAAACGCGCCAGAATATCCTGACAAAAAGAATGAAAGGTTTGTAAGCGAGCCGGATGCAGACTGTGCAATGATTCTTCATACAGGCTACGCGCACGCCGCTGATTTTCGGCGCTGGCCTCAGTCTGGATAGCCTCCAGCATCTTGATCAGCTCAGCATCTTCACAGCTGGCCAGCTCATAGAGACGCTCATTCAACCGAATCTGCATTTCAGCAGCTGCCTTACGGGTAAAAGTCAGCGCCAGAATGCTGCCCGGAGTCGCGCCTGCCAGTAATAATCGAACGATACGGGTGATTAATAACCAGGTTTTACCGCTACCGGCAGAGGCCGAGACGGTGGCGTTGATGTGGGGCTGGCTGGCGGCGAGGCTGTTGGATGTGGACATGGGGGTAGCATAAGCAGATGGAGGCAGTCTGTAAACAAAGCCGGTAAATGTTTGCATTAAGTACTGGAGGAATTGCGCTTTGGCCTGTATATTAACCGCCAAATCACCAACCCAACACATCATGATTCATCAGGGTTCAAACTATGAGTAAATACGATGCCTCCGCGATTGAGGTATTAACCGGTCTCGAACCGGTGCAGAAACGGCCGGGCATGTACACCGAGACCACCCGTCCCAATCATCTGGCTCAGGAAGTAATCGATAATAGCGTCGATGAAGCCGTCGCCGGTCACGCCAGCTATATTGAAGTGACTTTATTTAAAGATGGTTCACTTTCCGTGAAAGATGATGGTCGTGGCATGCCGGTGGATATCCATCCCGAAGAGGGCGTACCCGGTGTCGAGGTTATTCTTACCCGATTGCACGCGGGTGGTAAATTCTCTAATAAAAACTATGAATTCTCCGGCGGCCTGCACGGCGTGGGTGTTTCTGTTGTTAATGCACTCTCGGAAAAACTGATCGTTGAAGTACGTCGTGATGGCCGGGTGCACAGTATGGCTTTTGCGCACGGTGCGAACACGCAAAAGTTAAAAGAAATCGGTAAGGTCGCCAAAAAAGATACCGGCACCAGCATCCACTTCTGGCCTGAGAAAAAATATTTTGACTCTGCAAATTTTTCCGTACCCCGCCTGAAACACGTTTTGCGCGCCAAAGCGGTGTTGTGCTCAGGTCTCAAAGTTGATTTTTTCGATGAGAAAAGCGGCGAAAAAGAATCCTGGTTGTATGAAGG
Organism: Gammaproteobacteria bacterium; assembly: GCA_029882355.1. Taxonomy (GTDB): domain Bacteria; phylum Pseudomonadota; class Gammaproteobacteria; order SZUA-229; family SZUA-229; genus LH-M37. The sequence goes on along the minus strand of JAOUKV010000001.1, from coordinate 118,483 downwards.
TGGCCTGGAAGATTATCTCGGTGAACATCTAGCCGATAGAGAAATTCTGCCAGAAGAGCCGTTTTCCGGCAGCATGAAGGGCAGCACCGAACAGGTTGACTGGGCGCTGAGCTGGCAGGTTGAGGCAGGTGAATTGTTGATTGGTGAATCCTACGTCAATCTTATTCCTACCGCGCAGGGCGGCACGCACGTCAATGGATTGCGTACCGGTTTGACCGAAGCGCTACGTGAATTTTGTGAATTCCGTAATTTATTGCCGCGCGGTGTCAAACTCAGTCCGGAAGATGTCTGGGATCGTGTCTGCTACGTTTTATCGGTCAAGTTAAGCGACCCACAATTTTCCGGTCAGACCAAAGAAAGATTATCCTCGCGCGAATGTGCTGCGTTTGTTTCCGGCGTGGTCAAAGATGCGTTTAGTCTATGGTTGAACCAGCACACCGAAGCCGGTGAAGCCATAGCTACACTTGCCATCGACAATGCGCAAAAACGATTGCGTGCCGGTAAAAAAATCGTGCGTAAAAAAATCACTACCGGTCCGGCTTTGCCCGGCAAGCTGGCGGATTGTTCATCGCAGGATTTAGAGCGTACCGAACTGTTTCTGGTTGAAGGAGACTCTGCGGGTGGTTCAGCCAAGCAGGCGCGTGACCGTGTTTTTCAGGCGATTATGCCGCTGCGCGGAAAAATTCTAAATACCTGGGAAGTGGAATCCGATCAGGTGCTGGCCTCGCAGGAAGTACATGACATCTCCATCGCGCTCGGTATCGAACCGGGCAGCAGTGAATTGAAAGATTTACGCTACGGCAAGATTTGTATTCTCGCCGATGCGGACTCCGACGGTTATCACATCGCAACTTTGCTCTGCGCGCTGTTCCTCAAACACTTCCGTGCACTGGTCGAAGCCGGCCACGTTTATGTCGCCTTGCCGCCTTTGTTCCGTATCGATATCGGCAAGCAGGTTTTTTATGCGCTGGATGAAGCAGAAAAGCAGGGCGTTATCGATCGCATCGAAGCTGAAAAAATTCGCGGTAAAGTCTCGGTCTCGCGCTTCAAAGGTCTGGGTGAAATGAACCCCATGCAACTGCGTGTAACCACACTGGCACCGGATACCCGTCGCCTGATTCGTCTGGTGGTAACAGACGGTGACGACAGCGACAAGATGCTGGATATGTTGCTGGCAAAAAAACGTGCCGCAGACAGAAAATCCTGGCTGGAATCGAAAGGTAACCTGGCCGAGATCTAATAGTGTGATCTAAAAATTATTCTTAAACGTATTTTGTTTTATCAGAAAAAATAAAGAAATTATGACTGACCAATCTGAAATTGATTTTGAAGGTGTAGAAGAGCAGCCGATGTCGGTGTTTACCGAGAGAGCGTATCTGGATTATTCCATGTACGTGATTCTCGATCGCGCCTTGCCGTTCATTGGTGATGGCCTGAAACCGGTACAGCGCCGCATTGTTTATGCCATGTCCGAACTGGGCCTGAACGCCACCGCCAAACACAAAAAATCCGCGCGTACCGTCGGTGATGTGCTGGGTAAATATCATCCGCACGGTGATAGCGCCTGTTACGAAGCCATGGTGTTGATGGCGCAGCCTTTCTCCTACCGTTATCCGCTGGTCGATGGTCAGGGTAACTGGGGTTCGTCGGATGATCCAAAATCTTTCGCCGCCATGCGTTATACCGAATCCAAACTGGCGGCCTACACCGAAGTACTGCTCTCTGAATTAGGTCAGGGTACGGTCACATGGCAACCGAATTTCGACGGTTCTTTAGACGAACCAGAAACCCTGCCAGCACGTTTGCCGAATGTATTGCTCAATGGCGGTACCGGTATTGCCGTCGGTATGGCAACTGATATTCTGCCGCACAATATTCGTGAAGTGGCCAGCGCCTGCATTCGCTTATTAGACAGTCCAAAGAGCACCTTAGAAGATTTATGTGAACATATAAAAGGCCCGGATTTTCCTACTGAAGCCGAGATCGTCACCTCACGTGACGACATGATGGAAACCTATCGCACCGGTCACGGCAGTGTTCGCCAACGTGCACGTTTTGAGAAAGAAGACGGTGCCATTATTGTTACTGCGCTGCCTTACCGTGTCTCCGGTAATAAAGTGCTGGAACAGATCGCCGCACAGATGATCGCAAAAAAGCTGCCGATGGTAGAAGACCTGCGCGATGAATCCGATCACGAGAACCCAACGCGTCTGGTGATTGTGCCGCGTTCCAATCGCGTCAATATCGAAGAGTTGATGAACCATTTATTCGCCACCACCGATCTTGAATCGAGCTACCGCGTCAACATGAACATGATCGGCATCAATGGCCGCCCTCAGGTCAAAGACCTGAGAATGGTGCTTGCTGAGTGGCTGAAATTCCGCACGGTAACGGTCCGCCGTCGTCTGCAATGGCGTCTGGATAAAGTGAATTCACGTCTGCATATTCTGGATGCTTTATTGATCGCGTTTTTGAATATTGATGAAGTCATCGCCATCATTCGCGAAAACGACAAACCCAAACCAGTATTGATGTCGCGTTTTAAAATTACCGATATTCAGGCCGAAGCTATTCTAGATCTGAAATTACGTCATCTGGCCAAGCTCGAAGAAATGAAAATTCGCGGCGAGCAAGATGAGCTAGCCATAGAACGCGATTATCTGGAAAAAATACTGGGCTCAGCAGTTCGTTTGAAAACCCTGATCCGAAAAGAAATTGAAGCCGATGCAGAAAAATACGGCGATGATCGACGCTCACCCATCGTCGCACGTGATGCCGCGCAGGCCATGGATGAAAGCACACTGATTCCGAGTGACCCAATCACCGTCGTACTCTCGTCCATGGGCTGGGCACGTGCGGCCAAAGGTCACGAAGTGGATGCGGATAAACTTAACTACAAAGCCGGCGACGGCCTGTTATCGGTAACGCATGGCAAGAGCAATCAGCTCGCCGTATTTTTAGACAGCACCGGCCGTGCCTATACCTTGCAGGCACATACTCTGCCGTCAGCTCGCGGCCAGGGCGAACCTTTAACCGGGCGCTTTAATGTACCTCCCGGTGCGGAGTTTACCGCCGCCATGATAGGTGATCCCAATGACTTATATCTGGTTGCTACATCATTCGGTTATGGCTTTGTATTTAAACTGGGTGATTTACATTCGCGCACCAAAGCCGGTAAAGCTTTCCTGAAAGTACCCGCGGGAGCCAAAGTATTACCACCGGTAAAAGTTAGAAGTCTTGAAGATGACTGGATCGTCGCCATCAGTTCCGAAGGCCACATGCTGGTCACCGAACTGGGCGAACTGCCACAAATGGCCAAAGGTAAGGGTAATAAAATTATCAACGTACCCTCAGCCAAACTCAAAGACGGTTCAGAATGGGTCTGTGCCATTGACCTGATTCAGGATGGCGAAAAGCTGAAGATTTATAGCGGTGCCAAACAAAAAACCCTAAAGCCGGATGAAGTAGATGAACATGCGGCAGAGAGAGGAAAGCGTGGGATTAAGTTGCATCGGTTGTATCAGAAGGTGGACAGGGTTGAGGTGGTGGTTAAGTCTGAAAAATAAACGTAGGGGCGTATTGCATACGCCCTATTTTATTGCGGTGTGATCTATAATTTCTCGTTAGCACGTTCTACATGGTGAATGTATATTTTGTTTTCTGATTTGTCGTGCCATCCATGAATTTTAATATTTTTGGTCAGAGTAAAAATTATTGAAAAAAAGCTCAGGCCTTTCATTGTGCATGCCCCCAAATCATCAAAAAACCCACAACCATGCCAAAAATCCCCAACGCCCCAAAATCCATAAAAAAAGGCTACGCATTAAAAAACTTACTAGATGAAGAAGCTATAGATTGCCTGGCAAATAACATCGCACACGTTTACCCAAAGTTTCAATCCAAAGAATTCCGAAAATCCGCACTAGATAACCTGGAGCCTTTAGAATTTATGGATCGAGCGAAACATATCGCTATAGCACTTCATCAATACTTACCTGACAAATACGAAAAGGCTATTGATGTGATTTTGGCTTCTTTGACACCGCCAAATATTGCAACAGAAGGACTCGGTCTTGCGGTTTTATTTTATCTACCTCATAGCTGCTTTATTTCGCTATATGGCTTAGATAAAGAGAATAATGCAGGCTCTGACCCGTTTAATATTTCAATGAAAGCGCAGTATGAACTGACCAAACGAAATACCTCTGAGTTTTCTATGCGTCCATTTTTAATTAAAGACCAGGATCGCACACTATCACAGTTAATAAAGTGGACGACAGATCCAGATCCTCATGTTAGGCGTCTTTGTTCTGAAGGTTCCAGGCCTCGACTTCCCTGGGCGCCGCGGATTCCAGCATTTATAGAAGATCCATTGCCGATATTACCCATTCTGGAATCGCTTAAAAATGATCAAAGCCTCTACGTGCGGCGTAGTGTGGCAAACAGTCTTGGTGATATCGCTAAAGATCACCCGGAACTGGTTTTTGACATCTGTGAGCGTTGGCTCAGTGATGCAAGCAAAGAGCTTAAGTGGGTGATTCGGCATGCACTACGCCACCCCGCAAAAAAAGGAAATGAGGTGGCATTACAACTCAGAATTAAAGCCAGGAATTAACAAGAAATCCGTGCTACTAGCACCACTCAACTCTATACTAATGCTACTGATTTTAGGTTAAAGTCTGGGTTCTTATTTTTTTAGTCCTAATAATTTATGGATAATCGTTACTTCTACTCTTATCTGCATAAGCAAATTCCCGTGATGGTGATGCTATCGCTATTTCCGGGGCTGGGTTATATTTTCCTTAGCTGGATGCACGGTATTCCGTTGAGAGCGGTGGTCTGGTATGCGGGTATTGTGCTGGTCTCCATCTGGGGATACCGAATTTATAAGCAGTATATTGATAATAATCTCACTAACACACAATTAAAGGCATGGTATAAAAGCCTTTCACTGTTTTATTACGCGTTCTTTCTGCTCTGGCTGAGTATTTTTCTGTTATTCATCACTGAAGACCAGTATCAGCTTCATTATATTGCCATTTTTACAGAAATCGGTGCTTCGCTTGTTGCTTCGGTTTTATTGATTCCTGATAAAAAATTGTTTAAACCCAATGTCATTATTTTGATGGTGCCATTGATTATTTATTTCTTCCTGATTGGCGAATGGTTCGGTTATGTTTTAGCTATATTTGCCGGAGTTCTTGCGTGGGTGTTAATTTATGCTGCTGAGAGTAGTCACAAATTATTGATGCAAACGAATTATCTGGCTAACCATGATTCTTTGACGGGCTTGAAGAATCGTTATTTCTTTATTAACTATCTGCAAGATATGATGGCCTCTTTGCAGGGGGAGAAAACCTGGTCGTATTTATTACTAATCGATCTCGATCATTTTAAAACAATTAATGATTCTCTGGGCCATGATATTGGTGACCGTTTGTTACAGGATGTTGCCAGTCGCATTACTGATCAAAAACATGTCGATAGTCTGTTAGCAAGGTTGGGTGGTGATGAATTTGTGGTTGTTGGGCTTGAATATGACAATAAAAATGAGTGCATGGCGGAAGCGCAGGCATTGGCTGATCGAATTCTATTAATTCTTAAGGAAAGTTATAGCGTTGAATTACATCAGCTTTTTATTAGTGCCAGTATTGGAGTCAGTCTGGTTAGTGGAAAGAATAATGATGCCAGTCGTTTGATCAAAGAAGCGGATATTGCTATGTACGAAGCCAAGGAGAAGGGTCGTGATGGTGTTATTGTATTTGATGAGGAAATGGAACAACGTGTTGAGTACAATCTTGAGATAGAACAATTATTACACTTTTCTATTGATAAAAATGAAGTCTCTTTGGTTTATCAGCCGCAGTTGAATGAACATGGGAAAGTAGTGGGTGCCGAAGCATTAGTGCGCTGGAATAATGAAAAGCACGGACTAATCATGCCTGATTTATTTATACCGATTGCGGAGCAAACGGGATCAATTATTGTATTAGGCCGTTTTATTATGGAAACGGCATTTCGAACTTTGAGTGTCTGGGAGCAGCAAGGAATACATATTCAGCAATTCTCTATTAATGTCAGTATGCGACAGTTTTTTTATTACGATTTTGTTGATGACGTTCGTTTATTGTGTAAAGAGTACCTCACTGATTCGGCCAGGAAGAAAATTGTATTTGAAGTGACTGAAAGCATCGTCGCAGAAGATATTGATAAAGTTATACATATTATGGAAGAGGTTCGGGATTTAGGTATACGCTTCTCTATGGATGATTTTGGTACCGGTTATAGCTCCTTGAGTTATTTAAAGAGGCTTCCCATTGACGAAATAAAAATTGACCGTTCTTTTGTTTCTGAGCTGAACAAAGAACAGAATGACCAGGTGATGGTGAGTAGTATTCTGGATATGGCTAAGCAGTTTAATTTAATGGTGGTAGCAGAAGGTGTAGAAACCGAAGCACAATTTGATTTTTTACGATCTAAACAGTGTGGTATCTATCAGGGTTTCTATTTTTCCAGGCCATTGACGGATGCTGAGTTCCAAGATTTTTATAAAAGTAACTGATCTCTGGTTGCTAAAAGGAAAAAACTAAAGCTAGCCTCCCATGTCTGTAAAGTCATAATTCATTACAGGTGAAGGTTCCTGTAAGAAATAACCCTGAATAAAGTTAACGCCTATACCCCAGAGTACAGACAGACTGGCTGCGTCGGGTACGAACTGGGTGATGGTTAATTTACCGCGTTCACCTGCTAATGCTGTGATTTTCTGTATGGCTTCCTGATTCTGTGTGTTTTCAAGCAGGTCTTCCATAAATGTCCTGTCGAGACGAATGTAATCGACATCAATATGGTCGAGTAGTTGGAATGGGTTAGCTCCTAAACCAAAATCGTCGAGTACAAAGCCACATTTTATCTTCTTCAGATTTTCACACATGACCTTGGTGTATTTTAGATTTGTTACAGCTGCGGCTTCTTTAACCTCGAAAATCAGGCAGTCAGCCGGTAGTTGTTTGTCTTTAATCTGGTAGTCCAGCCAGTCGATCAAAGTTTCATCTTTAAGTGATGGCGCTGAGAGCTTGATGAAAAAACGAGTCCGATTTCCTTTTTTCCATCGCTCATGCAGGACTTTAATGGTACGTGTTAGTACCCAGCGGTCTACAGCTACAGCCATACCTATACGCTCGGCTGCCGGGAAAAAATCCTGTGGCATAATTAAATTGCCATCATCACCTTTCAGGCGAACGAAAACTTCATAACGTTCATCGGTATCGCCGTGTAGGCTGACAATCGGTTGATAATGAAGAACAAATTTATTGTTCTTCATCGCCTCAGTTAGTTGACCTTTGAATTTTGAATCGGCTTCGTGTCGTGTCAGCTCGCCTTCTTTAGGGATGTAGATACTGATTTGATTGGAACCATTAGCCGCCGCTTCGTCTGATGCTTTTTCAACACGGGCTAAAATCTCATTGCATTCGGGTGAATTTTTATCAATCAGTGCAATGCCTACACTACAGGTTGTGTTTATATTTCCATCATTGATAGTGACTTCAAAATCACTAATTTTGTTCTGGAATTTTCTTGCATATTCTTCAATGTCGTCTTTGTTCTTGCCGCGAGTGATAACGGTAAAGCTAGCGTGAGTGTAGCGTGACAGAATGTCAGTTTCGCTCGCCGAGTCCTGAAGTTCCTTGGCAACGGCAGCAATGTAGTTGTCAGCACCGACAACACCTACTTCATTTTTTATGTTATCAAAGTTGTCTAAGCGTATTTCCATAATGGAGGCGATTTTTTCATTGTCATCGCATTCGGAAATTACTAACTCAACTTCTTCAAGACAGTGCTGACGATTGTATAAGCCAGTAAGTTGGTCTCTCTGGCTGAGCATTTTTAGTTGACGTTCAAGCTCTTCGGTATTGACGTCTTCCTTACGAATTACAATTTGTATACACGGCTCACCATCGATACTTGCTGAAGAAAACTCCATTTCACCATCAAACTCTTTACCATCGGGTTTATGTAATCGGGTTTCGAGTTTTTTTAGGCCAGTTTCATTTTTCATGTAATCACGAAGGAATGCCTTGAAATTATCACGACTATCATGTGCGACCATGTCAAGAATAGGAATACCTTCAAGCTCATCAGACTGTTCAATTTCAAATAAATCAAGATAAGAAGCATTAGAGTAGACGTGCATACCTTCATGTACATAGGCAATGGCATCTCGTGAACTATCGAGCAGTGAATTACATCTGAGCTCAGATTCTGCCAGGGTTTTTACCATAGCCTGATTTTGTTGCCAGTTACGATAGGCACTCACTTCCCGCTTGATGACCTGAGTAAGGTGTTTCATGTTGTTGTAGGATGAAAGATCCATAGCACCCGCACTAATTGCTGCGGTTACATTGGCTTCAGACTCAGTTTTATCTACGGCAATGACTGGAATAGGGGCATCGCCGGTGTTTTCTTTGATGATTTTGCAGGTTTCTTCAAGGCTAATTAACTCCATACCCTGCGAGTATAAAACAAGATCAGGTCGATGTGATTTTATGGCCTCAATCAAATCTTCATCATCTTCAGCACGTGTAGACCGTGCGGCAAAGCCCAATGTTCTCAGAGTACTGATGACTTTTTCTTCGGTATCGAAGCTATCATCGACAATAATCAGGTTAATGGTTTGTTCAGCCATTGTTTATTTTGAATCCATAAAGGGCACACGCGGAAATTCATGCGTATGCGGGGTTGTTTTTATTACAGCGAAGACCAGATTTCGTCAAAGTCATCCTTTTTCTTGGATGATTCTTCTTTTTTCTCGATTTTTTTCTGCCGAGTCTGTTGTTCTGTGTGTATAAACTGAAACTGCGTAAATGAACCAGTATGTTCATTTTTATTACTCAGCTTGATTTCTATTTTTTGCTCAAATACTTCAACCTTGAGTTTATCATCTGTTTTGAATGCATGTGCGGGTAATATTATAGTAGCAGGCTGGTTCAGTGGTCTGATTCCTGGAACCATAAGCGCCGAAAATGGCGCCTCATCACGTTTATTTGAGCGATATGCCTGAGCAGAGATGACTTTGGGTGATAAAATTTGAACTCCAATTTCCAGCCCATGCTCAGCGCTGAACTGCATCCAACGAATTACGCCAATACGCCACTCATAAGCACCGCTGGCATCATGCTCATTAATAGCGATGAGTTCACCAATCTGAGCATTTGAGGTGGTTTCGGAGTTCCAGCGTAGGCAGTAGCCACCCGCACTGATATTAACTACTTGCCAGTGAAGATCAGCGTCTTCCTTGTTGAGTTTGAGTAGTTCAGCCTGGTGCGCTTGTTGTTGTTGATCAAAGGCATTGGTCATCACTCTGCCCCTTGCCACCATATCCCACGCATTATTATCTGTCTTGCCGATTTCGGTGTGAGTCATATAACTTGATTTGTCATCTGACATGGTTTTTAGCTCTTCCGGGATGTTTTCCAGTGTAAAGCTGGCACCAGCATCGAAAGAGTTAGATATAGCCGCTAATGATTCGGGAAGATTGCTCTGACTAATCATTTTTGCAGCATGGGACAGGCCTATCGACGCCACAATATGTCCATTCTTTCCTTCTCTGGAGAAGCGGCGTTTAGGCATAACACCCCATGACATCGCCAATGCTTTCAGTGTTTCTGTGGAGAGCTCAGCACCAACAGTGATTGAGTCGGGTTCACGGGTAGGACTGTTGAGGTCTTTTCGGATATTATCGACAAGCTCGGCAGTCTCTAATGTGAAAGCACGATTGTCGCTAAGGAGGTCTTGAGAGTTCACATAGGAAGGCGCCCGATCTTCTTCAACGCGCGCGCAAAAAAATCGATTGATCTGGTTTTCCTGTATTTGAGTACCTAAATTGGTTTGTGCCGACCAGTTATAGAGTTTGTTGTAAACACGTTCACTATCGCTTTGACGCATGGCGGCAGGACGCGAGAGTGAAAACAGCAGCATTTGTTTGTAAATATTCTCGATGCTGGCTTTTTTATTGGGATTTTCATTGTCATCGACTGCGTTTTTATAGAGCTTGGTGTCGATGGCATAGGCAAATATCTGGTGTGTATCTCTCCATGTGTTGGCTGGTACAGAAGCATAAATTTCACTGGCTCTGAGGAGAAGCTCTGATTGATATTTAATGGCTCGTGATATAGCAATAGCCTGGCTTTTGTTATCTATTTTTTCGCTTTTACTGGCGGCCTGTTGAATAATAATCTTATATCCCAGCGCCATTTCCTGAAGTAGCGCCTGATTGAGGGTAACGATTTTTTTACTCTTTTCAGGTAGAGGGAAAGTGCGATTGATGAAGTATTTTTTCAGATTGTCAAAAATGCTACGGCTCGGTGCACGTAGCAATTCCATGATTTCAAGACGCTGCTTGGCTGGTATCTTTCGACGATTGATTTCGCGAATCGCGCCAAAAATTTGTCGGGTTATTTCGCCCATATTGGCTTGTGGTAAATCAGCCAGCCATTTTTTGACTTTGCGCGGGTGATTAGGAAAGGCGCTATCCTGAGTTTCAGATTGTTCTGGTATGTGTAATTTCATCATTTTTTATCATTTTGTTTTTTTATTGTATTAACAGAGCTACGATTTTAGATAAAATCGGTTCTGCACAATATCGTCCATTTACTTACATCCACAACAAGTTTAGTTCAGATATAAGAAATTGCTGTTTTTGAGCTCTTGCCTTTTTCTTCGATGACGAGTCTCGGAATCAGGTAGCCCGGTAATTTATCGCGCATATTATCAATGAGTTGGCAGGCATTTTCACGATTTACATCAAAATGTAGACCGCCCTGCACCTGATCAAGTAAATGTAGATAATAGGGCAAGACGCCAGCATCATGCAGCCTATGGCTTAAATCAATTAATGTTGATGTATTATCGTTGATTTTTCTGAGCAAAACACTTTGATTAAGTAGGGTAATATTGATGCTTTGCAATGCTTTTAAAGCGCGTATTTCATCTGCGCCTAATTCATTGGCATGGTTAGCGTGGATTACCATGGTGATGCGGAAACGTGAAGCTTTCATCCAGGCAAGTAGAGCAGGCGTAATGCGTGCGGGTAACACTACCGGCAGACGTGTATGGATACGTAGCCATTTTATGTGCGGTATGGTTTCCAGTTCGCGGCATAATGCTGCCAGCTTGGTATCGTCGAGCACTAGAGGGTCGCCGCCGCTTAAAATAACTTCTTTTATATCAGTATGTTGCCTTAGATACCCCAGTGTGGCCGGCCACTGTGATGACAGGGCCTGAGCATCAGAATAAGGGAAGTGACGGCGGAAGCAATAACGGCAGTGGATGGCACAGGCTGCAGTAGTGATAATCAAAGCGCGACCATGATATTTATGCAGCAGCCCAGACGATGGCATGGCATTGAGATCACCGACCGGATCGATATCACCAGTCAGTTCATTTTCAGCCATCGTTGGCAGAATCTGCAATAACAGCGGGTCACTAGCATCACCTTTTTTCATTTTATCTACATAAGACTGTGGTACGCGCAGGCGAAAACTGGAATTAGTCTCGATCTGGTCAGTCAACAAATGTTCGAGTTCTAGCTGACGTAATAACTCGGCAGGTGATGAGATAGCTTCGGCGAGTTGTTTTTTCCATTCACATTTTATGGAAGTTGAAGAAAAAGCCGTGATGGGTAGTGCATGCATAATGAAAACTAAGCCTATTCAGGTTATTATGGCGCCAAATTATTTATTAACCATTAGTGGCAGCTTAACAACATGGCGACATACAGCACAAATCAATTCAAAAATGGCCTGAAATTTATTTGGGACGGCGATCCTTGTTCGATTACCGAAAATATTCTGGTGAAGCCAGGTAAAGGCCAGGCGTTTAACCGCGTCAAGATGAGAAACCTGAAAACGGGTCGTACTCTGGAGCGCACTTTTAAATCGACCGAGACGGTGGAAGCCGCTGATGTTGAAGAAATGAATGTTGATTTCTTGTATGGTGATGGTGAAAGCTGGCACTTCATGGAGCCGGATACCTTTGAGCAGCATGCTGCTGATAAAATTGCCATGGGTGATGCGGTTAATTGGCTTAAGGGGCAGGAACCCTGTGTGATGACATTGTGGAACGGCTCACCTATCTCGATAACCACGCCCAATTTCGTTGAGCTGGCGGTGGCTCAAACTGACCCCGGTTTGAAAGGTGATACTGCACAGGGTGGTACCAAACCTGCAACACTGGAAACGGGAGCAGAAGTAAAAGTGCCTTTGTTTATCGAAGAAGGCAATATACTGAAAATTGATACGCGTACAGGTGAGTACGTTTCCAGAGCCTAATTATCTGAAGTGACGATGGAAAATAATAACTGGCAAGCATCAGCCAGTCTGGAACTGATAAAAAGAAGGGCTCGTATGTTGAAAGACATACGAGCCTTTTTTGATACCAGAGAAGTAATGGAAGTCGAAACGCCGTTGTTGGCCTCGTCAGGTAACACGGATCCACATATAGAAAGTCTGCAAAGTATATTTCGCGGGCAACACTATTATCTGAATACCTCGCCCGAATTCGCCATGAAGCGCCTGCTCGCGGTAAATGCTGGAGCCATCTATCAAATCTGTAAAGCTTTTCGTGATGATGAACTGGGCAACATGCACAACCCGGAATTCACCATGCTGGAATGGTACCGACCAGAATTTGATATGTTTCAACTCATGGATGAAGTCGAAGCTTTGGTTTTAGCCCTGGCTGATGAAAATATAGCCGCGTTTACGCGCTATAGTTACGCACAGGTCTTTGAAAAATACGCCAATTTGAATCCATACCTGGCCACGGCAAATGACTGTCGTGAATGTGCCGTGCAGCATGGCATAGAGCAACCAGTTGGTTTGGATGAGAACAAAGATGAATGGTTAGACTGGTTGCTCACACAATTAGTTTTACCCTGCCTGCCATCGCAGCAATTGACTTTTGTTTATGATTATCCTGAGTCACAATGTGCTTTAGCTCGATTGAGTAAAAATAAAGATGGCGTGGTTGTGGCTAGTCGTTTTGAATTATTTTACGGTGAGACTGAGTTAGCTAATGGTTTTCATGAGTTGGTGGTTGCGGGTGAACAGAGACAGCGATTTGAAAATGAGAATAAAATACGATTAGATGAAAAGAAACCAGCAGTGAAAATAGATGAATATTTGCTGTCTGCATTGGAACATGGTTTACCTGATTGTTCCGGTGTTGCTCTGGGGCTGGATCGTTTGTTGATGGCTCTGATGAACTGCGGTTCGATTGATGAAGTATTGGCGTTTCCATGGCAACGTGCCTGAGGGTGACGGTGTAATTTTCTGATGAGAAAAATATTATGAAAGAAACAAAATCAGACAATCTTAAAAATGGTTTTGTCGTTGTTAAAGCAATAAGCATTAATAGTGCGGTTCGATGCAAGCAGCTGTTTGTCACTCAGCTCGTTCCACAATCAAAAAAGTATACAATATTAGGCGTAAGAATTTGTAAGGAAAAACTGCTGCCTAATTTTCATAAAGGCTCAAAAGTTGTTGGTCAGGAAATTTTAAAAATACACAAAAAACAAAACTGGGCAAAACGATTTAGCATGACAATGCTCGATAATTCAGCCGGTCTTAGCATGGCAATGATCTCCGCCAAGTTGGTAGAAGAGGTTGTCGAAGTTGGTGAGTTTAGTAATTTGTGGGGTTTGTTGGCAACACGCCCTGTTGTCAGTGAGACAACCTATGAAGTGTTGAGTTTTATTGTTGAGTTTTTTGTGGCATTGCTTGCGTTCACATTGACAGAATATTATCGAGATGAATATCGAGAGAGCAAGAAGACTTCATTAGAATTGAAAGACTAAATAACTTCAGTTTTTCTGGCTGTGCACCGGGCGCAACGATATAGCGTCACTAGTCGTCCCTGTTTTACATCAAACTTTCTTTCCTGATCTATCTGCCATTTGTGATGGCCGCTCTGGCAGAGAAATTTCCCCTTGTGTTTTTCAGCAGGCTTTGGGCGCTTGAAGGGGAGAATGTTAGACATGCCGTTTTAATTTAACATGCCGATTAAATTGAGTAACCACGGTAAAATAACAGCACTGGCAAAGGCTGATAATGCCATCGCTAGTCCTGAAAAAGCCCCCATTTCCGGGCTCACCTGAAATGCTCGTGCTGTGCCGATACCGTGCGCAGTAATACCCATAGCTATTCCCTTAACGCTGTCATCTTTAATGCGCATCAAGTCAAATAGTTTTGTGCCGATGGTGGCGCCGATGATGCCAGTAACAACAACTAAAACCGCTGTCAGTGATGGTAAACCGCCGATCTGTTCGGATATACCCATAGCCACAGGGGCGGTAACTGATTTAGGAGAGAGTGATAATTGTGTTTGTAAACTGGCACCTAAAAACCAGGCGATACCGATGGAACTGAAAGCACCAATGATGACACCCGAAATAACAGTGATAGCGACGGGTATAAATAATTGCCTTAATTTAGAACATTGCTGATACAAAGGTATGGCCAGTGCAACGGTTGCGGGACCGAGTAAAAAATGGACAAATTGTCCACCCGCAAAATAAGTTTCATAAGAAGTATTGGTGAGTACTAACAAAATAATTAAAACGATCACTGACGTCAGTACTGGATTCAGTAGTGGATTGGAGTTTGCGTAAATATATAATCGATAGGCCAGACTGTAGGCGATCAGGGTAATAGTCAGACCCAATAAAGGCGTGGCAGACAGGTAAACCCAAATGGCGGCTAAATCTGGCTCAACCATCTTTTTGACCTTTCTTTGAAAGTAAGCGACCGCTAGCTAACATGATCACGGCGGTGGCGGCCATAGTGATAACAGTACTTAGTACTAAAGCGATAGTTATCGGTAGCCATTCGTGAATGATGCGATCAAAATGAACGATCATGCCGACACCGGCGGGTACAAAGAGTAATGATAAATGGCTCAATAACGCTGACGACGCTGAATCTAACGATGCCGTTGAGCAGCCTCGAAATGCCAGCGTCAGGAAAAGCATGACCATACCTAACACCGGACCGGGTACAGGTATGCGCAACAATAGTACGCTGACCTCACCAATTAACTGGTAGATTAAAAGCAGGGTTATGCCATTCAGAAAATGCATTGAGTGAATCCTGATGTTTAGGTGTTTATTTAGCGCCAGCTCAGCGCTAACATTACTCCCATTTAAACTCTTCTCTTTTTTCCACATTGTCGCGATATTTCAGCTGCACCCCGGTTAAAAAGCGACGTAAGATTTGATCTTTACAGGCGCGATAATGTTTATGGCCTTTTTTACGGAAAAGTGCACTCAGTTCTGGTTTGCTCAGACTGAAATCAGCCAGATCCATGATCCTGAATATATCTTCATCTTTCAGGTTCAGGGCAATTTTCAATTTTCTGAGAATAATATTGTTGGTTAGGCGCTTCTCAGCTTCAGGCTGATCACCTTCTTTTTTGCCACGTTTTTCGTTAATAAAACCATTCAGGAAGATGGCCAGTTGATTGTCGGTGCAAGCCTGGTATGCAGGGTCGTCCTCTTTTTTCAGCCAGTCACTAATTTGTGCTCGTGTTACTTCATGATCAGCGAGGCCAAAAATGTCAATCATTTTCGAATCGCTTAGGTCGAAAGTGTAGCGAAGGCGTCGTAAAATATCGTTATTGGTCATTTTGTTCTCGTGTTGGGTATTTTTGTGTCATGCCGATAGTATAGGCCTGAATACTACTGTGTATAGATACCAAGACGTTGCCCCAGTTTTACGGTCTCGCCCGCAATCATGGCATCATCAAATTTGAATTGCTCGGTGCTCAAAACGATGACGGTGGAACCCAGATTAAAACGTCCCATTTCATCACCACGTTCCAGTTTAACTTCGCCTTTCTGGTAATCGAAGTTTTTAAGTTTCCTGCCTTTACTGGTGACCAGCCCGTGCCAGACAGTTTCAGTGGCAGAAACATTAATAGCCCCCACCAGAATCATCACCATCGGTCCGTGTTCGGTATCGAAAAAACAGGCAACGCGTTCGTTGCGTGCGAATAATCGCGGCACTGTTTTTACAGTGTGATCCGCAACGCTGAATAATCGACCCGGAATGTAGGTCATCCTGGTTAGTTCACCGCCGATGGGCATGTGGATGCGGTGGTAGTCTCTGGGTGAGAGATAGATAGTGGCGAAGTTGCCGCTTTGAAAGGGTGCAGCCAATTTTTCATCACCGCCAACCAGTTCGAGCAAACTGTAGTCGTGACCTTTGGCCTGAAATACACGACCGTTTTCAATTTTTCTGGCCTGACTAACTGCGCCATCAACCGGGCATAACCATGAGTTTTTAGTATCATCGAAAGGGCGGCATTCCGGTTTTAAAGCGCGGGTAAAAAAAGCATTGAGACTTTCGTAGGCGTATTTATCTTCCTCAACGGCTTCGTGCATTTTGACCTCATTGAGTTTTGTGTACGCACGAATAATAAAATCTTTTGCTGGACGATATTTAACTCGCGCCAGTTTGAACATTAGCCAGGAAATGCCGTGGTGAGGCAGGAGGTAAAACGGCGTGGACTTAAGGTAGTCGCTGAGTGATGCTTTCATATTAGTGGTGCATGTGTGAGTGGTCCATCTGTTTCATCTGTTGTTTCATTACAGGAACAACGAGATTAACAACGTCACCATTTTCAAGTTTCAAGTCAAGATTCACCTGATCACCGGCTTTCAATTTTTTTACAGGATTAAATAACATGATGTGATGGCTACCTGCTTCTAATACTAATTGGCCTTTGGCGGGTATGGTTAAAGTGCTCATGTGTTTCATTTTAGCCATCTCATTCTCCTGTTGTGTCTGGTGAAATGAAATACGCTTAAAATTGTCAGAAGTAGCGGAAATGATTTTGGCTATTTGATCTCCGGAGTTTTTAATTTTCATGTAGGCAACCATGACTCTGCTTGATGGTGGAGCTTCCGCTATCCATGCACCATCAAAAGTTAGTGACGATTCCGCGGCCGCTGTATGGCTGAAAAAGAGCAATAAAAATAGCAGAGATAAAAGTGGCGATGATTTCATAGGTCGAGTCCTCATTATTGAGGTGCAGATTATAGGGGCTGGCTGGCTAACAGGAAAGTGCTATGTATTTTCATCTGTACAGGTATTGTCAGTGCAGGCTGCCTTGGGAACGGCTAAAATCCCCGCCCATGACAACAAAAATCAATATTAATGAACTAGCCGAAGAGCTAATAACGCTGCGCGATTGCATACGTTGGGCTGTTAGCGCTTTCAATGCTGCCGAACTGACATATGTGCAGGGCATGGCCACAGCGCTGGATGAAGCGGTATACCTCTGTCTGGCGGCGCTAAAACTGCCGCCGGATTTCGGTGAGAACTATTTTGACTGCAAACTCACACTGGCTGAGCGCAAGGCCGTGCTGGCCTACTATCAGCAGCGCATCGAACAGAAAAAACCCGCTGCCTATATCACCAATGAAGCCTGGTTTGCCGGTCTGAGTTTTTATGTCGATGAGCGCGTGTTGATTCCGCGTTCGCCCTTTGCTGAGTTGATCCATGAGCAGTTCCAGCCCTGGGTGATGGATGAAGAAGTGCACAATATCCTGGAGCTGTGCACCGGCAGCTGCTGCATTGCCATCGCCTGCGCCCATGCTTTCGAAAATGCCAATGTTGTCGCCAGCGATATTTCTGCTGATGCATTGGCGGTAGCTGAAATCAATCGTCACAATTATGGTCTCGAAGACAGGCTGGAACTGGTGCAATCTGATTTATTCGAAAACGTGCCCAATCGCCACTATGATCTGATTGTCAGCAACCCACCTTATATATCCGAGCTGGAAATGACCGAGCTTAGTGACGAGCTGAAACTCGAACCTGCGCTGGGGCTGGTCGCCGGAGAGCGGGGACTTGATGTGGTCATTCCCATGCTGCAACAGGCGCGTAAATTCCTGTCTGATAATGGCGTTCTGGTGGTTGAAGTGGGTTATTCATGGACAGAACTGGAAGCGGTGCTACCTAAAGTGCCCTTCGTCTGGCTGGATTTCGAATATGGCGGTGATGGCGTGTTTATGCTCACCGCCGAGCAACTCAGCACACATCAGGATGATTTTGATGCGCTTTGAGTGGTAATATCTCACGAATTTCAACAATAACGATTTAGTCTAAATTATGTCAGGCAATACAATAGGTAAGCTTTTCACCGTCACCACCAGTGGCGAATCTCACGGCCCGGCTTTGCTCGGCATCGTTGATGGTTGCCCTCCAGGGCTGGATATCTGTGAGGCCGATTTACAACTGGAACTGGATCGCCGCAAACCCGGTACTTCGCGCCACACCACGCAGCGTCGCGAGCCGGATGAAGTCAAAATTCTTTCCGGCGTATTCGAAGGCAAAACCACCGGTTGCAGTATTGGCCTGATGATCGAAAACGTCGATCAGCGCTCGAAAGACTACGGTGACATCATGAACAGCTTCCGCCCCGGTCACGCCGATTACACCTATCAGCAGAAATACGGTTTCCGCGATTACCGTGGTGGTGGTCGTTCTTCTGCGCGCGAAACTGCGATGCGCGTGGCTGCCGGTGCTATAGCCAAAAAATATCTTGCGGATCGTTACGGCATTAAGATTTACGGTTACCTTTCACAGCTAGGTCCGATTGAAGTTGAGAATATCGACCTCGACGAAGTACGCAACAATCCTTTCTTCTGTCCCGATGCCAGCAAGGTCGATGAGATGGAAGCCTACATGGACGCGCTGCGCAAAGAGGGCAATTCGGTCGGTGCCAAAATCACCACCATCGCCGAGGGCGTGCCACCGGGTTTAGGTGAGCCGGTATTTGATCGCCTCGATGCCGATATCGCGCAATCGATGATGGGTATCAACGCTGCCAAGGGCGTAGAAATTGGTGACGGTTTTGGTTGTGTCGCTGCCAAAGGCACCGAGTTTCGTGACGAAATCACACCCGAAGGTTTTCTCAGTAATCACATGGGCGGCGTGCTCGGTGGTATTTCATCCGGGCAGCATATTGTTGTGCACACTGCCTTCAAACCGACTTCAAGTATGCGTCTGCCAGGTCGCTCTGTGGATATCAACGGTCAGCCGACAGAAGTTGTCACTAAAGGCCGCCATGACCCCTGTGTTGGTATTCGCGCAACACCCATTTGTGAAGCCATGCTGGCGATCACATTGCTGGATCACATGATGCGTTTTAATGCGCAATGTGGTGATGTGGAATCGAAAACACCTGTGATTCCAGCACAAGCTTAAACGCTTGCTGATTTGCGATGAGTAGTGTTCCGATTCCCTATTGGAGGTTGAGTAGTTTTTATTTTTTCTACTTCGCCTCGCTCGGCGCACTGGTTCCTTACTGGAGCCTGTATCTAAAAGATTTAGGTTTTGAAGCTCAGGCCATCGGTACACTCATCGCGTTTATTCCTGCGACTAAAATTTTCGCGCCCTACATCTGGGGCTGGTTAGCCGATCATACTCAGCGTCCGATCACCATTATCCGTATTGCTAACCTGTTAGCGGTAGTCGCTTTTATCGGCGTTTATTTTGGTAACAGTTACTGGTGGCTGGCGATGGTGATGTTGATGTTCAGTTTTTTCTGGAACTCATCGCTGCCACAATTTGAAGCCACCACACTCAATCATCTCAACGACAAAATTCACCGCTACAGCAATATCCGTCTCTGGGGTTCGCTGGGTTTTATTTTTATGGTGGTTGGCCTGGGTGAGTTTTTTCAAAGCCAGGATATCGACTGGTTGCCGACAGTTATTTTGGTTTTACTCACCGCTATATTTTTAGTCAGTTTGTTTGTGCCTGAATGTTTGCAGACACACCATGATGAACCCAGCAGTATTATGAGTGTGGTTCGCCAGCCGGTGGTATTAGCTTTTCTCGGCGTGTGTTTTTTAATGGTGCTCAGCCACGGGCCATATTATACCTT
The DNA here is from genome assembly GCA_029882355.1 of Gammaproteobacteria bacterium. GTDB lineage: Bacteria > Pseudomonadota > Gammaproteobacteria > SZUA-229 > SZUA-229 > LH-M37. Next base: position 98,536 of record JAOUKV010000001.1, on the reverse strand, counting down.
CTACAGCATCTATCTCGAAGACCACGGGTATAGTCGCCGCTTTATTGGTATTTTTTGGGCCGTCGGTGTTGTCGCTGAAGTGGTTATCTTCCTGCTCATGCATCGCATGATTCCTGTATTGGGTGTTCGTTTATTATTATTAACTACCTTTGCTCTTACTGCACTACGCTGGTTGTTGATTGGTTTTTTTCCTGACAATACCATCGTGTTATTTGTCGCGCAGTTATTTCATGCTTTTAGTTTTGGCGTGTTTCATGCGGTAGGAATTTTGCTGGTACATCAGTTTTTCAAAGGCAAGCATCAGGGCAGGGGGCAGGCTTTATACGCCAGTTTGAGTTTTGGTGTGGGTGGTGCAGTCGGTAGTATGGTCAGTGGTTTATTGTGGGACAGGATTGATCATTCAAGTTTGTTTGCATTGGCGGCAGTGGCAGCGTTGATAGCTTGGGGGATTGTTTGGAGGTTTATGCGAGAGGAGATTCGTTGATATTTATTTGTCTCTCATCTCCCACATTGTTATACCGGCAGTAACCATTACTTACATCAAGTTATTCGTATGAAAACCACACTAAAAACCAGTTAACTATTTGCTTTCTTTAGAATAATCACGTAAAAATACAGGCCTTTATAGCCGTGCTAATGATAATAAATTTTATTACCATTAGTACTTATGTCTAAGCCCATCCGATCAAGGATATTGTTTGAAATGACACTAGTTTTTTTCAAGAAATACTGTCGCTCGCTTATTGCCGCACTGACCGTCTGTTTGTCCCTTTGTTTTAACAATGCATTTGCACAAAATACACCAGTTAAAGAATCTGTTCGTGTTGGAGTGCTTTATTGGTCTATGACTATTCCTGGTCAGGTTGCCATGCGTGAAGGTCTGGAGGCTGAAGCTGATCGAATTAATTCTGAAGCAATAGGCAGAGGGCTACCTGCCGTGGAGCTGCTGACACGCGTTGCTGGTGATGGTCAGCAGGGCATCGAACGCCAGATCGCTCAGATGTATGAGCTGATCAAGCTACAGCCTGACGTTATTATTGTTCAACCCACCGATAATGCAGCGCTTGCCGAACCTCTTAGGGAAGCTAATCGTTTGAGCATTCCGGTAGTTGCATACGATCAATATATTAGTGGCGGGAAACTGGCGACTTTTATTACCTCAGATAATAAACAGGCCGGTTATCTCAATGGTGAATATGTCGCCAGCCAGTTTTTAAATACACAAAAAATTAAGCTGGTTCTGGTTGAGTACCCGCATGTGTCTTCAACGGTCGAACGACTGAACGGGTTTCTTGATGCACTACGTGATCATGATCAGCCTTATGAAGTATTGAAAACATACAAGGCGGTTCAGCCTGAAGAAGGTCGTCAGGCTGGGCTGGCTATACTAAAGGACTTTCCGCAATCAGGCAGTATTGATGTTATTTTTACCGTTAATGATGGCGGTGGTCTGAGCGTTGTCGATGTTCTTGCGGATGCCGGGCGTAAGGAGATTATGCTCGCTAGTATTGATGGTGATCCTGCCTCGGTTGGTAACATTAAGGCAGGCCGTTTGACACAGATTGACTCGGCTCAATTTTGTGGCCCTCTTGGCGGTGAAGCGATGAAAGCTGGATATTATGTAGCAACAGGTCGCTCTGTTGAGAAGCATATTTTAGTGCCGGTATTTCCAATAACAAAAGAAACCCTTGAGATGTATCCCGGTTGGCTTGGGCCTGTACCCGAAGCGTTCCGTAAACCGTGGGCTGCAAATAAGCCTATCTGGGAAGGTAAAACGGTAACGTCTAGATGAGGTATTTCAGTACAGATTTAGACAAAAGTTTATCATTATTATCAAAAGTTGATCGACGCTTAACCTTATCTTTTGGGGTTGTTATATTATTTCTCATGATCACTGTATTGGTTATTGGTGGTGCTTATCTCAAAGGAGTGATGGACAGTGAAGAGCAAAAGCTTTCTACGCTTTTTACGCAGGTATTGGCTACCTCTGTTTCGCGGGTTAGTTTTTCCGGCAGATATCACGCGCAATTATTGCTTGAAGATACTCAAAAAGAGTTTCCGGACATTAGATCACTACTAATTACTGATAATGAAGGACGTGTTTTAGCCAGCAGTTTAAAAGAGAAGAATAACACTCTGCTGGTAGGTGAATCAGGGGAGATAGCCAGAGATGTGCTGGCACAAAATAGCGTAAGTCAAGCTCGACATACCGCTTATGCTGGTGAGCCAGTAATAGAAATAACATTACCTTACCGTGGCGGATTTGATAATTCGATTCAAGGTGTGGTTCAGGTCAGTATCTCGGAACTAAAAAAAGATCAGAAAATATATAAAGGGATTGTTTTGATAGCTGTAATGGTGGTTTTGTTATTGGCTATAGGAATGTTCGCTGTTCGTAAAATCAGCCAGCACTTTGGTAATCCTATTCAGCGTCTTGCCAGTGATATGTCGGCGACCCTTTATGCTATTCCCGATATGTTGTTTGAGCTGGATATGGATGGTCGCTATCTTCAGGTAATGGCGAATAAAGAAGAGCTATTAGCTGACACGCGTGAACGTCTGCTGGGTAGAACCGTTAAAGAAGTGTTACCAGAAGAGGCAGCTGCAGTGGTGACTTCTGCTTTAGAGGAGGCAAATAAAACAGGTGAATCACACGGTCGACAATTTTTCTTACTATTAGCGGATGGCGTTTTCTGGTTTGAACTTTCAGTGGCACGGAAAAATAATAGCGCTACTGACAGACCTCATTTTATTGTGCTTTCACGAGATATAACAGAACGTAAGAGAACAGAACAAGATCTCTATAATCATCGTGAGCATCTTGAGGAGCTGGTGCAAGATCGTACAACCAGCTTACAGATTGCACGCGATGAAGCTGAAAGTGCTAATGCCGCAAAATCAGAATTTTTATCGCGCATGAGCCATGAATTACGTACGCCGATGAACGCAATTTTGGGTTTCGGGCAGATGCTTGAAATGGACGCAGATATGCTTAATAAGATACAGAGGGATAACGTTGGAGAAATCCTTTATGCCGGACATCATCTTTTAAATCTGATTAATGAGGTACTGGATCTCGCTAAAATTGAATCTGGAAATCTGGATATCTCTTTAATGGCAGTCTCTGTTGATGATTTACTTTGTCAGTGTATTGCCCTTGTTCAGCCTCAGATTGATGAGCAACAGTTGAAGCTCGTTGATCGTGTCAGTGGTCAGGGTAGTAGTGTACAGGCTGATTTCACCCGTCTTAAACAGATTTTGCTAAATCTGTTGTCGAATGCAGTTAAATATAACTGTGAACGGGGCTGTATAACACTCGAGAGTGAAGTGATTGATCCGAAACGTCTACGCATTTATGTGACAAGTACCGGAGCAGAATTAAGCAGTAATGAAATTGCTCGATTGTTTACCCCTTTCGAACGTCTTCATGCCGCAAGCACTATTCAGGGAACAGGCATAGGACTTGTTATTTGTAAGCGTCTGGTTGAAGCCATGGGTGGAAGTATTGGTGTTGAGAGTGAAGCGGGTATAGGCAATACCTTCTGGATTGAAATGGCGCTTGCTGATGGCGTGTAACACTAAACTAATAACGCTGACAAATTGGACAATTAATGGAATTAAATTCTAATGCCATGTAGTTAGTAAAACATGCATATGACAAGACCAGAAACCCCACTCCTTACCGTCGATATAATCATCGAAATGTATGATCAGCCAAACAGGCCGATTGTTTTGATCGAAAGAAAATACTCGCCGCATGGCTGGGCGCTACCCGGTGGTTTTGTCGATGTGGGTGAAACCGTCAGTACAGCAGCCATTCGTGAAGCGTTAGAAGAAACCGGTCTTAATGTGAAGTTAAATATATTGCTGGGTTGTTATTCTGATCCATCTCGTGATGAGCGAGGCCATACCGTGAGCCTGGTTTATATTGGGCATGCGTCGGGTGAGCCTCATGCTGCGGATGATGCGGCCAATATAATGTTGTTGAATCCCTGTAATGAAGAAGCTCTGGCTAAGGTTAAGCTGGCTTTTGATCATGAAAGAATACTGTCAGATTATTGTTATTATCGGGAAACCGGCTTGCTGCGCCTGCCAGATTGAGTCTTAATGTCTTAACCCGCTGTTTTTTGGTATAATTTTCGGCTTTAGCGCACATAGTAGCGCTTTACTGTTGAAGAGAGTCTGTATTTGAGTAATCGAACCCTGTCACTTGATGATCGTACCTATGAGTATTTACTTTCGGTATCGGTTGACGAAACTGACTTATTACGGGAATTACGTGCAGAAACTGCCGGTGATAAATTCTCGGTGATGCAGATTTCGCCTGAGCAGGGGCAGTTTATGGCGCTGTTGGTAAAGTTGACTGGTGCTAAGCGGGTGCTTGAAATTGGTACTTTTACGGGTTACAGCTCGATCTGCATCGCCAGTGCCTTGCCGGATGATGGTGAGTTGGTTTGTTGCGATGATTCTGACGAATGGACTAGCATGGCAAGGAAGTACTGGAAAAAAGCAGGTTTGCAGGACAAGATAAAGCTTCGATTACAGGCAGCTTCGATTACCTTGCAACAGTTATTAGATGATTCTTTAGCAGGGACTTTTGATTTTATTTTTGTCGATGCGGATAAGCAGAATTATCCGTTGTATTATGAGCAGTCGCTGAGGCTGCTTCGTCGGGGTGGTCTACTGGCGGTGGATAATACGCTTTGGTCGGGCAGTGTGGCCGACCCTGAAAATATGCAGCCGGGCACACGTGCTATCAGGCGTTTTAATGAAATGGTAAAAAATGATAACCGGGTGACTAAGAGCCTGGTGCCGATTGGTGACGGTCTTACGCTCATCGTTAAGGATTTTGAATAATGCTGAAGTGGTTAAAAAATCGCAGAGAAAAGAAAAAAAGAATTGCCGCTGCGAAGAAAACTTACTCGGATGATGTGCGCATCATTCCACGTGCAGAGCACGGTATCTCGCGCAAGAATATCGATGAAAGCGCCATTAAAGTTTTATCCCGATTAAACAAAGCGGGTTATGAAGCCTATCTGGTAGGTGGCGCGGTTCGTGATTTGTTATTAGGTCATCGTCCCAAAGATTTTGATGTGGCTACCGATGCAACCCCTGAGCAGGTTAAAGAATTATTCCGTAATTGCCGTTTGATCGGCCGACGATTTAGGCTGGCGCACATTCACTTTGGTCGTCATATTATCGAGGTCGCAACCTTCCGTGGTGATCATGGCGATTCTCAATCCGGGCATCAGGATGATTCAGGTCGTATTCTGCGTGACAATGTTTATGGTGATATTGAGCAGGATGTCTGGCGTCGTGATTTCACCGTAAATGCGCTGTATTACAATATCGCTGATTTTTCAGTAGTCGATTTTGTCGGTGGTTATGAAGATGTTATGGAAGGTCGTTTACGTTTGATCGGTGATCCTGAGGATCGCTACCGTGAAGACCCTGTACGTATGATCAGAGTGATTCGGTTTGCTGCCAAACTAGGTTTTAGTATTGACGAAAGCTGTCAGGATTTTATTCGTGATGAGGGCGTTATACTTAGAGATGTACCGGCTGCGCGTTTATATGAAGAAGTTTTAAAATTATTTCATTCTGGTCATGCAATTAAAAGTTTTCAGGGACTGCGTGATTATTATTTGTTGGAACATCTTTTTCCAGAAGCATCAAAGGTGTTAGATGGTAATGAAATTGCACTGAAATTTTTGCAGTTAGCCATGCAGAGTACTGATGAACGCATTCAACAAAATAAACCAGTAACACCTGCATTTTTATTTGCAGCCTTGTTATGGGCTCCGTTACAGCGTCGAACAGAAAAACGTTTGGCTAAGGGAGAGCCGCATTCACTTGCATTGCAGAAAGCAGCTTCTGCCATGATCGGGGAGCAGGTACGTTTTGTTTCTATTCCAAAACGATTTACCATGGTGATGCGTGATATTTGGGCATTGCAATCACGTTTTTCTTATCGCACTGGAAAACGTGCCACTTCGGTGTTTGAGCATCCAAAATTTAGAGCCGGTTATGATTTTTTATGTCTGCGCTCTCAAGCGGGTGAAATTAATGATGCAGATTGTCGCTGGTGGACGGAGTTTCAGAATAATTCACCCGAGGCGCAGCAAAAGAAAACAGAGTCGAAGCAGCGACGCAGGCCTCCGCGCCGACGCAATAAAAAACCAAAAGATTAATGCATGGCTGAATCTGTTTATATCGGCCTGGGTAGTAATCTCGAAAATCCTGTTGAGCAGATCAAGGCGGCTGTGGTTGCGCTGAAACAAATCCCTGAAACACAATATATTGCCGATTCAGGTTTGTATCTAAGTAAGCCATTATTGATCGATGATGTGGAGTCTGATGATCAGGATGATTATTATAATGCGGTCGCTTTATTAGATACCAGGCTTGAACCGTTAGTTTTACTGGATTACTTACAGGCGATTGAAAATAATCAGGGACGGATACGTGAACAACGCTGGGCAGCGAGAACGTTGGATCTGGATATGTTGATGTACGCTCAACTGCAGATGAACAAGGCGCGTTTAATTCTGCCACATCCGGGTATCTGTGTACGTGAGTTTGTGCTTTACCCTCTGCACAGGCTATGTCAAAAAATGCAGCAGCCTGATCTGAATATTCCCGGTCATGGTACGCTAAATAAAATTATCAATAGTTGTTCTGAAAATGAGTTGAAATATGTTGGGGAAATTGTATGAGTGAGGCGAAGGCTCATTTGGAGTTGTCATCAAAATGGCCTGCTTTTGTCGTCGTCGAAGGACCTATAGGTGTCGGCAAAACGACACTGGCAGGAAAGTTATCTCGTTCTTTTGATAGTAGTTTGTTGTTGGAAGGTGCGGATGATAATCCGTTTTTGGAAAAGTTTTACGATAATCCTAAAGCCGCAGCATTACCTACACAGTTATATTTTTTGTTACAACGCGCTCGCCAGCTCAAGGAAATGAAGCAGGAAGATATGTTTAGTCCTGTGCGAGTGGCCGATTATTTAATTGAAAAAGATCGTCTGTTTGCTGAGTTAACACTGGATAAAGATGAGCTGGATTTATACGAGCAGGTTTATTCAAGTTTGACGTTGGATGTGCCAAAACCGGATTTGGTTGTGTATTTACAGGCTCCTGTCGAAGTCTTGCTGGCTCGTATTCAAAAACGTGGTCTATCACATGAGCAGTTAATTGAAGCTGCTTATCTGGAACGTTTGTCCGATGCTTATGTGCGCTTCTTTTATCAATATAACGAAGCCCCGCTTTTAATTGTAAACGCCGCAGATATTGACTTCGCCAACAATGAAGAAGATTATCAATTGTTATTAGAACGCATATTGGCCAATCGCAGTGGCCGTCATTATTTTAATCCGTCATCATTGATTATGCAGGAGCTGGAATAACCATGAGTGCCAGACCAGATTCATCCCAACAAGTCAGAAAAAAAATCACCGTTCGCAGTCTGCTGGAAAAAAAACAGGCGGGTGAAAAAATTGTTTGTTTAACTGCTTATGATGCAAGTTTTGCGCGTGTGCTAGATCAGGCTGATGTTGATGTTGTTTTGGTTGGTGATTCGCTCGGTATGGTGGTGCAGGGACATGAAACCACATTGCCAGTGACGGTTGACGACATGCTGTATCACGCTCAGATGGTCGGCAAAGGTTTGTCACATTCTTTGATGATTGTTGATATGCCATTTTTGAGTTACACATCAATTGATGCTGCACTGGAAAATGCCGGCTGCTTTATGAAAGAGGCGGGTGCGCAGATGGTGAAACTGGAAGGTGGGGCTGAACAGGCAGAGATTGTCTCTGCATTGGTGCAGCATGGTATTCCCGTGTGTGCACACCTTGGTTTGCAGCCGCAAAAAGTCCATAAATTGGGTGGTTACCGTGTGCAAGGTCGTGAAGCGAAAGCGGCTGAAGCCATGCTGGAAGAAGCCGGAATACTTGAAGAAGCGGGTGCTGATTTAATTGTGCTTGAATGTGTGCCAAGTGAATTGGCAGAAATTATCAGCAGGGCTTTGACGATTCCAGTGATTGGCATAGGTGCCAGTGTGGCTTGTGATGGGCAGATTTTGGTACTCTACGATATTTTGGGTTTGAGTATGGGACGAGTGCCTAAGTTTAGCCATGATTTTCTGGCTGAGACTGGTAGTATCGAAGGAGCGGTTAGCGCCTATGTAGATGCGGTGAAGTCGGGTAAATTTCCAGGAGAAGATCATGTCTTCAGTTAACGGGAAAAATAGCTCGCCGATGCTTGCACGAACTATTGATGAGGTTCGTCAGCAGATAAGTTTGTGGAAGCAGGCTGGCGATAAAATTGCTTTTGTGCCTACCATGGGAAATTTGCATACTGGTCACCTGAGTCTGATTGAGGCTGCCAATAAATCGGTTTCACGAGTTGTCGTGAGTATTTTTGTTAACCCTATGCAGTTTGGCGAAAACGAGGATTTTGATAAATATCCCCGCACGTTCGATGCTGATATGGCCGTTTTAGAAGAAAGTAATGTTGATATGGTTTTTATGCCAGTTGTCACTGAGATCTACCCGGCTAGTATTGATAGTATGACCAGGGTAGCAGTGCCTCAATTATCTGAAATGCTCGAAGGTGAATATCGCCCTGGATTTTTCACTGGTGTTGCAACAGTGGTGAATAAATTGTTCAACATTGTACAGCCGGATGTAGCTGTTTTTGGTGAAAAAGATTACCAGCAACTGTTAGTTATTCAGCAGATGGTGTGTGATCTGACTATGCCGATTGAAATTCAATCGGTAGCGACTCAACGTGAAGCTGATGGTTTGGCAATGAGCTCACGCAATGCCTATCTGGGTGCGGATGATCGTATTCTGGCTACCGCTATTCATCGAAGTCTAAAACACCTGGTCGAAGCTATTGTGGCAGGGGAAAATCCGACCTTTGAAGTAGGTCATGCCTGTCAGGAACTGGATGAAAAAGGGTTTCTGGTGGATTATATTGTGGTGCGCCGTCAGCAGGATCTGGCGGTACCGGAACAGGGGGATAAGTCTTTGATTGTATTAGCCGCCGCACGTTTGGGCTCAGTGCGTTTGATCGATAATCTTCTTTTCCAATTAATTGATTAGTCAATGCGGATACACCTCGATTAGCAGTATGGCTGTCAATACGCTAAAAAATGGTATAATTACCCTTTGCACTGTTTAAACTAGATTTATGCAACTAACATTACTCAAAGCCAAGCTACATAAAGCACACGTGACGCATTCCGAGCTGGAATATGAAGGTTCCTGTGCGATTGATAGTGACCTGCTCAAAACTGCAGGTATTCACGAATATGAGCAGATTCATATTTATAATGTGAATAATGGTGAGCGTTTTACGACCTATGCAATACGCGCTGAAGCAGGTACGGGCATTATTTCGGTAAACGGAGCAGCGGCGCATAAAGCTGATCCTGGTGATCGTATTATTATTTGTGCTTATGCCGAGTTAGCGCAACACGAAGTGGTTAATTTCCACCCAAAGCTTGTTTATCTTAATGAGCAAAACGCCGTCACAAGAACTTCAGATCAAATCCCTGTACAAGTTGCTTAAAATATCGCGGGCAGTTATTCGTTTGCAGTAAGCACTCAAAGATTTTACTTCCAGAGCTATATTTTATTTTGCAGCTTCTGCTTTCTTTAGCATAGCCAGTGCTTTTTTATCTGTTGGATGTGTTAGCAGGTGTTTCTCCAATGAGGTGATTGCCTGTTCAACGAGTTCGTAGGTTAAATACACTTCTGCTGCGGCGATCAGGTCATCATCTTCGTGAACATCATCTTTGTGAGCCGGAGCCGGGGTCGCAGATGGTTTTGGTGGGGTCTTGGTTTTAGGTTTGGCTTTTGGTTTGATCTTAGCTGGGACATGAGCTTGTGGTTCACGTGCCATTTTTTTATCTTCTTCAGCGAGTCGCGCCGCGCGTGCTTTATTTTCTTTGGACTCATTGGCAAATGCTTTTGCGATGACGACAGCGGCTATCGCTACAGATATACCTAAGATCACCAGTAGTAATGTTACTCCCCAGTCTGACTGATCAAACTCCATTTGTGCCTTCCTCACTTTTGTATTTTATAGACTAGAAATATCCGTAGATAGCTTCTTTTGCCACAGTTCTATGATTTAGTTCAGTCTAGATATTTTGTAAGTAATATCAAGAACAATTTAGTGGTATTTTAAATGCTCAGTCTAATTATTCATCATGATGGTATTAAAAATACCAGGCTAATTGGTTAACCGGTATTACGCATACCAGCAGCAATGGCATTAATACTTCTCAATAATGGATCTAACCACATGTCGCGTTCTTCCTGACTGAGTGATTCGTCACGGCAACGTTTTAGTAGCTTGATCTGAATATGATTCAGCGGGTCAAGATATGGATCACGGCGCATCAAGGATAAAGCCAGTGGTTCGATGTCGTCTAACAGATGATCCATTTCAGCGATCTGCAAGGTAAACTGACTAGTACGTTGATGCTCGGCCTTGATCAGGCTAAAGACACGCTGGCGTGTTTCATCGGACAAACATAGCTCAGAATATTCTTCAGCAGTGACGATGTCTGCCTTATAGAGTGCCATCTCTGTATTACTGAGCAGGGCGCGGAAATAAGGCCAGTTACGATAAAGTTCCTGCAATTGTTGCAGGCGACTATCATCGCCGTTAACCCATGTTTCCATGGCCGAGCCGATGCCATACCAGGCAGGCAGGGTGTGTCTCGCCTGCGCCCAGGCGAAAACCCAGCCGATGGCGCGTACCGAAGTTTTTGAACGATCACCTGCTTTACGATGTGATGGTCGTGAACCGATATTCATCAAAGCGATTTCACTGACTGGTGTCGCCTCGTAGAAATAATCAAGGAAACCCTCGGTGCGATCAGTCAGTTCGCGATAAGCATTTTCGCCAATTTCCATGATCTCACGCATAATTTGCATGCGCTCAGGCGTGGTGCTAGTTTCACTAGGCATGACTTTGTAACGGCTGGCTAGCAGCAGGCCGGAAATGCCCATGGTCAGCTCATAGATCGCTGTTTCAGCATTGCTGTATTTATTCGACAGCACTTCACCCTGTTCGGTGAATTTGATTTCACCATGAACCGTGCCTTCGGGTTGAGCCAGAATCGATTCAAATGTAGGGCCGCCGCCGCGACCAATAGTGCCGCCACGACCATGGAATAAACGGCATTCAATGCCGTGAGCGTCAGTGAGTTTGATGACCTTACGTTGCGCTTCGAACAACTGCCACGAAGAGGCCAGAATGCCGCCGTCCTTACAGGAGTCGGAATAACCGAGCATGACTTCCTGCAAACCACCAGAAACGTTCAACAAAGATTTGTAGACGGCATCTTCGAACAGGCAGGAAAGCACGCTTTCAATGTGCGCCAAATCTTCGATGGTTTCAAACAAAGGTGAAATCTTGATATTGCAGAACCAGCCGTCATCGGTTTTTCCAGCAAGCCCTATTAGCGTCGCAATCCACATTACTTCCATGATATGACTGGCCTGATGGGTCATGGAAATAACGTAAGTGCCAAATGCATCGGGGCTGATTGTATTGCTCATTGCCGCCATGGTCTGGAAAACTTCAATGGTTTCCTTGTTTAACTCATCCAGTTTGTTTGTATCTATCTGGAATTGATCATCAGAATTATTGATGAGTTTAGATAATAATTTGACGCGTTCTAGTTCGGGCAGGGCTGAGTAATCAATGCTGCTATCGAGTTGCTTTAATACCTGGGCGACTGCATCACTGTGGCGTGTTGATTCCTGGCGAATATCTAAATGCATCAGGTAGAAACCAAATGATTCAACCAGTCGGATAAAATCTTTCAGTGCGCCGTCGGCGATAGCCTGATCGCCATGACCGTATAAGGAATCACGGATCAGATGTAAATCAACGAGCAATTCTTTTTCAGAAGGATAAGCATCTTTGAATGCGCTGTTATCAATTTCAAGCGTGCTATCGTCAATCTTGTTGATACCCGCGCGTACTTTGTCCAGATTTTGCTGTAAGCGGTGGCGCATGAAAGCAATTTTTCGGCGGTAAGGTGCTTTGCTGTATAAGGTTGGTTTTACAGAGAAAACTTCAAAGCGCAGGTTCTCGTCCTGATTAAGGCTTTCGATAAAGGCCTCACTGGGTGTGCACAGCTGGCTTGAATGTGTCAGAATTTTAAAAAGTTTGCTTATTCTACGAACGTATTCTACCAGCGCCACTTCGGATTGTAGATGCAAAGCCAGAGCTGTGGTTTCGGGTTTAACGTTAGGGTTGCCGTCACGGTCACCACCAATCCATGAGCCAAACTGTAGAAAGCTGGGTACACTTATTTGTTCATTGGGATAGTAGTCACGGACGCGGCGTTCCAGATTTTTATAGATAACCGGTACAGCATCAAACAGACTTTCTTTGAAGTAATAAAGCCCGTTTTTTATTTCATCCCTGACTTGTGGGCGAGTTTCGCGAACTTCATCGGTGCGCCATAGGATTTGAATCTGGGCCTCCAGTTCGTCGGTGGCTTCTTTTATCTGGGTAGGACTCAAATCGGCGACATTAAGATTCTCATTAGCGAGAAAAATACGGCGTAGTGCATACAACACGCTACGCGGTTTTGCCTCTGTTGGATGTGCTGTAATCACCGGAATGTAAGCCAGGCGATTGAGTAAATTCTGTAATTGCGCTGGGTTCATCTCCAGGTCTGTAAACCTGGCCAGAGCTGAATCAAAAGAACCCACCCAGAGAATATTCTCATTAGTGCGATGTTTGAGCTGATCACGACGCTGTTGGTGTTGTGATGCTTCCTCAGCGATATTGACCAGGCTGAAATAGATACTGAAAGCACGAACCACCTGAGATAATGTCTGGGCATCGAGCGTTTCGATCATCGACATCATCTGTGCGCGTTTATTTACATCATCCTGTTTATGTAAATCGATGAAGCCGAGTCGTAGTTTTTCGACCGAATCGTAGACCTTTGCACCCGCTTGAGAAAGCAGCACATTGCCCAATAAATTACCAAGCAGTTTGACGCGAGCACGCAGCTGTTCATCACTACTGGCAGTGTTGAGCAGGCCTGCAGGCGCTTGTTTCATGCTGGTGGAGGAGGTATCTGGTATGTTTGCTTGACTCATAAATGATATTATTCGGTGCTTAAGACCTGTACACAAGGCGCAGTATTATATCCCATATGGTTTTTTGCTGATATACCGGAAATAAATGAGGCTATGCCGTCAATTTCGGGTGTGGAACGTCATTTTGTCCTATGCTTTGGTGCATCAATAAATAGAGCTTTATAAAAACAATACATGTCTAAATTAACTGATTTGCCAGCCTGGAAAGCGCTACAGTCGCATTTTTTCGAAATGAAAGATCTGCACATGCGGGATATGTTCGATCAGGATGCGGCGCGTTTTGACAAGTTTAGCACCCGAATGGATGATATCTTGCTGGATTTCTCCAAAAATCGGATGACCGATGAAACTTTCAAATTGCTGTGTGAACTGGCGCGAGAGTCTGATGTAGAAGGCTGGCGTGACCAGATGTTTGCGGGTCTGGAAATTAATATTTCGGAATATCGTCCTGTTTTACACACGGCCTTGCGCAATCGTGGCAACAAACCTGTATTTGTCGATGGCGAAGATGTCATGCCTAAGGTGAATAAGGTGTTGCAGCAAATGCGCTATTTTTCCGAGCGCGTACGAGGCGGGCACTGGCGTGGTTATAGTGGTCACCTGATCAAGGATATTATTAATATTGGTATTGGTGGCTCGGATCTGGGGCCGCATGTCGTCTGTGATGCCATGAAGCCGTTTGCTCAGCGTGGCATGAATGTGCATTTTGTTTCTAATATTGATCCGACACATCTCACTGAAATTCTAAAATTTGTTCAGCCTGAATCGACGTTGTTTATTGTTTCATCAAAATCGTTTAGTACACAGGAAACCATGATGAATGCACACAGCGCACGTGACTGGTTTGTGCATACGACAGGTTCAGAAAAAGCCGTGGCCAAGCATTTTGTGGCGGTGACCAGTAATCTTAATGCGGCCAATGAATTTGGTGTTTTACCTGAGAATATTTTTGAATTCTGGGACTGGGTAGGTGGTCGTTATTCCCTCTGGTCGGCGATTGGTTTACCAATTGTATTGTATCTGGGTATGGATCATTTTGAAGAATTGCTCGATGGTGCTTACGCCATGGATGAGCATTTTACTAATACACCCATTGAAAAAAACATACCGATAATTCTGGCTTTGCTGGGCGTCTGGTATAACAATTTTTTCGATGCACAAAGTCATGGGGTGATGGCTTATAACCAGTATTTACGGCGTTTACCCGCGCATCTTCAGCAGCTGGATATGGAGAGTAATGGTAAGACTATTACCCGCCAGGGTGAGCGTGTCGATTATCTCACTGGCCCTATTATTTGGGGTGAGACGGGTAGTAACTGCCAGCATGCATTCTTTCAATTATTGCATCAGGGCACCAAACCCGTACCTGCTGACTTCCTGGTTCCCGCCAAAAGTAAAGACCCCTTGGGTTCGCAGCACAGTATTCTTCTGGCTAATTTTCTTGCCCAAACTCGCGCTTTGATGATGGGCAAAACCGAAGCAGAAGCGCGAAAAGAGCTGGAAGAATCGGGTATGGCTGAAGATAAGATTAGTGAGGTCTTGCCGCATAAAATTTTTGAAGGCAACAAACCAACCAACTCCATTATGTTTGAAAAGTTAGATCCAAGAACCATGGGCTCTCTATTGGCCATGTATGAACACAAGGTGTTTGTGCAGGGTGTGATCTGGAATATTAATTCCTTCGATCAATGGGGAGTTGAGCTAGGCAAACAATTGGCTGATGAAATTTCAGAGGTGTTATCTAGTCGTGAGCCAAGTGAAGATTATGATGTCTCGACGAATGGTTTGCTGGATTATTGCGTGTCGCTTAAATTTTCTGATTAGCGCAGCGTTACTGACCTGGTGCCTAATCAATCCGCTCAACGATAATTGGTTTGAGTGAGTAGTTTTTTAAGAGCAGTATGATGTATAGCGATTAGGGTGAAGTTTCCTGTTTGATTTTGTATAAATCTTCTTTAACCATCATGGTACAGATTTCTTCTGGAGTAGTCTTTGCATGCCAACCAAGATTTTCCAGTGCCTTTTTCGGATTACCAATCAATAAATTTATCTCATCTGGACGGTAAAAATCCGGATTAATCTCAACAATGGTCGCTCCAGTATTGCTATCAATACCTGCTTCATCAATACCGGTACCTTGCCATATGATGTCGATATCCAGCTCATTGCAGGTCATGTTGACAAAATCCCGTACGCTTTTTGTTTTTCCTGTTGCTAATACATAAGTATCCGGGGTATCAGCCTGTAGCATTTTCCACATACCTTCTACATAATCTTTAGCGTAGCCCCAGTCACGTTTTGCGTTGAGATTACCCAGCTCAATATATGCCTGTTGATTTAGTTTTACACGTGATAGACCATCAGTAATTTTACGTGTTACAAATTCTAAGCCTCGTAGAGGCGATTCATGGTTATACAAGATTCCGCTAGCACCAAAAATATCATAAATTTCACGATAGTTAATGGTCATCAAGTGTGCATATACTTTAGCGGCACCATAGGGGTTGCGAGGATAGAGTGGAGTTTGCTCATTTTGAGGTTCATCCTGAACTTTACCAAACATTTCAGATGTTGATGCCTGGTAAAACCGAATATTTGGATTAATGGTTCGTATTGCTTCTAATAAGTTTACTGGGCCTAGACCGGTAATATGTGCTGTGGTAATTGGCTCGTCAAAAGAAGATGCGACAAAGCTTTGAGCGGCAAGATTATATATTTCATCAGGTTGGGTCGTTTCAAGAAGATGAATAGTTGATTCGAGATCGGCTAAATCATACTCAACCAGGTGCAAGTTGGCATTATCCTTAATTCCCAATTGCTCAATACGCCAAAAATTAGTTGAGGCTGCGCGGCGGTGGGTACCGTATACAATGTAGCCTTTCTCCAGAAGAAGTTCAGCCAAATAAGCTCCATCCTGCCCTGTTATACCCGTGATGATTGCTTTTTTTGTCATTGTTTATACATTCCTTAATGTTTGCAAAATACAATACCCTGCAACTAATTTTAATATAATAATACACTTATATGCAGTGCTTCGAAACTATCTCTGTGGCAACAACAAATGGCCTACATGGGGTCAATTTTTTAGCTCTTTGTATCTCTGAAATTTAGTGGTTAGCCAGGTGATTTACTTTCATGCTGTTGCTGTAAAGCCCAGTTAATATGCTCAATAACAACGGCTGTTGAGTTGTTCAGCTTATTTTCAAGTGCCGAAATAATTTCTGCGGAGTGTGGGGCGTTACCAAGCGCAATGGCAATATTGCGTTGCCAGCGCTGATAGCCGATACGGCGAATAGAAGAACCTTCGGTATTTTTAAGAAATTCTTCTTCACTCCAGGCGAATAGTTCCAGTAGATTGGGTGCATCAAGCGGGTGGCGAGCTAAAAAATCCTTTTCAGTGCTAGGTACAGAAAAACGGTTCCATGGGCAGAAAAGCTGGCAATCGTCACAGCCGTATATTCGGTTGCCCATGGCGGCTCTGAATTCAACCGGTATAGCACCATCCAGTTCAATAGTGAGATAAGAGATACATCGGCGTGCATCCAGTTTGTAAGGCGCAATAATGGCTTTAGTTGGGCATACGTTGATGCAGCGTTGGCAGTTGCCACAATGCGATTCGGCAATGTGGTTGCTGACAGGTAAAGGCAGGTCAGTGTAAATCTCACCAAGAAAAAACCATGAGCCAGCTTTCTGGTTGATCAAATTAGTGTGTTTACCTATCCAGCCCAATCCTGCTTTTTCAGCCAGTGGCTTTTCCAGCACGGGCGCGCTATCGACAAAAACACGATAACCAAAATCACCAATTTCAGTATTTATTTTACTGGCGAGTTTTTGCAGGCGCTTGCGCATGAGTTTGTGGTAGTCCCGTCCCAGCGCGTAACGTGAGATGTAACCCTGCTCTGGATTATTCAGCACTGCTTCCGCGGCTTCACAATCCGGTGGGTAATAATCCATGCGTACAGATATAATATTTAAAGTATTGGCAACCAGTTCATCGGCTTGATAACGCATCGTGCCGTGTTTTTGCATATAGTCCATCTCGCCATGATGCTCTTGATTTAACCAGTCAAGAAAAGAGCCCTCATAGTTAGTAAGATCGGTATCGGTGACTTCAAGTTGTTGAAAGCCCAGTTCTTTTGACCAGTCTTTTATTTTCTGAAGTAGTTCTTCGGGGCTGAGGGCGGCGATATTTTTCGACATTAGCCTAGTTTAACGGTAGTTGGGTTGTAATCGAAATTTCAATCATGCTTATGAACGGCTACAATACGCCATCAATAGGTAATGGTTTATTAACTTCATGAGATATATGCGTGTTAACGACTGAATCAAAAATTTATGTGGCTGGTCACAGAGGACTGGTAGGTTCCGCAATCATACGGCAATTGCAGCAACGGGGGCTGACACAGATAGTGACGCGTACTCATGCCGAGCTGGAGCTGTCTCATCAGCAGTCGGTGAAGGACTTTTTTGCTAAAGAACAGCCCGATTATGTCATTCTAGCCGCGGCAAAAGTTGGCGGTATTCACGCCAATAATACTTATCCTGCGGAATTCATTTATGACAATCTTATGGTTGAAGCCAATGTTACTGATGCGGCTTATCGTAATAATGTTAAACGGCTGCTATTTTTGGGTAGTTCGTGCATTTACCCTAAGGCCGTGGCGCAGCCTATGCGGGAAGATGCTTTACTTACAGGTACATTGGAGCCAACCAACGAGCCTTATGCAATAGCTAAAATTGCCGGCATCAAGCTGTGCGAATCATACAATCGTCAATATGGAACGGATTTTCGTTCGGTGATGCCAACCAACTTATACGGGCAAGGTGATAATTTTCATGCTGAGAATTCACACGTTATCCCCGCTTTAATGCGACGCTTCCACGAAGCTAAGGAGAACAAGGATAGGGAAGTGGTTATCTGGGGTAGTGGCAAAGCTATGCGTGAGTTTTTACATGTTGATGATATGGCCTCAGCCTCAATATATGTACTCGAAATGGATGTAGAGTCTTATACGGCTAATACCCAACCAATGTTGTCACACATTAATGTAGGCACAGGGGTTGATTGTACGATACGTGAACTGGCAGAGACGATTAAGCGGGTGGTTGGCTTTGAAGGCGAACTGTCGTTTGATGACTCCAAACCGGATGGCGCGCCCAGAAAACTGATGAATGTTGATCGGCTAAAGAATCTGGGCTGGCAGGCAAGTATTTCGCTGGAAGAAGGCTTGCGCCTGACTTATGACTGGTATTTACAAAATCTGGATCAGCAAGGTCTGAGATTGTAATTGTTGCCAGTTCTTTTAAATAGTTAACTTACAGAAAAAACATTATGACAGTCCGCACTCGTTTTGCTCCAAGCCCCACCGGTTATCTCCACATCGGTGGTGCGCGCACTTCCCTGTTTTCATGGTTATACGCTAAAAAAATGGGCGGTGAATTCATTCTTCGAATCGAAGATACCGATCGCGAACGCTCAACGGATGAAGCAGTTGACGCCATTATTGATGGTATGGAATGGTTGGGCATGGAGCACGATGAAGGGCCTTTTTATCAGACGCAGCGCTTTGATCGTTATAAAGAAGTAATCCAGCAGTTACTGGACAATGGCCATGCTTATCACTGCAATTGCTCCAGAGAGCGTCTCGATGAGCTTCGTGCAGAGCAAATGGCGAACAAGCAAAAACCAAAATATGATGGCTGTTGTCGTGAAGAAGGTTTGGCGGCTGCTGATGACACGGTGATTCGTTTTGCCAATCCGCTGGATGGCGAAGTCACCATTACCGATCACGTGCGTGGCACCGTAGTGATAAAAAATCAGGAGCTGGATGACCTGATTATTGAACGTTCAGATAAAACACCTACTTATAATTTGACCGTGGTAGTGGATGACTGGGATATGAAAATCACCCACGTGATTCGAGGCGATGATCATCTGAATAACACGCCACGCCAGATCAATATCCTCAATGCGCTGGGTGCTGAAATTCCCGAGTACGCGCATTTGCCGATGATCAATGGTCCTGATGGCAAGAAATTGTCCAAACGTCACGGTGCTGTCAGCGTTATGCAATATCATGAAGAAGGTTATCTGGCCGAGGCGGTGCTGAATTATCTGGTTCGTCTGGGCTGGTCGCATGGAGATCAGGAAGTTTTCACCCTGGAAGAAATGATTGAGAAATTTGATATCAAGGACATCAATAAGTCTTCGTCGAATTTCAGCATAGAAAAGCTGCAGTGGATGAATCAGCAATATTTGATGAGTCTGGATCCCGTCAAAGTGGCTGAGCAGCTGGCTTTTTACATGATGGAGCACGGCATCAAGATAGAAACTGGTCCTGCGCTGGTCGAAATCGTCCTGTTATTGCGCGAACGCAGCAAGACTTTGGTAGAGATGGTCGAGAATAGTCGTTTCTTCTATGAGTCAGTTGAAGAGTACGATGCCAAGTCAGTGAAGAAACATATTAAAGAAGGCACGACTGCAATACTGGTGTCTATCAGAGAAAAGCTGGCTAATCTGGAAGAGTGGTATGCCGATAATATCCACCATGTGGTTCAGGAAGTGGTCAACGAGCAGGAAGTGGGTTTTCCTAAAGTGGCTATGCCGTTACGTATTGCAGTGACTGGTTCGACCATGTCTCCATCTATCGATACCACGCTGGATTTATTGGGCAAGAAAAAAACTCTCGATAGAATCGATAAATTGCTAGTGTATATCGCCAACCAATAAGGCTGATAATGGGCTGACTCGTTTACATTGAAAAGTGAATCGGGTATAGTCCACGCCACAAAACGGGGCTATAGCTCAGCTGGGAGAGCGCAACACTGGCAGTGTTGAGGTCAGCGGTTCGATCCCGCTTAGCTCCACCATTAAATTCTTAAAGTCGTAGAGTTACTTCAAGGTCTTCTTTTTATAAAAAGTCGGCTGTTGGGAGCGAATTAGAGTCACCTTTTTGTTTTTCTCTTTATTTTCTCTAGTGCTGCCGAGTCTATATTTGGTGATCGCAACTCGTTGTTTTAAATAGATAACGGAAGGTTTAAGTGAAAATAATTGTAACAGGTGGTGCGGGCTTCATTGGTTCCGCAGTTATACGTCAATATATTAAAGATACAGATCACGAAGTAATAAATCTGGATGCGCTGACTTATGCCGGTAATCTGGAGTCACTGGCTGAAGTATCCAGTCATCCTCGCTATCATTTTGAACATGCTGATATTTGTGACGCAGATGCCGTTAAGCGTATCTTCGAACAATATCAGCCCGATGCCGTTATGCATCTGGCGGCGGAATCACACGTTGACCGCTCCATCGATGGCCCTGCCGATTTTATCCAGACTAATATCGTTGGCACCTATATCTTGCTTGATGTGGCAAAAAAATATTGGGAGCAACTCGATGTGGATAAAAAATCAGCTTTCAGGTTTCATCATGTTTCAACTGATGAGGTGTATGGCGATTTAGAAGCTGATGGATTTTTTACCGAAGAAACCAGTTATGAACCCAGTTCACCGTATTCAGCCAGTAAGGCATCGTCAGATCATTTAGTTAGAGCATGGTATCGTACTTACGGTCTGCCCATTGTTATCACCAACTGTTCCAATAATTACGGTGGTTATCAGTTCCCTGAAAAGTTAATCCCACTTGTTACCTTAAATGCGCTGGATGGTAAGCCACTGCCTATCTATGGTGATGGTTCTCAGATACGCGATTGGTTACACGTGGATGACCATGCTCGTGCTTTGCGACTGGTATTGGAAACGGGAAAAACAGGTGAGACCTACAATATTGGTGGCCACAATGAAAAAACAAATCTGGAAGTAGTTAAAACTATTTGCACACTGCTTGATCAGCTCGTTCCGGAATCACCTTATAAACCCCATGAGTCGCTTATCACTTATGTCTCTGATCGTCCTGGCCACGATGTTCGTTATGCGATTGATGCCGATAAAATTGCCAGAGATTTAGACTGGACACCAGAAGAGACTTTTGAAACGGGCATGGAAAAAACTATCAACTGGTACCTTGATAATGATGAATGGTGTCAGCACGTGCTCGACGGTAGTTACCAGGGTGAACGACTGGGTCTTGGAGAAGAAGATTAATGAAAGGTATTATTTTAGCTGGCGGTTCTGGCACGCGTCTTTACCCCATTACCCAGGGTGTCAGTAAACAACTAACACCAATTTACGATAAACCAATGATTTATTATCCTTTGTCAGTGCTTATGTTGTCAGGGATTACCGAAGTATTGATTATCTCAACCCCGGAAGACCTGCCTCAGTTTGAAAAATTACTGGGTGATGGCAGTCACATTGGTATGAAGTTTTCTTATATTGAACAACCTTCGCCGGATGGTCTAGCACAAGCTTTTATATTAGGCGAAGACTTTATCGGCGATGACGATGTTTGTTTAGTGCTGGGTGATAATATTTTTTATGGGCATGGCTTAACAACTATGCTGGCAAATTCAATCGCAAATGTTACCGAGGATAAAAAAGCCACGGTATTTGGTTACTTTGTTAAAGATCCTGAGCGATACGGTGTGGCTGAATTTGATGCTAATGGTAATGTCTTAAGCATTGAAGAGAAGCCAGAAAAACCCAAGAGTCACTATGCAGTTGTAGGCTTGTATTTTTACCCTAATAATGTGGTAGAAATTGCAAAACAGATAGAACCGTCAGAACGTGGTGAGCTTGAAATTACTACAGTTAATCAAAAATATCTTGAACAGGGTGATCTAAAAGTTGAGCTGATGGGGCGTGGTTATGCGTGGCTGGATACAGGTACACACGAAAGCTTATTAGAGGCATCAAACTTTATACAAACCATCGAAAATCGACAGGGATTGAAAGTAGCCTGTATCGAAGAGATTGCCTATGAGATGGGTTATATCAGTAAAGAAAAACTAATAGAGCTGGCTCAACCCCTAAAGAAAAATCAGTATGGACAGTATTTAATTCGTCGTGCAGGCGAAGAAGTTTTAACTTGATGAAAGTCATAACCACGGGAATTCCTGATTTATTAATTATTGAACCCAAAGTGTTTGGTGACGAACGTGGTTTTTTCTTTGAGAGTTTTAATAATAAAATCTTTAAAGAACTAACTGGTGTTACTGATGAGTTTGTCCAAGATAATCACTCCAAATCTACAAAAGGCGTTTTACGAGGCCTGCATTACCAGATAAAACAACCACAAGGAAAGCTGGTTAGAGTAGTTCGAGGCGAAGTGTTTGATGTTGCCGTTGATCTCAGAAAATCATCTGAAACTTTTGGTCAGTGGCAAGGAGTGCATTTGTCAGCAGAAAATAAACGTCAGTTCTGGATGCCAGAAGGTTTTGCGCATGGTTTCGTTGTTTTATCCGATGAAGCGGAATTTCTGTATAAAACAACAGATTATTATGCGCCAGAATATGAGCGTTGTATTCGCTGGGATGATGATGGCTTGTCAATAGATTGGCAGTTTGGTGGTTCACCCTTAGTTTCAGATAAGGATGCGAATGGACAATTATTTAAGCAGGCGGATTTGTTTGAATGAAAATTCTTTTATTTGGCAAAAATGGACAAGTTGGGTGGGAGTTAAATCGCTCACTGCAGCCACAAGGTGAAGTTATTGCTTTGGAATATGATGTGGCCGACTTTTCCAAACCAGAGAGTCTGAGGGAAATTGTTCAATCAATAAAGCCAGACGTGATTGTTAATGCGGCCGCATATACCGCAGTAGATAAAGCTGAAGAAGAAGAGAGTCTGGCATTAACTATTAATACTGTTGCGCCTGGTGTGCTTGCAGAAGAGGCTTTGAAAATAAAAGCATTGCTTATACATTATTCAACAGATTATATTTTTGATGGAACAAAAAAAGGTCCGTATGATGAGACGGATGCGCCTAACCCAATCAATGCTTATGGTCGAACTAAGCTGGAGGGAGAGCAAGTTATACAATCCTCAGGTTGTGATTATTTAATTTTTCGCACCTCCTGGGTCTACGCATCGAGAGCGCATAACTTCTTATTAACGATTCTAAAACTTGCAAAAGAAAGAGAAGAGTTGAGCATTGTTGCTGACCAAATTGGTTCGCCTACTTCAGCCAGGCTAATTGCTGAAACTACAGCATTATGTTTGCAACAGGCGCTGAGAGAAAAGCAGAAAGGTGTTTTTTCTTCTGATTTGTATCACCTTACTACTTCTGCTAATACGAGCTGGCATGGTTTCACTAAAGAGATTGTTGATGTGACGAGTAAGACTTTAGATCAGCATTTAAAAATTAAAGATATTAAGGCAATTCCAACAACTGACTATCCTACGCCAGCAAGCAGGCCAATGAATTCACAATTGCGATGTACTAAGTTAGAAAATACATTTGATGTAAAAATGCCTGATTGGAAAATAGCACTTGAATTGTGCATTGAGGAATTAGCGTGAATCCTAACGTTAAACATAAAACTTCAGTATTTGAAATGCTCAGTAGTGTTTTGCGTCATCGAAATTTAATTATTCAAATGACAAAACGCGAGGTTATCGGCCGATATCGTGGTTCCATGTTGGGCATCGCCTGGTCATTTTTCAACCCTCTTATTATGTTAGCTGTATATACAGTGGTTTTTAGTACTGTCTTTCAGATGAAGTGGAATGTGGGTTCGGATAGCAAAACAGAATTTGCGTTGGTTCTTTTTATTGGCATGATTGTTCACGGTATTTTAGCGGAAAGCATGAATAATTCTCCAACTTTAATGTTGCGAAATGTTAACTATGTAAAGAAAGTTGTCTTTCCTTTGGAAATACTGCCCTGGATTGTATTGGGATCAACATTATTTCATGCCTGTATAAGTATGTTGGTGTGGGGAATATTTTATCTCGCTGTGAACTATTCTCTGCAATGGACGTTTATTTTTCTGCCTTTGATACTTATTCCGTTAGTGTTGTTTTCATTGGGGATTTCCTGGATGCTGGCTTCACTGGGGGTATATATTAGAGACATAGGGCAAATGACGGGCGTATTAGTAACCATACTGCTATTTATGTCACCAATTTTTTACCCTGCTTCAAGGTTGCCAGAACCCTATCAAACAATGATTTATTTAAACCCGCTGACTTTCGTAATCGAACAAGCACGTGATGTATTGATGTGGGGGAACATGCCTAATTGGACAGGACTGATTGTTGCGTACATCGTGAGTATATTGGTGGCCTGGGCTGGTTTTTCCTGGTTTCAGAAAACTCGTAAAGGATTTGCAGATGTCCTCTGATATTGCTATCCGAGTTACGAACATAAGTAAGTGCTACGAGATATACGCTACTCCGAGCGATAGGCTCAAACAGTTTGTTATGCCAAAAGTTAGGCGCATTCTTGGTAGAGCGGATAAGCAATACTTCAAAGAATTCTGGGCGCTTGAAGATGTCTCTTTTGAAGTGAAAAGAGGTGATGCTGTTGGTATTATTGGCCGTAATGGTAGTGGCAAGTCTACTTTGCTGCAAATTATTTGTGGCACACTCACTCCTACTGCCGGCACGGTAAATACTTACGGTCGTATTGCTGCTCTGTTAGAACTAGGATCTGGTTTCAACCCTGAGTTTACTGGGCGCGAGAATGTGTACATGAATGCCTCTGTACTGGGCTTAAGCAACGAAGAAATTGACGCTCGCTTTGATGAAATTGCTACCTTTGCAGACATTGGGGAATTCATCGAACAGCCTGTTAAGACCTATTCCAGTGGGATGATGGTGAGGCTGGCATTTGCGGTTGCTATCAACGTAGACCCAGAGATTCTGATTGTCGATGAAGCCCTATCTGTGGGGGACGAATTATTCCAGCGCAAATGTTTTTCCCGTATCGAAGCCATTCGTGCCAGCGGGGCGACCATACTGTTTGTGTCTCACTCGGGTGCCACTATAGTTGAGCTATGTGACCGTGCTGTATTGATGGATGCGGGTGAAAAAATAGCTGTTGGTGTCCCTAAGCAAATTGTGGGTCGTTATCAAAAATTGCTCTATGCCCCTGCGGATAAGCATGAAGAAATTCGGGAGCAAATTCGAACTACGGATGAGCCGCTTGAGACAATGGCTAGTGCCGACAATAACACATCACATGATGAACATTCATCAACTAAGCGTCCGCAGGAACAACAAGAATATTTTGATCCCAATCTCAAACCAAGCAGTACCATCGAGTACGAAACCAACGGTGCAAATATTGAAGCCCCTGCGGTATTAACCTTGGCGGGTGAGCAAGTAAACAACTTAGTTCGAGGAGTGGTTTATCGTTATACCTACACTGTGCAGTTTAGCAAGAGTGTAACTAATGTGACTTTTGGTATGCTCATCAAAACTACATCAGGAGTGGAGTTGGGAGGAGGGGTATCAGCTAGCACAGTCAAAGATAGTCTGGCATTCGTTAAAGAGGGAGAAAACTATCGAGTAGAGTTCCAATTTCGCTGCGCTTTGAATCCAGGCGTGTATTTTCTAAATGCAGGTGTGGTTGGTAATGTTGATGATAGTGAAACGTACCTTCATCGCTTGGTTGATATCGCGATGTTTAGGGTTTTACCCGATACAGAGAACTTGACGACTGGGATTATCGATTTTGGCTGTTATCCAGAGTTTGAATTGCAGCAAGAGCAGATTTGAAAAAAGAGATGTGATGGCCGTGAAGAATAAAAAATTGATTGTTGTATTAGGAATGCATCGCAGTGGCACAAGTGTTATTACGCGCGGCCTGCAAGTGTTGGGAGTGAATCTTGGTGATACGCTGTATGGAGCCTTAGAGGGGGTCAATGATAAAGGCTTTTGGGAAGATATTGATATCAATGTGCTAGATGTCGAGATGCTGAGTGCTATTAACAGTGATTGGTATCATCTTGCTGCGATTGACTCTATCGATGTGAAGACTTTACACAAGCAAGGATATTACCACCGTGCGGTCGAGTTACTTCGCCAGAAAGTCTGTAGTGCGTCCATATTTGGTTTCAAAGACCCACGTGTGGCAAAGTTACTGCCTTTCTGGAAAGAGGTGTTTAGCCACTGTCAATTTGATGTGAGCTATGTCATTGCCGTGCGCCATCCACTTAGTGTGGCCAAGTCTTTGGCTGAACGTGACGGCATTGAAATGGAGCATAGTTATCTGTTGTGGGTAGGTCATGTAATCACGAGTTTAACCGGCAGCGCTGGTGATAAGCGGATGTTTGTTGATTATGACCGCCTGATGCAGTCGCCTGAGCGAGAGTTAAAGCGGATAGCAAAAACTCTGGAACTTGAGGTTGATACGACAGCACTGCAAATTTACAAAAACGATTTTCTTGATGAGACATTACGCCATACGACATACAAGTTGAGCGATTTGTTGCTTGATGATACATGCCCTCCATTGGTCTATGAGATATACGCTGCTCTTTTGGATGTGGTTTCGGATCGAGTAAAAGTCAATGATCCAGATTTTCATGATTTGATTGTTCAATGGTCAAAAGAATTCGACCGTCTTAAGTCGTCTTTGATTCTTGCTGATAAGTTCGTGATCAAAACTAAAAGTTTAGGCCAGGCTGTAGATGAACGCGATCAGGTTGTAGTCGAATGTAATAGACAGATTGATACTCTCACTCAGGCTGTAGATGAACGCGATCAGGCTATAGCTGAACGCGATCAGGCTATAGCTGAACGCGATGGTCAGATTGCCAGTCTGAATGATTCAATTGCAGAGATTCGTGGAAGCAGAAGCTGGCGCATAACTGCGCCATTACGATTTGTGACTACAACCATTCGAAAAGTGTTCAGTGTAATCTTTATACTGCCTTATATTTTGAAAAAAGGGGGCGGACTACAGTCTACGTTTCATAAATCAGTAAATGTTATTCGTAAAGAGGGTATTGCGGGAGTCAAGATAAGGTTAAGGCGAGCGATGCACCAAGATACTATTACTGAAATGGATTCAGTAACTCTATCTAAACTTTTAGTTGTACCGCACTATATTGATCCACAGTTGGATTCAATTGCTGAAGAACTTGGCACGGAGGTCTCTGTAGCGATTCATTTGCATCTCCATTACACAGAAATGCTGAATGAATTTGCCTCTCATCTGGAAGCAATACATATCCCATATGATCTTTATGTGTCTGTGCCGGAATCCAGCGATCTTGCCACCATCAATTCTGAATTGATGGCTGCGCTTCCCCATGCTGGAGAAATTATCGTTGAACCTGTACCTAACCGAGGGAAAGATATCGCGCCGCTTATCATTCAGTTTGGTGAACGTCTATCTCAATACGAAATTATTGGCCATTTTCATGCTGATAAAAGTCCGCGCAATAGTGATATGGCAGATTGGTGTACAGATATTTTAGACTTGTTGATTGGTCCACATGGAAGCTGCGGAGGTCGTGTTGCACACATTGTTGAACTACTACAATCTACAGCAAAGATCGTTTTTCCAGAGGGACGTACAGAGTTAATCAAGGATTGTAGTGGCTGGTCAGCAAACTATGACCTGGCAAAACAGTTGCTTGAAAAATATACACAATTTCATATTCATGATTTCCCTGTCGTCGAATTTCCTGAAGGTCCGATGTTTTGGGCTCGCGCAGAGTGTTTAAAAGATTTTCTTGGGTTACCACTTAATTATAGCGACTTTCCATCTGAGCCGATGGCCGGTGACGGCACACTAGTCCATGTACTTCAACGGCTCATTTTGATTTTTATGAGCGAATACCAAGGCAAATATATTAGTATTTATAAAGGGGATTCGATTCGAGATTATCGTTACTATGAAGAGCAGCAAGATTATTCTTCATCAATCATCCATAGTGATATTAAGGTGTTGTCTTATTACCTTCCGCAGTTCCACCCAACTCCAGAAAACGATTTGTGGCACGGTAAGGGATTTACTGAATGGACTAAGGTTCGAGCAGCCAACCCGCTTTTTGACGGGCACTACCAACAACACATACCCCATTCGGATATCGGATATTATTTGCTAGATTCTCCCGATGTGCTCAGGCATCAGGCTGAGCTGATGCGACAAGCCGGTGTTCATGGGCAGGTCTTCTACCATTACTGGTTCTCGGGAAAACTGATTCTCGAAGAACCCGCAAGGCTTCTTCTTGATAACCCCGATATTAATATGCCCTTCTGCTTCTGTTGGGCGAACGAAAACTGGACTCGGCGTTGGGATGGAAACGAGAGTGAGATTTTACTCGGACAGAACTATTCGACACAAGATGCGCAAGACTTTATTCAGTATTTGATTCCGTTCTTTAAAGATCCTCGATATATCAAGATAGACGATCGCCCAGTCTTATTTGTATATCGACCATCCTCGATCCCGAACTCTCAGGAGTATTTGGATATTTGGGAAACAGAGTGTGCAAAAGTTGGGATTAAACTACCCTATGTGGTTGCGGTGCTTACTCGTGGTGCGAGTAATCCAAAAGATTTTGGAATGGACGCGGGTGTTGAACGCAATCTCCATGATTGGACAGATGGTGCTGTACCCGAGAAAAAAAATACATTGCTCAATTATCAGCCTATCAATGGAAGTGTGTTGTCTTATGATGAAGTGGCGAACTTCTACACTGAACAGAAAGATGTAAAGGACTTTACATATTTCCGTTCTTTGGTGCCTATCTGGGATAATACGGCACGTTATGGATCAGATGCCTATGTACTTCACGGTAGTACGCCTGAGCTTTTTCAGGAATGGCTGGAAAGTACTATTGCATATACTAAATCAACGTTGCAGCCAGATAGGCAATTCGTGCTGGTCAATGCATGGA
Source organism: Gammaproteobacteria bacterium (assembly GCA_029882355.1). Taxonomy (GTDB): domain Bacteria; phylum Pseudomonadota; class Gammaproteobacteria; order SZUA-229; family SZUA-229; genus LH-M37. The sequence goes on along the minus strand of JAOUKV010000001.1, from coordinate 69,643 downwards.
ATGAGTGGGCAGAAGGTGCTCATCTTGAGCCAGACACTCGTTACGGTTACAGCTATCTTAATTCTGTTGGTCGTGCGTTATCGGGTATAACCTATTCGGGAGATCTAAATCTCAGTTGTTCGCTACCTGCGGGCATCAAAGTTTGCCTATCTTTTTCAGATAATATTTTAGATCAGCTCCAGAAAGATAATGAGTTAAAAAAACGGTTTATTTTTCACCTGTCAAGGTCATCAGTATTCAATGTCTGCTCGGTCAGTACGAATGCGCTTGAGCTGATGAAAGATTTATCTATTACGGTACAACCCGAGTCTGACGATGCTGATTTTTTCATGGAATTTCGCCAGATTGCACTTTTTGATTCATTGCTTATTGAAAAAATGATTCAGATGGCGTGTGAGTCTGGTTCAGCTGTGATTGCAAATAGCTATGATGGTAATTCTCCTCTTATTGAGGTAACTGACAATGGTTCTGTTCACTCTAATGTCCGAAATACCGCGCCGTTACTGCTGTCACCCAAGGTTTCAATAAGATCTGGCTATAAGAACTTCAGGATGCGTACCGATGCACGTTGTTTCGTGGCTCAACCAAGTACACTAGAAGCTGGAGAGCGGCCTGCTGTAACAACAATCATTCGATTTCACAAATCAGCTAATATTTCTGATTTAAAAAATGCATTGTACTGTTTGTCTGCCATGCAGGACTGTATTGTAGTACCGCTTATTGCTGTTCAAGATCTCGATGAACAGCAAATTACAATGTTGGAAAATGTATTAGATGATTTTTCATGGATAGATGGTTTTGAACCACAAATTCACCATTATCATTCTCCTAACGGTAATGGTGATCTGCGCTCGAAAATGCTAAACGAATCACTCAAAAAGGTTTCGACTCACTACGCAGCAGTTCTTGATTTTGATGACCTTCTAATGTCCCATGCCTATAGTTGGCTAGTTGGTCGATTGAAGAAAACAGGTAAAGCTATATCCTTTGGCCGCGTTTATTCTACCAGCTACAATGGAGCAACTGGAGTGTGCATGGAAAGAAAGAAGGAGTATTCATACGGCCATTCATATGAAGACTTCATCGGGTCTAATCATGCACCTATACACAGTTTTATGCTTGATATGGATATGCTTAACTTAGACGATATTATTTATTATGATGATCATCGATACATGGAAGATTACTTTTTAACTTTACAACTTTTCACTCAGGACAATGCTGACTGGACTGGCCTGAAAGAGGATTTATATATTGGGGATTATATTCACAGTGTTGATCGTAAGCATACACTTGCATTTAATAATGAAGTGGAGCGTAGGGCGGTTCTTGCAGATCCCGAGTATAAGGTTTGTGAAAATCGAATTTGTGATATGAGAAAGTCGTTGAAAAATACAGATTCAAATACTGGCTCAGTTTAACCCAAAATATTTTATCTTATATGTTTAGTGAAAAAATGAGTATCTTAACAAAAATATCTTCATTGGAGTTCCCTGGTGGTTTTTGGATAAAAGACCGTAAGCCTATTCTGTATTTATTTTTGCTGGTTAGTCTAGTTTGCATTGGGGTGCTTGGTCGATTTTTATTTGGTGAGAAGTTACTGATTTTTGTCGACATTGGTAATGATACTTACTATAGCTACTATGCTGTTTATTATTTTTTTACAAACTACATCTCTAACTTTCAGTTGCCTTTATGGTCATTTAATTTGGGTACTGGGGCGAGCGTCCTAACTCTCTACCAGTTTTTATACGATCCATTCTCGATTATATATTACGTGGGAGGTGTAGAAAATGTCTCTCGATTAATTGCTTGGGCATACGTCCTGAAAATATTCTGCGCTGCAACGTTTACATATATGTATCTTCGCTATCTTGGTATTAGTGCATACGCATGTATAGTCGCATCGGTACTGTTTGCCTTCAATGGCTTCTTGATGGGGTTTGGGCAGCACTATTTTTATGCTAGCTGGTTAGTGTTTTTACCGCTTTTATTATATACGTTTGAAGTGTGGCTTAAAACAGAGAAATGGTTACCCATGGCATTATGCGTGTCATTTATGATGTTGAATATCGCAATATTTTGGCAAATATCAATATTCTTTGGTTTGTATGTCATATTTCGAATAGGCACTGAATGGCAGAATTTTTCAAATCGTGAATGGATGTTAAAAATAATAAAGATAGGCGCGATATATATGTTGGGCTTAGGTATTTCAGCTGTACTTTGGTTGCCCGAATATTATTTGTTAAAATCTAGCCCTAGGATATCAACTGATTTTTATACCCGTCTTGTTGAAACAATTTCAAATTTTGTTCGCTTTAATACGCCGGATTACTACTGGTCCTTGCTAGCAAGAATATTTTCAAATAATCTTCAGGGCATTGGTTCCGAATACAAAGGGTTTTTGAACTATTACGAATCAATTCAGCTGTATGCCGGTCTCTTTCCGTTACTTCTCTTACCCCAGCTGTACAGCGTGTTTTCAACGAGAGGGAAATGGATTGCCTCACTTGCTCTGCTAGTTGTTGCAGCTATATTAGTAGCTCCTGGTTTTGCTCAGATAATGAATGGGTTTCAGTATCCATCATATAGATGGGGGTACAGTGTCATTATTTTTGAATTGCTGCTAGCTGCATTGGTGTTGGACTCAATAATTAAGCAAAAAAAGATAAATTTGCCAGTTTTAATAGTAACCGGGATTTGTTTGGTTTTATGTCTAGTGGCTATAAACATGAATAGTCACAGTCTGCTCGACGCTACGTTATACAAAAGAAATATTATTAGAACGATTGTTTTGATTTTTTTTATTATCTGTTATGGGTTTTTACTTTATTTTTTAATGAAAGATAAAAGAAGGCCTTTAGTGTTATCGCTAATACTATTATTAATTTGTGGAGAATTAATTGTTGAGCACCGAAAATCTTTTCTAAAAAGAAGTGTTCTCGATAAAGGAATAGAGAATAATAGAAATATACATTTTTTCGATTACGGATATCAGGCAGTGAAAAAACTAGAAACCACTGATACTTCTGTTTATAGAATAGAAAAAAATCACTGGTTACTAAGTTTGAATGATTCATTAATTCAGAATTATTTTGGTCTTGATACATATAATTCATTAAACAACCCAAGTTACTGGGGTTTTCTAAAAGAGTTTGGTTATTCTAGTCGACATCCAAATGTTGTGAAGGTGAACTCACTTGAGTACCCTTATTTAGCTGATATATTAAGTGTGAAATACCACCTTACAAAAAATGATAGTGAACTGCCATTTGATGTGACATATATTGAAAAACATGGCGATGTTTCAATTTATTTGAGGAATAGTCGTCTTCCCTTTGGTTATACATATGACTCGTATATTGCCAGTTCGGTATTGAGTGAACTTAATCACTCAGAACGGGGGCGCGCATTACTTCAGGGTGCCGCCCTTGAAAAAGTGACATCAATAAATCTTAATGAGGTGTTGCAAATAGCGCCTAAGCAAAATGATGATGATTTTAGAGAAAGCCTGAAAAAAGATGTTCTTGAAATAGTTGAAATGAGTGAGGACGAAATTAAGGGGAGTATACACCTTGAGCGGAACAAGCTTCTTTTCTTGTCAATTCCATTTGACGCGGGCTGGTCTGCCTATGTCAATGGCAAAAAAAGTGAAGTTCATAAAGTTAATTATGGTTTCTCTGGGCTGTATTTAGAGCAAGGAGATAATCTAGTTGAGCTAAAATATTTTCCACCGTATATGAGGACTGGGTTAGTAATATCAGTACTATGTCTTTTGATTGTCGTTATCAGGCTAGTGATTTTTAAGAAAAAAGTTGCTATTAAAAATTGAAGCAAGCGAATGCAATAGCCTATGCTACAAATAATTTATCACGTTTTATTATTACATAACTATTCGAATACCTAAAAATGGAAAGACACTGAATTATGAACATAGACATGTATCGAATATTTTTCGAAATACAGAAAAAGCACTGGTGGTTTGTTACCCGAAAAAAAATAGTCCTTGATACTATTAAGCGGTATTTAATCAAGGGCGATAACGCTAAGATTCTGGACATTGGTTGCGGAGCTGGTGTGATGTTAACTGCTCTTGACGATGTAGGTCAGGTTTACGGTATGGATATGTCAGATGATGCAATTAACTTTAGTAAACAGGTGTTTAACGGTAAGGTGGAAAAAGGATCGTTGCCTGATCATATTCCTTACGATGACGGCTTCTTTGATTTAATTACCGCTCTGGATGTGATTGAACACGTGGATCGTGATATTGATTCATTAAAGGCTATGCACTCACTTCTTGTTCCAGGGGGTAAAGTAGTCATCACCGTTCCTGCTTATATGTTCCTTTGGTCATCATTTGATGAAATGAACGAGCACAAGCGTAGATACACACGCAAAGAACTTGAAACAAAACTTGTACAGGCTGGTTTTACGGTGGAGAAGCTTACCTATTACAACACTCTGCTATTCCCCATCGTTTTTGTTGTGCGTATATTGAATAATATTTTGAAACGGGATGGCGCTTCAGATATTGAAATGCCAAGCCGACCGGTAAACTTTGTTCTGGAAAAGATTTTTGGTATTGAAAAATACCTGCTTAGATTTGTAAGTTTGCCATTTGGTGTATCTGTTCTCGCGGTGGTTAGGAAATGATATCACCTTATATCAAACAAGTTAAAAGGAACCAAATGCCATGAATACTTCTGCGCCTCAGCGAATTTCTATTGTTATCCCCGTTTATTGCGGAGAGAAAACTCTTCCAACCTTGATTGATGAAATCAAGCCGCTGACACTTGGACAGTCAACCCCTGACGGCACACCCTATGTTGTTAGTGAGGTATTACTTGTGCATGACTGTGGTCCTGATCGATCTGACCTGGTTATGGAGGCACTGGGAAACAAATATTCATTTGTCCGTCCAGTATGGCTGTCCCGGAATTACGGGCAACATGCTGCGACAATGGCGGGTATGGCCAGTGCTACGGGCGACTGGGTTGTTACTATCGATGAGGATGGGCAGCAAGACCCTTCAGATATTGGTCATATGCTGGATAGCGCTATAAGCGAATCACTTCAACTGGTTTATGCACAGCCAACGAATCCAGCACCACATGGCTGGCTTCGAAATTCCTTAAGTAGAATGGCCAAGGCGATCACTGCAAAATTGCTAAGTAGTAGCAAGGTGGGGAAATTTAATAGTTTCCGTCTGGTTGATGGTGAGATTGCACGAACCCTGGCAGCATATTGTGGTAATGGTGTTTATCTCGATGTGGGGCTTTACTGGATTGTCGGACGCATTGGTCACTGTCCTGTACGTTTGAGAAATGAACTGGATCGACCATCAGGATACTCGTATTCCAAGTTGTTCAGTCACTTCTGGAGATTGATCCTTACTACCGGTACTCGTCCGCTTAGATTGATTACTCTGATGGGTTTTTGTTCTTTGATACTGGCCATAGCTATTGCTAGTTATGCAGTTTATGTGAAGTTCTTTCTAGATGTTCCAGTTCAGGGCTGGGCATCATTAGTAATTGTGGTCTCCTTTTTCTCTGGTGCCACCCTGACTGCTCTTGGAGTGATTGCTGAGTACCTTGCGGTGACCATGGGTATCGTTATGGGTAAGCCATTGTATGTTGTCGGAACGAAACCTACACGGCCGGATATTCATCAATGACAGCTGTCTGGATTATAGGAAGCAGCGGTCTGTTGGGGGCAGCGTTGCAGCGTGCATTGCAACATAGTGGAAGCAGTATGTTTCAACCAGCTGAGCGTTTTCACTGGGATAGCGAGACTAAGCTTAGCGTTCAGTTAGAGATAGCAGTTAAGTCGTATGCAGACTTTGTTGGTGTCGGTAATAAGTGGCAGATCTATTGGGCTGCTGGTGTGGGCACCATGAGCAGTACCGAGGCGGAACTTGCAGTTGAAACGCGAACGTTATCGACGCTGCTCAAGCTTGTTGAATCCGAGCCGGATCTGGTTGCTGCTAAAGGCTGTCTTGCTTTTTCTAGTTCAGCAGGTGCTATCTATGCGGGTGCGGCAGGTGATATTATTACTGAAAATACACCTGTAGCACCAACAACGGCTTATGCGCATGAAAAACTTAAGCAGGAAAATTTGGTAAATACCTTTGCTGTCAATAATTGTGGGGTAACTGCGCTTCTTGCACGAATGTCGACATTATACGGCCCTGGCCAGGCGACTGGAAAACAGCAGGGACTTATTGCGCTAATGGCACGTTGTATATTGAGAAATAAACCAGTACAGATTTACGTTCCACTTGACACTATTCGTGATTACATCATCTCTGATGATGCAGCTTCTGCAATAGTCGCTGCGTTGCGTGTATTAGATGGGAAGCAGGGGGTTTTTACAAAAATAATTGCTTCCGAAAGGCCTACTACCATTGCTGAAATTGTTTCAATTTATAAAAGAATTACCAGGCGCAGCCCAAGGATAGTTTCTAGTGCAAGCAAACTGACTAGCATTTATACTCGACGCATACAGTTTCATTCGATAACTGTGCCGATTAATAAGCAGATATCAAGGACAAGTCTACTTGTGGGTGTCGCACAGATGATGGCGGCAGAAAGGGCAGTGTTTGTTCGCGCTAGTAGATAAAAATCGAACTTCAATATATTTTAAAGTATCAGGAATATAAAGTATCTACACAATGAAAAAAAATAACTGGGCATTTCATTTTTGGAGTGAGGCTACGTATATCGCACGATATTTGGGAAGTGGTGTAGTAAACACTGTTCTTGGCTTCGTCGTTATCTTCTCCGCGATGGCTCTGGGTTTTTCACCAGTGGTTTCAAACGTTACAGGATATGCCGTTGGGTTTACATCGGGATTTGTACTTTCAAAGAAATTTGTTTTTCGCAGTAGTGGTCATTTTGTTGCGGAAAGCGTCCGCTATGTTATTGCATTTGTTATTTCATTTTTATTTAATTTATTGGTGCTTTATCTGTCATTAACTTATTTTCACTTTCATCCAGTAATTTCTCAGATTGCCGCTGCAGTGAGTTATACATTGCTTATGTATATACTGGCACGTTCGTTTGTATTCAACACTGTGAATGATAAAAATAGATATTAAAGTGTAGCTTTCACATGTACGATAAATTATTGCTGATAAGTAAGTGTTCTGACAAGGTGTAGATGCTACTCCCTTAATTTGCATATAAATAAAATGAGGCTTTTCGAATGCCTGGTGGAGTCTAGTTCTATACTTGCTGATCTACATAAAAAACGGCTTTATATGGAATATTGGTATTGTGCTTTGGCTTTGAATGATCCGATATGATAGACGTAAGTAGACGAATAGTTTTATAAGAATGTATGGGAGAGGAAATAGTGTGAGTCCATTGTCAGTTGTTTCAATTTATGTCTCGCATAATAGCGATGAATACATAAAAAAATTCAGCAATCGACATATAGATGAGCTTGGTGAAAAAGTTTTTTTAATTAATTCAAGCTCTAATACTGTTAACGCTGAGGATTTTCATAATTCTGAAGTTATAAATATAGGTGAAAATATTGGTTTTTCCGCGGCCAATAATATTGGTATTGAATGTAGTCTTGAGTTTGAGTCTGACTATTTTCTTCTTATTAACCCTGATGTTTTTTTGCCTGATTCATGGTTAAAGAATGTTCTTGAAGTGATTGGTGACTCGCAAGATAGTAATGTTGGTATTTTTACCGTGCCGTTGTTAGGTTATGATTTTGAAAAAGATAAACCAACAGGTTTGATCGATAGCTTGGGAATAAGCCACACCTGGTTTGGGCGATGGTTCGATGTGTCGCAAGGTGATAGTGTCGCCGTGTTGAATAAAGAATTACCGCCATATGATGTACCTGCGGCCTGTGGTGCTCTGATGTTGATTCACAGGGATATCATTCAAGAATTGTTGGATAAAGACGGCTATGTTTTTAATGAGTCGTACTTTATGTATAAGGAAGATATTGAATTATCTCTTAGGGTGACGCGGCTTAATAAAAAAATCATGATGATTCCATCTGCACCAGTTTTTCACTGTAGAGGTTGGGCCAAAAACAGGGCTAACTCTCCCTGCTGGGCTAGAAGACTGTCAGCATTAAATGAGTTGAAGATGCATTTAAAATATTACTGGAGATTTTTGCCATACTCTATTCTTAAATATTGCTACGTACGGTTTTTTGAAAATTTTAAACTTAAAATCACCAGGGCGTAAAGTGACTGCTAATCTTTGCTTATTCCCTGTTTTTTACGTTGGTTGATGATGAGTGTTATTACCTTAAATAAATCTGAATTTGAACAAGCCTGTGATTCTCTTGCTGTAAAACTAGCTGAATCAGGTGATATTACTGCTTTGATTGGGGTTAGATCTGGTGGTGCGACTGTTGCAAAACTAGTCTTTGGTTACTTAGAAAAACAGGGTGGTAATTTAGAATATTTTGAGGCAGGTGCGTCAAGATATGCAACTGCAGCTAAAAAAACTCGCAGTATTAAAATTCTATTTAAATTTTTACCAAGGTTTATTTTGGATTGGCTTAGGATTGTTGAACATTATATTGTTACTTTAAGAATGAAACTATCTGATGATGTTGAGAGAGATGTTCGTCTTGATAGTAGGTTGGTTGATTATCTTGCTAATCTTGAATCTGGTCGAATAATTATAATTGACGATGCGATAGATTCAGGTGCTACAGTAAAAATATTATTAGATGAGCTTTGTGCAATTAACCCGCTGCTTGAATACAAAATCGCTGTACTGGTTGTTACAAAGAATGTGCCTTTGGTATACCCTGATTTTTGTTTGTATAAGAATGTTTTATTGCGTTTTCCATGGTCTAGTGATTATAAATCATGAACAAAATTGTCGTTGTTGATTTGGATGGGTGTTTATGCTCATTAAATTCCTTTCGCTATTGGTTGGTGTTTTCGTTTCTGTTTCTATTTATTTCTTTTCGTTGGTTTGCGCTAATAAAATTTATAAAAGTAGTCCTTCTCCGATTTTTTCATAAATCAAACCGTGTTCAAATGAAGCGTGAAATTTTAAGTGTTACAGAAAATATACCGTGTTTTTTTATCAAATGGTTTTGTCAATTCCTTTATTGTTTCACTAATAGTGATGTGCTTAAGGAGATGCGTAAATATGAAAATACACAGGTGTCTGTAGTGCTGTGTACGGCGGCACCAGCATGTTATGTAGATGTTTTGGCTAAAAAGTTTGATTTTTCACACGTATTTTCATCCGGCTCAGTTTTTAATTCTCTATGGAAAGAGAATATTGGTGAAGAAAAGTGGCGGTCGGTAAGTGCCTACTATGGGAAAGATGTCATTTTAGAATGTGTAATTACAGATCATCATGATGATCTACCTTTATTATTGAAGGCAAAAAAGCGTCTTTTAGTTAGACCGTCTAGAGTTACCTTGGATGAGGTTACAGGTATTTTTGATTTTGATGTGCTTTAAAGAATTGCTGTTTTATTAAGTTGTTTTGAGATAAAGATATTAGCAAGGTGTGGCACTATTTTAGGGGGGGGCAAGATAATAATGTTAATTGTTCGTAATATAGTCGAATTTTGAAATATAATAGATACGAATGTGGGTTCTTGGTGAGTAATCAGATATATGATCAAAAGAGGGTTTCTCAAAGGGCATGCAAATGTTCTTAATTTTATTCTGCGAGTGATTGATTTATCAATTGTGCTTATCTGTGGTGTGCTGTCTTATTATTTTTCAGCTGCTTATGGTACCTATACGGTTTTAGGTGTTCAGGGTCTTCCTGGGCATTATCTTGATGTTATTCTGGTCGCGGTCATTCTTGCAGGTCTGATTTTTCCTCTGTTTACCACTTATCGCGTTTGGCGAGGTTCTTCTACGCTATCAGAAATAAAACATCTGACCATGGCGTGGCTTTTGGTTGGTCTGTTATTGGCTGGAGCGGCATTCGTTACCAAGTCTGGTGCTGACTATTCACGCTCGTGGATGGGCTTATGGTTCGTGGCTACATGGGCCTCCTTGGTCAGTTCGCGAGTAATATTACGTATTGTACTGAGCTGGCTACGTTCTAATGGGTTTAATCATCGCCATATTGTCATTGTTGGTACAGGTGAGCAGGCGGCGGTTGTGGCTGATCGGCTTCGTCGTTCAACCTGGTTTGGACTGGAAATTTCGGCGTTATTTGGACCGCGCTCCGATAAACTTCCCTCCTGGTTAAAAAGCAAAAAATTCATTTCAGACGTTACAGAGTTGCGTGAGCATGTTGATGAAGCGGATGTTGATCAGGTCTGGATATCTTTACCACATAGTGAAGAAAAAACGATTCGTGAAGTTATAACTGCTTTAGATGGTTCATCCACGGAGATTCGATATGTACCGGATATTTTTGAATATCAATTAATGCATCACTCCTTGTCTGAAATTGCTGGTGTACCCGTAGTGAATATTTCTTATTCTGCTATAGATGGAATGAATCAAGTTGTTAAAACGATCGAAGATTATGTGTTAGCTCTTTTGTTATTGATCTTGGCGAGCCCTGTTATGTTATTTATTGCGGTGGGTGTTAGGCTAAGTTCACCTGGCCCTGTTTTGTACCGTCAGAGCCGCATGGGTTGGAATGAGCAGGTGTTTACTATGTTCAAGTTTCGCTCTATGCCGATAGATGCAGAAAATAAAACGGGCCCTGTCTGGTCAAATGAAACAGATAAGCGTGCGACAAAATTTGGCTCTTTTTTACGTAAAACCAGCCTGGATGAGTTGCCGCAATTATTTAACGTGCTAAAAGGTGAAATGTCATTGATCGGTCCTCGGCCAGAGCGCCCTATGTTCGTTGAAAAATATAAAGATGAGATTCCTCACTATATGAAAAAACACCTGGTTAAGGCGGGTGTGACCGGCTGGGCACAGGTGCATGGCTGGCGGGGCAATACCTGTCTACATACACGCATTGAGCACGATCTTTTTTATATTGAAAACTGGTCATTGTGGCTGGATATGAAAATCATCATCATGACTGTTTTTCGTGGGCTCATTCATAAAAACGCCTATTAATGTAGTGTTATCTGGTTTACTTCGTTCGTATTAAATCTACTTTTTTGACTCAAATATAAATCCTGCTACAGATTTTTTAGTAGAATAGGTCGTTTATATTATTGGGTATCAATTTTGCTGCAACATTTAGCTGTCAGGCATTGGTTTGCTGAAATGTTATCAAGACCGTTAGAGGTTCTTATTGGTCTTTGTATATTTGCAGCAGCGGCCTCAGGTTGTGCTGTGTCCTCCGTAGCCAGTACCTCGTTGGCGATTTTATTTATTGCCTGCTTATTTTATATTCATAAATGGCCTGAATTGTGGCGAGGCCTTACGCGAAACGAACAGTTACTTCTTTTTGGACTGGCTTTGTATGCGCTTTCAGGATTAATCACTTATTACAATGTCAGCGATGAAAATGAATACGTTAAACACATGGGCAGGTACATTCGATTTCTACTGATTGTGCCGGTCTATTTGCTTTTAACCAGAGGCAATATGCAATTATTCAAATACCTTGTTGCAGGTGCAATCACCTCTGGGCCACTATATTTAACCTTTGCACTCATTAGTATTTCTGAGAGACCTGGATTTCCAGCATCTGGAAGTTATCATCATATTGCCTTTGGCGATGCGGCTATGCTCAGTGTTGTGTTCTTGTTAGCAGTTCTGGTCACGTGGAAAACACGACCAATAATCAAGGTAATTGTGGCTTTTTCCATTGTTTGTGCCTTGTATGCATCCCTTTTGTCACAAGCAAGGGGAGCCTGGATTGCCTTACCTTTCTGTGGCGCCTTATTGCTTTATGTGATGGCCAAGCACAATAAATTAAAGCTCAAGCTTGCTATATCAGTACTGCTTCTGGTTGTAGTGGTTATAGGTGTTTCGCCGGTTAGAAATATAATAGAAGATCGGATTAATCAGGCCACTCAGGAAGTCGAGTCTTTTGTTAACGGTGAAAAATTTGGCTCATCTGTAGGTACTAGATTGGCAATGTGGCAGATTGCGCTGGATGTATGGCAGGAGCACCCAGTGATCGGTACGGGGTTGGGCGATTTCGATCAGGAGATTGAGTTAAGGCAGTCGCAAGGTATTTATGAACAAGTTGAGGTTCATGCAAGCGCACATAATATTTTTTTTCAGGCTCTGGCGACGACGGGTTTAGTTGGATTTTTGATACTGCTCTTTGCGCTCATAATTCAACCGTTCCGAGTTTTTTACCATACTTCCTGTGAAAAGTTGACGTCAGCTAATTTAGGAGGGCTTATAGTGATTATGGCCTATCTGGTGTTTGGTTTAACCGCAACGTGGAATTTGCGGGCGCCGGAATTGTCTGTCTTCCTGATTTATCTAATCACTCTATCCTCCACAGTATCAAAAGCGTCAAAGGTAGTTGATCCCTCACACTAAGAAAGCTTGAATTACGTATTGCTGTAAAAATTGTGCAAATATTTCACATTACTTTTACGATTTGGTATTGACCTTAAAAGGCTACCCACGTACACTTCCCGCCCGATGTGACGGAGAGCTGTCTAGCTCAAAATTCATCGCTGCGTCCCCATCGTCTAGAGGCCTAGGACACCGGGTTTTCATCTCGGCAACAGGGGTTCGACTCCCCTTGGGGACGCCATTATTACAACGGGCTGGAACTTAAAACTTCCAGCCCTTCTTGTATCTGGAGTCGTGAGAGAGATATTACGGTAAATGTCAGTATCAACAGATATGCAGAACCCCTTACGGGAGCGCCAGTTGGATTTTTATCCACATCCGGTCTCCCGTTTTTTTTGCCTTTTGGAGTCTGAATGACCAGTTTAGTTAAAGCTCTATTAGTCCTTGAAGATGGCAGTGTATTTGAAGGCCGTTCGATAGGTGTTTCTGGCGATACTATCGGTGAGGTGGTTTTTAATACTGCCATGACCGGTTATCAGGAAATTCTCACTGACCCCTCGTACTCTCATCAAATTGTCACCCTGACGTATCCGCATATCGGCAACGTCGGCACCTGTGACGGCGATGCAGAATCCAGTGGTGTACACGCCAGCGGGTTGGTGATTCGCGACCTTGCGCCAGTGATGAGCAACTGGCGCGGTCAGCTGAGTCTTGAAGACTATCTGGTTAAGCACAATGTAGTTGCGATTTCAGATATTGATACCCGCCGCCTAACCCGCATCCTTCGTGATAAAGGTGCTATGGCTGGTTGCATCATGGCGGGTAATGTCGATAAGGATGTGGCCTTACAAAAAGCCAAAGATTTCGCTGGTCTAAAGGGCATGGATCTGGCACAGGTCGTCACCGTTGAGCAGAATTATGCCTGGGATGCTGGTGAATGGGATCTCGAATCAAACACCGCCACAACACCTGAAGAGTTGAAATATCATGTGGTCGCTTATGACTACGGTGTTAAACACAATATTCTCAGAATGCTGGTTTCGCGTGGCTGTAAGGTCACGGTTGTCCCGGCTAAAACGCCTGCTAAAGATGTGCTGGCGATGAATCCTGATGGTGTCTTCCTGTCCAATGGCCCCGGTGACCCTGAGCCCTGTGATTATGCGATTGCGGCTATCAAGGAAATACTGGAAACCAGTTTGCCGGTATTTGGTATTTGTCTGGGGCATCAATTATTGGCGCTGGCCTGTGGCGCAAAAACATTGAAGATGAAGTTTGGTCATCATGGTGCCAACCATCCGGTACAGGATCTGGAGTCAGGAAAGGTTATGATCACCAGTCAAAATCACGGCTTTGCGGTTGACGAGGAAAGCCTGCCAGCCAATCTGCAAGCAACGCATCGCTCATTGTTCGATGGCTCCTTGCAGGGCATTCATCGAACCGATAAACCCGCATTTAGTTTTCAGGGGCATCCTGAAGCCAGCCCCGGGCCACGTGATATTGCGCCCGTTTTTGACCATTTCATAGAATTAATCGAGGAGTCTCACCGTGCCTAAGCGTTCTGATATCAAAAGTGTTCTGATTATCGGTGCTGGGCCTATTGTTATTGGTCAGGCCTGTGAGTTCGATTATTCCGGTGCGCAGGCATGTAAGGCGCTGAAGGAAGAAGGTTTGCGCGTGATTCTGGTGAACTCGAATCCTGCTACCATTATGACCGATCCAGAAATGGCGGATGCGACATATATCGAGCCGATCACCTGGCAAACTGTGGCTCGTATTATTGAAGTTGAAAAGCCTGATGCCCTGCTGCCGACCATGGGTGGTCAGACCGCATTGAACTGTGCGCTGGATCTTGATCGTGAAGGTGTTCTGGAAAAATTCAATGTTGAGATGATCGGTGCCAAGAAAGAGGCTATCGACATGGCCGAAGATCGCCAGAAATTCAAAGTCGCCATGGAAGAAATCGGCCTTGATATGCCACGTGCCGCAATTGCGCACAGCATGGAAGAGGCGTACCAGGTGCAGGCGATGGTCGGTTATCCGACTATTATCCGTCCCTCATTTACCATGGGCGGTAGTGGCGGCGGTATCGCTTATAACAAGGAAGAGTTTGACGAAATTTGTAAACGCGGCCTGGACTTGTCGCCCGTCAGTGAGTTGCTGGTCGAAGAGTCAATTCTTGGCTGGAAAGAATATGAAATGGAAGTGGTGCGCGACACTAAGGACAACTGCATCATTATTTGTTCGATTGAAAATCTCGATCCGATGGGTATTCATACCGGTGATTCGATCACCGTCGCGCCGGCGCAAACGCTGACCGATAAGGAATACCAGAAAATGCGCGATGCCTCCCTGGCTGTGCTGCGCAAAATCGGCGTTGAAACCGGTGGCTCAAACGTGCAGTGGTCGATCAACCCGGTTGATGGTCGCATGACTATCATCGAAATGAATCCACGCGTTTCGCGTTCCTCAGCGCTGGCTTCGAAAGCGACGGGTTTCCCGATTGCGAAAATTGCTGCCAAGCTGGCGATTGGTTACACCCTGGATGAATTGCAGAATGATATTACCGGCGGTGCAACACCCGCTTCATTCGAGCCTTCGATTGATTATGTCGTGACCAAAATTCCCCGTTTCACTTTCGAGAAATTCCCGCAGGCAGAAAACCGCCTGAATACGCAGATGAAATCGGTCGGCGAGGTCATGTCGATCGGTCGCACTTTCCAGGAATCGCTGCAAAAAGCTTTGCGCGGACTGGAAGTGGATATTGATGGCCTGAGCCCGGTTCTGGATGCATCATTACCCGAAGAAGAAATTGAATCATTCCTCAATCAGGAATTAAGTCTGGCTGGTGCCGATCGTCTGCTCTACGTTGGTGATGGCTTCCGTCGTGGTTATAGCGTAGAGAAAATGTTTGATCTGACCAAGATCGATCAATGGTTTTTGGTGCAGATTGAAGAGCTGATAAAAATAGAAATGGCCTTAAAAGGTCGCGAGCTTAGTTCACTGGATTACGATGAGCTGCGCCAGTTAAAACGCAAAGGTTTTTCCGATAGCCGACTAGCCGATGCGTTAGCCGTGAAAGAAGATGAAGTGCGTGCGCATCGTCATGGTTTGAATATTCGACCCGTGTTTAAACGCGTTGATACCTGTGCCGCAGAATTTTCTACCTCGACCGCTTACATGTATTCGACCTACGAGGAAGAATGCGAAGCGCAGCCTACTGATAAAGAAAAAATTGTTGTTCTGGGCGGCGGTCCTAACCGAATCGGTCAGGGTATCGAGTTTGATTACTGCTGTGTTCATGCTGTGATGTCGATGCGTGAAGATGGTTATGAAACCATCATGATCAACTGTAATCCTGAAACCGTTTCTACCGATTACGACACCTCTGATCGTTTGTATTTTGAATCGCTGACACTGGAAGATGTGTTAGAGGTAATGGACAAAGAAAAACCCAAAGGCGTGATCGTGCAGTACGGTGGTCAGACACCGCTGAAACTGGCGCGTGATCTGGAAGCTGCCGGTGTGCCGATTATTGGTACCACACCCGATTGCATCGACCTCGCCGAAGACCGCGAGCGCTTCCAGCAGTTAGTTGAGGAGCTGGGTCTGAAACAACCGCCCAATCGTCTGGCGCGTTCTACCGATGAAGCGGCTGGCCTGGCGGCTGAAATTGGCTATCCACTGGTAGTTCGGCCTTCCTACGTACTGGGTGGTCGCGCTATGGAAATCGTTTATAACGAAGTTGACCTTAATCACTACATGCATACGGCGGTTAAGGCATCTAACGATGCACCCGTGTTGCTGGATCGTTTCCTCGATGATGCGGTAGAAGTTGATGTTGATGCCATCTGTGATGGCAAAGATGTCCTGATCGGCAGCATCATGGAGCATATCGAACAGGCCGGCGTTCATTCCGGTGATTCGGCCTGTTCGTTGCCGCCCTATACCTTATCAAAAGAAATTCAGGATCGTCTACGCGAGCAAACCTGCCAGTTGGCACTCAAGCTGGGCGTGGTGGGTTTGATGAATATCCAGTTTGCGATTCAAGGGGAAGATATTTATTTGTTAGAAGTGAATCCACGTGCTTCACGTACCGTGCCGTTTGTTTCAAAAGCCACAGGTGTACCGCTGGCCAAGATTGCGGCGCGTTGCATGGTCGGCCAGAGTTTGGTCGAGCAGGGTGTGACCGAAGAAGTGGTGCCTGATGGTTTCGCGGTGAAAGAATCGGTATTCCCGTTTGTGAAATTCCCCGGTGTTGATCCTTTGTTGGGTCCGGAAATGAAATCCACTGGTGAAGTCATGGGTCTGGGTAAAAGTTTTGGTATGGCTTTCGCCAAAGCTCAGCTGGGTGCAGGTGTGGACTTGCCTACAGGCGGTAATGTCTTTATCAGCGTGCGTGGTCGTGATCGTGATGCGGCGGTAGCGCTGGGTCGTGAGTTGGTCGAGAAAGGGTTTGAACTGGTCGTTACCAGGGGCACCGGACGTGCATTGCAAGAAGCCGGTATTGAGTGCAAACTCGTCAACAAGGTACACGAAGGTCGTCCGCACATTGTTGATATGATCAAGAATGGTGAGATTAATCTCATCATTAATACAACAGAAGGCAAAAAGGCGATTGCCGATTCTTACACCATACGTGCTTCGGCGCTGCAGGGTAAAGTTAGCTACACAACCACCATCGCCGGGGCGCAGGCTACATGCCGAGCCCTGAATTATCTACAACAGAATACAGTAACCAGTTTGCAGGACATGCACGCTGAGATACTAACAAAACACAAAGGGGGTAAGGCATGAGTCAACAAATGCCCATCACCGTTCACGGTGCAGATATATTACACAAGGAATTAATGCAGCTAAAAACCGTTGATCGCCCCAGAGTTATTGAGGCGATTGCTGACGCACGTGCGCATGGTGATTTGAAAGAAAACGCTGAATATCATGCTGCTCGTGAGCAGCAGGGTTTTATTGAAGGCCGTATCAAAGATATCGAAGCCAAGCTTAGTAATGCGATCATTATTGACGTGACTACCATTGATGCTAATGGCAAGGTTGTATTCGGTTCAACCGTTGAAGTGGCTGATGAAGAGACTGGTGATGAATTGACCTATCAGATCGTCGGTGAAGATGAAGCGGATATCAAGAATAATAAGATTTCAATCAGTTCGCCAATTGCGCGTGCATTGATTGGTAAACAACAGGATGATGTGGTTGAAATTCAAACGCCTGGTGGCTTGAGAAGTCTTGAAATCGTCGAGATAAAATATATATAGGTTTTGCTGGCTATCTCTTATTTCGGTAATTCAATAACAGGCTTATCGGTATTTTTACGATAGACAGAGACTGTCTTACCGATAACTTGCACGTTTTCTGATTGGCTTTGCTCGCAAATATTTTTTATCATTTCCTTTCGAGCATCGCGGTCATCCATGGCGATCTTAATCTTTACTAATTCGTGGTGGCTGATGGCAATTTCGAGTTCATCAAGCACTTCACTGGTTAGTCCCTTTTGACCAATCATGATGACGGGTTTGAGTGAATGACAGAGGCCACGCAGAGTTTTAATTTGATTTTTTGTTAAAGACATATTTTGATAAGCCGAGAGCATTTGTAAGTGGCGAACTATACCATGAGTCATAACCAATGAGTCGCAGTAAAAGCAGTAAAAAATGGCTAAAAGAACATTTTGAAGATGAATATGTTCAGCGTTCTCAGAAGGACGGCTATCGCTCACGTGCTATTTATAAATTGATCGAGATTCAGGAGAAAGATCACATATTAAAGCCAGGGATGACGGTAATTGACCTCGGTGCTGCGCCCGGGGGGTGGTCCGAATATGCGGTCAAACTATTGGGAAAAAAGGGCAGAATGATCGCTCTCGATATTTTGCCAATGGAACCAATCGATGATGTTCACATCATACAAGGTGACTTCAGGGAAGATGAAGCGCTCAATGATTTGATGGAATCCATAGGAAAAGATAAAGCGGACCTTGTTTTTTCAGATATGGCCCCCAATATTAGCGGCATGGATGTCGTCGATATTCCGCGAGCGTATTATTTGGCTGAATTAACGCTAGATTTGTCGCAGCGCGTGCTTAAGCCTGGTGGGGGAATGCTGGTTAAGCTGTTTCAGGGTGAAGGTTTTGATGAATACCATAAGGCGCTGCAAGAAAGTTTTACAAGGGTGGTAGTGCGCAAACCTAAGGCTTCGCGGGCGCGAAGTCGGGAAATATACGCGCTAGCAACCGGTTATAAACTGTAGTAATGTTAAGAAAATCTAATATAGTTAAGTCAACTTTGGAGTTGTAGTTTGAATGATCTAGCCAAAAACCTGGTTTTATGGGCTGTTATTGCAGTAGTTTTACTATCTGTATTCAGCAATTTCAGTAAGCCAACAACGCCATCTCAGGTAATTCCTTACTCAACCTTCATTGATATGGTGAAGCAGGGTCAGGTCAGTCAGGCTGCGATTAATGGTCGTGATATAAAAGGTAAGTTGGGCAGTGGCGGTGCATTTAGTACCTACAGTCCTGAGACCAGTAACACCGCAATGATCGGTGATTTATTGTCACATAACGTTGAAATAACAGGCGCTCCGCCAGAAGGTCAGTCCATCTGGGTGCAGATGTTAATCTCATGGTTCCCGTTCCTGTTGTTGATTGGCGTCTGGGTATTCTTTATGCGTCAGATGCAGGGCGGCGGTGGTGGTCGTGGTGCCATGTCGTTCGGTAAGAGCAAGGCTCGCATGCTGGGTGAAGATCAGATTAAAGTCACTTTTGATGATGTTGCCGGTGCTGAAGAAGCCAAAGAAGAAGTTGCCGAGCTGGTTGAGTTCTTAAAAGACCCGAGTAAATTCCAGAAGCTAGGCGGCAAAATTCCCAGTGGCGTGTTGATGGTGGGTTCTCCGGGTACTGGTAAAACTTTATTGGCTCGGGCGATCGCCGGTGAAGCGAAAGTGCCATTTTTCACTATTTCAGGTTCTGACTTTGTTGAAATGTTTGTTGGTGTAGGTGCCTCACGTGTGCGTGATATGTTTGAGACCGCTAAAAAACATGCACCCTGTATTATTTTTATCGATGAGATCGATGCCGTTGGTCGTCATCGTGGTGCTGGTGTTGGTGGTGGTCATGATGAGCGTGAGCAAACACTGAACCAGTTGCTGGTTGAAATGGATGGTTTTGAAGGCAATGAGGGTGTCATCGTGATTGCTGCGACTAACCGCCCTGATGTGCTCGATCCCGCTCTATTGCGCCCCGGTCGTTTTGATCGGCAGGTGGTGGTGCCATTGCCCGATATTCGTGGTCGCGAGCAAATTTTAAAAGTACACATTCGTAAAGTGCCTGAAGCCAAAGATGTTAATCCATCGATTATTGCGCGTGGCACGCCTGGCTTCTCTGGTGCCGATTTGGCGAATCTGGTGAATGAAGCCGCCTTGTTTGCGGCACGCGAGAATTGCAAAGAAGTGGATATGTCTCACTTTGAACGCGCTAAAGATAAAATCATGATGGGTGCGGAACGTCGCTCTATGGTGATGTCTGAAGAAGAGAAGAAAAACACGGCTTATCATGAAGCCGGCCATGCCATTGTCGGTCGACTGGTACCTGAACATGACCCCGTCTACAAAGTGAGTATTATTCCTCGAGGCCGTGCCCTGGGCGTCACTATGTTTCTGCCGGAAGAGGATTCTTATAGTCAGAGCAAAAAACAGCTGGAGAGTATGATCTCAACGTTGTTTGGTGGTCGTATTGCTGAAGAGTTAATCAATGGCGCTGATAATGTCACCACCGGTGCCTCTAACGACATCGAACGCGCTACTACTATTGCACGTAATATGGTAACTAAATGGGGTCTGTCTGATCGTCTCGGCCCTTTGGCGTATTCTGAAGATGAAGGCGAAGTTTTCCTCGGTCGATCTGTGACTCAGCATAAGAACATGGGTGATGACACTGCGCGTATTATTGATGAAGAAATTCGTGCTTTTATCGATCGTAACTATCAACGTGCAGAAACAATTCTGAAAGAAAATCTGAATGTTTTGCACATGATGGCGGATGCTTTGATAAAGTATGAAACCATTGATGCATCCCAAATTGATGCCTTAATGCAGGGTAATGTGCCACCACCACCTCAGGACTGGACTGATATTAGTGACGATGAGCCTAAAGACTCTGGTGGTGCTGCAAAAGGTAAAGATGTTGATAAAAAATCAGATGGATCAATCGGTGGGCCAGCAGGTCAGCACTGATAGTTCGTGGTTTTGATATAATCAAGGGGGCATTTGCCCCCTTTGTTTTTTTGGATTACAACGTGACAACACCACCATCATCATTAATCACTGAACAGCTCATTGCTGGAACCATGCCCGTCATCATGGGCATATTAAATGTCACACCAGATTCATTTTCTGATGGTGGTGAGTTTGATCATATCGATGCAGCGGTAGCTCGTGCGCTGGAAATGCAGGCGCAGGGTGCTTCGATGATTGATATCGGTGGTGAATCTACGCGTCCCGGGGCGCAGCCGGTTGAAGCTTCTCAGGAAATTGAGCGAGTTGTGTCGGTGATTGAAGCGATTCGTCGACAGTCGGATATTCCAATTTCAATCGATACCAGTAAGCCAGTGGTGATGAAAGCAGCGGTACAAGCAGGAGCGAACATGGTCAATGATGTGAATGCTTTACGTGCTGCAGGTTCGGTGGAGTGCTGTGCGGAGCTGGGTGTGCCAGTGTGTTTGATGCATATGCAGGGTGAGCCTCGTACTATGCAGAAAAGTCCTGAATATTCTGATGTGATGATGGATGTCCGTGATTTTTTGCTAACGAGAGCTAGTATCTGCATGGATGCAGGTATTGCCGCAGATCAAATATTGCTCGATCCCGGTTTTGGTTTTGGTAAAACACTGGAGCACAATCTACAACTTTTATCGCGACTGAATGAACTCTGTGAGCTAGACTTTCCCGTATTGGTTGGGTTCTCTCGTAAAAGTATGTTGGGTACGATTCTCGATCGTCCTGTTGATCAGAGAGTGATTGGTGGTATCGCTGCGGCCGTTATTGCTTATGGAAAAGGTGCACGATGGTTTCGTGTTCACGATGTGGCAGAAACCAGTGATGCCTTAAAAATTTGTGGGGCTTTGCATTAAGTTTAGCCTGAGTTATGGAAGCGTTTTATTAGGAAAAAAGTAGTTATGACGAAAAAATATTTTGGTACTGACGGTATTCGCGGCAAAGTCGGTGAAGGTTTGATGACCGCCGATCAGGTTCTTAAGTTGGGTTGGGCGGTAGGTAAAGTGCTGGCAAGTCAGGGCGAGAAACTGGTGGTAATCGGTAAAGATACGCGTATTTCGGGTTACATGTTTGAATCGGCGCTGGAAGCGGGGTTGTCGGCAGCCGGCGTGGATGTGCGCTTATTGGGACCAATGCCGACACCGGGTATTGCTTATCTAACAAGAACATTACATGCCTCTGCGGGCATTGTCATCAGTGCGTCGCACAACCCTTTCTACGATAATGGTCTAAAATTTTTCTCTGCTGAAGGTAGTAAGCTGGCAGATGATTTGGAGTTTCAAATCGAAGCCATGTTTGATTCGCCGATGACGACGGTGGATTCGTTCGAATTAGGTAAGGCTCAACGTGTTAACGATGCTCAGGGGCGATATATCGAGGCGTGTAAGGCTACCATTCCGTTGACGACAAAATTTACCGGCATGAATATCGTGATCGATTGCGCCAATGGAGCAACTTACAATATTGCGCCGCAGGTACTGACTGAGCTGGGAGCCAGTGTGGTTGTCGAGGGGGCTGAGCCTGATGGTATCAACATCAATGCATACAGAGGCTCAACCCATCCCGGGCATTTGCAGAAAGTAGTCAAAGAGCAGAGTGCTGATCTAGGTATTGCACTTGATGGTGATGGTGATCGACTTATCATGGTGGATGCGGATGGTGAGATCATCGATGGTGATGAGCTGCTCTATATCATTGCAAAAGCAAGGTTGCATTCAGGTGACGATATTAAAGGTGTGGTCGGTACTTTAATGAGCAATATGGGGCTGGAGCTGGCGATCAAGGAAATGGAGCTAGAGTTCGTTCGTGCCAATGTCGGTGACCGCTACGTGCTCGAAAGCCTTAATCAGAAAGGCTGGATGCTGGGGGGGGAGTCGTCGGGGCATATTATCTGTCTTGATCGAACCACCACCGGTGATGGTATTGTCTCGGCCCTACAGGTACTGGCTTATTTGGCTGAAACCGGAAAAACACTGAGTGAGGCCAGGTCAGGCATGAAGAAAATGCCCATGCATATGATTAATGTGCCTTTGAATGGTCAGGCTAACCCGCTCGAATCTGAGCAGGTAAAATCAGTGTTACAGCAGGCCGAGCAGCAGCTCGATGGTCGGGGCAGGGTGTTGTTGCGCCCATCCGGTACTGAGCCATTGATCAGGGTAATGGTGGAAGGTGAAGATGAAACCATGGTGCATGCCTTAACGCAGAGTATTGCTGATTCGGTCGCAGCAGCCTGATTTGTACGGTTTTGTTCAATTAGTTCATCCAAAGCCTTCTATATTCATCGATTAACCTCTTATCATTATTGATTTCTTGGGTGCTGACAGGTATCCTTTGCCACCTTTGAATATAGTGGAGAATACAATGCGTCAGCCTATGGTAGCGGGTAACTGGAAGATGAACGGTTCCAGCGATAGCGTAAAAGAATTGATGAACGGTATTAAGGCTGGCATGGGTGGAGTTAATGCTGAAGTTGTAGTTTGCCCTCCCTTTGTATATATCCCTTCAGTCGCCGATGCAATTGGTGATTCTGGCATCAAACTGGGTGCGCAGAATATGTGTGATCAGGATGCGGGTGCATTTACTGGTGAAGTTTCAGGTCCGATGTTGAAAGACGTGGGTTGTGAATATGTCATCATCGGTCATTCTGAACGTCGTGCTATGTACGGTGAAACTGATGAAGTGACCGCGATTAAATACGGCGCGGTTCTGAAAAATGGCCTCAAGCCTATTTTCTGCATCGGTGAAACGCTGGAAGAGCGCGAGCAGGGCATCACTGAGCAAGTTGTTGGTCGTCAGATTGACGCGATTTTGAATTCAGATGGTGTGGCATCTTTGGCTAATGCTGTGCTCGCTTACGAGCCGGTTTGGGCGATTGGTACGGGCAAGACAGCGTCACCTGAGCAAGCCCAGGAAGTGCATGCCTTTATTCGTAACAAAATTGCTGAGCAGGATAAAGTCATTGCTGAAGGTTTGAGAATTTTATACGGTGGCAGCATGAATTCAGCTAATGCTGCAGAATTGAGATCGCAGCCCGATATTGATGGTGGTTTGATCGGTGGCGCTTCGCTAAAAGCCGAAGACTTTTTAGTTATTTGTTCAGCAGGACAAGGATAATTATTGTGAATTTAGATGTAATACTGTTGATTTTGCAGGTGTTTATGGCAGTAGCCATTATTGGCCTGATCCTGTTGCAGAAGGGCAAAGGTGCGAGCGAAGGTGCAACTTTTGGCGGTGGTGGCGGTGGTGCTGGCTCAGTATTCGGTGCTAGTGGTTCATCCAATTTTTTGAGTAAGAGTACGGCTATACTTGCTACCTGCTTCTTTCTCAATAGCATCGCTTTGGCTTATCTGGCAGGGCAT
Organism: Gammaproteobacteria bacterium; assembly: GCA_029882355.1. Classification (GTDB taxonomy): domain Bacteria; phylum Pseudomonadota; class Gammaproteobacteria; order SZUA-229; family SZUA-229; genus LH-M37. The sequence continues at coordinate 45,592 of JAOUKV010000001.1, read as the reverse complement.
CGTGAGGCTCCAGCCAGCGTTATAGATACTATCGAAGTAAGTTCAGAGGCTGCTGTAGTTACCGACCAGGCTGCTGAATCTTTTGGTGGTGTGCCAATGCCTGCAGATGTTCCCGTTGAAAGTGATGTGCCAGCAGCGGTAGATGCTCCTGTTGAAAGCGACGTACCTCCCGCCGCAGAATAATCGGACTAAAAGATATAAATACAGCCGATGTGGTGAAATTGGTAGACACGCACGCTTGAGGGGCGTGTGGCGAAAGCTGTGCCGGTTCGACTCCGGCCATCGGCACCAAATTTGGTGATGGACAGGTGTTCTGCTAGAGTACCTCGCAAGGATTGCGGATTGCGAATAACTATAAAAAATAACGAGACTTGCTGAAAAGCAGTGAATTCGTGGGGTTAAAATGTTAGAGAATTATTTGCCGGTACTGATTTTTCTCGCCATAGGTTTAATGGTTGGTATTGGCCCCATTTTCCTGGGCGGTTATTTATTGGCGCCTCACAAGCCCGATGCGGCTAAAAACTCCCCCTTCGAATGTGGTTTCGAGGCCTTCGAGGACTCGCGCATGAAATTCGACGTGCGTTATTACCTGGTTGCCATTCTGTTTATTATTTTTGATTTAGAAATCGCGTTCCTTTTCCCCTGGGCTATCGTGCTCGATGATATCGGCATGTTCGGTCTCGTCGCTATGGGAATATTTTTAGGTATTCTTGTTATTGGCTTTATTTACGAGTGGAAAAAAGGGGCGCTGGAATGGGAATAGAAGGTAAGTTTAATCAGGGCTTCGCTACCACTCAGCTTGACGGCCTTATCAACTGGGCGCGCACCGGTTCTTTATGGCCAGTGACTTTTGGCCTGGCCTGCTGTGCGGTAGAAATGATGCAGGCAGGTGCTTCGCGTTATGACCTTGACCGCTTCGGCATTATTTTCCGTCCTAGCCCACGTCAGTCCGATGTGCTGATTGTTGCCGGTACGCTGTGTAACAAAATGGCTCCTGCTTTGCGTAAAGTTTATGACCAGATGGCTGAGCCTCGCTGGGTGATCTCTATGGGGTCTTGTGCCAACGGCGGTGGTTATTATCATTATTCTTATTCGGTGGTACGAGGTTGCGACCGAATTGTTCCTGTCGATATTTATGTTCCCGGTTGTCCGCCAACAGCAGAAGCGCTGCTCTATGGCATCATGCAATTGCAGAACAAGATTCGCCGTACTAACACGATTGCCCGTCAGCCTCAGGAAGCCTGATGACGACACGTATCCAGCAATTATCTGATCGCTTGCAGAAGACATTTGGTTCTACATTGCAATCAAATATCGTTGAATTCAAGGAAGTCACTGTTGAAGTGGCGGCTATGGATTTACTGAGTGTTTGTAAAACCTTACGTGATGACAAACAATTTGCTTTCGAGCAATTGATCGATGTTTGTGGCGTAGATTACTCTGAATACGGTAGTTGTGAATGGGCAACTAAAGAATCATCGTCCACGGGTTTTAGTCGTGGTGTTGATTCAGCCGTGAATGCACGTTTACGTTTTGGTGAAGCACCCGCACAGGTTTGCACTGATCGTCCACGCTTTGCTGCGGTTTATCATTTTCTGTCGATAACGAATAACCAGCGTATGCGTGTTCGTGTTTATTGCGAAGATGAGTTTGCGCCGATGGTGCCCTCTGTGGTTGATCTCTGGCCAGTTGCTAACTGGTTTGAGCGTGAGGCTTTTGATTTGTTCGGTATTATGTTTGAAGGTCATCCTGATTTACGTCGCATCCTGACCGACTATGGTTTTGTTGGTCATCCTTTCCGTAAAGATTTCCCGTTGATCGGCCATGTTGAAATGCGTTATGACGAAGAGCAGAAGCGCGTGATTTATCAACCAGTCACCATCGAACCACGTGTGCTTGTGCCTAAAGTTATTCGGGAAGATGACCGTTTTGAAACAGAAACTCCAGTAGCGAGTGAGGAGAATTCTGATGCCTGAAATTCGTAATTACACATTGAATTTCGGCCCCGCTCATCCTGCAGCGCATGGCGTACTACGTCTGGTGCTGGAAATGGATGGTGAAGTTATTCAACGTGCCGACCCGCATGTGGGCCTGTTGCATCGTGCCACAGAAAAACTGGCCGAATCTAAACCTTATAATCAAAGTATCGGTTACATGGATCGACTCGACTACGTATCGATGATGTGTAACGAACACAGTTATGTTCTGGCCATGGAAAAAATGCTGGGTGTGGAATGTCCTGAACGTGCGCAATATATTCGTGTCATGTTTGCAGAGATTACCCGTATCCTGAACCATTTATTATGGATTGGCGCGCATGCCCTGGACGTGGGTGCGATGACCATGTTCCTTTACGCTTTCCGTGAGCGTGAAGATTTGATGGATGCTTACGAAGCAGTTTCCGGCGCGCGTTTGCATGCGACCTACTTCCGCCCCGGTGGTGTTGCGCGCGATCTGCCTGACACTATGCCGCAGTACGAAAAATCAAAGTGGCATAACAAACGTGAAGTGAGCAAACTCAATGAAAATCGTCAGGGTTCTTTGCTCGATTTCCTCGAGGATTTTACCGAGCGCTTTCCTAAATACGTTGATGAATACGAAACACTGCTAACCGACAACCGTATCTGGAAGCAGCGTACCGTTGATATTGGTATCGTCACACCAGAGCGTGCAATGGCACTTGGTTTTACCGGTCCGATGTTGCGTGGTTCAGGTGTTGAGTGGGATTTACGCAAAAAACAACCGTACGAAGTTTATGATCGTATGAACTTTGATATACCCGTAGGTACCAATGGCGATTGTTATGATCGTTATATTATTCGTATGGAAGAATTCCGTCAGTCTAATCGCATCATCAAGCAGTGTATTAAATGGTTGCGTGAAAATGATGGTCCAGTGATGCTGCAAGATCACAAAGTAACACCACCAAGTCGCGAAGGCATGAAAGCAGATATGGAATCGCTGATTCATCACTTCAAATTATTTACTGAAGGTTTTTGTTTGCCCAAGGGCGAGGCTTATGTAGCCACAGAACATCCCAAAGGTGAGTTTGGTATCTATTTGGTTTCCGATGGCGCCAACAAACCATACCGCATGAAAATTCGTCCACCCAGTTTTGTACATATTTCTGCCATGGATGAAATGACCAAGGGGCATATGTTGGCCGACGTGGTTGCCATTATTGGTACGCAGGATATTGTATTTGGCGACGTGGATCGTTGAGCTTATGACTACAGAAAATACACAATTATCGAAACACAGTCGCAAAGAAATTGATGCGCTGATTGCCAAGTTCCCTCAAGGTAAACAGAAATCGGCTTTGCTGGGTGCGCTCAATGTTGTGCAGCATGAAAACAAAGGTTTCCTGACTAATGAACTGATGGATGCAGTGGCTGCTTATCTTGATCTGGCAAAAATTGAAGTTTATGAAGTCGCCAGTTTTTATTCGATGTATGAATTGAAACCGGTAGCGCGACACAACGTTGCGATATGTACCAATATATGTTGCATGTTGATGGGGTCTCAGAACATTGTCGATCATGTTGAGAAAAAACTGGGCATTAAACTGGGAGAGAGTACGGAAGATGGTCGTATTTATCTCAAGGTTGAAGAAGAGTGTCTGGCTGCCTGTGCTGGCGGTCCGATGATGCAGGTTGATCATGTTTATCATGAAAAACTCACCACTAAAAAGGTGGATGAGATTCTGGACGGGCTGAAATGATGAGCGACCTTACAAAAGTGCAAGTTTGTTACGCCACGCTCAAATTTGAAGATCGGCCCTGGTCGTATGAAAATTATTTGAAAGTAGGCGGTTACGAAGCCTGGCGTAAAATTCTGACAGAAAAGATTTCACCCGAAGATGTAATCGAAGAAGTTAAAGCTTCCGGTCTTCGTGGTCGTGGTGGTGCGGGTTTCCCTACTGGTTTGAAATGGAGTTTTATGCCACGGACTGCACCGGTGCAAAAGTATCTGGTTTGTAACTCAGACGAAAGTGAGCCGGGCACCTGTAAAGATAGAGATATTTTGCGTTTTAATCCTCATGCATTAGTTGAAGGTATGGCGATTGCCTGTTATGCCATGGGTGCTGATGTTGGTTACAACTACATGCGTGGCGAATTTATGGACGAGCCTGCGCAGCATTTTCAGGCAGCACTGGATGAAGCTTATAAAAATGGATTGCTGGGTGAGAAAATTTTAGGCAGTGATGTCAGTATCGATCTTCATGCCTCATTAGGTGCGGGTGCTTATATTTGCGGTGAAGAAACAGCCCTGCTGAATTCGCTGGAAGGTGAACGTGGTCTGCCACGATTTAAACCACCATTTCCTGCCAACTTTGGTTTGTATGGAAAACCGACTACGATTAACAACACCGAAACTTTGTCATCGGTGCCGTCGATTATTCGTAACGGTGGCAAGTGGTTTGCTGATCTGGGTATTCCCAATAATGGTGGCGTTAAATTATTTTCAGTTTCCGGTCACGTCAATAATCCGGGTAATTTTGAAATTCCAATGGGCTCCTCATTCAAGGATTTGCTGGCGCTGGCAGGTGGTGTGCGTGAAGGCAAACGCTTGAAGGCCGTGATTCCAGGTGGTTCATCCGTGCCGGTGGTTCCCGGAGATATTATGATGGGTGCCAACATGGATTACGACTCCGTTGTTGAGGCTGGCTCTATGTTGGGTTCTGGTGCGGTTATCGTTATGGATGAAACTACCGACATGGTTAAGGCGCTGCAACGTATTTCACGTTTTTACTTTTCAGAATCCTGTGGTCAATGTACGCCATGTCGCGAAGGCACAGGCTGGTTGTATCGTATGCTGACACGTATTGTTGAAGGTAAGGGTACATATGAAGATATTGCCAAACTTGATGATGTGGCTAGCAAAATTGAAGGACGAACAATTTGTGCTTTAGGTGATGCCGCGGCGATGCCGGTGCGTAGTTTCCTGAAACACTTCCGAGAAGAATTTGAATACTATGTTGAACATAAGAAAAGCATGGTGAAGGCGGCGTAATGACAGAAGAACTGGTTACAATCACAGTCGATGGTCAGGAGCTGAAAGCGCCTAAAGGTGCCATGCTGATCAATGTTACTGACAAAGAAAATATTCGTGTACCGCGTTTTTGTTACCACGAAAAATTGACCGTGGCCGCGAACTGCCGCATGTGTCTGGTTGAAGTTGAGAAAGCACCAAAACCAATGCCTGCCTGTGCGACGCCAGTTATGGAAGGCATGGTCGTGCATACTAAATCGGCTGCGGCCAAAGCGGCGCAGAAATCGGTGATGGAATTCCTGCTGATTAATCATCCCTTAGATTGCCCTATCTGTGATCAGGGTGGCGAGTGTGAATTACAGGATGTGGCCATGGCTTATGGTCAGGATGTTTCACAATATTCTGAAGGCAAACGCGTCGTTTTTGATAAGAGTATCGGTCCGCTGATTGCAACTGAATTGACACGTTGTATCCATTGCACGCGTTGTGTTCGTTTCGGTGAAGAAATTGCCGGTGTCCGTGAAATGGGTATGACCAGTCGTGGTGATCGCGCCTGTATTGCGACCTTCATGAATAGTGCGGTGACGTCAGAGCTATCTGGTAACGTGATTGATTTGTGTCCTGTAGGTGCACTAACAGCTAAGCCTTCACGATATTCAGCACGTGCCTGGGAAATGATTCAGCATGCTTCAGTTGCGCCACACGATTGTGTCGGTTCAAATGTATTCGTACACACCTCGCGTAATGATGTGGTTCGTGTTGTACCTCGCGATAATGAAGCGCTGAATGAAGTCTGGATTTCAGATCGTGATCGTTTCAGTTATGAAGGTATTAATAGTGAAGACCGTTTGACCACACCAATGGTTAAGCATAATGGCGAATGGAAGCAGACCGACTGGGACACCGCTATGGGTCTCGCCAGTGACAAGATTAAAGCAATACTTGAAGACGAAGAGCAGGGTGCAGATAAAATTGCCGCTTTAGTCTCACCTAATTCAACGCTTGAAGAATTATATCTGACGCAGAAATTGATGCGCTCTATGGGCAGCGGCAATATCGATCACCGTCTGCGCCAGTCTGATTTTAGTGGTCAGGGTTCAGCACCGGTAATGCCGTGGCTGGGTCAGAATATTGAAGATTTGGAAAATCTGAACGCGGCATTATTAATCGGTTCCAATGTTCGTAAAGAACAACCGATGATTTCGCACCGCTTAAGAAAGGCGGCGATTAACAATGCAGCGCAAATTAGTTTTGTAAATCCACGTGCTTACGAATTTAACTTTCCTGTCGCCAGCAATATTTCGGTTGCGCAACAACACCTGGTCAATGAGCTGGCTATGATTGCTGCCGCGTCTTATAAGGCATCAAAACATGCTATGGCATCGCACCTGAAAAAAATGCTGACGGGTTTGAAACCAACGGTTGAACACAAAGCCATTGTTAGTCAGTTGAAGTCTGCTAACAAAGCAACGGTGTTGCTGGGTAACCTTGCCAGCATGCATCCTAATTATTCTGTACTACGTGCTTTGGCCGAAGCGATTGCAATAGAAACAGGCAGTGCGCTGGGTTACCTAAGTGAAGGTGCGAATACTGCTGGTGCCTGGCTGGCTGGCGCAGTACCGCATCGTGCTGCTGCGGGTGAAAGCGAAAATGTTGTTCAGGGATACCACGCGGGCGATATTAAAAATCAATCTCCAGCGGCGGTGATTCTGCTTAATGTGGAGCCTGAGCTCGATAGCGTGCACGCCATGAAAGACACGTTAGCGCAGGCTGAAATGGTGGTTGCCATCACAGCGTTTGATTCACCCGAATTGCGTGAAACGGCTAACGTTTTATTGCCTGCAGCTACGTTTGCGGAAACTTCGGGCACGTTTGTTAATGTCGAAGGTTTGTGGCAAAGCTTTAATGGCGCTTGCCCGTCGCAGGGTGAGTCACGACCTGCGTGGAAAATTCTGCGTGTTTTGGCGAACCTGCTCGATCAAAAAGAATTTGACTATATGTCTTCGGAAGAGGTGCGTAACGAACTTCGCACCTTATGCGAGTCCATTGAATTGAATAACGCGACATCGGCTGAAGTTGAAGTTGTTGAGATTAATGCCGCCGATGAGTTAATGCGCTCAGGTGATGTGCCCATGTATGCCGGTGATGCTTTATTACGCCGTGCAACTTCATTACAAAAAGCCAGTGATGCACAATCGCTTTGCCTGCGAATCAATTCAGCAGAAGCTGAGCATCTCGCTGTAACGGAGTGTGAAAACGTATCCGTAACTCAGGGCGATAGCAATGCGAAAATGAATTTAGTGATTGATGACAGTATCCCCAATGGTTCAGCCTGGATTCCGATGGCTGTCAATGGTGCTGATCAGCTGGGCGATGCGTTCGCTGCCATCAAAGTGGAAAAGGTGTAAATGATGATTGAATTTATACCCGAATCATTGATTACTTTCTGGAACTGGTTGCCAGTTTATATCCAGATTGTTGCCAAAATTGTTTTGATTCTTGTTCCCCTAATGCTGTCAGTGGCTTACGTGACTTATGCAGAGCGTAAAGTGATCGGTGCCATGCAAGTGCGTATTGGTCCGAACCGTGTCGGTTTCTTTGGTTTCAGACTTTGGGGTCTTGGTCAGCCTATCGCAGATGCGCTCAAGCTGATGATGAAAGAAGTTATTCTTCCGACTAAAGCCAATAAATTTTTATTCCTGACAGCGCCAGTACTATCTATTGCTCCAGCGCTAGCAGCCTGGGCAGTAATACCTTTTGATCGCGGCATGGCCTTAACCGAAATTAATGCCGGTTTGTTGTATGTGCTGGCTTTAACTTCGATTGGTGTTTACGGCGTCATCATTGCGGGCTGGGCATCTAATTCCAAGTATGCAATTTTGAGTGCGCTGCGTGCTGGTGCGCAAATTGTCGCTTATGAAATTGCCATGGGTTTTGCGCTGGTCGGTGTGTTGATGGCCAGTGGTAGTTTAAATTTGAGTGATATTGTCGAAGCTCAGGCTGGTGGTATGGGCAACTGGTTTGTTTGGCCATTGCTGCCATTGTTTTTTGTTTACTTTATTTCTGGCGTCGCTGAAACAAACCGTGCGCCTTTTGATGTCGCCGAAGGTGAGTCTGAAATCGTCGCCGGTTTCCACGTTGAATATTCTGGTATGGCATTCGCGATTTTCTTCCTCGCAGAATATGCCAACATTATTCTGATTTCAGCACTGACCTCTTTGATGTTTTTGGGTGGCTGGTTATCACCCTTCGAAAGCATGGCGTTTGCACAGGGCTCGTTTCTGGCTGAAACCAGTATGCTGTGGTTCTTTGGTAAAACCGCCTTCTTTATTTTCTGTTTCCTCTGGTTCCGTGCGACCTTCCCTCGTTATCGTTATGATCAGATAATGCGTTTAGGTTGGAAAGTGTTTATTCCTGTAACCATCGTCTGGATATTTGTGGAAGCAGTTATGTCGGTTATGCAATGGGGGCCATGGGCGGTTTAATGATGAAAGCAATCGCACATTTTATTAAGAGTTTTACGCTCTGGGAATTGCTCAAGGGCTTGAGTCTGACCGGGAAATATTTCTTTTCACGCAAGATTACTGTTCAGTACCCGGAAGAAAAAACACCCATGTCACCACGTTTTCGTGGTCTGCATGCGCAGCGTCGTTATGCCAACGGTGAAGAGCGTTGTATCGCCTGTAAGTTATGTGAAGCAGTGTGTCCGGCGCTGGCGATTACCATTGATGTGGCAGAACGTGAAGATGGTTCGCGTCGAACTACTCGTTACGATATCGATTTATTTAAATGCATTTATTGTGGCTTCTGTGAAGAAGCGTGTCCAGTAGATGCGATTGTTGAAACACATATTTTTGAATACCACTTTGAAGAAAAGGGTGAGCAAATTATGACCAAGGACAAGTTGCTGGAAATCGGTGATAAGTACGAAACCGAAATTGCCGCCAATAAAGCCGCTGATGCGAAGTATAGATAATTATGACTTTTATTGATTTCAATTTTTATTTATTCGCTACCCTGCTGATTGTTGCAGCATTGGGTGTGATTACAGCACGTAATCCTGTGCACTCGGCTTTGTCGCTGGTGCTGGCATTTTTTGCCTGCTCTGCGCTCTGGATCCTGCTGGAAGCAGAGTTCCTCGCCATCGTACTGGTGCTGGTTTATGTTGGTGCGGTAATGGTGTTGTTCCTGTTTGTAGTGATGATGCTGGACATTAATATTGAGCAAATGCGCAAAGGCTTTGTTCGTTATCTGCCCATAGGTGCCTTGATCGCACTGATTCTGGCGGCGCAGATGATCTGGGTAGTAGGTCCTGTTGGCCCGGATGTGCTGGCGGATGATTCATTGCAACAGGCCGTGCGTCATGATGCCGATTACAGTAATACCAAAGAACTGGGGCGTATTTTATATACCCAATATGTGCTGCCATTTGAAATTGCTTCAGTGATTTTGCTGGTAGCGATTGTCGCGGCCATTTCGCTGACCCTGCGTCGCCGACCAAAGACCAAATACCAGACACCGGGCAAACAGATAAAAGTGAAACGTAATGACCGTTTGCGTATTGTCAAAATGGATGCTGAGGCGAAGGAGTAATTATTATGCTGACTGTATCCCTGTCAAGTTATCTAACGCTGGCGGCAATTTTGTTTGCCATCAGTATTGCCGGTATTTTTCTGAATAGAAAAAATGTCATCGTTTTATTGATGTGTGTCGAGTTGATGTTGTTGGCCGCTAATATTAACTTCATCGCGTTCTCGCATTATTTGAATGACACCGCTGGCCAAATATTCGTTTTCTTTATATTAACCGTTGCCGCTGCTGAAGCTGCTATTGGTCTGGCTATATTAGTGGTGCTGTTCCGCAATCGTCGAAGCATCGATGTTGATCAACTCAATGAGATGAAGGGTTAGTATGGAATCGTTATATCTAGCTATACCACTGGCCTCTCTTATGGGCGCAATCATCGCTGGATTTTTTGGCGGTTACATTGGACGCAAGGGCGCGCACACAGCAACGATCCTCGGTGTTGGTACGTCATTTGTGCTGGCGCTGCTAGCGTTGAACCACCATGTATTCAATGGCGCAGAAGCTTATAACGCGACGGTTTATACCTGGATGATTTCCGAAGGTATGCGATTTGAAATTGGCTTCCTGATCGACAACCTGACCGTGATGATGATGGCGGTGGTGACCGGTGTGTCACTGGCGGTGCACGTTTATACCATTGGTTACATGGCTGATGATGAGCATAACTGGCCGAAAGACTCGTTGGCGGGTACAAATTCTTATCAGCGTTTCTTCAGTTATATTTCCCTGTTTACTTTCTCCATGCTGATGCTGGTGATGTCGAACAACTTCCTGCAATTGTTCTTCGGCTGGGAAGCGGTAGGTCTGGTTTCTTATCTGTTGATTGGTTTCTGGTCGGTTCGCCCGACCGCCGTTTATGCCAATATGAAAGCCTTTTTGGTTAACCGTGTTGGTGACTTTGGTTTTATTCTGGGCATTGCCGCCGTAGTTATGTATACCGGTTCACTGGATTACGCCGAAGTGTTTAGCAAGGTTGATGGTCTGTCATCACAGACCATGAGTATTTTCCCCGGTGTCGACTGGAATGTGATTTCAGTGATCTGCATTATGTTATTCATCGGCGCTATGGGTAAATCAGCACAGGTACCTTTGCACGTCTGGCTACCGGATTCGATGGAAGGCCCAACCCCTATTTCTGCGTTGATTCATGCAGCCACCATGGTCACTGCCGGCATCTTCATGGTGACACGTATGTCGCCGATGTTTGAATACTCGGATGCGGCATTGAGTTTCGTCATGGTGATTGGTGCGATTACCGCATTCTCCATGGGGCTGATAGGTGTAGTGCAAAATGACATCAAACGCGTAGTGGCTTATTCAACGCTTTCGCAATTAGGTTATATGACGGTGGCACTGGGTGCCTCGGCTTATTCGGTTGCGATCTTTCATTTGATGACGCATGCCTTCTTTAAAGCTTTGTTATTTTTGGCCGCGGGTTCGGTAATTATCGCCATGCACCATGAGCAGGATATGCGCAAGATGGGCGGGCTGAAAAAATATCTACCGATCACTTATTGGACATCATTGGTCGGCTCACTGGCCTTAATCGGATTCCCCGGTACTTCGGGTTTCTTTTCCAAGGATTCGATTATTGAAGTCGTGCATCACTCTAATCTTGCGGGTCACGAAATTGCTTATTACGCTGTACTGGGTGGTGTGTTTATTACTGCGTTTTATTCCTTCCGTATGTTCTTTATGGTGTTCCACGGTGAAGAGCGCATGGACCAACACACTAAAGATCATTTGCACGAAACTCCATGGGTTGTTACTGGACCTTTGATTGCATTGGCTATCCCATCCGTCATCATTGGTGGTCTTACGGTTAGAAATATGGTTTTTGGCGATTATTTCGGTGATGCGATATTTGTCAGTGCTTCACACACTGCTCTGGCTGAATTTAGTCAGGGCTTCCACGGTGTTTGGGCTTTTGTTGAGCATGGTTTTACAGGTCCTGCTTTGTATTTTGCCGCGGCGGGTGTGATTACTGCCTGGTGGATGTATATCAAACAACCAGGCAGCGCTGATTTCTTTGTGAAGAAATTCTCCTGGTTGCACAAACTGCTGGATAATAAATATTACATAGATGATTTTAATGCCTGGGCATTTGGCGGTGGTAGTCGTGGTCTGGGTGATCGTTTGTGGAAGGTAGGTGACATGATGGTTATCGACGGTTTCTTCGTCAATGGTTCAGCCAAAGTTGTTTACTGGTTCTCGGGTATTGCAAGAAAAGTACAAACAGGTCTGCTGTATCACTATGCATTTGCCATGATTATTGGCGTGCTGGCGTTGCTGACGATGTTTGTCATACTTTAATTTTTTAGAATTTAGACTGGTTACTGAAAAGGGTTTTATATGTTTGCCGATTGGCCATTGCTTAGCCTCACAGTTTGGGTACCTATATTAGGAGGTATCGCCGTATTGTTGTCTGGAGACAAGGGCGATGCTGCGGGCGTTCGTCGCCTGGCCCTGGTGATTGCGGTTGTTACTTTTATCCTGAGCCTGGGTCTGTATACCGGATTTAATTCCAGCACGGCTGAAATGCAGTTTGTCGAGCGCCACGAGTGGATATCAGCATTTAATATTTATTATCACTTTGGTGTTGATGGTATTTCCATGCCGTTGATTATCCTGACCACGTTCACCATGATATTGACTATCATCGCTGGCTGGGAGGTCATCAAGAAAAAACCGGCTCAGTACATGGCTGCTTTTTTGATCATGGAAGGCTTGATGATAGGTGTGTTTGCCGCACTGGATTCAATTTTATTCTACGTCTTCTGGGAAGGCATGCTGGTGCCGATGTTTATTCTTATCGGTGTCTGGGGTGGTGAACGCCGGGTTTACGCGACCATTAAATTCTTTATTTATACTTTCATCGGTTCCGTGTTCATGCTGGTTGCGTTGATCTATATGTATTATCAGGGTGGCAGTTTCGCTATTCTCGATATGCATGCGATGAAGTTGAGTATGGATGAGCAGTTATTAATCTTTATCGCCTTCCTTATGGCATTTGCCGTGAAAGTACCAATGTGGCCAGTGCATACCTGGCTGCCAGATGCTCATGTTGAAGCACCTACAGGTGGTTCGGTGATACTGGCGGCGATCATGCTGAAGATTGGTGGTTATGGTTTTCTGCGCTTTAGTCTGCCAATCACGCCCGATGCCAGTCATGCGCTTGACTGGTTGATCATCACCATGTCATTAGTGGCAGTGGTTTATATCGGTTTTGTTGCGCTGGTGCAGAAGGATATGAAAAAACTGGTGGCTTATTCATCGATTGCACACATGGGTTTTGTGACTCTGGGTCTGTTCGTGGTTTTCCAGATTTGGGAAAATCCTGCCAATACAGACGGCAGTGGTGCAATTCTGGCCGTTGAGGGTGCCATGGTACAAATGATTTCGCATGGTTTTATTTCTGGAGCCATGTTCCTCATGATTGGCGTGCTTTACGATCGTATGCACACTCGTAATATTCAGGATTATGGTGGTGTGGTGCATACCATGCCGATCTTTGCTGCCTTTGCTGTTTTCTTCTCGATGGCTAATGCAGGCTTGCCTGGCACTTCCGGTTTCGTCGGTGAGTTTATGGTGATCATCGCCAGCTTCCACGCTAACTTCTGGTATGCCTTCCTTGCAGCAACAACGCTGATATTGGGTGCGGCTTATACTCTGTGGATGGTGAAACGTGTTTTTTACGGTGAAGTCGCCAATGATAATGTGCGTGCTTTAAAAGATCTAAATCAACGTGAATTCGTGATCATGTCTATTTTGGCTATAGCTGTATTGGTGATGGGCCTGTGGCCTGCACCAGTGGTTGAGGTCATGCATGCCACGATTGAAAATTTATTACAGCACATTGCTGTATCAAAAATATAAATAGACAAGTTAATTATTTGGACAAGGTTATTCAATGACACTCGAAGCACTCAATTACGTAACAGCATGGCCAGAAATCTTTCTGTTGGCTATGGCTTGCCTGGTGTTGGTGGTTGATGTCTTTATCAGCGACGCTAAACGCGATTTCAGTTATTTTTTATCTCAACTGACATTGATCGGCACCTTTGTGCTGGTAATGACGGTGCCGGTCGATGGCCGCGAAATCGCTTTCAATGGCATGTTTGTTCAGGATAGTTTGTCGATTGTGCTGAAACTGTTTATTTTGGCATTATCTTTCGTCACTTTTGTTTACTCCAGAGAATACTTAAAAGATCGTAATATTTTTAAAGGTGAGTATTACGTACTGGGTCTGTTTGCTGTGCTTGGCATGATGCTGATGGTATCAGCGAATAATTTATTGATGATATATCTGGGTCTGGAATTACTGTCATTGTGTCTCTATGCCATGGTGGCTTTCAATCGTGATAATGGTAATGCTTCAGAAGCGGCGATGAAGTACTTTGTACTCGGCGCCATTGCTTCCGGCATGCTGCTCTACGGTATGTCAATTCTATACGGCTTATCCGGTAGCCTTATGCTTTCCGATATTGCCGTTGCCATTACTCAAGCCGATGATTCACGTATTGGTATGGTTTTCGCGCTGGTCTTCATTCTGGTGGCTTTGGCGTTCAAGCTGGGCGCCGTGCCATTTCATATGTGGGTGCCTGATGTGTATCAGGGCTCACCTACTGCGGTGACCGTGTTTATTGGTACTGCGCCCAAGCTGGCCGGTTTTGCTATGATCATGCGCCTGCTGGTTGAGGCCATGGGTGAATTGCATACCGACTGGCAGCAAATGCTAATTATTCTTTCAATATTGTCGATGGCGACTGGTAACATCATAGCCATTGCTCAGACCAATATTAAGCGCATGTTGGCCTATTCGACTATTTCACACGTTGGCTTTATCCTGCTGGGTATACTGGTTGGAACCAATGAAGCTTATGCCTCAGCAATGTTCTACACCATTACCTATGCGTTAATGTCCTTAGGTGCATTTGGTATTATCATGCTGCTAGCACGAAAGGGCTTTGAAGCTGAAAATATTGATGATTTTAAAGGTCTGAATCAGCGCAGTCCCTGGTTCGCCTTCCTGATGATGGTGCTGATGTTATCCATGGCCGGTGTTCCGCCTACCGTCGGCTTCTGGGCAAAACTGGCAGTGCTCAATATGGTAGTGCAGATTGACATGGTCTGGCTGGCACTGGTTGCTGTGTTCTTCTCGATTATTGGTGTCTTCTACTATCTACGCGTAATCAAGGTTATGTATTTTGATGATGTGGTGGATGATCAGCCATTGAGCTGTGGTCGTGATATACAAATCACATTAAGTACAAATGCGTTGCTGGTGTTAGCTCTGGGTCTATATCCTGCCGGCCTGATGTCGCTGTGTATCTCAGTATTTGCTTAATTAGCGATTAACTGCTTAGTTTTATCAAACTGTACTTGCATTCGCAGGGTTAAAACCGTATTATTTGCGCCGTCGTTGCGGGGTGGAGCAGTCTGGCAGCTCGTCGGGCTCATAACCCGAAGGTCGTAGGTTCAAATCCTGCCCCCGCTACCAGTTTTTTTAAATGGTGCATGTTTATCTGTACGGAGATACCTGGGATTGTTGGTCTCATGTATACATGGTTGCCAGAAGTTTTGGAAAAGCTCCGTTTACGGGGCTTTTTTGTTGGTGGTAAAAAAGTTTTTATCACATTTTATTCGCAGTAGTGATTGGAAAGTAAAATATGCAACGTAGTGTGTCTCATTTGTGGGAGTTGTTTGAGCCTGTTATAGAAGACATGGGTTATGAGTTGATAGAAATTGAATATCATCCTAATCCGAATTATGGTGTTTTGCGTTTATATATTGATAAAGAAGACGGTATTCTGGTTGAAGACTGTTCTGCGGTTAGTCGTCAGATCAGTGCGATACTGGATGTTGAAGATCCTGTACCGGGAAAGTTTAATCTGGAAGTTTCATCACCGGGCATGGACAGGCCTTTACGGCGTGTTGAAGATTTCGAGCGTTTTACCGGTGAAGTAGCCAAGATTAAAACCAGTATGATTTTTGAAGGGCAGCGAAATTTTAAAGGCCGTATAAACGGCATTGAAGACGATTTAGTCATCATTGAATGTGAAAATAAAGAGGTACGTTTGCCTGTTACAGCAATCGACAAGGCCAGACTGGTACCTGATTTTGATAAGAAATAATGAGGGTTATATAACATGAACAAGGATATTCTCTACGTCGCTGATGCGGTGTCGAATGAAAAAGGTATCGACAAAGAGATCATCTTCGAGGCCATTGAAGCAGCTTTGGCTTCGGCTACGCGTAAGAAAAGTGGTAAAGAAATTGAAGTTCGTGTTGATATCGACCGTGAGACCGGTGACTACGATACGTTTAGACGCTGGTTGGTAATTTCTTCTGATGAGCCGATGGAAAACCCTCTTTCAGAAATTACCATCGAAGCTGCGCAAGTTGATGAACCCGAGATTCAGATTGGTGAATACATAGAAGATCAGATTGACTCTGTTGAGTTTGGTCGTATTGCTGCTCAAACTGCAAAACAGGTTATCGTTCAGAAAGTTCGTGAAGCAGAGCGTTCACGCGTGGTTGAAGCCTACAAAGATCGTGAAGGTGAACTGGTAATGGGTACAGTAAAACGTGTTGAGCGCGGTAATGTACATCTGGATCTGGGCGATAATGTTGAAGCATTTATCTCTCGTGAAGATATGATTCCTCGTGAGGCTGTACGCCCGGGTGATCGCCTACGTGGATACTTACGCGAAGTACGTGCCGAAATCCGTGGTCCACAGTTATTTGTTAGTCGTACCGATCCTGAATTTCTGGTTGAGCTGTTCAAGCTCGAAGTGCCGGAAGTTGATCAAAATTTAATTGAGATTGTTGGTGGTGCTCGTGACCCAGGTTCACGCGCAAAAGTGGCAGTGAATTCACTCGACGCAAGACTCGACCCCATCGGTGCCTGTGTTGGTATGCGTGGTTCACGTGTGCAGTCAGTTTCCAATGAATTAGCTGGCGAGCGTGTTGATATTATTTTGTGGGATGAAAATCCTGCGCAGTTCGTGATTAATGCTATGTCTCCGGCAGAAGTGACATCTATTGTTGTTGATGAAGAATCTCACAGCATGAATGTCGCCGTCGAAGAGGATAAATTAGCCATGGCTATTGGTCGTGGTGGACAGAATATTCGTCTAGCCAGTGAGTTGACCGGGTGGGAACTCAATGTCATGACTGAGAAAGAAGCCGAAGATAAAAGTGATGAAGAAAGTTCTAAGTATCTTCAGGTTTTTGTTGAGCAACTGGATGTTGATTCTGAATTGGCAGAAATTCTGGTTGCCGAAGGCTTTACCACCATTGAAGAAGTGGCTTATGTGCCTGAGCATGAGTTGTTAGCTATTGAAGAATTTGATGAAGAAATTGTTGCTGAATTGCGTAATCGCGCCAGTGACTATTTGCTGACTCAGGCGATCATGACTGAAGAAGTGCTTGAAGAGCATAAGCCTGCTGAAGACTTGCTTAACATGGATGGCATGGATCAGATAACCGCCAATCGCTTTGCTGCAATTGGTGTATGTACAATGGAAGATTTAGCAGAACAATCCGTTGATGAATTAATGGTGGTTGATGAGATGGATGAAGAACGTGCATCGGCATTAATTATGACTGCACGTGCTCCCTGGTTTGAAACCGAGGAAAAATAGATACTGAGGCAATTATGGCAGAAGTAACAGTTAAACAACTTGCAGACGTTGTCGGGACTCCGGTAGAGCGACTTCTTGATCAAATTAAAGAAGCTGGTCTGAAAGCAGACAGCGCGGATGCCTTGGTTTCGGATCAAGACAAGCGCCAGCTTCTGGATTACTTACGTGGGCAACACGGTAAGGGTGCAGCCAGTGGTGAAGAAAAACCCCGCAAGATTACACTTAAACGTAAATCGGTCACGGAAATCAAAGCCAGCGGTGGTGCCAGTCGTGGTAGAACTGTTGCTATTGAAGTCAGAAAAAAACGCACGATTACAAAACCTGGTGATGTTGTAACAGCGCCGGTAGAAGAGGCACCAGTAGAAACGGCCAAGCCTAAAGAGCTTGAGGCTCTAGAGCAGCTGCGTGCTGATCAGGCCAAGCGTGAATTAGAGCGTGATCAGGAGCAGGAAAAAATTCGTGCTCGTGCCGAGAAGCGTCAGCAGGAAAGTGATGACCAGCAGGCCAGGGTCGCCGCAGCAAAACAAAAAAATGAAGCGGAAGCAGCGCCTGAGATTAAAGTAGAAGCGGTAAAACAACCTGAAGAAGTTAAGAAGGTTGAGCCGAAAGTGGCACCTACTCCAGCAACTGCCCAAGCAGAAAGTTCGCGACGCGACAAAGGTGGTAAAAAACCTGCTAAATATGGTCGTTCAGAATTGCACGTTTCTACCAGTCAAAGTGGCAAGCGCAAGAAGACCAAAGGCAAGTATCAGTCCCAGAGGGTTGTTGCGGAAACGCGTCATGGTTTCGAAATGCCCGTTGAAAAAGTGATTCATGAAGTCAATATTCCTGAGACCATTACTGTTGATGAATTAGCAAAACGCATGTCAATGAAGGCAGGCGACTTGATTAAAGAGTTGATGAAGATGGGCGTCATGGCGACCATCAACCAGGTTATCGATCAGGATACAGCTGCGCTGGTAGTCGAAGAACTCGGTCATAAAGTTATTACTGTCAATGAAGATGATCGTGAAAATCAACTGTTGGCCAGGGATGGTCATGAGTATGAAGATCATCCTAGAGCGCCGGTAGTAACTATTATGGGTCACGTTGATCATGGTAAAACATCGCTACTGGATTATATCCGTGAATCAAAGGTTGCTACTGGCGAAGCCGGCGGTATTACTCAGCATATCGGCGCTTATCACGTAGAAACCGGCAAGGGCATGATTACTTTTCTCGATACACCAGGGCATGCTGCTTTCACCAGCATGCGTGAACGTGGTGCCAATGCAACCGATATCGTAATTTTGGTTGTAGCGGCAGACGATGGTGTTATGCCACAGACAATAGAAGCGGTACAACACGCCAAAGCGGCGGGTGTCACTATCATTGTCGCGGTTAATAAAATTGATAAAGAAGGTGTTGATCCCGAACGTGTTAAAAATGAATTGGGTAGCTATGAAGTTATTCCTGAATCCTGGGGTGGCGAACATGTATTTGTTAATGTTTCAGCCAAAACCGGTGAGGGCGTTGATGACTTATTAGATGCAATATTGTTGCAATCTGAACTATTAGAATTAAAAGCGCATTCTGAAGGCATGGCCAACGGTGTTGTGCTGGAAGCCAGTCTTGATAAAGGACGCGGTGTAACAACCACCGTGTTAGTGCAGCAGGGTACGCTGAAAAAAGGCGATATTATTCTTGCGGGTGAAGAGTTTGGCCGTGTCCGTGCCATGTTTGATGAATATGGTAAGGAAGTACAAAGTGCCGGCCCTTCTATTCCAGTTGCAGTAATTGGCCTGTCCAAAGCGCCAAGTGCTGGTGATGATGTGTTAGTGGTTGAAGACGAACGTGCTGCCAGAGAAGTCACTGACAAACGTCGTCAAAAAGCGCGTGATTTACGTCTTGCCGGTCAACAACAGGCTAAACTGGATTCTTTGTTTGATAGAATGAAGTCTGGCGAAGTTAGCAAGTTGAATATTCTGCTGAAGGCAGATGTTCAGGGCACTTTGGAAGCGATAAAAGAGGCCTTGTTTAAACTAACCGCAGAAAATGACGAAGTAGATGTTGCTATTGTTGGTTCAGGTGTTGGTGGTATTAATGAAACGGACATCAGTCTGGCTGCCGCTTCAAACGCGATTGTTTTAGGTTTCAATGTTCGTGCTGATGCAACTGCACGAACAGCTGCCGCAGAGCGTGGTGTAGATGTTAATTACTATAGCGTGATCTACGAGCTGATCGACGAAGTGAAAAAAGCTTTGGTCGGTATGTTGAAACCAGAATACCGTGAACAGATTACCGGTCTTGCCAAAGTTCAGGAAGTTTTCCATTCGCAGCAGTTGGGCCAGGTGGCTGGTTCACTGGTAACTGAAGGTACAATCAAGCGTTCACAACCTATTCGCGTACTGCGTGATAACATTGTTATCTTTGAAGGCGAACTGGAATCCCTGCGTCGCTTTAAAGATGATGTTCAGGAAGTGAAGAGTGGTACCGAATGCGGTATTGCTGTGAAAAACTACAACGATGTGAAAGCTGGCGATCAAATTGAAGTATTTGAACGTGTTGAGGTTGAGCGTACGCTCTAACGAACCTGAATGCCAAGAGAATTTTCCCGTAGCCAGCGTATGGCGGAACAGATTCGTCGTGATCTCGCAGAGATCGTTCGCGATGAATTAAAAGATCCGCGTATGGGCTTTCTTTCTTTTTCTGCCGTTAAGCTAAGTCGCGACCTTGGTAATGCCATTATCTACTGCTCGGTGATGGAAGAAGATAAGCAGGAAGAAACGCTGGCAACGCTGAATCGCGCCACGGGTTTTTTGCGCAGTAAGTTGGCGTCAAGAATGCGTTCACGCACTGTGCCTGTGCTGAAATTCATCAACGATGAAAGTATGACCCGTGGTGCTGCCATGGAAACTTTGATTCGTAAAGCGATTAACCAGGATGAATCAAAATCTGTTGATGAAGAAAGTAAAGACGCTGATCCTGATAGTAACAATGAAAACCAGAAGAGCTAGATAAAAATGTCCAGACGTAAACGCAAGGGACGTCCTGTAGACGGCGTCCTGCTGCTGGACAAGCCATTAGGTATTAGTTCCAACAGCGCACTACAGCAAGTAAAGAATTTATACGGTGCGGCCAAAGCTGGCCACACTGGTAGTCTTGATCCGTTAGCGAGCGGGATGCTGCCGATCTGTTTTGGTGAAGCAACCAAGATTTCTGCTTTTCTACTCGATGCTGACAAGCGATATCGTTTTACCTGTCAGTTAGGTTCAACGACAAGCACCGGCGATGCTGAAGGCGAAGTGCTAAAAACTTGCGACTGTTCAAATATCAAGCTGGCTGATGTTGAGTCTGTGCTACCCAATTTTATCGGTGAAATCGATCAGATACCGCCGATGTACTCTGCTTTAAAGCACAATGGGCAGCGTTTATATAAGTTGGCCAGAGAAGGCGTTGAAGTCGAACGTAAGCCACGTACCATTACTATTTACGACATTGTCTTACATTCTTTTGACGGTGACCTTCTTGATCTTGAAGTGCAGTGTTCTAAAGGTACATATGTGCGCACTCTGGCAGAAGATATTGGTGAGGCACTGGGTTGTGGTGCACACGTCGTCAAGTTACGACGTTTGAGTGTCGGCCCGTACGACGGTGAAATGTACACCGCTGAGCAGTTGCACGAATTATTCGATCCGAGCAGAGAAGCGCTGGATCAGATTTTGTTGCCCATCGAAAGTGGTGTGGCAAATTGGCCGGATGTGCATTTAGGTGCAGATGCGGCTTTTTATGTGGCGCAGGGGCAGCCAATTTTAGTGCCTAATGCGCCAACTGAAGGCTGGGTAAGGATCTATGACCAGCAGAAATTTCTTGGTGTCGGCGAAATTCAGGATGATGGCCTGGTAGCACCACGAAGAATGATTCAGGCACCAGCCTGACAGCCGGGGAATCTATTGTGAGACTGTGCTTTTGCACAGGCTTAATAAGTGATAAAATCCCCCACCTTTTAGCGACTACAAGATACAGTTTTTTGGAGAAGATATGTCATTATCAACAGTGGAAAAAGCCGAAGTAGTTGGAAAATTCCAACAAAAACAAGGCGATACGGGTTCACCTGAGGTTCAGGTTGCACTATTAACAACTCGAATTGTTCAGCTTACTGAGCACTTTAAAGAGCACAAACATGATCACCATTCACGTCGTGGTCTGTTAAAAATGGTTAATCAGCGTCGTAAATTGCTGGATTACCTCAAAGGTAAAAATCAACAACGCTATTTAGATTTGATTGCTAGCCTGGGTTTACGTCGTTAATTGACGTAAGTTCTGCGGTAGTAACGGCAAAGCTTAACGGCTTTTCCATAACCTAAGCATCGGGAAAATAATAAAGTGATACCAACACCTATTAAAAAAGAATTTAAATACGGAGAGCATACAGTCACACTGGAAACAGGTGAAATAGCTCGTCAAGCATCAGCTGCAGTCATGGTGCGTATTGCTGACACAGTGGTATTTGTTACTGCTGTAATTATGAAAGATGCAGATCCTTCAAAGGATTTCTTTCCAATGACCGTTAATTATCAGGAGCGTACTTACGCTGCTGGTAAAATTCCAGGTGGTTTCTTCCGACGTGAAGGTCGCCCTTCAGAAGCAGAGACACTAACCTGCCGCTTGATCGATCGTCCTATTCGTCCATTATTTCCAAAAGGCTTCACCAACGACACACAACTAGTCGCTACTGTTGTATCTGTGTGTGATGATGCTGATCCTGAAATAGCTGCAATTATTGGTGCTTCAGCTGCCATGTCATTGTCAGGTGCGCCGTTTGATGGTCCTTTGGGCGCGGCACGTGTTGGTTATAAAGATGGTGAGTATTTATTGAACCCGTCAAAAGCAGCGCTTGAAGAGTCCGATCTTGATCTGGTTGTTGCCGGTACCTCCGAAGCTGTGTTGATGGTTGAATCTGAAGCTAAAATGTTGTCAGAAGAAGTCATGCTTGGTGCTGTTATGTTTGGTCATGAGCAGATGCAGGTCGTGGTTAAAGCAATCAACGAATTGAAGGCAGAAGTTGGTGTTACTAACTGGGAATGGACTGCTGCAAGCATTGATGAGACTTTAGCCGCTAAGGTTGCTGAGACTTCTACAGCTGCAATCACCGATGGTTACCAGATCGCTGATAAATTACAGCGACAGGATGCTATTAAAGCCGCACGTAAAGCTGCTGTTGAAGCGCTGGCTGAGGGCGCGGAAGGTTGGAGTTCATCTGATGTTTCTGATACTTTCGGCAAACTTGAAAAGAAGATAGTTCGTGGCCGTATTATCTCTGGCGAGAAACGTATCGATGGTCGAAATACCAGTGATGTACGTCAGATCACAGTTCGTACAGGCGTGCTACCGCGTACTCATGGTTCAGCTTTATTTACCCGCGGTGAAACCCAGGCGTTGGCAGTAACCACATTGGGTACTGCACGTGATGCACAAATTATTGATGCGCTGGGTGGTTCTTACCGCGACCCATTCATGTTCCATTATAACTTTCCTCCCTACAGTGTTGGCGAGACCGGTATGGTCGGTACACCAAAACGTCGTGAGATTGGACACGGTCGTTTAGCAAAACGTGGTGTTCTGGGCGTCATGCCTTCAGAAGAAGAATTCCCATACACCATCCGCGTTGTTTCTGAGATTACAGAATCAAACGGCTCAAGCTCAATGGCTTCGGTTTGTGGCGCAAGTCTGTCCTTGATGGATGCAGGCGTACCGATTAAAGCACCTGTTGCTGGTATTGCCATGGGCCTGATTAAAGAAGGTGATAAATTTGCTGTTCTGTCTGACATTCTTGGTGACGAAGATCACCTTGGTGACATGGACTTTAAAGTAGCTGGTACGACTAATGGTATCTGTGCACTGCAGATGGATATCAAAATCACCGGTATTACTCACGAGATTATGGAACAGGCACTGACTCAGGCTAAAGAAGGTCGTAACTTCATTCTGGGTGAAATGGCTAAAGTTATTTCATCAACAAATACAGAAATGTCACAGTTTGCTCCTCGCTACCTGACCATCAAAATTAATCCAGATAAGATTCGTGATGTCATCGGTAAAGGCGGCGCAATGATTCGTTTGTTGACCGAAGAAACTGGCGCAATGATTGATATCGATGATGAAGGCAACGTTAAAATTGCTTCTAGCGATCTAGCAGCAGCTGAAAAAGCCCGTTCACGTATCGAAGAAATTACTTCAGATGCAGAAGTTGATGGTATCTATAATGGTACCGTTAAGAAAATTATGGACTTCGGTGCCTTCGTTGAGATTCTTCCTGGCAAAGATGGTCTGGTTCATATTTCACAGATTTGCGAAGAGCGTGTTGATAAAGTCAGCGATAAACTTTCTGAGGGTGACATCGTTAAAGTTAAAGTACTAGAAATTGACCGTCAGGGTCGAATTCGCTTGAGTATGAAGGCTGTTGATGAAGTAGCATCTTAATTAGATTGCTTTTGTCAAAAAAAAGGGGGCCAATGGGCTCCTTTTTTTTTTGAAAAAATAAAAAATATATTGGATACATACAATAAAAATAGAATTTTCATGGATTTAGGCTACAATTCATGAAAATGAAACAAAGTACTGGAGACATATCGTGGAAATAAGAAAAATTCAAGGCATTATAATTAGTTCTATATTGCTGGTTGGTCTTGCTGGTTGTTCTAGTTCATCGACCTATAGTGGAGATGATTCTCCATGGAAATCCAAGCGTAGTTCAGAACGGTCTAATGAAGAGTTTGTCGAAGTGGGTTTGGAAGACTCTTTAGAGGCTACTAGTATTGACGGAATGCCCACTACGGATGAGATGATGAGCGAACCGGAAATGATGGAGTCGCCAGAATTGGAATCAATTTCTGATTTTGATCCTGAACCTGCTCCTGTTGAAGGACTATCTGCTTTTGAACAGCTTGAGCTCAATGAAGCGACGCCAGTAATTGAAGAGGCACCCAGTGCTGTTGGATCAGATATCATGAGTGCTTCACCATCAGCTTATGTGGTACAGGTTTATGCAGGAAGAAATCTCGCTAATGTGAAGCGCTATATCAGTTCTCATGGTCTGGATAACATGCAAATAGTTAAAACAAAACGTAATGGCGATGTTATTTATGTTTTGGTGGGTTTGTATGCTAATCGTGCATCAGCAAAACAGGCATTGATAGATCTCGAACAAAGCACAGGTTCAACACCCTGGATTCGTCAGGTTTCTGAATTACAAAATATCGTAGCCCAATAAGTTCTATCTGGTCAGAAAAAGCCAGTCTTCAGTTATAAGACTGGCTTTTTTGTGCCTGAAATATGCTCAAAATATCCATAATGACAGAATATTCTAGTTATTAATGAGTGAAATCATATAGTTTGTTGATATCTGCTGGTCAATATTACCTAAAAACCTTAATATCTACCCTCCTCGTAATGCATGAAAATTTTGATGGTAAAACATCAGGTAGATATGATCTCTTATAGACTGATTCAATATACGTTTATTGCTACGCTGCTGCTGTCGTTGACGGCCTGCGGATCGTTAATCTCGTCTGCGAAAAAGGAGTTTGCAGAAGATCTGTCCGCCACCATCCTTGCCCATGATGAGCCTGAAACGGTCAAGCAGGCTATACCTACCTACCTAATACTGGTTAGTAGTTTGATTAGGGGTGACCAGGAAAATGTAGATTTATTAATCTCAGGTTCACGCTTATATGGTTCATATGCGTCAGTATTTGTCGAAGATACCGGTCGGAAAATGATTTTAGCCCAAAGATCATTCGATTATGCTGAACAGGCTGTATGTCTAAAAATGCCAAAGGCCTGTACTGCAAAAACAATGTCCTATCATGCTTTTGAACAAGCTATTAAAAATTTCAAAAAAGAAGACGCTGCTACGCTGTTTGCCTATGGCTCTGCCTGGTTAGGCCTTATTCAGGCAAATAGTGCAGACTGGAATGCAGTGGCTGAATTGCCCAAGGCAAAAGCCATTATCACAAAAGTACTGGCTCTTGATGAAAGCATTAGTAATGGTGATGCACACTTGTATATGGGTGTTATGGAATCACTGTTACCACCAGCTATGGGCGGTAAGCCTGAAAATGCCAAAAAACATTTTGAACGTGCGCTGAAAATATCTAAGCGTAAGAATTTAATGGCCTTGTTAATGTATGCCGAAAAATATGCTCGCCTGTTATTTAACAGAGAACTTCACGATAGCCTGTTAACAGAGTTACTGGCAGTTGACGTACGTAAATCAAAAACCTTATTGATAGATATCATCGCTAGAACTAAAGCCAAAGAGTTATTGGCTGATGCCGACGATTATTTTTAATAATCTAACAACCTTTTGTACATTCGGAGTTATTTAAATTGATAGTTAAGAAACTGATACAGTTATGTTTGCTATTGCCATTAATCATGGTGATGTCTCCGATTTATGCAAAGACCATCAAGATCGCCACTATTTCACCTGATGGAACTTTATGGATGAATGAAATGCGCGCTGGCGCAAAAGAGATTAAGGAAAAAACACAGGGAAGAGTAATACTTAAGTTCTATCCTGGCGGTGTCATGGGTAGTGATGAAAATGTATTGAGAAAAATTCATATTGGACAGTTGCAGGGAGGTGCGGTTACCACAGGTAGTTTGACGGGTGCTTATCCTGATATTGATATTTATAGTTTGCCCTACCTTTTTTCCTCGCTGGAACAGGTGAGTTATGTACGTGAAAAAATGGATCAATTTTTACTGGATGAATTAGAGAAAAATGGTTTTGTATCCTTCGGTTTCGGCGAAGGCGGTTTTACCTATATGATGTCCGATAGCTCTTTATATACTGTTGAGGATGTACGTAAACAAAAAGTCTGGATACCTGGTGGTAACAAAGTAGGTGAGGCGGTGTTTAGTAGTGCAGATATTTCCCCCGTTACTTTACCGCTTTCCGATGTGTTGACGGGTTTGCAGACAGGCTTGGTTGATACTGTCATTACTTCACCTATTGGCGCTATCGCACTGCAATGGCATACTCGTGTGAAGTACGTGATTGACGTGCCGTTGACGTATGTGGCGGCCATGTTGGTTATCGATAAAAAAGCATTTAGTAAAATAAAAAAAGAAGATCAGAGCATTGTTCGTGAGGTAATGACATCCGCGTTTAAGCGTATCGATGCAGCTAATCGACGTGATAATCAAGCTGCGCAGCAAGCGCTCAAGCAGCAGGGTATAGAATATATTTCTTTACCTAAGGCATCTCTAGATGCATGGCATGTCATTGGTGAAAAGGCGATTAATAAATTAAAGCAGGATAATAGTTATGCGCCTGCTATTTATAATAAGCTAATGGGCTACGTTAATGCCGCCAAAAAAAATAAATAATAAATACCTGTTATGAATAAACGCGTAGCAGGCTTGCTTAATATTGTTAACAAAGTAGAAGACTGGTTTCTGATTATCACTTTAGCTGTAAT
Source organism: Gammaproteobacteria bacterium (assembly GCA_029882355.1). GTDB lineage: Bacteria > Pseudomonadota > Gammaproteobacteria > SZUA-229 > SZUA-229 > LH-M37. Next base: position 18,900 of record JAOUKV010000001.1, on the reverse strand, counting down.
GGTGATACTTGCCGTTGCACAAATATTTTTCCGAAATGTGTTTGGTGAAGGAGTAGTCTGGATTGATCCGTTACTTAGAGTACTAGTTTTGTGGGTGGCTATAGCAGGTGCTGTGGTCGCTACACGCACAGATAATCATATTCGAATTGATTTTTTTACTCGCTATATCCCAAAAGGTTACATTAAATATCTACAGAGAGCTGTTTATGCATTCTGTATTTTTATTTGTGCTTTGATTAGTTTTCACGGCGCCAGATTTGTGCAAATGGATTATGAGTTCAATACTATAGCTTTTGCCAATGTGCCTGCATGGGTGACCGAGCTGGTTATTCCCATCGGTTTTTTTATGATTGCAATTCGTTATCTGTTGCTATTTATCTCACCACCTGAGCAGGGCCCCCGCTGATGTTGAGTGGAATATTACTGCTGGCATTAATTGTTATGGGTGTGCCGCTGTTTGTCATTATTGCAACCAGTGCACTGGTTGGTTTTTCTTCCATTGATGTCGACCTCTCTGTCATCGCGATAGAAATCTACCGTATTGTCGATACACCAATTTTGTTGGCTATACCCCTGTTCACGCTGGCAGGCTACGTCCTTGGTGAGAGCAAGGCCTCAGAACGACTGGTATTGCTCACCGATGCCATGCTGGGCTGGATGCCAGGCGGTCTGGCCATCGTTTCATTATTTGCCTGTGCTTTTTTCACGGCATTAACCGGAGCCTCAGGTGCCACCATCATTGCACTGGGTGCTATTTTGTATCCGGCAATGAAGCAGGCCGGATATGAAGAGCGTTTTAATCTTGGCCTGATTACCTCATCAGGTAGCCTGGGGTTATTATTTCCGCCATCCATTGCGCTGATACTCTACGGTGTCATAGTTCAACAAATGGGCATTGGTGAACCGGTCGCGATTGATGATCTTTTTCTCGCCGGTTTATTACCAGGTTTACTAATGTTGCTTATGCTTACGGCCTATAGCATCTACAAAAGCCACCAACGGCCCGAAATTAGGCGCGCAGTATTTAGCTGGCCTAAATTATTTAAAGCGTTACGCAGCTCTATGTGGGAAATCCCCATGCCGTTCATTTTGATCGGTGGAATTTATTCGGGTTTCTTTGCTATTTCAGAAGCAGCGGCTGTGGCGGTAATGTACGTGTTGATTGTGGAAGTGGTTATATTACGGGAAGTGCCATTCAATAAGTTGCCCGATATCATGCGTGACTCCATGGTACTGGTTGGCGGAGTACTGGTGATTCTTGGCGTTTCTCTGGCCTCGACTAACTACTTGATCGACACTGAAGTACCCAATCGTTTGTTTGAATTTATACGTTCACACATCGATAGCAAACTTACCTTCTTGATGTTACTCAATATTTTTCTATTGATGCTGGGTATGATTCTGGATGTGTTCTCGGCGTTGGTGATTATTGTTCCCTTGTTGTTACCGATAGCGATCGGCTACGATATTCATCCAATTCATCTGGGTATAATCTTCTTAGCAAATATGCAAATCGGTTATTTCACACCTCCAGTAGGAATGAATTTATTTATTGCCAGTTATCGTTTTCATAAACCGGTCACCGAGTTGTATCATGCAACCATACCGTTTATGTTCATTTTGATAGTGGCGGTTTTGGTGATTACTTATTGGCCTGAATTGACCATGTATCTGGTGAATAATAAAAATTAGAGTGAGTCTATATACCTGTCACCTTGTTGACATGACCTAACGATGTATGGATTATTAAATTAGTATGATAGTTTGGTCGCTGTAATTACTAATAAATAATACTCAATGGAGGCGTGTGATGGATCTTTCTACAAAGCTGTTTGGTGATTTTTGTGTAGCATGTTTGGTGGCTGTGGTTTTGGCAGTTACTGTGGTTACAATTGGAGTTATTGCGTGGGTGAGCTTGTCTGGGGGGTAGTTTAATTAGTGTTTACTGCATTGTCGTGCCAACCATAAGGGATTTTCCGCGCTTGCTGGCGCTTGTATCTTTCTTTTACGAAAAGAAAAGCAGTTAATATGTTGTTGTAGGATGTGGTGAGCTTGCGAACCGCATCTGTCGAGAAAAGAACGCGAACGATGCGGTTCATTCTTCACCGCATTCTACGGTACTAATAGGAAATACACATCACCGTCATTCCCGCGCAGGCGGGAATCCATGTTTATAGAATCGAAGAATACAAATCATCCCACTCAGGGTTCAGAGAGGCGATCAAGTTGATCTTCCATTCTCGATTCCATTTCTTAATTTGTTTTTCTCTGGTAATTGCTGCTTCCATAGATTCATGTAATTCATAGTAAACGAGCATATGTGTTTCGTATTTGGTTGATAAACTCTTTTACGCAGATCGCTGGTTACACCGATATACAACGTACCATTTTTCTTATTTGCGAGAAGATAGACTGCAGGTTCCTTGTGCATGGCAGTGCCTGATATGTGGATTCCCGCCTGCGTGGGAATGACGGGGATTTATGTTTTTAAGTTATTTATGTACTTTGTGTTTTATCTTGGTTTATGTTTATTGCGTTTCCTTGACCACGCTACGATATACAAAACCATATCCTGTCGATAAGAATACCACACCGTCATTCCCGCCTACGCGGGAATGACGGCAATCAGTGGTCGAAAAAATTACTCTTTGCCTTGAAGCTGCTTAACAACCCCCTCATTCTCCAAAGTAGAAATATCCTGCGTAATCTCCTCACCCCGTGCAATATTCCTCAGCAATCTACGCATAATCTTCCCAGAACGTGTCTTCGGTAAACCATCCGCAAAACGAATATCATCTGGTTTCGCTATCGCTCCAATTTGCTCACCCACCCATGCGCGTAATTCCTGAACCATTTTTTCGGCTTCTTCACCGACGGGTCTTTCACCCTGACAAATAACGAAGGCAACAATGGCTTCGCCTTTTACTTCGTGCGGGCGACTGACTACTGCAGCTTCTACTACGCGTTCGTGAGCAACTAATGCGGATTCAACCTCCATGGTGCCGAGGCGATGGCCGGAAATGTTTACCACATCATCGATTCTTCCCATGATCCAGAAGTAGCCGTCGGCATCTCTTCGGGCGCTGTCTCCGGCCAGGTAGTATTTGCCGTCGAATTTGGGGAAGTAGGTATCGACGTAGCGTTGGTCATCGCCCCAGACCGTTTGTAACATCGAGGGGAAAGGTTTTCTGATGACCAGATAACCGCCTTTGTTGGCTTCGGTGATGGACTCGCCCTGTTCGTTGACGACATCGGCGATGATGCCGGGCAGGGGCAGGGTGCAGGAGCCGGGTTTGGTGCTGACTGCGCCGGGGATGGGCGCGATCATGTTGGCACCAGTTTCGGTCTGCCACCAGGTATCGACGATGGGGCAGCGTTCTTTGCCGATGACCTTGTGGTACCACATCCATGCTTCGGGGTTGATCGGTTCACCGACAGTGCCTAGCAGGCGGATCGATGACAGGTCATATTTGTTCGGGAACTCATCACCGAATTTCATTAGTGCGCGTATCGCGGTGGGTGCGGTGTAGAAAATGGTGACTTTGAGTTCTTCACATATTTTCCAGAAACGACCGGCATCGGGCACCACCGGTGCGCCTTCATAAATGACCACGGTTGAACCGGCGGCCAGCGGGCCGAAGGCAACATAGGTGTGGCCGGTGATCCAGCCGACATCGGCGGTGCACCAGAAGATGTCTTTATCCTGTAAATCGAACACCCATAAATTGGTAACGATGGCATTGAGTAGATAACCAGCGGTGGAGTGCTGGATGCCTTTGGGTTTGCCGGTGGAGCCGGAGGTGTAAAGCAGAAATAGAGGATGTGTGGCGTTCACCCACTCTGGTTCGCATTCTGTGCTCTGGTCTTCGATGATATCGTGCCACCAGTGGTCACGGCCCTGTTGCATATTGATGTCGTGGCCAGTGCGTTTCAGTACGATGACATTCTCGATGGTGCTACCAGCTTTTGCCAGTGATTTGTCAGCCGCCTCTTTCAGCTCGACGATTTTTCCACCACGATGGCCGCCATCAGCGGTGATCAACATCACCGCGCCCGCATCATCTATGCGGTCGCGCAGGGAGTCGGCTGAGAAACCACCAAACACCACGGAGTGAATCGCGCCGATACGTGCACAGGCCTGCATGGCGATGACTGCCTCTGCCGTCATTGGCATATAGATAATTACGCGGTCACCTTTTTTGATGCCGCGCGCTTTCATGCCATTGGCAAACTGGCAGACGTCATCGTGTAATTGTTGATAGGAAATGTGGCGGGTATCGCCTTTTTCACCTTCAAAAATAATCGCGGTTTTGTCGGCTTGCGTGGCCAGATGCTTGTCGATGCAGTTATAGGAAAGATTCAGCTCGCCATCGGTAAACCATTGATAATGTGGAGCATTGCTGTCATCTAGAACCGTAGTAAAAGGTTTGTGCCAGTCGATATTCTGTTTCGCCTGATTGGCCCAGAAGCCTTCATAATCGTCTTCTGCCTGTTTGTGTAGAGCGGTAAAATCGGCCGGTTTAATTCTTGCATTGGCGACGAATTCTTCGCTGGGTGGAAAGAGACGATTTTCGACGAGTGTGGAATTAATATCGTTGCTGGACATGGTTTTCCCTCTACATTTTTATTCTTAAGTGACCATTGATAATACACAGGCACTAGCTATGTCTGCAAGCCTGTTTCAGTTCTGATTGATGGTTAGACTTTGTGTAGGTATAAGATCAATGTTCCAGTGTTCAGCCGCCCATAACCAGAGTTGGTTGAGGTCGTCTCTGGCGAGCTCTGCGGGCGGTTTTTGCCCTAGCAGCTCAAGTGCCGAATGTAAGTGAAAAACGGGTTGTGAAAGATCGAGTGCAGCCGCGCCGGTAGATTTTCCGAGTTTGTGGCCGTGCTCATCAACTAGCAGGGGTAGGTGCAGGTAATCGGGCTGTGCGTAGCCAAGTTGTTGTTGCAGATAGATTTGTCGTGGCGTGGAATCAAGCAGATCAATACCACGTACCACTTCGTTAATGCCCTGTTTGGCATCATCAACGACCACCGCTAATTGATAGGCGAACAGGCCGTCTTTGCGTTTGATGACAAAGTCACCACATTCGCTGGCGAGTGTTTGCTGGTAATAGCCGATGACCTGATCATCAAAACCAATAAGCTGGTCTTCGACGCGCAGGCGCAAAGCATGTTCTTCGGCTAGCGGTAAGCGAAGCTGGCGACAGTGGCCTACGTAGACCGGGCCTTCATCAGCCAGTTGTTTGCGCGAACAGGTGCAGGGGTAGATTTGGTCTTTTTGTGAAAGTATTTCCAGTGCAGATTCATACAGATCGGTGCGTTGTGATTGGTAAACCACTTCACCATCCCATTCAAAACCAAAACCTTCCAGCGCACGTAGTAGGGCATCAGCCGCGCCTTTAACGCGGCGGGTGGTATCAACATCCTCAATACGCATTAGCCATTCGCCATGTTGGCTTCTGGCCTGCAGATAACTACCGACGGCGGCGAGCAGGGTGCCGAGGTGTAAATCGCCGGTGGGTGAGGGGGCAAAGCGGCCGCGGTAGATTTGTTTATTCATGGCTGGATATTATGCATAAAAAAGCCGAAGCAAAGGCTTCGGCTTTTTTATGCGATACAAAATCAGAAAGCTTTAGCCTTTGATTTGTTTCTCTTTGATCTCGTCCAGACTCTTGCAGTCTATGCACTGTGTTGCAGTAGGGCGAGCTTCAAGGCGTTTCAGGCCGATATCAACACCACAGGTTTCGCAGTAGCCGTATTCACCGCTGCTGATCAGGTCGAGCGTATCGTCGATTTTTTTGATTAGTTTGCGTTCACGGTCACGAGTACGTAGTTCCAGACTGAACTCTTCTTCCTGAGTAGCACGGTCAGCAGGGTCAGGGAAATTCGCCGCTTCATCTTTCATGTGGTCAACCGTACGGTCAACTTCCTGCATGAGGTCTTTTTTCCATGCTTCCAGAATTTCTGTGAAGTGAGCTGCCTGCCCTTCACTCATATATTCTTCACCTTTTTTAGGCTTATAAGGTGTGAAAACATGTTCTTTTAAAGGCGCTTCTTTGGCCATTGATGACTCCAAGTATCATTTGAATAAAAACTGAGCGCGACTATTTATCATAAAAGCACTAGATAGTGCAACAAAAATCGTCGAAATTTAGAAAGTTTAAGGGATGATTTTTTTGACCTGACTAATGATTTTCCCTTTATAAAGAAGAGTTTGAAGCTCTTCGCCTACCGAAATTTCATTGCTGTGAATGATGGCCTTGCCTGCGGCATTTTGGCTAATTGAATAGCCTCGCTCCAATGTCTTTAATGGGCTGATGGCGTTCAGTGTGCGGGCATTATTTTGCAGTCTGGATTTTTGTCGCTGTAGGGTTTGCTCTATATGATGTTGCAGATTTTGTCCCAGAATTTGTAGCCGATGCTGGTAACGACTGACGTGCTGTTTCGGTGAAGCCGTCAATAAACGGGACTGCAGTTGTTGGTGTCGGTTTTGTTGTTGCTGCAAGCGGTAACGCCAGGCGTAGTTGAGGCGTTGCTCGACATCATCCAGCCTTTGGCTTAATCGCTGAACCACCGCCACCGGATGTTGCTGTGACAGACGTTTACATAACCAGCTCAGTGTTTCATTACGACGCTGTATTCTCTCTTCCATTAGTTGTTGTAATCGCAGACCGTACCATTCGATGGATTGTAACCACGCGTTTTGATCGGGTGTGACCGTTTCAGCTGCTGCAGTTGGTGTAGCAGCACGAATATCGGCGACAAAATCTGCAATCGTGACATCGACTTCGTGGCCGATACCGCTGACCACAGGGATTGGGCACTCGTAAATCGCCCAGGCGACGCTTTCTTCATTGAAAGCCCACAGGTCTTCGAGTGAGCCACCACCACGCACCAGCAGCACCACGTCGCACTCGGCCTGCTCTTCTACCAGTTCAAGTGCTCGACAGATTGCGGGTGCTGCGGCCTCACCCTGAACCGGTACAGAATATAATTTAACTGGAATTGAGGGAAAGCGTCGTTTGATGACGCTAAGCACATCGTGAATAGCTGCACCGGTGTTGGAGGTGATGACGCCGATACATTCGGGTAGTTCGGGAATGTCCTGTTTTATGTCTTCGTCGAACAGGCCTTCGGCGGCGAGCTTGGCTTTGAGGGCTTCAAATTTGCGTTGCAGTGCGCCATCACCGGCTTCCTCCATACGATCAACAATCAGCTGATAGTCGCCGCGCGGTTGATACAGGCTTACTTTGCCTCGAATCTGAACTTGCTGGCCATTTTCGGGTCGGAAGTTCACACCGTTGTTACGGCTTTTGAACATGGCGCAACGAATCTGTGCCTGACTGTCCTTCAGGCTAAAATAGCTGTGGCCCGAAGCAGGTTGTGCCAGATTGGAAATCTCGCCTTCTACCCATATCCACGAAAAATTTTGTTCGAGTACAGTGGCCGCCGAACGGTTGAGTTCGGAAACAGAGTAGAGGCTGCGGTTAGCAGAGTTGGATTTTTTATCAGGTAACATCGTTCAATTAAAATCGACTTCTGAGTTTCTCAGCGGTTTAAACAAGTGCTCGTTATACACTTATTGACTATTTTGTTGCAATGTTTTCTTATTATTGTTTACGAATAATCGTCAGAAGCCTATAATGGCGGGCTTTATAAGATCACCACAGTATATAGGAACCGCTATGAGAATAATTGAGGAAGCCCTCACTTTTGACGACGTTTTACTGGTTCCCGACCATTCCATAGTTATGCCCAAAGATGTCAATCTGACCACCAAGGTGACTCGCGACATCGAATTGAATATCCCTCTGCTATCTGCAGCCATGGACACCGTGACTGAAGCGCGTTTATCGATTGCATTAGCACAGGAAGGCGGCCTTGGCATTATCCATAAAAACATGTCGCCAGAGGAACAGGCTGCTGAAGTTAATCGTGTTAAAAAATATGAAAGTGGTGTGATTACTGATCCCGTGAAAGTTTCACCGGATACCTCTGTTCGTGAAGTTATCGAGTTGCGTGAGCACTATAAAATTTCGGGTGTGCCAGTGATGCAAGGTGATAATCTGGTTGGTCTGGTGACCAGTCGTGATGTGCGTTTTGAAATTAATCTGGACCAGCCCGTTTCAGCTGTGATGACACCGAAAGAAAAACTAGTGACGGTGAAAGAAGGCGCACCAAAAGAAGAAGTATTGGCTCTGTTACACAAACACCGTATCGAACGTGTACTGGTGGTGAACGATGACTTTAAACTTCGTGGCATGATCACGGTTAAAGATATTCAAAAATCTACCGATTACCCTAATGCAAGTAAAGACAGCCAAGGTCGTTTGAGAGTGGGCGCAGCCGTTGGTACTGGTGCCGATACAGAAGAACGTATTGAATTACTGGCTAATGCTGGTGTTGATGTCATTGTGGTTGATACTGCACACGGTCATTCACAGGCCGTGCTTGACCGAGTGGCATGGACCAAGAAGAATTTTCCTGCTGTGCAGGTGATTGGCGGCAATATCGCTACAGGTGATGCCGCTAAAGCGCTGATGGATGCCGGTGCTGATGGCGTCAAAGTGGGCATTGGTCCTGGTTCGATTTGTACTACACGTATTGTTGCTGGTGTCGGTGTGCCGCAAATTACCGCAATTTCAAATGTGGCTGCGGCACTCGAAGGTACAGGTATTCCTTTGATTGCTGATGGTGGTATTCGTTACTCTGGTGATATGGCAAAAGCAATTGCTGCCGGTGGTTACTGCATTATGGTTGGTGGTATGCTCGCCGGGACTGAAGAGGCACCGGGCGAAGTTATTTTGTACCAGGGGCGTTCCTACAAAGCTTATCGCGGCATGGGTTCATTGGGTGCAATGAAGAAAGGTTCTAGTGATCGCTACTTCCAGGATAGTTCAGCAGGCAGTGATAAATTGGTGCCAGAAGGTATTGAAGGTCGTGTTGCTTATAAAGGCCCGCTGAGTGCCATCGTTCATCAAATGATAGGTGGTCTGCGCTCAAGTATGGGTTATGTCGGTTGCACTTCGATTGATGAAATGCGCAGCAAGCCAAAATTTGTGCGCATCTCGGGTGCCGGTATGTCAGAGTCGCATGTACATGATGTGACCATTACCAAGGAAGCGCCTAATTACCGTTCTTCGTAAAAGAGCGAAACATAAATACGCAAAGGCGCAAAGAAATACACGTTGAGTTGTTTTCTCTGCGCCTTTTTTATTTTTTAGTTTTTTATTATTAAGAAAATTATGCAAGACATTCATTCCGACCGGATACTCATACTCGATTTTGGTTCACAGTACACCCAGCTGATTGCGCGACGCGTTCGTGAAGCCGGTGTTTATTGTGAAATTCACCACACTACAATTGATGATCAGGAAATACGCGATTTCAAACCCAGCGGTATTATTATTTCTGGTGGTCCGGAGTCGGTGACGGCGGAAGATACACTAGTTGCACCAGATCTTGTTTTCAATATGGATGTGCCGGTGCTGGGTATTTGTTACGGCATGCAAACCATGGCGGCGCAATTGGGCGGCAAAGTGGTTGCATCCACGCATCGTGAATTTGGTTTTGCCCAGGTGCGCGCGCGTGGTCACAGTAAATTATTTAAAGACATAGAAGATCACGTCAATGAAGAAGGTCACGCCTTTCTGGATGTGTGGATGTCTCACGGCGACAAAGTAGACGAGTTGCCGGAAGGTTTTGTCTGTATCGCCAGTAGCGACAATGCACCCTTAGCCGGTATGGCTAATGAGGAGCGCGGTTTTTATGGTGTGCAGTTTCACCCTGAGGTGACACATACCAAACAGGGGCAACGCATCATCGAGCGCTTTGTGCACGATATTTGTGGTTGTGCTGGTTTGTGGACATCGGACAACATTGTTGAAGATAACATTCATCGTATCCGTGAACAGGTCGGTAGCGATGAAGTCGTTTTAGGTTTATCGGGTGGTGTTGATTCATCCGTGGTCGCTGCTATGTTGCATAAGGCGATTGGCAAGCAGTTAACCTGTGTGTTTGTCGATAACGGTTTGTTGCGACACCATGAAGGCGACCAGGTAATGGCTTTGTTCGCTCAAAACATGGGCGTTAAAGTGATTCGTGTTGATGCGGAACAGCGTTTTCTTGATGAGTTGAAGGGCGTTAATGATCCTGAACAGAAACGAAAAATTATCGGTCGAGTTTTCGTTGAAATTTTTGAAGAAGAATCGAACAAATTAACCAATGCAAACTGGCTGGCGCAGGGTACGATTTATCCTGACGTGATTGAATCGGCCGGTAGTAAAAATTCACATCTGATTAAATCGCATCACAATGTCGGTGGTCTGCCCGAAGGTATGCGTTTGAAACTGGTCGAGCCCTTACGCGAACTGTTTAAAGATGAAGTGCGTAAAATTGGTGTTGAATTAGGTCTGCCTTCTGAAATGGTTTACCGTCATCCGTTCCCCGGTCCGGGCCTGGGTGTTCGTATTCTTGGTGAGGTGAAAAAAGAATATGCGGATTTATTGCGCCTGGCTGATCACATTTTTATCGAAGAGCTTTATAAGAATGATTTGTACGATAAAGTGAGTCAGGCATTCACTGTGTTTCTTCCGGTTAAGTCAGTGGGCGTGATGGGTGATGGTCGTCGCTATGATTATGTGGTGGCAATCCGTGCAGTTGAAACTATCGACTTTATGACAGCGCGTTGGGCACACCTGCCTTATGATTTTCTTGGTCATGTTTCTACGCGTATCATCAACGAGGTTGATGGTATATCTCGCGTTACTTACGATATTTCAGGCAAGCCGCCAGCAACGATTGAGTGGGAATGATTTAGCCAGCACACCTCTGATGATGTGTGCTTATGGATTACAAAATGCTTTAATGTCGGATAAAAGAATATTTCTGTCATAAGGTTTTTGAGTAACTTTTCTAACATTGTCATAGTCGCGGCTTTTTCTTACCACGTCTAATTGGTCCCTTATTGAAGATAAAATGACAGGGATGTTACAAGTTTTATCTTTTGATAAAAGAATTTTGCTCATTTCAATGCCGTCAAGATCGTCCATCTCAACATCGCTGATGATTAGATCAACATTATTATTTTCGATGAAGTTAAGACATTCCTGAGCACTTGCGACAGTTTTGACGATATAGTTTTCTTCATCTCTAAGAAAGCCTTTAATTAAATGTCGTGATATTGAATCATCATCAACAAATAGAATGGTTTTTTTAGTCATAATTAATTCCATTTAAATACAAAGGTTAAATAGGAGGAGTGAAGAAATCAATTATTTTGAACTTTACTCTTATTATGTGGTTTTATATGAATACTTATTTTGTGGTAAATGAAGTGCGATGAACGACGAATACTGGATGCGACATGCATTGAAATTGGCTGAAAAAGCAGAGTCACTGGGTGAAGTGCCCGTTGGTGCTGTCATCGTTAAAGATAATGCCATTATTGCCGAAGGCTGGAACCAGCCAATCCTTTCCAATGATGCCACTGCGCATGCCGAGATTATGGTTTTACGCTCTGCGGGTGAAATTCTAAAAAATTACCGGATTACAGACGCGGATCTATTTGTCACGCTTGAGCCATGCTCAATGTGTGTCGGTGCTTTAATTCATGCGCGCGTAAAACGGGTGGTGTTTGCCGCCAGCGAACCGCGAACGGGTGCTCTGGGTGGTGCTTTCAATTTGCTCGAAGCTAACGAGCATAACCATGTTTTTGAATATGAATCGGGGTTATTAGCGGATGAAAGTCGTGAGATGATCCAGACTTTTTTTAAGAAGCGACGAGCTTGATTATCGTACCGGATTTTCTAAATCATCTAACATTTTCTTAAAACTATTAACCCGTTGCAGGGAAAGTTCACCCTTTTGTAATGCTTCGGTGATGGCGCAACCGGGTTCGCTGGTATGCGTGCAGTTACTAAACTTGCAATACCCCCGGTAAGGTCTGAGTTCGATAAAGCCGTTAACCACATCTTCTTTATCCCGATGACAGGGCGTGAAATCGCGCACACCAGGTGAGTCAATTAAAGAACCGCCATCAGGTAGGTGGTAAAGCGATGACACTGTGGTGGTGTGCTTGCCTTCTTTGGAAACCGTTGATATTTCACCGATGCGGATTTCAATATCCGGTAATAACATTTTTACTAGCGATGACTTACCCACGCCAGACAAGCCGACCAAAATGCTGGTGGTGTTTTTTAGTGCTGCTTTGAGTTCGCTGAGTCCCGTATCTTTTTTAATGCTGGTTTCAATTAAGCGATAACCAATCTTTCTGTAGGTTTGTTTGATGGTTTCGATCACTGCTTTGTTATCGTCATTGAGTAAATCAATTTTATTGATAACGATTAAGGCTTCAGCGGGAAGATTTTCAGCGGCGGTGAGATAACGATCGATCAAATAATCATTCGGTTCAGGTTCAACGGAACAGACCACGACCACCTGGCCAATATTAGCGGCTACCGCTTTAGCCTGGCCGGCAAAGCCTGTTTTCTCTAGCAGGTTGCTTCTTTCGTTAACCGCAAGGACAACGCCATGGTCTTTCTTATCAACCTGAATTACGACGCTATCACCACAGGCAATATCACCAAGATTTTGCCTTAGCTTGCAGTCGTATTGTTGACTGTCTTCAGTTTCGACAACCAATTTACGACCATGGTGACTAACTACCAGGCCATTGAAAATACGATTGTCGGTAGAGGTATCGGTAGAGTCTTGAAGTTTACTTAGGCTGTTTTTATTCGAGGCAATGCGGCGTTTTTGTTGATCAGTGAGACGACGTTTTGCCATAGTTTTTTAGCTTAAAACTTATAGTATTTTTCGTTGAGAAAATGTGCCACTGCCTCGGCATCTTCATCAAACCAGGCGATCTTATTACCTTCGCTGCAACGTTTGACCTGTTTGCTAAGCGCTTCCATGGATTTAACAAAACGATTTTCTCTGGTATAGACGCTGTTGGTGTGACACTTGTTGCAATGTGCTTCGTGTGCTTCTTCACCGTGCTCGTAAAGCTCGGCATTTTTTTCAGCCTGTGCAAAAGAAGAAAATATCATCAGTGATATTGATGTAATAATTGTTAAAAATAGTTTTTTCATCATTATGTTCCTCGAGCGTGTGCGTTCAAGCCTGTGCATTTAAGTGCGCAATTCTAACAGGTGCAGGTGGGTGTGAGTCATAGAAAGCTGAATACATAGGATCAGGCGTTAATGTGCTGGCATTTTCACGGTATAAACCCACCAAGGCTTTAATCAGGTGCTGTGCATCGGTTTGTTCAGCGGCAAAAGCATCGGCTTCAAATTCGTTTTTGCGTGAGAACAGGCTCATTATGGGGCTGAGCGCAAAAGTAAAGACCGGAGAAACCATGGTGAATAGCAACAGTGCCATATAGGTTGATTGTGTGCTGACCCCGAGTCCGCTATAAAACCATTCATTTTTCATTAGCCAGGCGAGAATGGCCAGCCCTGCCAAAGTGGTAGCAAACGAAATAAGGATGCTTTTGATGATATGCTTTTTTCTGAAGTGTCCTAGCTCGTGCGCGAGCACTGCTTCCAGCTCATCGTCGCTGAGCATTTTTAACAGTGTGTCATAAAACACGATGCGTTTGTTTCGGCCAAAACCTGAGAAATAAGCGTTGCCGTGAGATGAGCGTTTCGAGCCATCAATGACAAATACGCCGTCACTGCTAAATCCGCAGCGCTCCAGCAGACCCTTGATACGATTCAGTGTGTCACCTTCTTCCAGCGGTTCAAATTTGTTGAAGATAGGTGCAATCCAGGTGGGATAAATCCACATCATCAATATACTGAAACCGGATAGCAGTACCCAGGTATAAAGCCACCAGAGATCGCCCATCTGCTGCATCAACCAGAGAATGGCAAATAACAAAGGTACGCCGATAGCGAGGCCGAGTGCCGAGCCTTTGAACATATCAATGACAAAAGTTTTAACCGTAGTTTTATTGAAGCCAAATTTTTCTTCGATAACAAAGGTCGTGTAGATAGAGAAGGGTAAATCAAGTGCTGACGAAATCAACATGAAGGCCAGCATTACCGTAATGCCGGTCATAATTGGGCTGAATTCCATCGCAATGATGGACTGATCCAGCCATTCAAGGCCGCCACCCAGTGTCCAGATCAATAGTAGTGCTGCATCATAAAATAGCGGTAAACGACCAAAACGAGTTTTTGTCGTGGTGTAATCCGCTGCTTTCTGGTGTTCTTCCAGTGTGATCTTATCTGCAAAAGATTCAGGTACAGCGTCACGGTGCTGGTGAATATGCCTTATCTGGCGGGATGATAGCCATAATCTCAGGCCAATCGATAAAACAAACATCAGTAAAAATAACTGGGTAAACGTAAACATGAATTTCCTTTATTTGAGAATAACAAATGATGCTGTATTATCCATTCTATAAGGCCAATTGGCTAGATAACAATTAAGCTAAATAAACAACAAGGAAAACCCGATATGGCACAACTTAACGATGAAAACCTGATCTGGATCGACCTGGAAATGACAGGTCTTGACCCACTATCAGACAGAATTATAGAAATTGCCACCATCGTTACCGATAAGAATTTGAATATCATCGACAAAGGCCCCTCTGTAGTTATCCATCAGAGTGATGAAATGATGGGTGGCATGGACGAATGGTGTACCCATCAGCACGGTAAAACAGGTCTGACTGATCGTGTGCTTAACAGCTCCATTTCCGAAGAAACCGCCGAAGCTATCACCATCTCTTTTTTGAAAAAATATATTCCCGCCGGAAAATCTCCCATGTGCGGCAACAGCATCTGTCAGGATCGTCGCTTCCTCGCTAGATGGATGCCAGAGCTGGAAGAATATTTTCACTATCGCAACCTCGATGTTAGCTCACTAAAAGAACTTGCCGTTCGCTGGGCGCCGCATACCCTTGAAGGGTTCAGTAAAAAAGGCAGTCATCTGGCAATGGATGACATCATTGATTCGATAGCAGAGTTGAAACATTATCGGAAGACTATGTTGTCGATTTGATAGTTTATGAGTGAAAAAACACAAGCGGCCATTGATCGTCTAAATAAAATATTACCCCTCAAGGCTAATCAGAAAAGTATGTCTACAGAGATGCAGGCATTACATCGCGATATTCTTTATTCCTATATTGATATTGGTCGAAGTCTGAATAAAAACGAAATAGCCCAACGCGTGGATAATATCGACGAGGCAATAAAAATACTGCAGCAAAATGACATGGTTGTTTTTGATGGTGAGGGCGAACCAGTCGGTGCTTATCCTTTCACCATGGAAAAACGTGGACATAGGATCAGCGTCAACGGTCATCTTGTCCATAGTATGTGCGCACTCGACTCGCTGGCCATCAGTCCCATGTATGGTGTTGAACTTGAAATCAATTCTGCCTGTCATGTGACGGGTGAACCTGTTTTAATCCGGCAAAAAGGTTTAAACATTCTAAATGCATCCGATGTACAGGATGTTTATTTTGCCATCAACTGGAATGCGGCCTCTGCTAATAGTTGTTGTGCAGATAGTCTGTGTACTGAAATGATTTTTCTCAAAGGTGAATTGCTTGCCAATAACTGGTTTAATCAAGACACGGAACATCGGCAGATTTTTACATTGGACCAAGCGGTAGAATTTGCTGCTGGATTTTTTATGCCTTTGCTTGAATAAGATTCCGGACGAGGTTCACACGTGTCCACGTCACACGATTAATGAGTTAATATTGTTGTATTGCATCCAGCGGAGTCCATAGTGTCAACTCAATCTAATTTCGATCAAATCAAGCCCTATCTGACTTTATTTGGCGAGAATGTTTATCTGCAGGCAGCGGGTATTCTTGTCAGTGCATATGTTATCGGTAAGCTGATCAATCTCTTTCTGGGTATCATCCTGCACAGACTTGCTAACAAATCACAAAGTCAGCTGGATGATCAAATTATTCGATTACTTCGGCCACCGGTTTTTTATAGTATTCTCATTATCTCATTTGCTATAGCGGTAAAGCTGGTTTTTACTGAAAGTATTGAGCTTGTTGTTATTCCTTTGTTTGAGACAGTCGCTGTTATCATCTGGACTGTGTTGACGCTACGAATATCACGCTTGCTGATACGCGCAAGTAGCCAACAGGTTAATAAATTCACGTTGATTCATGCCCAGACTTTGCCATTATTTGAGAATTTGGCAATGATGATCATCGTTGCGCTTTCGTTGTATTTTGTCTTTTTTGTCTGGAATATAGACATGACGGCGTGGTTGGCATCTGCAGGTATTCTTGGTATCGCTATTGGTTTTGCTTCAAAGGATACCCTGGCAAATTTATTTTCTGGTGTTTTTATTCTGGCGGATGCGCCCTACAAGATTGGTGACTTTATTGTTCTGGATAGTGGTGAACGTGGTGAGGTTACCCATATAGGTATTCGCAGTACCCGTATTTTGACACGCGATGATGTTGAAGTGACCATCCCAAATTCGATTATGGGTAATAGTAAAATCAGTAATGAGTCTGGTGGTCCACATAAAAAATACAGAATACGCATAAAAGTTGGCGTGGCATACGGAACTGATATTGATGAGGTGAAAACTATTCTGATGGCCGTCGCCAATAATGAGGAAAGTGTGTGTAAGGATCCAGAGCCCCGGATACGTTTCCGCCAGTTCGGCGCTTCTAGTCTTGATTTTGAGTTGTTGTGCTGGATTATTGATCCAGTTCTACGAGGTCGTGTTATCGATTTGCTCAATACTACGATTTATAAAAAATTTCAGGAACTTGATATTGAAATCCCGTATGCCAAGCAGGATGTCTATATAAAATCTCTACCAAATCAGCAGGAAAAATAAAAATGTCCGATAGAAAAGAGCACTGGGAAAACGTTTATAAAGACAAGTCGCCACTTGAAGTCAGCTGGTATGTGAATGAACCAGTTTTATCGTTACAGCTTATCGCTAATACTCAAGTTTCTTTAAATGCACCGATTATCGATGTTGGTGGCGGTGCTTCTTTATTAGTCGACCATTTGTGTGATAAAGGTTATGACAATCTTGGCGTGCTGGATATTTCGGCAAATGCATTGGCCTGCGCAAAAGATAGGCTGGGCGACAGGGCGGATAAGATTGAATGGTACGATAATGATGTCACCTGCTTTAATTCACCGCATCAGTTTTCTGTCTGGCACGACCGTGCGGTATTTCATTTTCTGAAAGAAGAATCTGACAGGCGAGCCTATGTGGATGTATTAAAACGTGCGCTGGAGCCAAACGGGCATGTCATCATTGCGGCCTTCGCCATTGGCGGGCCAACGCAGTGCAGTGGTCTTGATATTGTTCAATATAATGCTGAAAAATTGCAGGCTGAGTTAGGTGATGATTTTGAGTTGCTTGAAGAAAGGAGCGAATTGCATATTACCCCTGCAAACAAAGAACAGAAGTTTGCCTATTTTCGTTTTATTAGAAAATCATAAGCACCGACTTATAGTGTCTGCAATATCAATTCAGGCAGATTGTCTGAATAATTAAGCATTCTGTCACAGAATTTATTTAGAATATCATCTACAATTACCCTGATTTTGTTTGGGGGGTAATAACTATGGAGTACCTGAAGATCAATATTCTAAACTCTGGGAAACATAATACAGCTTGATATAAAATTTTATTATTTAGGAAGAATGACAGTGAATAAAAATGAAGATAGTAAAAAAAGTGAAGTCACTAAAAATGTCGAATATGCTGATGTAAACGAACTCGCGGCTTCAGTTGAAAAAACCATGGCCGACTTTCTGGAATCAATGCAGCTGCGTGATGCCTTAACAGTAAGAATTGGAAGAAGAACCTCGCAAATAATTCGTGTAGGCGCTATTACTGTTTCATTGCTTAGTTTTGCGATTATGTACCTCACTGCTTCATTGAGTAAAGATATGGTGAGAATGGTTGATCGAATGGACGAGATTTCTATTACTATGCAGTCGATGAATACTTCAATGACTTCTGTGCCCGCAATGGCGAAATCTGTCGGCACCATGAGTCGCGATGTTAATGTTATGACGCAGCAGATGCACTATCTCAATAATAACGTCGGTTCGATGGGGCATGACGTTAATAGGATGTCTTCGCCAATGAGAATGTTCCCAATGCCCTAGTTCCGTTTCTCGGTTGAGGAGAGGGATAGTAATATGATTAACCCTTAAGGTTGATACGAGCGTGCCATGTCGATTAAAAATTTCATTGTTTCTATGTTTATTCCACTGATATTATCAGTTGCCTTTGTGCAAACAGTCTCCGCTACCGAGATCATTGATTTTTCATTAAAAGATTTGCAGGGCAGTACTCATACGGCAAAACAATATCGTGGCAAGTGGGTTGTGGTGAACTATTGGGGAGTTTTCTGCGCTCCTTGCCTGAGAGAAATGCCAGAGCTAAGTGTTTTTCATGACAAGCATAAAAATCAAGATGCAGTTGTATTAGGCATTAATCAGGAGGAATTTCCAGAAGATAAACTGGCGCTTTTCGGCGAAAAAATGAAAATTACCTTTCCATTGTTTAAAGTGCCTTTTGAACAAACTACTCCTTTTGGTTCGGTTGCATTGCTACCAACTACGTTCATTATTAATCCGCAAGGTGAGCTCGTAGCAAGGCAGCAAGGAGCCATTACAGGCAAGTTACTTGAAGATTATATTGATCTCAAAACGGCGCATGCTAAACAAGAAAAGGTGATCACTAAATAAAGTCTGGGAAAACGATCCTTGTTTGCAATTTAATCCTGTTTTTGTCCAATGGTGATGCGGGCGCAGATTCCGCCACTGTCTCGCGGTATCAACTCCACCTTGCAGCCATTGGCTGAAGCAAGCTGTTGTGCGATGCTGAGTCCTAAACCGCTGCCGCCAGTGTGCGTGCTGCGAGATT
>JAOUKV010000056.1 GCA_029882355.1 Gammaproteobacteria bacterium | reverse complement strand
CTTGGAAAAAAATTCGGCGACCTGTTTGTAAATAATGATGAATACGATAATTTCATCCGCGAACTTGCCAATAATAATGGCATTCTTATCAGCTATCACGTTCAACTTAAATGCAAAAATGGTGACTCTCGCTGGATTTCACTCTCAATGCAGTCCTCCGAAAAATCAACAGGATTCATAGAAGGAACGGCACGCGATATTACAAACCAACTCCTGCAGCAACAACAGGAAGTCCATGACAAAAAAATGGAAGCCATAGGTCAACTTACAAGTGGCATCGCCCATGATTTTGGTAATCTAATGACCATTGCAAAAGGCAACCTTGCGCTTTTAGATGAAATTTATACTGAAAGTAACAATCATGATGCAAGTGAATTTGAACTACTGTCTGATGCTAGATCTGCAATAAAGGATGGCATTAGTCTTACCAAACAATTACTAGCATTCTCTCGAGGCAAGGCAATAAAACCAGTAGCTATTAACGTAGCCGAAACGATTACTAATTTCTCCAATATCTTCAAATATGCGTTAGGCGATAGAATCAACTTCAGCACTAGTCTACCAGCTGATTTACCTGATATCCTGATTGACCCTGCTCAATTTGAAAGCGCATTACTAAACATTGTAATTAACGCACGTGATGCCATGCAGGATGGCGGCGACCTATCTATAACCTTATCTACAGAAAAACTGTTTCCAAATAATATTTGCCACGTAATTATTAAAATCAAGGATAACGGCTGTGGTATGAGTAACGATATCTTGCAACATGTAACTGAACCCTTCTACACTACCAAGAAAAATGAGGGAACTGGACTTGGTCTTAGTATGGTTTATGGATTTGTTCAGCAGTCCAATGGTCACTTAAACATTATAAGCTCATCGGGTAATGGCACCAGTATTGAATTAAAGTTTCCCGCATATTATGGACAAAAAGAAAACATTAACCATGAATCACTTCAACCATTAACATCATTTAACAATGAAACTGTGCTTATTGTTGAAGACAGAACCGCGGTGAGACGCTTTGCGGTACGCTGCCTGGACAAGTTAAACCTCAATATCCTAGAAGCATCTAACGCAGAAGAAGCTAAAACAATCCTATTATCAAACAGTAATATAAATTTATTATTTACAGATATCCTCATGCCAGGTGAAATCAATGGTCGTGAATTAGCGAACTGGGCCAGCGAGAAATTCCCATCCATGAAGATCCTTCTTACTACAGCAACAGAGAATGACCCATACAATACCGTTAATACAGATCATAATGATTTCTTATTACTATCAAAACCCTATAACTCACACGAACTTAAAAATATACTCAGATCCTTATTTTAGTCAGGATACCTTTTTTTAAATATCATTAAACACCTCCTTAACCATACTTATCAGTGACACTCAGTCAATATTAGTATATTATTTTTACCACAATCAGTACATGGATTAAATGTCTAATATTTCACACAGATACTGCTCAGTTGAAAAAGTTAATCATGAGTACTAATAAAGAAAAAATTCTTATTGTTGAGGACGACGATCGACTGAGTCGATTAATCGGACGCTACCTTGAACGTGCCGACTTCATTACCGAAATGGCTAGCAACGGTATTGAGCTACATGAACGCCTGAAATCAGATACCTTCAGCCTCATTTTACTCGACATTATGTTACCAGGAAAAAGTGGGCTCGTACTTGCTCAAGAAATTAGACAATCTTCAGATATTCCAATAATTTTTCTCACTGCCAAATCTGATGTCAGCGACAAGGTAAATGGTTTGGATATTGGTGCCGACGACTATATTACCAAGCCATTTGAAGAAGAGGAATTACTTGCCAGAATCCAGTCTGTTTTACGTAGAGCGTATCTTAAAAAATCCGAACCTGTAATTGCTAGCACATCCCAGATTTACTTTGCAGGATGGCGACTTAACACCATCAACCAAACCCTAAGTTCACCACAAGGCACGTTGATCGATATTACCAGTAGTGAATACCAGGTTCTCGCAGGCTTAACAAAACATAATTCCACCGTGTTATCTCGAGAAGAAATACTTACCATGATATCTGACAGAGAATGGTCTCCTCTGGATCGTTCCGCCGATATGATTATCTCAAAATTACGAAAAAAAATTGAACTAGACCCCAAAAACCCTGCACTGATCAAAACCATAAGAAGCAAGGGCTATCAACTAACAGCCGATATAAAATTCAAAAAACCAGACTAGCTCTCAGCTTAGTCATCACTTATCAATTAATCCGCCGCCCCCAAAAGCACACCTAACCATTGGCTTTCTTTTTTACTATCCAGAGCCAGCTTAACTGCGACTGTTAGTGGCACGGACAGTAGCATTCCCGCTGTTCCTAGTATCCAACCCCAGAAAACCAATGATAGAAACACTACCAATGCAGATAAACCTAAACCTTTACCCATATATTTTGGTTCAATAACATTACCCATTACGAGATTAATTACCACGTAACCAGCCATAACTAAAAAGGCTGTACCTGTACCGACCTGAATTAGCGCCAATAGCACTGCTGGTACTGCCGCAATAATTGAACCAATATTTGGTACATAATTAAGCACGAACGCCAACATACCCCAAAGTGCTGGATAGTCCACGCCCAACAACCATAACCATAGCGCTACAAATACACCCGTTGCTGCACTAGTCCATGTTTTTATGCTCATGTACATTCTAAGTTTTTCTGTAAACACCGTTGAAAAATCACTCTCCTTTTCACTGTTGCTGAAAGCTGCTATTTTTTTTGAAAATGTTGTTGCTTCTAATAATATAAAAATTACGGTCAAAAATATTAAAAATGAATTCGCAAGAACATTACCAAAGCCAGTTAAAATTGAGGCGACCATTCTCATTGCTGCCTTTGGGTCAAGATTGCTACTTAAATAATCTGCTGGCAGCACAATACCCTGCACTGCCAACCATTGAATTAATGTCTGCCATTGCTGTGTAATACGCATCTGATATGTTGGTAGACTCTTTGAGAAATCATCGACCGAGCTACCAATTAACATTGCAATAGCTAAACCGATAACAAACACTAAAACTATCACTAAAAATAGTGAGATATTTTGACCAACTCCTCTTTTCTGTAAACTCAGCATCATAGGAAAACATAAAATAGCAATAAACACTGATAATAAAAACGGCACTACCAATGATGCTGCCTGTTTCATACCCGCAATAATCACCACTAATGCAGCCATCACCAATATAGCTCTTGCTGTTTTTGAAAAACCTATATCCTGCATTTTTCTGTCCTCTTAGTCAGCTCTATCATCATCAAGTAAGTCAACACCATCATCCTCCAGTTCAACCTTCTCTATTTTCTCAAAGCGACGGCTAATCTTCTTCGCTGAAGTATTCACTTTATTAACGTCATCATTCGCCAGGCGGATATGCGTTGATAAATCATCCATGCGCTTTCTGAAGCGCCCAAAATCTTGTGATAAACCCACTAAGTGTTCCTGAATCAAATGCACCTGTTGGCGCGTTGCCGCATCTTTAAGCACAGCACGCACTGTAGTTAGTACGGCCATTAATGTTGAAGGTGAAACCATCCATACACGTTTTCTATGTGATTCTTCCACCAGCTCAGGCTGATGCGCATGTATTTCTGAAAACACCGATTCAGCAGGGATGAACATCATTGCACTATCAGATGTCTCACCTGGAATAATATATTTCTCTGAAATATCTTTGATATGTTTTTTTACGTCCTGTCGAAACTGACGTTCTGCCGCCTGACGATCTGTTTCTGCCGACTCGTTATCCATCATGCGTTTGTATGAATCTAATGGGAATTTCGAATCTACTGCCAAATCCCCGGTAGGCTCAGGCAAGAACAACATACAATCAACACGTGTTCCATTGGATAAATTATATTGCAATGAAAAACTATTTTCCGGCATCATATTACGTACTAATGCTGCCATCTGCACCTCACCAAAAGCACCTCGCGAGCGCTTATCAGATAACACTTCCTGCAAACTCACTACATTGCTGGACAG
>JAOUKV010000055.1 GCA_029882355.1 Gammaproteobacteria bacterium | reverse complement strand
AGAATTGGAAAAATGGCTGGAAATAGGCCCAGATTACGCAAAAGTGTCTAATATAGAGGTAATAACAGAAAGTCCGAAAATGCTTGCCAAGACATTTGAAGTAAAGCCGACCTCATCATTGAGTGAATAATATGAATGCAGTTGTAGAAAATCAGAAGAATCGAAAACTGGACGTACATGAAATTCTGACCTGGTTAGAAGAAGATGAAATGGTGACGGCAGATAATGCGCACATGGTACGTATGCTGGCAGGGGGTAAGGCTTTTCTGGATAAACATCCTCTGGAAATTGTTGCAGAACGCAACTGGATGGATGAGAAAACATTACGTCCTATGACGATTGATGTCTTAACTGAGTGGTTTTCACATCGTGTAGGTTTGCCTTATTTCAGGATTGACCCGCTTAAGGTGGATGTAACTCAGGTGACCGATGTTATGTCTTTCGCTTATGCGCAGCGTTTCAACGTGCTGGCAGTAAAGGTCGAGGCACATTCGATCACAGTGGCTACTGCGCAGCCTTTCGACCGTGACTGGGAAAGTGAGCTTAGTCGTATACATAATAAAGAATTCAAACAGGTTATTGCCAGTCCCGAAGAAATTCGTCGTTATCTGGTCGAGTTTTACTCCGTAGCAAAATCGGTATTTGGTGCTCACAAGGATAACCAGCGTGGACCGGGTGATTTACAGAATCTGGAATCACTCATGGAGTTGGGGCGTGTCGGCAAACTGGATGCAAATGACCAGCATGTGGTCAATATTGTGGACTGGTTGTTGCAATATGCCTTTGATCAGCGTGCCAGTGATATTCATCTGGAGCCACGCCGTGAAATGAGCAATGTGCGTTTTCGTATTGATGGCATGCTCCATGAGGTTTATCAAATTCCAACACCTGTTATGGCGGCGGTATCCAGTCGTATTAAAATTCTAGGTCGTATGGACGTTGCCGAAAAACGCCGTCCTCAGGATGGTCGATTGAAAACTCGTAGCCCGGATGGACAGGAAATCGAACTGCGTCTGTCCACCATGCCTACCGCTTTCGGCGAGAAATTGGTCATGCGTATTTTCGACCCTGAAGTACTGGTGCGTAATTTTCAGGAGCTGGGTTTCAGTGCCAAGGATGATGAAATGTGGCAGTCCATGATTCATCAGCCCAATGGCATCATCCTGGTGACCGGGCCCACCGGTTCGGGTAAAACCACCACCTTGTATTCATCACTAAAGCAACTGGCCAAACCAGATGTGAATGTCTGTACCATCGAAGATCCTATCGAGCTGGTTGAGCCGTCATTCAATCAGATGCAGGTACAGAAGAATATTGAACTGGATTTCTCTAGCGGTGTGAAAACTCTGCTGCGTCAGGATCCGGATATCATTATGATTGGTGAAATTCGGGATATGGAAACTGCTGACATGGCAATTCAGGCCGCGCTTACCGGTCATCTGGTGATTTCCACCCTGCATACCAATGATGCGCCCTCGGCGATCACACGTTTGATGGATATTGGTGTTGCTCCGTATCTGATTCAGTCATCATTAATTGGTGTTATGGCGCAGCGACTGGTACGAACCCTTTGCCCACACTGCAAACAGCCAACTGAAATCGAAGACGATGCATGGCAGACGCTGGTTAAGCCATGGAAATCCAAAAAGCCTGATACCGCTCAAAAACCCATTGGGTGTCTGGAATGCCGCAATACTGGTTTTCAGGGGCGTATGGGTATTTACGAGATGTTTACTTTTAGCAAAGCCAGCAAAAAACTCATTATTGAAAATTGTGATATCAACGCGCTGAGACAGCAGGTGATCAAGGATGGCCTCATGCCCATGCGCCTCAGTGGTGCCAACAAGGTGGCTAACGGTATTACTACCATTGAAGAGGTTATGCGGGTATCACCACCACCGCTTGATGCCTGAGTCCAGTCGAATCGTTTGATATAAACCCATAAAAAACCAGATTTCTTCTTCATTAGCAAAAGGTTATAATGCCGCTCCAGATAAATACGGGGTGGCTTATGTCTTATTACTTTTCAAAAATAATTGATGATTCCTTTGAAGACGCGATTGAACGCGTAACCGGCCTGCTCGGTGACGAAGGTTTTGGTGTACTGACTACCATTGATGTCAGCGCCACATTGAAGAAGAAGCTGGATGTTGATTTCCAGCGTTATACTATTCTTGGTGCATGTAACCCGGGTTATGCGCATAAGGCATTAACTGCCGAAGATAAAATTGGCACCATGTTGCCCTGTAACGTCATCGTTCAGACAACGCCAGATGGTAAGACAGAAGTCGCTGCCGTTGATCCAATGGCCTCAATGATGGCGATTGAAAACGAAGCTTTGGGTGGCATTGCTACGGAAGTACGCGAAAAACTAAAAGCGGTTATAGATCGTTTATAAAACGATAAAATACGTAACAACAACCTAATCAAAATACATTTGTACTGGTAATTAATATGGCTCAACCCGAAATTACAATTTATTCAAGCAAGTTTTGTGGCTTTTGCGTAGCAGCAGAAAGACTGCTTCAGAATAAAGATCTTGACTACAAAATAATCAAAGTCGATGAAGATCCTTCAAAGTTTGAACACATGGTAAAAATTACTGGACGTCGTACCGTGCCACAAATTTTTATTGGTGATCATCACGTCGGTGGTTTCGATGATCTTTCAGCGGCTAATCAATCGGGCGAACTTAAAAAATTGCTCAAGCCTGCATAAGCCTTAAGTAAGACAGAATTTTACGCGGAGAGATCAATGAATTACCTGCCCATCTTTGTTCAAATAAAACAACGACCTTGTCTGGTGGTTGGCGGTGGTTCAATTGCTGCACGTAAAGTAGCGCTACTCAGAAAAGCAGAAGGCGCTGTTACCGTAGTCTCGCCGGAATTATGTTCCGAGCTGAGTGAGTTAGCGGCGGAAGGGAAAATTCAGTACAGGGCAAAAATGTTTTCTGCGGAAGATATGGACGATTGCGTTATCGTGATTGCAGCCACTGATCAGCAAGATGTGAACGAGCAGGTTTCAGCATTGGCGCATGAAAAGAAATTGCCTGTAAATGTGGTTGATAATCCAGACTTGTGTAGTTTTATTATGCCATCAATGGTTGATCGATCACCGGTACAAATTGCTATTTCAACCGGCGGTACTTCACCTGTACTGGCGCGTTTAATTCGCACCAAACTTGAAGGTATGATCCCGGCTGCTTATGGCAGATTGGGTGCACTGGCAGAAAGTTTTAGAGACAAAGTCAAAGCCGCATTCCCTAATGTCGAATCACGCCGTGTATTCTGGGAAAGTGTTTTAGAGGGTCGAATTGCCGAACTGGTATTTTCTGGCCATGAAGATGAAGCCAGGGTGTTGCTCGATAAAGCCATTGCAGAAAAATCTGCGCAGCCAGAATTGCCGGGTGAGGTTTTTCTGGTTGGCGCTGGTCCCGGCGACCCGGACCTGTTAACTTTCCGTGCTCTGCGTTTAATGCAGCAGGCCGATGTCGTGGTTTACGACCGACTGGTATCACCCGCGATTATGGAAATGGTACGCCGCGACGCTGAAATTGTGTATGTTGGCAAAGAGCGCGACAAACACACTATGCAGCAGGAAAACATTAACCAGTTGCTGGTGCGTTTAGCTAAAGAAGGTAAACGGGTATTGCGCCTGAAAGGTGGTGATCCGTTCATCTTTGGTCGCGGTGGAGAAGAAATTGAACTGCTGGCACAGGAAGGCGTAGCTTTTCAGATTGTCCCCGGCATTACTGCCGCCAGTGGTTGTTCTTCTTATGCTGGCATTCCGTTAACGCATCGTGATTATGCACAGTCCTGTGTCTTTGTTACTGGCCATTTAAAAGATGGATCGGTGGACCTCAACTGGAAGGCACTGGCGCATCCAAATCAAACCGTCGTGTTTTACATGGGATTACACGGCGCACCGACCTTGTGTAAAGAAATGGTTGCGCATGGTTTGCCGGGTTCTACACCCGTAGCCCTGGTAGAGCAGGGTACCACGCCACAGCAGCGCGTTTATACCGCTACGCTGGATACCTTGCTCGATACCATCAAGAGCAAGGACATCAAACCGCCAACGCTGATTATTGTTGGTGAGGTTGTTACATTGCACGATAAGTTGAAATG
>JAOUKV010000036.1 GCA_029882355.1 Gammaproteobacteria bacterium | reverse complement strand
TGTAAAAAGCCCATCTGCAAATTTCCCTGACAGCCCTGTTAAACCCGCTTTAGATTGAAGGTCAGTAATTGTATGTATCGTTATTTTATTCAGCGCATTTGTTTTGAAGGCATTATCCAGTGAAGCAATCTGATGCTGGGAGCCAATTACGTGTAAATGCACTATTTCGTTAGCATCAATCAATCTTTGATTACGTAAAAAAGTAACTGTCCTCTCAACCTCGGGCGCTGCGTATTCCCCTATACTGCTAGAGTCTTTTTCATCCAGATTAATTACCGACTGCCGACTAGATAACATTTTCCCGTCCCTGAAAAATGTCTGTCGTAAATTACTACTGACCTGTTGACTAACCAGCAAAACTGCACTGTGCTTCTCATTTAAGAGCGGCAACAGGTTTTTACTTATCAACGGCAAAGTCCATATACCTGTTAATGGAATATGACATTCTTCGATGATGTCTTTCCAGACATCAACCAATGCTGGATTTGTTACGCCACCTATCAGAACTTTATTATCCTTACGGCCCGATTTATCTCGACCTATTACCTCTGAGTAAACATATTTCCCACTGGAACGATAATAACGATCAAGCAGTCTATCTGTAACTGCCTGCTTATCTTTACCATAAACATGAGGAGCTGTTTCAATTCTGAAATCTTCCTCAATCACATCAACTAATAATCTGGATGGAGATCTTGCAGATGTTTTTAGGTATTCCCTAAATTTGTCCAGTCCTTCCAAATCTGGCTCAAATGAGCAGGCACCGTAAAATCTCTTACGGTCCCAGTGAAAAACCGTTAGCCGATGCCCTGAAAAATAAAAAACTCTATTCACTATTTTTACTCATCCCTACATCAAAGTTTAATGTTTGCAACCGCATCGTAAACCGGTCCGAGTACGGACAACATAATCCAGCCCATCATCACACCCAATATTATCGTTAACGCCGGCATCATTGTCGGTTCGATTTTATCAACCAACTCCCTTACTTCGCGATTATAAAAATAACTTACATTGATCAAAGCATCATCCATGGCACCCGTATCTTCGCCAATTTTTATCATACGAACAATCATTGATGGAAACACACCTGTTGCCTCGAAACTTTCACTTATTTGCATACCTTCTGAAATACGCTGTCTCGCTGATCTGATTGCCTCCTCAAGCATTATATTATTCATAATGCCTTCAGATATTTTCAAAGCATTCAGCACAGTTATTCCAGACCCATACATCATTGCAAAATAATTGGCGAATCGTGCCAGTTTTATTTTCATCATTAGAGGTCCAAACAACCATAGTTTCAGCTTAAATCTATCAATAAAATACCGGACGTTCGGATTATTCTTTGCGGCAAGCTTGAACACACCATAGATCACAAATGGTGCCATTAGCATCACATACCAGTAGTTTACAAAAGCAGATGAAACTGAGATCAGCACCTTTGTATGTGTTGGTATGTCTCCGCCCATATTTTTTATAAATGGCAAAAGCTGTGGCATTAAATAAATCATCAAAAAAGTTATCACACTTAATACCACGACGATCACAATAGCAGGATATATCATTATCTTCCTACTGTGCGCAGCCAGCTCATCCTGCCAGCGAAGCGTCTCTGCCATTTCTTTTAATACTTTTGCTAATAAGCCCGTTTCCTCACCAACACGTACAAGCGTGATATAAACGTCATCAAAAATATGTTCATGCTCCGCCAGAGCCAGTGACATGGTCTTACCACCTTCGATATCATCAATGATAGTTTGCAGTACATCGGTAAAGTGGCTGTAATCTAAACTATCTCGTATATCACGCAGACAATCGAGTAATGGCACGCCAGCTTTTAATAGCTGCTCAATATGAAAAGTAAAATTAATCAGCTCCCTTCTAGTAATCGATTTTCTTCCAAATATTGAGCCAGCAGCTTTTGCTCGCTCGTCATAACTCAGCAAATCAAAACCCATGCTGTTTAAACGCTTTTCCAGCTCCATAGGGTTACTGGCAATCATGCTGTCACTACGAACCTTGCCAACCTGATCAATAGTTTTGAATTTATAATCGGGCATATTATTTCAGTCGTTGCGTCATATCGATTACACGTGATACTTCCTGCAATGAAGTCAGCCCTTCCATGACAACCCTTATCGCATCATCAGCCAGTGTTTTATAACCTGAACGTAGAGCGCAATTCTTTAATTCACCCAACGTTGCTCTTTTTGCAATCAACTCATCCAGTTCAGCGCCAATCGTTAAAGCCTCTATAACTGAAATTCGACCCTTATAACCAGTGTTGTCACAATGCTCGCAACCAGCTGGCTCATAAATTCTAACCGGCTCATTTACCTTTAATAATTTACTGTCTACCACATCTGACATTGTTTCTTTTTTACAATGCTTACACAGTACACGTATTAAACGTTGACTGATTATGCCAATAATATTTCCTGTCATAATATCGGGCAGCACACCTATATCCAGTAATCGCGGTATAGCACCAATTGCCGAATTAGTATGCAACGTGGTCAATACCTGGTGACCGGTCATTGCTGCTCTAAATGCCATTTCAGCAGTATCCTCATCACGCACCTCACCAACCAGGATAATATCGGGGTCCTGGCGCATCATGGAGCGAATACCATTGGCAAAATCCATTCTTGCAACTTCGTTGATTGATGTTTGCCGAATCATATCGACAGGGTATTCCACCGGATCCTCCAGCGTCATAATATTGACTTCTTCAGACTTCACATAATTCAACATTGAATATAGCGTCGTTGTCTTACCACTACCCGTTGGACCCGTCACCAGGATTATTCCCTCGGGACGTGCCATCATCATTTTTAAGGAATTTAATGTATCGGAATGCAGGCCAAGTTCTTCGAGTGGCACGATGCCTTTCGCTCTATCTAGTACACGAAGAACAATATTTTCACCGTGCGTTGTTGGCTGAGCAGAAACACGAAAATCGACTCGATGACCTTGTACCTGCAAACTCAAACGTCCATCTTGTGGAATTCTTGTCTCCGCAATATTCATTCCAGACATGACCTTAAGACGCACAACAATAGCCGACCAATAATCTTTATGCAGACTTCGTATCTGTCTTAACACGCCGTCTATGCGATAACGTAATCGCAAAAAACCTTCTTCTGGTTCAAAATGAATATCAGATGAATCGCGTTTCACTGCATCGGCTAAAATCGCATCAACCAATCTAACTAATGGCTGACTGTACTCATCTTTAACCGTATCGAGACTTTGGTAATCTATTTCACCTGTCTCAATCTCATGCAGAATGCCATCAACAGATAGTTCATATCCATAGAACTGATCTATCGCTCTCTTGATTTCACCCTCACCTGAAACGTAAGGTGTAATTTCAACTTTTCGACCGACCAGCGCATGTACCCGGTCAAGCACCTGTAAATCTGATGCATTTTTCATTGCCAGTCGTAGGTGCTGTGTTTCCGGGTTGTAACTAATGGGAACAACCACATGACGCTCAGCAATATCTTTTGGAACCAACTGAAGCGCCAGAGAATCTGGCACGACTGAGTTTAGATCTATACTGCTGATACCAAGAACCTGTCCGAGCACATCTCTCATCACAGATTCTGAGACAAAGCCCAGTGAAACTAGAATCTCACCAATCAGGCGGCCAGTTTTCTTTTGCTCGGTTAATGCAATCTCTATCTGATCAGCGCTAGCAAGACCCTTTTCAACGAGTTGCTCACCAAATAATTTTCTCTGTTTTTTATCTATTGAATCCATTATGACTACTTATCCGAAATCCGTTCTATACGTTTCTCAACTTCAGACTTTGAAAAACTTATATTTTTATTGTTCGCGTAGACCAGGCTTTCTTTATAAAATCTAAGCGCTTGATTACTTTTCCCTAACTGATCAAGACTGACTGCCAAATTATAAATATAATCAGCGTTGTCACTATTTCCTTGCCAGGCTTTAAAATATTCAGCTTGAGCTTCAGGCCACTTACCTTTCGTAGCGTAATAATTCCCCAATGCAAAATTCAGGTGTGTAGCGGTGGGTTGCTGTTGCAACATAAATTTGAGCTTACTTTCATCTTGTGAACTAGCAGATAATTTATCGAGATTGGTCATTGCTGATACTGCCACCTGATCACGTGGATCAAGCTTTATTAACAACTGATAGCTGGCTTTCGCCTTTTCATAATCTGCTAATTTAACTGCAACAGCAGCCATACCAAGCAGCGCATCACGATTTCTCGCCTCTCGCTTTAACACCTTTTCATAAGCACCGCTGGCCGTTGAATAGTCCGCCTTGTTATAAGCTAACCATGCCTCTCTGAGCAAAGAATTTATTGGATCTTCTGCATTTGTTTTTTTAATTGAAAATTCACGCCTAACCTCCGACACTTTTACTGAAGGTTTGTCAGCCCTGACGAAAGACTTTTGGACAACTGCTTGTTTCTGCTTTACATTATTCTGTGACGCTTGAATCACCTCCGCTGATTTTGGTGATTCAATAGCTAATGCAGCCTGACCTGATTCAGACACCTCCATTTGTACAGAGCGCATCGCTAATTTATGCTTACGCTCCAGCGAATCAACTTCTTCTAACATTCCAAGGTAATAATAAGTACCTGTCATTATTAAAATTATTACTGCGACAGATAACAAGCCACCCCAAATGGCTCTCTGAGTTTGGTAGTATTTTTTGTTGGTTTTGTGAATCAACAACTGTAGCGCTTCGTCAGAAACTGTGAAGTTGGTCGCAGCATTTCTCTCTAATCCGGGCAATGCAGAATCTACCGGTTTAGCCAGTTCAGGTACTGAATCGGGTAACTCTAATTCTTCCTTCTCTTCAGATGTGCCATCTATGGTCAACTCTAACTCTTTCAAGTCATCTTTATTGACACTTTCAAGCTGCTCAGATGGAGCTTGAACTATTAGTTCATCTGCAACTACTTCTGGCTCAGATAACTGAGCGCCATTTTCCGTCACAGTCTCTTCTGCCTGACGAGCTTTCTGCTTGTCTTGCTCTGCCTTTTTTAATGCATCTAATAACAGGCTCATGGCAATCCCAAATTACTCAGTCTGCTCAGGGGTAGCAACTACATCGCCCTGTAAATATTTCTGATACTCTTTTAAATCACCAGTCAGGCTAGCATCATGCACAACAACGGGGCGTATAAAGATGACCAGCTCAGATTTAACATGCTCGTCATCCTGGAATGAAAATAATGCACCAATAAAAGGAATGCTCGATAGTATGGGAACGCCGCTTTGTTTTTTATTAATTTGATCTTGCATCAGCCCACCAATCACAGCGGTGTCGCCATTATTCACTTTTAACACTGATTCGATTTCACGGACTTGTATAATTGGTACCTCATTTACAATCCCTTCTTGTGCCAGCGCTGGGTTAGGATCAGTTGCCCTGCCGATAATACGTGAAATAGTTGGACGTACGTGCAGCGTTACCACATCATTTTCATCAACATAAGGCATTACCGACATAACAAAACCAACCGGTACAGTATGGATATTGGTCGTGATTGTTCCTGGACTAAGAACGCCATCAACTATGGTTCCTTTTTCAACGTCTATCAAAAAATACACTTCACTATCAACCACTTTCAACATCGCGGTTTGATTATTGATAGCCATCACTTTAGGGCTGGACAAAACTTTTACATCACCAAATGTTTCTAGTGCTTTGAGTGTGGCAGTTGTATTATCACCTGAGCTATTGCTATTGTTACCGGTCAACTGGAAGAATGGCGTTGCACCCAGATTACCCGCCAACAAACTCTGACTTACACTATCAATGTTACCCAGGCCATCAACTTTCATCATTGACCAATCAATACCTGCCTGATAATGATCGCTCAGCGTAACTTCGGCAATCGTCGCTTCAATCATTACCTGACGCTGCGCGCTGCCAACCACACGATCCAGAAATCCCTGAACTTGGCGATGCTGACGGAAAGTTGCCCGAATTCCGACAATACCCGTTTCACGATTTACAATAATGTTCTGGCTACCGCCAGCCTTATCCGCCTTTGCCTCTTCACCAATGATCCCGGCAAAATTGACTATCAATGTTTTCCAGAATTCATTATCTGAAACATTTTCAACTTCTGATCTGGAACTGTTGCCGCCACCAGATGAACCTTCCTTTGTTCCGGTCGAACTTATTTCTGTTGAGACCTCTACACTGCCTTTACTCAGGCGAGCCATATTCAGATAATTTACATTGTACAAATGCAAATAAGGCTTATCGACGCGGATGTGTAAAGTATCGTCTTCCAGCGTGTAATTAATTGCTGCCTGACGGGTTAGACGTTCCAGAATTTGTGGCAAGGTCTGATCGATGGCATTCATCGTTACCTTACCGGATATTTCATTGTCGATATCGAGGTTTAATTTGGCATCTCTGGCCATAGAGAACAGTAACTCACGCACTGGCACCTGGTTGACGACCACGGTATAAGTTTCGAGATTCGGCCTCAACTCAGGCTCTGGCAAGACTGGTGCTTCAATGACTGGCTTCGGTATATCCTCGGATGATGCAGCAACATCACCATCTAAATGCCCTTCTGAAATAACGGGAGGATTGCTCGCGCCACATGCAGCTAGTAGTAGCAATAACCCTGAAACTAGACCATTCTTAATTTTTGTTCTCATTTACTCACCCATATTTTATTTACTGAGACTTTTTCCCTAAGCCTGCTTTCTCAACACTTATTTTTTTACTAATAAATCTTTACGTATGGCACTGAGCCGTCTTAGAAATGGCTGGCTATTCTTCAGCCCCACTGGCAAATTACGTAGTCTTTCCTGTGCTTCCTGACGATAGGCAAAATCACCATAAAGCACACTATACATATCGACTTCATCTATCACTATCTCATAGATGTATACCTGTTCAAAATCAAGTATTTCTGGAAGCTCCTGTAAGAACCCCTCTACCCCGGCAGCGTCCACAAGACGTGTTACGAACAATTGTATACTGTAACGACTATCTGCCACCCTATCTAGCCAGCGTTCTGTTGCCTTTAGCCGCATGTCTAACGGGCTATTTATTTCTGTATTAATGGCAACTTCTTCTTTTATAGCACGAACTGGTGGGGTAACTGCCATAGCTCCGATTTCTGCCTGTCCAATCTGCCCAGCTGGATTATTGCCCTCTGGCTGAGCAATCAACATGCCCAACCAAACGGCCAACAGTAAAGCGACTAAAACTGACGAGGTGACCAACCATAAACGCAGATCGTGCTTCTTTCTAAAATCACTATCAACCGCGCCCGCGCGAACATGCTTTATCGTCACTTCATGTCCGCCCTCAGAAAACGAGGCCATTAACGCCTTATCTGCCAGAATGTTGATTCGGCGCGTTAACCCACCTGAATATTTCTTGATGGCATTGGCCGTTTTCTGATTAAAAACATCCGGCCCACGGTAACCTACGCTACGTAAACGAAAATTAAGATATTCGAGCGTATCTTTGGGAGGAAAAGGGTCGAGATAAAAACTATGAGTGATTCGCTCTTTCAATTGACGAATATGCACCTGTGCCAGCTTCTCGTCCAATTCAGGCTGACCAAATAAAACCATTTGTAATAATTTGCTGTGCTCGGTTTCTAAATTACTCAGCAACCGTATTTCTTCCAGTGTATCTATGGGCATGCTTTGCGCTTCCTCAACAAACAACACGACCTGTTGATTATCGGCATGTTTTTTCAGCAAATAGGCTTGCAGCTGCTGCATGACATCCAGCTTGTTACTCTCACTATCTACATTCAAACCTAACTCATGAGCAATAACATGCAATATGTTATCCGGTGACAAACTCGGGTTCGCAATATATACAACGTCAACCTTATCCTTCAGGCGAACCTCTAGCATCCTGCACAGCATAGTTTTGCCACTACCGACTTCACCAACCACCTTGATAATGCCTTCGCCGCTGGAAACTGCATACATCAATGCTTCCAATGCTGCTCCACGCTGACTACCCTCATAAAACAGACTGGTATCTGGCGTTATTTTGAAGGGAGGCCTTTCCAAGCCAAAATGTCCCTGATACATGGCTATAGTTTCCCTAACTTCTGAACGCGGCTGTATAGCGTTGTTCGATTTACCTGTAATGCATCCGCTGCTTTACTGACTTTATTATTATTTATCTCCAGTGCGATTCTGATACACCGACTTTCTACTTCACTCAATAACTCATCCAGTGAAAACTCACCCGATATTAATTTTTGCTTGATAAACTCATCACTCAGCACATGACTGGCCTCCGACAAGTCACTAGCAGACAACTGCGTCTCCAGCTCATTTTCCAGTATCGAACGAGTGATTTTCTCTCCTGGGAACTTCGTTCCCAATCGAATGACGATATTCCGCAATTCACGAACATTGCCGGGAAAGGCATAACTCTGCCACAGTTTCCGAGCATCATCATCAAGGGAAAATGGCATCACCGAATCGGCATAAGTAGATAAAAAATGATCAAGCAAAAGAAAACTATCGCCATTGCGCTCCCTCAATGGTGGCATATTCACATTAAGAATGCTCAAACGATGATAAAGATCTGCTCTGAAACGCCCCTCTGCTACTTCATCGCGCAATACTTTATTTGTGGCAGCAACAATGCGTGCCCGCGATGTCAACTGCTGGGTATCGCCAACACGATAAAATTCTCCACTCTCGATAACACGCAATAATTTGCCTTGTAGTGGCAGCGGTAATTCGCCAATCTCATCTAACAACAAAGTACCCTGACCAGCTTCGATAAAGAAACCTTTATGCCCCTGCACCGCCCCGGTAAAAGCGCCCTTACGATGCCCGAATAACTGCGCTTCCAGTAGCTCGGGTGCTATAGCTGCGCAATTGATAGCCATAAACGGCTCCAATCGACGCTGACTTTGCTCATGAACAGCTTTGGCGATCATCTCTTTACCGGTACCGGACTCTCCCTGAATCAATACGGGAAATGGTGAATCAGCAAACTGCTGAATTTGTTGCCGAATCACTTCTATAGGAGCACTTTCACCGATAATTGAATTATCTGTCTCGGTGGCACGTTGCTGTTCTACTTCGCGCAACCGCAAATGGTGCTGTAATCGTGTCAACAATAATTGAGGATCGGCAGGCTTGGCTATAAAATCTACTGCTCCAAGAGTCAGCGCGTGCTGGATATTAACGTCATTATCCTGGCCGGATAACACCAGTATTTTCATATCTCCTGACTGCGCCAACAATTCCCTGATCAAAGCAAAACCCTCATCGGGCTTATGAGGATAAGGCGGCAAACCTAAATCAATCAATGCAATGGCTGGACGCTCATCCATTTCTGCCAATAATTTAGCTGCCTTTGCTCTTGAATCGGCAACGACGACCTGATAATGCTTACCCAATAAAAAACCTAAGCTTTCTACAATCAGCGGATCATCATCAACAAGTAGCATTGTTGCTTGTTGTTTTTGTTTAAGCTCTGCTTCCATTTTTGAATTTAATTCCAATTTACTCATTTCTGCACATCTGATTTTATAAATTACTTGCGTTACTACTATAGCAAAAATAAATACTAAAAAACTCTGTAAAAAGAGCAAGTAAGATCAAACTTGATGCGATTAGCTTCAACTACCGATAAACTAGCCAACATGTTCAATATTGTCTTATATCAACCAGAAATTCCGCCGAATACAGGCAACATAATTCGATTATGTGCCAATACGGGCTGCCACTTACATCTTATCGAGCCACTAGGCTTCGATCTCGACGATAAAAAACTCCGTCGCGCCGGGCTGGATTACCATGAATGGGCGGATGTACAAAGCCACGCCTCACTCGAAGTATTGGTACCAAAATTAGCTGAAACCGGCTCAATCTATGCCATATCAACTCGCGGCAGAAAAAATTACAGCGATATAAGCTATTCCGCAGGAGACTCATTAGTATTCGGCCCTGAAACACGGGGCCTGCCACAGAACTATCTTGATAGCTTAGCTCAGGGGAATATACTTCGATTACCCATGCTGGAAAATAGTCGCAGCCTGAATTTATCTAATACAGCAGCAATCGTTGTGTACGAGGCTTTACGACAA
Source organism: Gammaproteobacteria bacterium (assembly GCA_029882355.1). Classification (GTDB taxonomy): domain Bacteria; phylum Pseudomonadota; class Gammaproteobacteria; order SZUA-229; family SZUA-229; genus LH-M37. The sequence continues at coordinate 6,157 of JAOUKV010000036.1, read as the reverse complement.
ACAGGCTTTAAGGGACTAGGCTAGCAATTAAAAGCACTAGTGTAGTTCAGCGGTGGGCTTCCTTTCTAACAAATGCTTCACCGCTTCCTGTGGAGAAAGATTTTCATATAAAACCTTATACACTTGTTCGATAATTGGCAGCTCTACCTGAAATTTTTTCGCTAAATTCATGGCTTCTCGCGCCGTCCTTACACCTTCTATCTCCTGACCAATTTCAACTCTTATCTCTTCTTTCGACAGGCCTTCTGCCAGCTTCAAGCCCATTCTGCGATTACGTGACTGGTTATCAGTACAGGTCAAAACCAGATCCCCCATGCCAGCCAATCCCATAAAGGTCTCCTGACTACCGCCCATGGTCACGCCCAGACGCATTAACTCAGCCAACCCACGCGTAATCAGCGCTGCTCTGGCATTGGCACCAAAACCCAAACCATCAGCAATTCCCGATGCAATTGCCAGGGCGTTTTTCAATGCACCACCTAATTCAACACCGATGACATCATTGCTGGTGTAAGCGCGAAAGTTACCGTGATGTAGACACTGACTAATGTCTTTCGCCAACACTTCAGATTCAGATGCAACCGTAATAGCCGTAGGCATACCCAACGCCACTTCTCGAGCAAAAGTAGGCCCGGAAATAACCGCTAGTCTTGAACATTGCGGTAATTCTTCCTGAAGCACCTGATGCAATAATTTACCCGTGCCTTCTTCGAGGCCCTTGCTAGCCCAGGTTACGGCGGTATCTTTATCAATCAGAGGAGAAGCTTTAGACAAAAAAGAACGAAAAGCGTAACTGGGAATTGCCAGCAAAATCCAGCTTGCCGATTGCAGCGCCTGCTCCAAATCAGCCTGCACTTTTAATTTCTCAGGAAAGACAATATCTGGAAGGAACTGCTGATTACAACGGTGCTGCTGCAGGCTCGCCATATGCTCTGGCTCGTTACCCCACAAAGTCACTTGCAATCCGGCACTGGCCATATGTATGGCCAGTGCCGTACCCCAGGAACCCGCACCTAAAACAGTAACCGGTCCGGTGCACTGCTGGTTATCAACTATCATTAACTAATGTGCCGTGTCCTGAGCCGCAGCCGCAGCCTGTTGCTGCTGCACTTGCTGCGTATATATCGCGTTAAAATTAATAGGCGTTAGTATCAATGGAGGAAATCCACCTTTATTAACAAAATCGGCCACTGCTTCTCTAGCAAACGGAAACAATGTTTCTGGACAGTACGCGCCCAGCATACCTTCAATATTTTCTTTTGGAAAACCCGACAAGGTAAACAAACCTGCTTGCTTTACTTCAACAAGAAAAGCCGTCTTGTTATTTTGCTTAGCCGTAATTGTAATATTTAAAACTACCTCATAGACATCCTGGCCAATCACTTGATTAGAACTATTTAGCTGAACATTAACCTCTGGTTTCCACTCACCATCAGCAAAAACGGTCGGCGCATTCGGTGATTCGAATGAAACATCTTTTAAATAAATTTTCTGAATAGCAAACTGTTGCTCAGCTGCTGCTTTATTTTCTTCTGTCATATTAATCCTGTTATGAAATACACTTTAAGTATATGTGCCAAATTAAATTTATTTTGTTGTTATTGGTAGCTTTGCTTCCAGCCATGCATTTATGCCACCAGCCACATTATGAACATTACTGAAGCCCGCCCGTGATAACACTCGACAGGCACTGCTTGATGTAGCGCCACTATTACAATAGGCAAGAATCGCCGCATCTTTATTTTGCGAAAGACTATCCAGCTTATCCTTAAGCGTTGATAGCGGCATATTGCGTGCACCTCTAATATGCCCTTTTCCAAATTCAGCACTGGTACGTACATCAATGATTAGCGCATCATCATTATTATTGATCAGGCGAATCGCATTCATGGGGTTAATATGTACCGATTGATTGGTCCGTGACTCGTACTCGGACTTAATTAGCATCACCAATACAGTGGCAAAGCCCATCCAGAGAAAAGGATGATTACCTACAAACTCAAACATCTGTTCCATATTCATAATATTGTCGCTTTCTTAGTCGCCCATTTTTTGTGCAGCAGAACAGAATACTTCCTGCATCATCCCAATCAAACGCAATGTTCTCGTATCTCCAACTCGATAAAAGACTTTGTTAGCCTCCTTTCGTGATGCCAGAATACCTTTGTCACGCAAAATAGCCAGATGCTGGGAGATATTGCTTTGCGAGGTACCCACTGCATCAACAATATCCTGTACACTGACTTCTTTATCCGCCAACGTGCAAAGTATTTTTAAACGAAGTGGATGCGACATCGCTTTAAGAGAACGTGAAGCACGGTTAATATCCTCTTCTCGAGTCATTAATAATGGGTCTTCCAAATTTACACTCATGCGTTTCCTTAACCTCTATGTTGATCTATAACTATATAATTAATAACCAATACAATAATACACATTTTTTATAAAAAAAGCACCGAACATATTAAATATAGAAAATAACCATTAAAATCACCATAGGCTCTGTTTTTTCCCTTTAAAAACATACTCACTACTGTCGCTATGCACATCAAAAAACTGCTTTTTTCACGCTTTATTTTACTGTTTTTCTTATTTTATCAACCAGTTACATCAAACGCAGATGAGCCCTCAGAAATCCCTGTCTATCACCAAAAACTAGACCGATTACAACAAAGCATTCTTAAAATTCAGGAGCATTTGAAGGACACTCGCAGCCATCGAGGCCACACCCTCACTGAACTTCAAAAACTAGAAGGTGACATCAGTGATAACGCCAAAATCCTAGTCAAAACCGAAAATAAAATAAACAAACTCAATACACACATTACGCAGCTGAAAAAGAATCTTGCTTTGCTCAATCAGCGATTACAAAAGCAAAAGTCTGTCCTTGCTGAACAGCTTCGAGCGGCTTATGCACTTGGCACACATCAAAATATGAAAATGCTGTTAAATCAACAGGATCCTTCTGAAATGGGGCGCATACAGGCTTATTTTGAATATCTAAATAGAGCACGTGAAAGTGAAATTAGACAATTTATTACCACCATAGAAAGCAAGCAAAAACAGGAACTGGATCTTTCACAAAGCCTTAGCTCTCAACAAACTAGTCTGCAAAACCGAAAAACCCAAAAACGCGCCCTACAAAAACAAAGACTCAAACGTAATCAACTACTCGCTCAGCTCAATGAAAAAATTAAAAATCAGGAACAAACCCTGACCGGACTTGAAACCAGCCGCAATAAAATTGAAGATCTATTACGCTCACTTGGTCAATTATTGGCCGACATCCCAGCAGCACCCAATCAAAACAAACCCTTCAAACAACAAAAAGGACTATTACCCTGGCCCGTTCAAGGACCATTTCTTGCCCGTTATGGCCAAAGCAGAAATAAGGGCGATCTTAAATGGAACGGCATACTCCTTGGCGCACCATACGGTACACCCGTACGCACCGTCAGTCATGGCCGAATCGCCTTTGCAGACTGGTTGCAAGGCTATGGTTTCATCATTATCGTCGATCATGGTGATGGCTATATGAGTCTTTATGGTCACAATGAATCACTGCTCAAACTTGCCGGTGACTGGGTTACCGCAGGCGAGGTAATCGCCACCACTGGAGACAGTGGCGGGCAACCGGATCCCGGACTCTATTTTGAGATTCGCTCCCGCGGCAAGCCCATTGACCCTTATCGATGGTGCTCACATAAAGCACGACATAATCTGTCCAGTTAGTCGCAATATTGCTACAATTCATACCACTCAATGGGAACCCAGCGATTAACATCCGCTCCAACAGTGTTATAGTCTGACCCAATGCATACACACTTTAGACATATTTTATCTCTACAAACCAATAACCGGCCCCTCATGCACGGAGTTTTTTAATGAGCAAACAATTTAAGACCGCGCTGCTATTAACACTAGGCATTCTAATAGGTGTTTCAGCTTCAATTACCGGCAGTGTATTCGCTACTAAGGAAGTCTCTAATGGACTGCCTCTTAATGAGTTACGCAACCTTTCAGATATTTTTTCACGCATTAAATCTGATTACGTTGAAAATGTTGAAGACAAAGTTTTACTAGAAAATGCCATCAAAGGCATGCTGTCAGGCCTGGACCCCCATTCAACCTACCTCAATCCAGATGAATACAAAGAATTAAAGATTGGCACCACCGGTCAATTTGGTGGTTTGGGTATTCAGGTAGGAATGGAAGATGGTTTTGTAAAAGTCATCTCACCTATTGATGATACCCCAGCCTTCAGAGCTGGCATCAAATCCGGTGACTTAGTAGTACGCCTTGATGATAAATCAGTAAAAGGTATGAGCTTAAATGATGCCGTTAAGATCATGCGCGGCAAACCCGGTAGCGATATCGAACTCACCATTGTACGCAAAGGCGAAGACAAACCACTGGTGATTGTAGTCACCCGTGCCATCATCAAAGTAGACAGTGTTAAAAATCGCATGCTTGAGCCAGGTTTTGGCTATGTACGCATCTCCAACTTCCAGTCAAAAACACCCAAGGATTTACTCAAGGCCATTAATTCACTGAAAAAAGAGTTTGGCAATGACCTCAAGGGCCTGGTGCTTGATCTACGCAATAACCCTGGCGGTGTACTAAATGCTGCCGCCGATGTTTCAGACATGTTCATCAATAAAGGCAAACTGGTTTACACAGAGGGTCGCATCGAAAATTCAAAATTTGAGTTCAATGCTAAACCCGGCGATGTAATGAATAACGCTCCTATTGTTGTCTTAATTAATGGCGGCTCTGCTTCTGCTTCTGAAATTGTGGCAGGCGCGCTACAGGATCACCATCGCGCTGTTGTTATGGGCAGCAAATCTTTCGGCAAAGGCTCTGTTCAAACCATTCAGGAATTACGTAGTGGCGGCGCCGTTAAAATCACCACGGCTCGTTACTTCACTCCCGCTGGTCGTTCCATACAGGGCGAAGGCATTACTCCTGATATTTTACTCGATGAACTCAAGGTCACAGAAGCTGACACTGACAAAATCTCTCGCTTAAAAGAATCTGACCTTGGTAACCACATCACTAATCCAAATAAAACTGATGAGGAAATCGAAAAGGAAAATCAGGCCGAGGAAGAGAACGGTAAAAACAAGAAGGTTCTGGCCACCGAAGACTATCAGCTACATGAAGCACTGACCTTGCTAAAGGGACTTGATATTCTTAGCCACAAATCCTTATAAGCTACCTGAATGCCCGGTTATATTCAAAAACATGCCGGGCATTTTTTAACTACTTTTTTATTACTTGTTTTTTGCCCAAGCTCGCAAGCAGGCAGAATCGCCAGCATCATTATTGATGACCTTGGCAATAACTATGAACATGGTCAAACCATCATCAACTTTCCGGCGGCAATCACACTAGCCATTCTGCCTCAAACCCAATTTGCTAGTCGACTAGCGACTCAGGCCCATCACAACAATAAAGAGGTAATGCTGCACCTGCCTTTACAATCAGTTGAATACCACAAATCCTCTCCCGGCACGCTCAAACTGCACATGACGCATAAGCAGTTCAAACAACACCTGAAAGAAAACATTGCATCTGTGCCTTATATAAGCGGCATCAATTCTCACATGGGCAGCCTTTTAACCCAACATCCAGGCCATATGGACTGGTTAATGGCAGAAGTATCTAATCTCGAGAATTTATACTTTATTGATAGCCTGACCAGCAATAAATCCGTCATCAGTGAGGCCGCCAATAACCATCAGGTACCTAATCTTACACGTGATGTTTTTCTTGATCCTGATTTCAAGCCCGAAACCATTCGCAAACAGTTTGATCGTTTTATCGAAATCACTAAAAAGAAAGGCTATGCCATTGCCATCGCGCATCCTCACCCGACAACGCTCTCTTTCCTAAAGCAAAATTTAAAAAAACTGGCTGAAAACGGTATTGAAATAGTCCCGGTATCAAAACTACTTGAATTACGAGGTAATGAAAGCCATGTCACGTGCACTGGTACCACTTGCTCAGGGTTGTGAAGAACTTGAAGCGATTACTATCACCGACTTGCTTGTTAGGGCGGGCGTCGATGTAACCACTGCTGGTCTTGATGAACAGACAGTTACCGCCTCCCGCGGTGCCCGTCTTGTTCCTGATGCCAATATCAATGCTGTTAAAG
>JAOUKV010000020.1 GCA_029882355.1 Gammaproteobacteria bacterium | reverse complement strand
TGTTTGCTTACGATATCTTCCAACGCCGTCTGCTTTGTTTTCATAACACGTAAATCAGCCGCTACGCCCTGATGACTACCATCATCACATTTTTTTTTCATTTTATCTGCTGAGATAGCCTGTACGGAAACGCCAGCTTTTTTAGCTAGTGTCAGCAGGCCATTAATGCGGTTATCGCTACGTCCCTGTATTACCCAAAGCTGTAAAACACCTTCGGGTCGATGATTTAGTGCAGACTCTACGGCATGAATACCATAGATTAACTCGTTCTTACTCATCCTCGACCGATTCGCCTAAGGTATTCTTTATCAGCTCAAAATCGATACGTCTTTCAGCTCTGTCGACATTGGTAACACGTACTGTGACCGGATCACACAGGCGGAATTCCATGCCTCTGCTTTCGCCCTGAAGACGATGCTGAATTGGATCGAAATGATAATAGTCTTTAGGCAGACTGGTGATATGAATCAAACCTTCTACATAATAATCATCCAGCTCAACAAACAAACCAAATGAAACTACCGCAGTCACATGTGCGGTAAATTCCTGACCAATCTTATCCATCATGTAATCGCATTTCAGTGCGAATTCAGCATCACGTGTTGCTTCGTTAGCACGACGCTCGTTGTTTGAACAATGTTCACCCATAGACGCCATGCGAGCCTGATCATAGATGAACTCGCTTTTCTTTCTTTTATGAATAATATGTTTCAGCGCTCTGTGCACTAACAGATCGGGGTAGCGACGAATTGGTGAAGTGAAATGCGCATACGCAGTTAAAGCCAGACCAAAGTGACCAGTATTCTCCGCCTTATAAACCGCCTGCTTCAAAGAACGCAGCAATAAGGTTTGTACCAGATGTTTGTCTTCTCTTTCTTTTAGGTGTTCCGTCAATACAGCGTAATCCAGCGAAGAAATATTTTTCTGCGGCTCTCCCAACGTTAAATCAAGCTCACTCAGGAAACCACGCAAATCTTCGATCTTGTCATCATCAGGACGATCATGATCACGGTACAAAGCGGGCAATTCATTTTTCAGAATATATTTTGCTGCCGAGACATTAGCCGCAATCATACACTCTTCAATAATTCTGTGGGCATCGTTACGAACGAAAGGTTTGATATTTTCGATACGTTTATCGTCGGTGAAAGTAATTTTAGTTTCTGTTGAATCAAATTCAATCGAACCGCGTTTGGTGCGTGCTTTCATAAAGGCATGGAATAAAATGTAAAGCTCTTCAAGATGCGGCAGCACAGCACTCAGTTTTTCACGCGCTTCTGGTGTTTTCTCAACCACCGCCTCGGCGACCTGATCATAAGTTAAACGCGCATGTGAACGGAAAACGGCTTCGTAGAATTTCTGGCCTGCAATCTCGCCATTTTCATCAATCTGCATCTCACAAACCATACACAGGCGATCAACATCAGGATTCAGCGAACACAGGCCGTTGGAAATTTCTTCCGGCAACATAGGAATAACACGACCAGGGAAATACACCGAAGTCGCACGATCATAGGCATTGGTATCTAGTGCAGAGTCTGGCTGTACATAATGAGCAACATCAGCAATCGCCACCAATAATCGCCAACCGGTACCCGAAGGTTCACAGTAAACGGCATCATCAAAATCACGTGCATCTTCACCATCGATAGTCACCAACGGTGTCGCACGTAAATCAACGCGGCCTTCTTTATCTTCTTCTCTAACTTCTTCGCCCAATTTTGACGACTCAGCAAGCACCTCATCCGGCCATTCATTAGGCAAGCCATGGTTATGAATCGCAATTTCAATTTCCATACCCGGATCGGTTTCATCACCAATCACACTGACAACCTTGCCCATCATCTTCTTCTTAAAGGTAGGCTGCTGGGTAATCTCGACTTTTACGATCTGCCCGTCCTCGGCGCCTGCCAGATCAGCGGCCGGTATGAAAACATCCTGGGTCAGGCGTTTGTTATCCGGTCTCATTGAATAAATACCGTTGTCATCAGACAAACTTCCAACCAGAAAGTGATTCGCACGTTCAATAATACTGACCACAGAACCTTCACGACGGCCACGACGATCAACACCTGCAACCTGAACTACAGCGCGATCACCATGCAACAAAGTGCGCATCTGCTTGGCACTCATAAATAGATCATCGCCACCTTCCTCAGGCACCAGAAAACCAAAACCATCAGGATGTGCAATCACACGGCCACGAATCAAATCTTCCTCATCCACCGACAGATATCCACCACGTCGGTTTTGCACCAGCTGGCCATCACGCACCATGGCACGCAGACGACGGCGCAGAGCCTCATACTGGTCATCCGTATGCATATCCAGCTTTTCCAGCAATTCCTTCATCGTCATTGCATCGTGATGATTGATCAAATCTAAAATCAACTGACGGCTGGCAATAGGATTGTCATATCGACCCGCTTCCTTCTTGGCCTCAGGATCAACTATCTTGCCGCTTTTAGATTTCTCCGGCTTTGATTTATTATCAGGCTTTTTGCCACGGCCACGACGTGATCGGGATTTCTTCTTAACATCAGTCTTAGTTTTGTTATTAGAATCTGATCTATTTTTGGAATTTGATCTGTTTTTGTTTTTATTCTTAGCTTTCGGCTCAGTCTTAACCTCAGCTTTAGATTTACTTATCGAATTAACTACTAACTTGGCTAATGACCTGATTTTCGAGCCTAATTTCATCTTATTACCTGTGTTTTTATGTTTTTTACATTCATGGGCGGGAATTGTAACCGCCAGACAGACATATTCATATAGCACGAGCAAATTGACAGCCAAACAAGCAGCATGTAAAGTCGCGCCCTGTCTCGGATTAACGATCCAAACACACCTTTGCCCAGGTGGCGGAATTGGTAGACGCGCTAGCTTCAGGTGCTAGTGGCCTTATGGTCGTGGAGGTTCAAGTCCTCTTCTGGGCACCATCTTTACTCTCCAGATTTTAATAACTTTTTAAGTCTCTCCATATTTCAGAGACCAAACTCTTTTCGCTTCCCTCGTAGTATGTATCCATGTCCACTGGGCGACTCATTTTTATACTAGAATGGGTTCGGAGTCAGTTTTATTTATCTCATTGCAAGGAAACGGAATGTATAAAACGCGGCAAATGCTGCTGGTACTGTTGACCTGTTGTTGTCCCGCAACGCTGTTTGCGCAGGTCAGCATCAATGTTGATATCAGTGGTATTGAGCCACTACTGGAAGATAATGTTCGCCTGTTTCTAAGCATCGAACAGCAAAAAGAACACGCCCTGATGAGCGAAGGTCGGCTACGCCGCCTGCACAAAAAAGCCCCGCAGGAAATAGCCAGTGCATTACAGCCCTTTGGTTATTACCGCGCTGTAATCAACACTGAACTGGTGCAGGTTTCAGCCGATCAATGGCTGGCCAGTTATGCCATTGATCCCGGCCCGCCTCTGCCCATTACTGAATTTTCCTTTGCCATCAGCGAGTCGATGCAAAACGATCCTGAATTTCAGGAGCTCATTCAGAACCTGCCGTTGCACAAAGGTGATGCCTTCAATCACCTCAAATATGAAAATATCAAACTCAGCCTGAGCAATTTGGCCTACGAACGCGGCTATTTCAATACCCGTTTTATTGATCATCGTGTCGAGATTGATCTTAATGTCTATGAAGCGCGTGTTCACCTGGATTACGACGGCAGTGTCCGTTATAACTTCGGCGAAGTACTGCTAAAACAGGATGTGCTCGATGACGATCTTTTACGCCGTTACATCCCTTTCAAAAGCGGCGAGCCTTACACACTGGATGCATTAATCGACCTGCAACAGAGTCTCAACGACAGCGACTACTTTCAGACCGTCGAAGTCTCGCCCGGTGAGCCACTGACAGAAAGTTTTGAAATTCCCGTTAATGTCGCACTCACCCCGCGCAAACGCCATCGTTACAGTTTCGGTCTCGGTTACGGTACCGACACCGGTGCACGCACCAAATTTAGCTGGGAAATACCACGTCTGAATGCCAAAGGCCACCGATTCGACACCGGCATTGGTGTTTCAGAAATAGGTTATAACCTCGCTGCACATTACCGCGTGCCTGTACTCAACCCACGCACCGATCAAATGGTCTACAGCGCGGGAGTTGTCAAAGAAACCACCGATACCGGTGAAAGCATCATACGCACCGTCGGTGCCAGCCTCAAACGCGGCAAAGGCGATTGGCGTGAATCCATCTCACTGAACTACCAGCAGGAAGATTACATTATTGCTAATGTCAGTAATGACTCCACGCTACTGATGCCAGGCATCAACTGGAGTCGCACATGGGGCAATGACTTTATCAATACCTTTGATGGTCTGCGTTTTGATATCGGTCTGCGCGGTGCCAACACAGTAGTGATATCTGATACCAGTTTTGCGCAAGTTCAGGGCAGTATCAAAGGTATTAATTCTCTGAATGAGAACAATCGCATCATCAGCCGTGGCAGCCTGGGTAGAATCTGGGCAGATGAGTTTCAGCAGCTACCCTCCTCGGTACGTTTTTTTGCTGGCGGCGCACAGAGTGTGCGCGGTTATGCTTACCATTCACTCGGCCCGGTAGACCAGAATAATCTGGTAGTTGGTGGTAAAAATCTGATGGTGGGCAGCATCGAATATGAACACAGTTTCAGTAACAAATGGGCCATCGCTGTATTCTATGATGGCGGCAATGCCATCGACAGCCTGTCAGACGATCTGGAACAGGGTGCCGGCTTCGGCTTCCGCTGGAAATCACCTGTAGGACCTGTGCGTGTCGATCTGGCCAGCGCGATTACCCAGGATGACCGGCCCTGGCGGTTGCATATTAATATAGGGCCAGATTTATGAGGTGGCTGCGTCTACTGTTGCTAGTTCTACTGCTGCCACTGGCGTTGCTAGTCTGGCTAATGACCACCGAAAGCGGCCTGCGGCTGGTCTATCAACAAGCCGAACCCTACCTGCCCGCCGGTCTGAGTCTGGGCTCACTGCAGGGCACGTTAATCGGCCCGATCACACTGGCAGAGGTCGAATTTCAGCAGCACGGGATGACCATCAAGGCCGAGCATATCAGCGCCGACTGGCATCCCGGCGCACTGCTGGCTGCGAATATTGATATCGACTCCGTGCGCATCAGGTCGCTCAACATTGTACTGTCGGACACGCCGCCAACCGACCAGCCTGCGATTCTGCCCGAGATTTTTCTGCCCTGGCGCACGGTGATCAAAGATGCGCAGATTGATGGTTTTCACTTCAGCCAGAACGAACAGACCATCAACTTAAAGCAGATCCGGCTCAACGCCAGCACGTTGTTGAGCAAAGTCGACATTAAAGAACTCAGTATCAGCACCGAGGATTTCAGCCTGAACATTAAAGGCGAGCTCCTGCCGACACACGACTACCATCATGAGCTGGCAATGAACTGGCAGGTCAAACTGCCCTCCGGCGCGTCGATTGATGGCAATGGTCAACTGATCGGTAATGTGCAAACCACACATCTGAAACAGCAGTTACGTAGCCCGTGGCAACTGAGCCTCGATGCCGAGGTAAACGATCTGCTCGACCAGATCAACTGGCAGCTTGTGGTTAATGCCAAGGACATCAATCCTGGCATTCTCTGGCCGGAATGGTTCGGCCAGCTGCAAGCAAAACTGAACATCACGGGGCGACTCGAAAATGGCCAACTACTTGCTGATGCCGATATCACCCAGCTGACAGGAGAATTACGCGGTTTTCCGGTCTCACTCCAGAGCAGGCTGAACTGGCGCGATAATGGCATCGACATAACCCTGCTCGACTTCCATTCAGGAGAAGCTCGAGTCAACGCAAAAGGTCGTGTGGCTGAGGTGCTGAAGCTGGACTGGTCTGTTACCACCAACAATCTGGCTGAACTTCACCCCCAGGCCCAGGGACGGTTCCATGCAAATGGCCAGCTTAGCGGATCGAGCGAAAGCCCAATCATTGAGGCGACCATCAAGGCGCAGGCACTGGCGCTGTCGAATCATCACATCGGTTCTCTTGACGCCAAAATGAGTCTGGATTTATTCCGCTGGCAGTCACTTGATATAAATCTCAACGCTCAGACGCTGGAGCTTGCAGGCTACCCGTGGCAATCACTGGACATCAGCACTGCTGGACAACAGATTGAGATCAGGGCAGTTTCTGAAAAGCTCACCGCCCTGGCTAAACTTCAGGGCAAGACTGATGCACAGGGCTGGCACGGAAGTTTAGAAAAAGTTGAACTCAGCAATCAACAGCTTTATCACTGGCAACTCAAGGCACCAGCTAGCCTCGATGTTGCTGAAAATACTATTCAGGCCGAGCCTATCTGTTTGCTGAACAAAAACAGCGAAGTATGCATAAAACTACAACGACAGGGCAAACACTGGCAGGCAAAACTTGATGCTATGGAAATACCGCTGATGCAGTTCTCCCCGTGGTTGCCAGCAGACCTGAAAATTGAAGGCCAGCTAAACACCAGTGCCGAGCTGCATTTTATTGCACCCAACCAACTTCTGGGGCAAGGCAAGATCGAACTACCATCGGGTACGGTCAGTTACCCACTGCTGGAAGGTGAACGCGATCTTTGGTCATACCGCGGCGGCACCATGGTCTTCGCTATGGATGAACAGGGCATTAATAGCAGTGCAGAAATCGCTATGAGTAACGGTGACCACTTCGATTTTAAAGCTGAATTACCAGGGGCACAGTTACTCACTTTAAACTACCCGCAACAGCGTTTACTTGCCGATGCACATCTATCTGTTCATGATCTGGGCTTGATCGAAGCCCTGCTACCTGAGGTGCAGGATCTTAAAGGTGAAATTGCCCTGAATCTCTCCGCTGGCGGAACGCTAGCTCAGCCCCTGGTCAGTAGTGATGTCCAGCTGCTCAATGGCTCTTTACGGATACCCAGACTCGGCCTGAACATTACAAAACTTGTCCTGAATGGTCAGAGTCAGGGGTTAGACAAATTTGGCTTCCAGCTCAACGCCCATTCAGGTGATGGTGATCTGACCATCAAGGGGCAAACCATTTTAAATAGTGCCGACGGCTGGCCCACAGAAATCAGTATCAAGGGCAGTGAATTTGAAGTCGCGGCGATCCCTGAGGCACGTATAGTGGTCACACCAGATTTACAGATTGAGCAGAAAAAGAGGTCGATTAAGGTTCGCGGTAATATCAATATCCCCCAGGCCAAACTTCAACCAAAAGACATCACCACGGCAGCGCGCGCCTCAGAAGACGCGGTGATTATTGGCGGTGAAAAGATCGCTGAAGAAAAGTGGTTGCTTGATACCCGAATTCGACTGGCGCTGGGTGAGCGCGTACATTTTTATGGTTTTGGTTTTGAAGGCCGGTTAAGTGGTAACGTTCTACTGGAAGATAAACCCGGATATCTCACCAAAGCCACCGGCGAAATCAGCATCCCTGAAGGTCGTTATCGAGCTTATGGTCAGCGCCTCGAGATTGAACTCGGACGGCTACTGTTCACTGGTGGCTCGCCATCCAACCCTGGCCTGGATATGCGAGCGGTACGCCACGTCGGTAACATCACCGCTGGTATTAAAGTCAGAGGCAGCCTCAAACAACCTCGACTGGAACTATTTTCGACTCCGGCCATGGGCCAGACCGACACGCTCGCTTATCTGCTGCTGGGCGCACCCATAGAAAATGCCTCAGGTGAGGAAGGCGCGATGATGGCCAAAGCCGCACTAGCGATGGGGCTGGCCAGTGGTGATCATCTGGCAAGGACCATAGGAGACCGCTTCGGTCTGGATGAAATGCGCGTGGAAAGCAGTGATGAAGGCGATCAGGCTTCGCTGGTAGTCGGTCGTTATCTGTCACCCAGACTTTACGTCAGCTACGGCGTTGGACTGGTCGAAGCCTTCAACACGCTGACACTACGTTATAAAATCTCGAACAAATGGCAAATCAAGGCTGAAAGCGGTGAATATCAGGGCGCGGATATTCTTTACACCATCGAACGTTAATCGAGTTAATCCCTGACAAACCTGATTTTTACTAATAATTCAGGTATAATTCGACCTCAATTTCTGGTGCACTTTGGTCTGCACCTATTTTCACCGATGTAATCCTTCCGGATTCACCTCGAAAAACAAGCAAGTTTCCGCCTAGACCATCCCAAATCCTATGAATTGGGTGGGCCGATCCAAAGAGAAAACACATAATATGTCATTTGAATCCCTCGGTCTTAGAGCCGAATTACTCCGTGCTGTATCCGAAAAAGGCTATACCACTCCGTCCCCCATACAATTACAGGCTATCCCCCTCATCCTCGAAGGACGAGACATTATGGGTGGCGCGCAAACAGGCACAGGCAAAACTGCCGGCTTCACCCTGCCGTTATTACAACGCCTAATGGAATCAGCCAAACCTGACAATAACCGTCGTGCTATCCGCGCGCTGGTGCTGACACCCACACGTGAGCTGGCTGCACAAGTTGAAGAAAGCGTTGAACTCTATGGCAAACACCTGCCTTTAAGATCTACTGTGATCTTTGGTGGTGTAAAAATTAATCCACAAATTCAGAAACTACGTAATGGCGTTGATATTCTGGTCGCTACTCCCGGTCGTTTGCTCGATCATGTTGGCCAGAGAACTGTTGATCTTTCCAAAGTAGAAATTCTGGTACTCGATGAAGCTGACCGTATGCTCGACATGGGTTTCATTCGTGATATCCGTAAAGTGCTGGCACTGCTATCAAAAGACAAACAGACCTTATTGTTCTCTGCGACTTTTTCAGAAGAAATTAAAAAATTATCGAACGGTCTACTCAAGTCACCTGCACTGGTTGAAGTAGCTCAACGTAATATGGCCACTGAAACTGTTACCCAGGTAGTTCATCCGGTCGATAAAAACCGAAAACGTGAACTACTTTCGTTCCTGATTGGTTCGAATAACTGGCAACAGGTGCTGGTCTTCAGCCGCACTAAACATGGCGCTAACAAGTTGACTGAATCGCTGATTAAAGATGGCATAACTGCTGCAGCCATTCACGGCAACAAGAGTCAGGGCGCACGCACCAAAGCACTGGCCGATTTTAAATCAGGAAAGGTTCGTGTACTGGTAGCCACCGACATTGCTGCACGAGGCATAGACATTGATCAACTACCCCACGTAGTTAATTTTGAATTACCCAACATTGCTGAAGATTATGTTCACCGTATTGGTCGCACCGGTCGTGCCGGTAATGAAGGTGAAGCCATGTCATTGGTCTGT
Organism: Gammaproteobacteria bacterium; assembly: GCA_029882355.1. Taxonomy (GTDB): domain Bacteria; phylum Pseudomonadota; class Gammaproteobacteria; order SZUA-229; family SZUA-229; genus LH-M37. The sequence continues at coordinate 59,242 of JAOUKV010000020.1, read as the reverse complement.
GTTGATGAACTGAAACTGCTTAAAGATATCGAACGTCTGATTAAACGCGACATTCCCAAAGATATCATTGAAGGTTATACCCCTGATCCAAGCATTAAAGCTGAACCGATTAACCGGGGACGTGGCAACCAGCAGGGTTCAAGAAAACCCGGTGGCAATAGAGCCTCATCTAACCGGAATAACCCGCGCTCTTCTTACCAGGGTGGCTCAGGCAATCAGAGTCAGTCGGGTAACCGATCACGCGGTAGTTCACGCGCTGCTTAAGTCTAATCATTAGCTGCGAACAATATAAAGGGGCGGGGTTTATCTCATGCCCCTTTTTTTTGTCTATAGTAAAATATTTTATAACCAGACAGGATTCATCGTGAAAAAAATAGCCATTTTTGTCGATGTACAAAACATCTACTATACAACTCGTGACAGCTATGCTCGCCAGTTTAATTATCGAAAACTTTGGCAGAAGATAAGTGCTGAAGGTGAGATTATTTCTGCTATCGCTTACGCTATTCACCGTGGTGACGACAAGCAGCTAAAGTTTCAGGACGCACTCAAACACATTGGCTTCACAGTAAAACTCAAACCTTATATTCAACGCAGTGATGGTTCCGCCAAAGGCGACTGGGATGTCGGCATTACTATCGATGTAATGGAAATAGCCAAAGACGTGGATACCGTCATCTTATTATCGGGTGATGGTGATTTTGATATGTTACTGGAAAAAATCAGAAAAGATTACGCTGTTAGTGCTGAAGTTTATGGTGTGCCATCACTTACCGCTAACTCACTAATTGAGGCAGCCAGTATTTATCATCCTATTGAAAAGGACTTATTACTCTAAACTATATCAATCACAATCAAGCCCTGAATATTTAACTTCTTTCAGACTTGAGTTATAAAAAGCCATGAAATCATTCAGACAAAGAGGCTTTGAGATGTAGTAACCCTGAATTTCATCACACTTAGCATCCTCAAGAAAGAGAAGCTGATCTTTATTTTCAACTCCTTCAGCAGTTATCGCGAGATTAAAACTTTTTGCCAGACCAATAATAGCCCTAACAATGGTTGCACTATCTTTTGATACAGGTAGATCATCAACAAAGCTTTTATCAATTTTTAAACGTGAGATCGGTAATTTCTGCAAATAATGCATCGATGAATAACCTGTACCAAAGTCATCAATCGCGACACCTATACCCATATCATGAAATATTTGCAGCGTTTCGACAGCCTGATCAACATCGGTCGCGATATAACTTTCAGTAATCTCTAATTCAATTTGTTGGCAATTTATTCCGGAGTTGCTAATTGTCTCAGTAACTGTTGTCAGCATATCGCTTTTATTCATCTGCACATTTGATACATTAATACTGACATGCTCTAACTGAACGCCCTCTTCCTGCAATTGAACAAAATCCTGACAGGCCTGTTGTAAAACCCATTCACCAATAGGAATAATCAGCCCGGTTTCTTCCGCAAGAGTAATAAATTCATCCGGCAGCACCTCACCAAGATCAGGACTATGCCAACGTAACAGGGCTTCAATAGAAATAATTTTATGAGAGCCAGCTAAAACTTTAGGCTGGTAATACAACTCAAATTGATTGCCTGACTCAATAGCACTTTCCATGGCATGAATCAGATTTGCGCGACTCTGAGCATGCAGTGAAAGATCATTTGAGAAAAACGTATATTCGTTACGACCATGATCCTTTGAGTTATACATGGCTAAATCAGCATGTTTTACCAGGCTAACACTGTCTACACCGTCCCCAGGATATAGTGCAATCCCAATACTCACAGTCACATTAATATCATGCCCACAACATTTAAATGGCTGGTTAAATAATGACATATATTTTTCTACGAGTTTTTTCAGCTCATGCTTATCAGGTGCATCTTCAATCAGAATATTAAACTCATCACCACCGATTCGAGCCAGCGTATCAGCGGCACGTACATGCTTGAGCAAGCGCTTTGAGACCTGAATCAGCAATTCATCACCAATATCATGCCCCAGAGTATCATTGACCAGTTTAAACTGATCCAGGTCGAGGAAGAAGATAGCTAATCGTCCATCATTACGAGAAGCCAAATCCAGTGCATGTTGTAAACATTGTGAAAAAATTCTGCGGTTCGGCAAATCTGTCAGCACATCATGATTAGAAAGATATTCCAGCTCATCCCTGGAGATCCCCAGTAAGGTTTCACGTTCCTGTACAGTCAGTGCCAGTTGATTAATATTGACAGAAATAACTTCAAGTTCATCGCCAGTATCAACAGGTTTAGATGAAGAATAGTTTTGACACTCGATTTTATGGATCTGTTGCATCAATTGTTTCAATGGTCGGTCCAGCCAACGATTAATAACATAGTGCATCAGAAAAACAATTGAGATTAGAACAAGAATCAAAAATATGAAAAACTGCTCACGGCTTTCATTCAGCAGCGTATTCAGCACCACCTTATCAAGATTAACTCGGTAGTAGATAGAACCATTCTGACTACTCTGTTTTAAAACTGAAGTGTAATTAAGATCGGTCTGAAGAATATTAAGCTGCTGGGCATCGATACTATTTTTCAAAATTCCAGCCTGTTCTTCTAGAACGGGATCAAAGGAATACTGCATATCAAGATCCAGCTCTTCAGAAAACAGTTCGAAATATGTTCGATCCAGATTTCGAGACATCTCGATATGTCCGACTGTATGTTTTGAATCTCTATCAAAAACACTCTGATGTGACTTAATAATAATTTGATCAGCCAGATACTGATACGTCACCAGACTTGCTTCATCCAATTTTTCTAATTCATGAAAATACTGATGCTGGTGCGACATGCTCAGCGGTAGCGAAACATCAGCAACCACATATTCACGCTGATATTCGTCCCGGCTATACAATTGTCCCTGGCCATTTTGATAAGAGACATAACTAAGTCGATATGTACCCTTCGCCTTGGTCACAAAAGCAACCAGCTCATTATTCAAATCATAGATCGAAATATCTTCATTAAACGAAAGTTTGACACGACTCAATAACTGGCTGGCAATTGACTTTTTCTCCTCATCAATGAGGTAGGTATTATAATTTTCCTTATCCTGATAATTGTTGATCAGCTCGACTGATGCTATCAACTTCTCATCTGACCGGGCAAAAGCTATTCCTTCATTTAGCTCATGCTCTATATTTTCAAGATTGTATGACAGGCGCTCGAAACCATGATGCATACGGATACGGGTATTTTCAAGAGAACTGTTTTTTAAAAACTCATCGAAATAGAAACCCAGTACAGTCACGACCAGCATGACTGCAGCAGTCACTAATATAGAAAGTTTAGTTTTAAGACTACTTTTTCTTTGCACGTTTTTTATCAATATTTGAGCATTTGACATCGTCCTGATGATTAGATTTCAAGCACGCCTATTAAAAAATAGGAGCTACTTCTTCCACATTTTTTTTGGTCACCAGTTTTACCGGGTTATATATATGTTTTGGAACCGTTTCGCCGTTAAAAATTTTCAATGCATTCTTAATTGTAGCCGTACCGCCTAGCGGAAACAGTATAGAAGCTGCCTGACTACCATTACGAATAGCCTGCTGCGCCTCACTGATATAATCAACACCCACCATCACCATTGATGCCGGATCAATATTGTAACGCCTCAATACCATTCTTACGCCGCTCAGCATACTGTCACTTTCTGAGAAAATGGCATCAATATGAACACCCTGCTTCAGCAATTTTTCCATTTCGATAACAGCGTCCTTGCGTAAAAAATTACCGGTACGTTTGATGGTTTGAATACCTTTATGTTTACTCATCTCATCAGTAAAACCCTTACTTCTCAGCTTGGTAACATCCGCCTCCTGAATACCTTCAAATAACAAAACCACCCCTTTACCATTTAATGCTTTTGCAATGTACTCAGCACCAAGTCTGCCAATCTTCACATTGTCTGATTTAATAAAAGTGGTATAACCGTTACCTTTAATACCTCTATCGAGAACAATAACTGGAATACCTGATTTGTAAGCCTTAGAAACAACAGGAACAACTGCATTTTCGTCATTTGTGCCAATAACAAGCAAATCAACTTTCTGCGCTATAAACTGCTCAATCTGTCGAATCATTAATGATGTCTGCCCCTGGCCGTCTGAATAGACAAATGAGAGACCTGGATATTTTGAGGCTTCATCACGCACTTCAAATACCTGTGCTTTACGGAAGTCATTGGCCATCGTGTCCTGCGCAAATGCAATTACCCGACGGTTACCATCCGATGCCGTTGCAAGAGGGGTTGCAATCATGACGAAAAAAAGACAGAAATATCTAAACATGACGTACCTTTGATGATTTTTTAGCATTTAAGTGATTTAATATGTAGCAGGATATATATAACATATTCTTTATACTTTCTCGTCCAATCAATGAAATTAATTATCAATTGTATTCTTAAATAGCTGGTCAGAGCTATTGATCATGGTATTTGGTGTGATGGAGCGGCCAAAGCAGCTGATGGTGAAAATTACCATCGAAGAAGGTAGGTTATAGAATCTAGCCAATACTTGCTAACCGAGGCCGCTAGTATCATCTAGAAGAAGATTTATATTGTGAACGGGTAAATCAAACCCGATAGTCAAATCAATGACCATCGGGCTAACAGCCAGCAAGATCGTTATTTCTCTTCCTGTTCTTTATTTGATTCCTGATTTCGCTCCTGCTCGTTTTCTTTATCCTTTTCCTGATCTTTTTCTTTATCAGCGTCTTGACCGCCACAGCTTCCGCAACAACCCATATTATTATCCTCATTACCTGTTTAATCGAAGGAGAATTGTAATGTTACTCTATACATAGACTCTTGATCCAGGGCAACTCTGACTAATTATCCCGGGTTCCCATCTGCCCGGGTTGTTAGCAACATTGGTGCGTATACAAAAACATAAATACCATAAGCAGCCACCCAAAGAACGCCTGCAAGGCCAATACCCCATTGTGATGTTTCTGGCAGCCAGGCAGGCAATACAACACGTAATACTGCGGCCAGTAAAATAAAACCGAATGCCAGTGGTACTAATTTATGTGGATTAAGCGGTCTACCCGTATGACCTAAGGTGACACGCGAAATCATCGCAAGAATCATTCCGCCAATAGAGCCAACAGTAAAACTGTGCAAAGCTGCACTGGTATTGTCCATCAAACCCACACTATGCAAAGCCAGACCAACAAAACCCAGGGGGATAAAGGCATAGGCCAGATGCAACGACCACAACATGGGATCAGTCCAGCTATGCTGGAAACCCCAACGTAAAAAACGCCAGCCATTGGCGATGGCGGCAATACTGGAAACAATAAACAACAAAGCCGATGGCACGCTGGCAAAACCGTAAAATGCTATTACCAGCATAAAAATAATACTGGCAATGCTCACTGTTTCTAACCACTGCATAGGCTGCGCTCTTTGATTACCCATAGTATTAGCGGTAAATGCCGCGATAACACGTCCACCTACTATGGAAATAATTAAAGCAAATAGCATAATCGTGCCGTGCAGTGACTGAATGGCGAGCTGCGGTTGTTCGGTAATCACCCCCCAGTGACTGGCCGCATTCAATAAAGCAAAAACAAACAATATCGGCACAAACATTAAATTACGCCACTGTTTTACTTTAATCACCGGATAGGCCATGGCAATGGCGGCAAACAATAGATAACTGACATCACCTGCCGCAATCAACCAGTCGGGCAAAGCTGAACCAAAAGCTAACAACAATCTTCCGGACAACCACATTAATACCAGTACCGCTAGAGGTTTACCTCTGATGCCGATCACCCCGGTCCAGGATTGCACCGCTGTCAGTAAAAAACCAACAACAATGGCCGCACCAAAACCAAATAACATTTCATGACCATGCCACCAGACCGGCCCACCATAAGGCTGCCAGTTAAAAGGATTCATCCAGAAATAAAGCCACCAGATAATCGCAATAATAGAAAATACAGTACCACCTAAAAATAGTGGCCTGAATGCCAGACGCAATAAAGGTGGAATAGCTAAGGCGATACTTCTGTTATCAATATTCAATGGCATGAGGCAACTCGGTAAAAAGTCAGTATTATGCAAAACATCGTCAACTATAACAGGAGCTAGATCAAGTTTACTTTAATGGAAATAAGCCTTCACTTATATTCCTCAGTCAATAAATTCTCAGAATTTCATAGACATAGAAACTAATCCATCAGTTTTCATGACCAGCTGCGTCACTATGTCGCATTCCCAGACACACATTCACTAATTACAATATGTTCAAATTATTTTATATTTTATGGAGAAGCACCTATGTCGATAGAACATCATTTATCATTTTCGCGTACCGCCATTGCCACATTGCTGGCAGCCATCCTATCTGCCGGTACGGTTGGATGTAGTAATGACGCTGGCGTTGCTTCAACGACTATCGACGGTTCTGTTTTTGCATCTGCAGTCGATGGTGCAGCTTGTAGTGTTCAGGATATCAATGGCAACATCATCGTAGATAACATCGGTACATCTGCCACTGGTACCTACAGTGCCAATATTCCGACCGCTAACCTTGCTGACGACCTGGTCCTAGTTTGTGATGGTGGTACTTACACCAATGAAGCTGATGGTACGAGTCAAACAGCTGGCATGTTGGCTGCGTATGCCAATGGCGGCACACTCGCCGCAGGTGTAGCTCTACACGCGACACCTGATAGCACCATTATGTACCAACTAAGAATGCAGCATCAAATGACCCATGCTGATGCTGAAGCTGCATTTAGTAGCGCTTTTGGATATACACCTGACACTACTATTGCACCCACTGATGCAACTGCTCCTGCAACTGGCGCCAGCAACGATGAATTATTGGCAGGTTTACATGCTGCTACTTTTAGTCAGTTAGCATTAGACTTGGGGCTAACAGCAGCTGAACAGTTTGACCTCATGCTAGCTCTGGCAGAAGACCTGTCCGATGGCACATTGGATGGATCAAATACGACTGGTATAGCATTATCTGCCAACATCCAGAACCAGTTCACTCTTGCCATGATGAACTTCCGTGATGGTGGTAATGACGCATCTGGTCTTGCTGCTGACATGATTGGTGTTCTACCTTTCGCCCAAACTGCCCTTACAGCCAACTACACCGTTGAATATCTCAAAGATACAATGGGCATGATGGAGATGGACGCGATGGAAGGTAAGAGTCAATTCCAGATTCGTGTTACTGATAGTGTTGGTGCACCCGTAAGCGATACGGTATCAATAATGCCTATGATGCATATGGCTGACAAAACACATTCAACACCCGTTGATAATGCAGGTGCTTGTATTCCAAGTGCTACACCCGGCACTTATGACTGCACCGTTTATTATGTAATGGCTTCTGTCATGATGGACGGCACATCTATGGGTTACTGGGATTTAGCCGTGATGGTTGGTGGAATGGCGGATACTGCTCATTTCTTCCCACCCGTAATGATGGCGATGAATGGCACTGCTATGGTCAAACTGAAAAATAGCAACCTTACAATGATGAGTATGGATGGCCCAGTTGCACGTACTTTTCAGGTGTTCAAATCCAGCCTGATTAGTGTACCTGGTAGCCATACATTCGAATTATTCACTTCTACCATGGAAACAATGATGAGCTTTCCGGCTGTTTTTGATGGTGTTTCTTTGAACGAAGCTGCTCTAATCATCGCTAATATGGCTGTAGAAGTGTCAACTGACGCTGCTTTCACTAGTCCAATTCTAGCCAATCAAGATGGTAGCGGTTACTGGACAGCCGAGGGTATAACTGGCCTGACTAACGGTGTTGAAGGAACACTCTATGTACGTATAGCCACCAATACCTATACACTCAACAGCAGCATCGACGGTGTAGCTGGTGCAGGTATTAATGATTATGCAACCTTCACCGTAACACCTGGCGCTATGTAGGAAGTATTTTGAAGCACTATAAAAAACCGATTAATAGCTACATAGGAGCGGTGCTTATTACAAGCACCGCTCTTGTTTTCAGTCCAGTAGAATGGATTCCAACTGCCCATGCCGCTTCCTGCTGCGGTGGCGGCTCGGCCTCTTCTCTGGTATTACCTAAATTCTCCAAAGCCATGCTCGATGTCAGTATGGATTATGAGCATTACGATGGTTTCTGGGATAACAACGGCGACTGGGTAGAAGACCCGGAAGGCTCCAGCCTGAATCAGTATCGAATAAACATGGGTTACGCCCATCGTTTAGCGCCCAACTGGCAAGGTTCTGTCACGCTGCCTTATGTCTTTAACCAAAACAAATATGCCAGTCTGGAACGAAACACCAATGGCATTGGTGATGGCACGGTATCTGTCTGGTATGAAGCCTTTGAAAAAATCACCTGCGTATGGGATGTAAAGAACTGGGAAGACCTGATGCCTGCCATTTATATGGGTGGCACACTGACTATTCCCACCGGCACTTCACCCTATGACGATGTAGTGGATAATTTCGATATCACAGGTCGTGGCGCATACCGCCTTGATGCTTCCGTTTTAATTGATAAAACCATCTATCCCTGGAACATGAGTTTCGGTGCCAGCTATGGCAAATATCTGGAGCGCCCTGTCAATCGTGAATATGGCACTTACGTCGCGCCTTATCACAAACAATACGGTGACCGCTTAAATACCAACCTCAGCTTTGGTTACACCTACTTCACCGATGAAATGGAGTCGATCACGACCACACTGGCCTACGCTATTTTAAAAGAAGATGAAGCCAGGATTGATGGTGTTATCGATACCACTTCCGGCATCAGCAAAGAATCGGTTTCCATGACAATGGCCTGGGCCACTGAAAATCGTGACTGGGTCTATAAGCTCACTTATAGCCATGCTCCATCACGTGATGGCTGGGGTGAAAACTTCCCCACCACTGACGTTCTTACCGTAGGAGTTAGCCATGTCTTACGCTAAAACTTTACAACAACTTCTGGCTCTGAGCTTGCTAGTGTTTGGCCTAGGTGCCTGTGATTTAAAAGACGATCTTCTGCCCTCCAGTAGCGATCAACGTGGCGCAGTAACAACCGGGTCAACCGGTAATATGCCAGGTCAAATCGCAGCAGACTTCACCATTAAAGACCTGAATGGTAATGATTTTATATTATCCGATCATTTAACTGGCGGCTCGAATCCTGCGGATGTAGTTGTGCTCTACTTCACCATGTGGTGCCCAATCTGCCTTTCGCATTCTGATCATATTTATACCAACGTTATGCCACAATTTCTTGGCCGTGGAACCGTTGTTTATGGTCTGGTTGATTATGTTTCCGGTAGCGTCTCTGCTACCTATGCCGCCGCTCAAGCCAATGGTTATGTAGGCTCTAGCTACAGCATTTTGGCGGATGTAGATCAGGCTGTACTAAATCAGTTTAATGGTGCCATGGGCATCACCATCGTCATCGACAGCGATGGCACTATTCTGATGAATGAAGATTACCGAACCGGTGATACACTCGTTCAAATTCTGGATCAACAATTACCATGATAAAATGCAGCCTAATGCTCTTTTTACTTTTAATAAGCAGTATGCTTCATGCCAATGAAACTACCGAAGTTGATAGCAATAGTGAAACACTCAGCGGCGAGGAAATATTCACCACTTTTTGTGCCGATGCCTGCCACCAGGCGCCCGACCGCAGCCGCTTGAGACCCAAACAATGGCGCGTAGTTTTGAACACCATGCAAACTCGCATGCAAAGCTCGGGTCGATCACCATTAACCGAAGATCAAACTAAACTGCTGCTTGATTATTTGTCACAACAAGACCAGTGATGAAATTTCGCAACCCTACAAATCTTCCTATAAGTATTATTGCAGTGGCGCTGGTTACGCTTTCACTGTCGCAGTTCAGTTATGCCAGTGAAATAAAACCTGGCGATAAGCAACCGATGCCCAACATTCGCTGGCTGGATACGGAAGAACAGACTCATCACCTAAAAGACACTCAGGGCAAACCACGTTTATTACACTTCTGGGCAGCGTGGTGTTTCCCCTGCCGCAAAGAATTACCCGATATGCTGGAGTGGAAGAAAAATAATCCTGACATTCTGATTATTCCGCTATCGCTGGATGAGCGTATGGCACAGTCCAAATACTTCATAAAAAAATATCAGCTTTCTATGTCTGCACTGTTAGTTGATAAAAATGACAGCGATAGTCTGGACATTCCGGCACTGCCCTTTACCATCTTCGTCTCAGCCGATGGAACCTATAGCGGCAACTTTTACGGTATTGCTCCCTGGGGGAATGAAGAGTTCGGCAAAAAAATTCGTCAACATTTCAAACTTGATTAGATATGCGCCTGATTGATCAAAATCAATATGCCGCTTCTGCATAGCTTTATGATCATGACTTAAATCAGTTACCACAAATAATGTGTGCGCTTGACTCATTAACTAAGCAATTGATTTAAATATGAGAATCCGTCAAGATTAACCAGTCCAGTCACAATGACTATTTCATCCCAAAGAGGTTGTGTTATGCCCTATTCCCCCGAACAAATCCAGGAAATGGATGTACTCATTCGTTATAACCTGGAAAGCACGCAACAAGGAATCAAAGTACACGGAAGCGCCAATCCCGAAACCATTGAAGCGGTCAAACGTCTGCATGAAAAAGGCATGATCACACAGGTCGATGGCGGCTATTTAACCGATTTGGGACGAACCGCAGCGGAACACGCTCAAACTCTGGTATTGATGTTGGCACCCGTTACCGAAGCAAGTTGAATAAAGACATAATCAAATAAAAAATAAAGCAGCTTTTAAGCTGCTTTATTTTTTATCACAGACATTAACAACACCTCCCGTTGCTATCATTTTGATAGCTAGATAAAATATCGTTTAAATGTAAAAAACAGTCAAACTCCTCCTTTGTAATCACACAACACCTAATATTTTTGCTGTTTTCAGCATTTAGCGGAGCACCCATGAAAAAAATCATCCTAAGTATATTATGCACACTGTTACTAATAAGCACTTATGCAGAAGCAGCTAATAAAGACACACCCTGGTATTTTGGCATCAAGGGCGGATTCATGGATCCACAGGGATTTAACGATAGCGCGGTAAACATGGGATTAGATATAGGCTATCGCCAGAACAAATACCTATCGACCGAAGTAGAATTAACCCGAACACTTATCGACGGCGATACACCCTCAGGCAATAACTGGGAAGTTGATACACTGTCTGTATTTGCCGCATTTCGTTCAAATACTAAAGTTAAGTTCAAAGCTAAAATTGGTATAACCGATGTTGATTATGGCAATAATGACAATCTGGAACTTTCTTTTGGTATCGGCATAGGTTTCTGGGCCGCAGGAGGACTAATGGAGGTTGAATATACTGAGATTGATGATGGCCTTAACTTTATTAGCTTAGGCGTAAATTACTTTTTCTAATTGCAATGTTAAAAGTGATTAGCCGTGGTTGAATTTTTAACTAAAGGAATGACTAAATCCCTGCTATTATAGTTCGCCTTCCATACACCACAAAAGACGACTTTTCCTTGACCACTACTGCCTTCAAATCACTGCCTTTATCGCCTGAATTTTTGACTAACCTTGAATCACTGGATTACAAGGTAATGACACCTATTCAGGCGCAAAGCCTGCCTGCTATTCTTGAGGGTAAAGATGTACAGGCGCAGGCGAAAACTGGTAGCGGTAAGACGGCTGCATTTGGTATTGGTTTATTGCACAGGCTGGATGCGCAAACATATCAGACACAGGCACTGGTACTTTGCCCGACACGCGAACTGGCCGATCAGGTCAGCAAAGAAATCCGCCGCCTGGCACGGCCAATCCCCAACACTAAAATTCTCACTCTGTGTGGTGGCATACCGATGGGTGGTCAACTGGCATCGTTAGATCATCAGCCACATATCGTCGTCGGTACACCAGGGCGCATATTAAAACATTTGCAAAAAGGCTCTTTAAACTTAGATCATTTAAAAACACTGGTACTGGATGAAGGCGATCGCATGCTCGACATGGGTTTTCATGAAGATATCATGTCGATTGTTAAATTCATGCCCGCGAAAAGACAGACACTGTTATTTTCCGCGACTTACCCGGATGAAATAAAAGACATCAGCAAAGCCGTTCAAAAAGATCCGCTTGATGTTCATGTAGAAAGTCTGCACGACGATAAAAAAATAAAACAGGTATTCTACGAAATTGAAAAAGGCGACCGAACCCAAACTTTAATCGCCCTACTACACCATTACCGGCCTGAATCCAGCGTCGTGTTTTGCAATCGTAAACATCAATGCCGAGAACTGGCTGAAGAATTATGGCAACAGGGTTTTCATGCACTGGCTTTGCACGGCGACCTTGAACAAAATGATCGAGATCGTGTATTGGTTCAGTTTTCAAACAAAAGCAGTTCAATTTTAATTGCCACCGATGTCGCCGCTCGTGGCCTTGACATTAAAGACCTGTCTGCCGTTATTAACTTTGAAATATCACAGGATCCGGAAATTCATATTCACCGCATCGGTCGCACTGGCCGCGCAGGTAAAGAGGGTTTAGCGCTCAGTTTGTTCATGCCCTCAGAAGCCCGAAAAGTCACGGCCATAGAAGAATACCAGAAGAGTTCAGTGAGGATTGATCCCGTATCAACGCTTAAAATGCGAGAAGACTTTAAACTCAGCCCACCGATGGTGACGCTGTGCATAAACGGTGGGCGTAAAGATAAAGTTCGCGCTGGAGATATACTGGGCGCATTAACCGCCGATAAAAAAATACCGGGTAAACAAATTGGCAAGATTGATCTTTTTAATAATGTGGCTTATGTTGCTGTCGAACGTTCCATAGCCAAGCAGGCATTAAAAGTGTTGTCAGAAGGAAAAATAAAAGGTCGTAAGTTTAGAGTACGAAAACTGAGCTGAAGCTTGATCTCAGCATGTCAGATAAACACATTCAAACAGACGTCCTGATCATCGGTGCCAGCGCCTCTGGATTAATGTGCGCCATCGAAGCCGGAAAGCGTGGCCGTAAAGTTACTGTACTTGATCACGCTAACAAAGCCGGTAAAAAAATTCTCATGTCGGGTGGTGGTCGCTGCAACTTCACTAATTATGATGTTAGTACTGACAACTATCTTTCGCACAACCCCCACTTTTGTAAATCAGCATTGAGTCGTTACACGCAGTGGGATTTTATCGCCATGGTCAGCGAACATAAAATCCCATTCCACGAACGTGAGCACGGTCAGTTATTTTGTGACGATAGTGCCAAAGATGTTCTTAATATGCTGCTAGTGGAATGCGAAAAAGCAGGCGTTCGAATTCAACTTAAATGTGAGATTAGTAAAGTTGAGAAGAAAGAAAATTTTTTAGTTGCTACTTCACTGGGTAATTTCAGCGCCACTTCTTTAGTCATTGCCAGCGGCGGTTTATCCATTCCAAAAATGTGCGCCAGTCCGTTTGGCTATAAAATCGCTGAACAGTTTGGACATCACATCTGGACAACCCAGGCGGGACTAGTTCCCTTTACCCTACAACCGCACGATAAAGAAATGCTGTCAGATCTCTCGGGGATTTCGCTGGAAGCTGTAGTCAGCAATGAACTAATTTCATTTCGAGAAAACATCCTGTTCACCCATCGCGGACTAAGCGGCCCAGCCATCTTACAAATCTCTTCTTACTGGAAGGCTGGGGAAGCGATTAACATCAACCTGTTACCAGATACAGATGTGATCGAACTATTAAAAGCGCGCCAGAAAAAACAGCCCAATATTAAATTAAAAACTGTATTAACCGAAATACTACCGAAACGTTTAGTGCCTGCTCTGCTTGGCATTGATGTCATCGATAAAACATTGCAGGAATTATCACAACTACGCATCAAAGAAATAGCCGAGCAATTGCAGGACTGGCAGGTAAAACCAAATGGCACCGAAGGCTACCGTACGGCAGAAGTTACGCTAGGTGGCGTTGACTGTGATGAGCTGTCATCGAAAACTATGGAGTCTAACAAAGTCGAGGGGCTTTATTTTATTGGTGAGGTTATAGATATAACTGGGTGGTTGGGGGGGTATAACTTTCAGTGGGCATGGTCTTCAGGGTGGTGTGCTGGGCAGGTTGTTTAGCAAAGTTTTTTAACACCGAAAAACAAGTTCGTCATTCCGGTGTGATTTTTAGCCGGAATCCAGCTCTTGCCTTTTAATCTATGCATAGTCGCACGCATATTTTGATATTATTTGTCTGATTACGCTACGCCGATCGGACCTACGGACTTAACAACCAATAGTTTTAAAGCGTACATTGTCGGCATACGTCTACAGGAAATGATAGCCGGTTTAGAGTTTAAAAAAGATAGTGACAGAATTGTTGTCAAAGCAGCAATTGGTATCAGTGCCACCGATAGCAGAAAAATATACATACTTATGACATATTACGTTTTCAGGCAGATCAAGCGGTACAGGTATCGCTTGATCTGCCTGCTTTATCTGTCGTACATTATGATCCAAAGCACGAAAAAAGGATATGACGAAAAGGTTTATCGTAGTTAACAACTAAGTGTTCAAATATTGACTTAACTTATTAAATTCATTGACACGCTAATACACAATAATCTATATGTTCCTCTCAGAGCAACGGCAAAGATAAAATTTTGCCGTTGCCACCCTGCTTACTCTTACTTAATAATCTCAAAGAACCCCATATAACTAAAGCCGAAACCAAACCACGGGTGGTTAACAATAAACTCCATTTCTATATCATGTACTTCTTCATTTGTTGTAAATTCTTTAATAACAGATTTACCCACTAACAAACCAAGCGGAATTGATATCAGTTTTGAACCGATTTTTAAAACGTAGCCTTTGTCTTCATAGGTCAGGCCGCCGCTTATAACTTTTAACCCCATACGAATTCCTATGCTGAGCCCGACAAATTCGACAATGTCATTATCGAATTGCTGCATTTTTGAATTAAATTCATAGACTTTATTATCTTTTTTAAACACCCTGTGCCAATAAAAAGTATCGCCTACTCTCTTGTTCTTCACCGTAACTTTGAATTTCTCGCCTTCAACAGGCACAAGTGCACCCGTCAGCCGGATAAACGGCATCAGCATCTTTATAAACTTTCCATGCCTAACAGCAAGCTCACCTCGCAGTGTAATCTTTTCACCATCTTCAATACCATAATGTCGTTGGACTGCTGGACTCAATAATTCCCATTGATCAGATAATATTTTTCTAAACATGACTACTCCGTTTCTTCTGTTAACAAATATAATGCCATCACTAACATGGCCAGATTTTTAATTATGGGTGCAAAGGGATGCAGCCAAAATACCGGTAATGAGATTGATATGATGAGACTGTATATCAACATAACAGCAATCTGTGTGTAAATTACATATCGCCTCAGGCCTGGGTGCCAGAGAAAAATGCCGAGTAATATATCACCAATAGCAGCGCCGATAATAATGCTATCGCCCAATAATCCATTGATACCAATTGATGTAATTAATTCTCGACTCTGCTCAAAACTGATTAGCGAGCTTATTCCCGAGACTATCCAGATAATGCCGAGTGCGATTAAATTCACATAAAACAACATCTTCAGTTTTAATGCTTTTTTAAAAGGCGCTGATGCGGAGTGTTTAATTAATGAATCTGAGGCTGTTGTATTTGATATTGGCGAATAAGATCTGTTTGAATACTCGGATAACAACTCGATACTCTGTTTATTAAATAAACCTAGCGATAATCCTGGCAAGAGTTTAAACCCAATATTGATTAATTGTTTTGGTATTGAAATAAAATACCCCTTACCTAACCCCATCCAGCTTTTCATATTATTCAACAGCTGCTCCATGCTTTCTTCTCTGGCTATTAAAACGATGGCCTGCTTTGTCTTCGGCCAATGCTGAATTATTTTTATTATGTGTTCAGTTAGTTGGTAAACACTTATTAACGGCAGTTTTTTATTTCTTCCAAAAACCAGCGGCATTAAAGGCACCCTGGCTAGCATACATAATTGACGCGTGCTCCTGCCCCGTTCGCCGAGTACGATACCGGGATATAAAACTATATTAGGTCTGTCGCTCTCTAACAAAAACTGATCCGCATTGCGTTTACTGATTAAAAAATCTGTTTTTGGATTTTCAACCTCTGCACCGATGGCTGATATTTGAATTACTTTAATGCCAAGCCTTGTACAGACTTCAAAGAGTTTTTTTGGACCTAGATCATGTGCCTGCAAAAAATCTTGTGCATCTGATTCTTGATAAATGCCTGCTGCGTTGATCACAATATCGATACTTTTTAGCTGGCGTTCCCAGTCTTTGGCGCTTTGATTAAAACTAAAACTTTGCCATTTGATGTTATGCACTTCATGACGACTACAACCCGTTACGTTATAACCACACTGACTAAGCGCATGATAAAGGTGCTGACCTATAAAACCACTCACACCTATGATTAAAATATTCATGATTATCCCCAAAAAGGTTTGTAAACCATAAAGCCGTAAAGAACCACAACAGCTGGAAATGCCATGACACCCAAAATTGTCCAGACTTTCATGCGATACTGATATTGTGCATCAGGATGATCTAGTTCCTGCGCCCTGTTCCTTAACCAGATTTGTAACCAGACAACGGGGAGCCAGCAGACACCAACAAAGGCGTATAAGCCTAAAACCGATAAACTCCAGGGTGAAGTCCATTCAAGGCCAAGATAATTTAAAAGATAAAGCCCCGTAACTAATTGAATAATGACGGTAGGTGTAGTGAATATAAAATCAGCAATGACAACGATGCGGTTGGTTTCTGCCATCATCTGCATATTGCCACTGCGATAGGCCATAAACATATAAAAAGCACTACCGAGACCAGTTCCAAACAACAGAGTAGCGCTGACAATATGAATTAATTTAACTGTTAGATACATGGCGTTCTCCTAATCAACAATGTGATCAGGATTACAGCAGTTCTAACGAAATTAGACTTCCTGATTGACAAATCAGGAATATAAAAAATAATTTATATTGTTATTTCAGTAACTTAGGATGATTGCCAAATGATCATTTAGCAATCATCTGACGCCGATACTGCCCCGGCGCAATAGCATGTACTTCCCTGAATGCCGAATAAAATGCAGATTGAGAACTGAAACCTACATCAAGCCCAATGGCTAGCACGGATACTTCTGGTTCCTTAATTAATAATGCTTCAGCAGCCTTTACACGCTGGTATCGTAGATAAGCAGAAAAACTCATTCCTAACTGAGTATTAATTAATTCAGATAACTGATGAGATTTCATTGATAAGATCTCAGCTAATGATGACAAGGACAGGTCTGCATCCTGATATATCTTATTGCTCTTCATTAATTCCTCAAGCCGAGTTTTTGCATCCTCACAATCCACATTAGACAGCGTTGAGCTTTGATAAAACTTATTGGCAATTTCTTCCAGCGAGCTGAGTAAATGTGGGTAATTAAGTTGAATGTGAACGGCAGCCGCAATAGCTATTGCCAGCATGATGACCTGAGCAGGAATTAAATAATCCATGACCTGAGTACTAAACACAGCAATAAAAACCATTGCAATTGCCCAGCTCAAAAAACTTGCTGTGAATAAAAACTCAGTTTTGAATAAAGTGCGGCGCATTCTAAGACCATATAAAGACCATGCCAGGCTAGCCATATATATGCCGCCAAGTAGAAATACTATGGCATAGGTGATATTAAAATATTCTGGGAAGTGATAACCGAATATTGCAATCACAATCGGCAGCAGAAAATGCGCGTTATCCTGAGGGCGCCATTGTTTATCTCTATGAATGATATATTGACTGTAAAAATAGAATACAGGCCCGACATAACCCAGCAAGAGAAAATAAATTAAGGTAATGAAATTTTCAAATAACAAATAATCATTAATATAAAGTCCCTGTAAAATCTGGATAGCTATTAAATTACAGAGCAATGTATTCGCTAATATTTTTGCGGTCGTTGATTCTGAACGTTTTTGAAGAACCAACAGCAGGAGAGCCATGACGGAAAAACCTACAACTGCAATGGCTATTTGATTCAGCATATAAATTCTGTCATAGGTTCAGCAAGGTAGCCCGGATGAAGTACAACGTAATCTGGGGAATATGGTGTGTAGATCAAAGGCTCAAACTCCTCAACCCAATCAAGCCGCCCTAACCGACAAATGAAGCCCCAACGCTTTCATAATTGCGATTAACGTAGATATTTTTGGATTACCATTTTCAGATAATGTTCGGTAGAGGCTCTCCCGACTTAGACCGGAGTTTTTAGCCATCATCGCCATGCCACCTTGCGATTCAGCCACATTACGCAAAGCGACAAGCAATAATGCAGGGTCATCTTCTTCAAGAACTGTTTCGATGTATTGCGCAACTTCTTCTGGTGATTTTAGATAATCAGCGGTGTAGTAGTTAATCACATTGTTCACAGTAGTTCCTCCAATATTTTTTTGCCAGTTATATATCTTTTTGTTGGGTGGATTTGTTGCCACCACACAGTAGTAAAACTATTTCACCACCTTTGCGGCCAAAATAAACGCGGTAGCCTTTGCCTTCATTTATTCTCAGCTCAAAAACACCCTCATCTATCGATTTTGTATCTCCAAAATTACCCAGAGATAGACGATCTAGCCGAACCAGTATCTTTGTCTTTGCTCGCTGGTCTTTTAAACCTTTCAGCCACGAGTCAAATGGCAATTTCCCGTTATCCAGCTGGTATATTTGAATTTCCATGAACCCATCCCTGTTGTCTCTTTTACAACTGTAGCTCTCAGGCTACAATAAATCAAGTGGAATATTTGGGTAAGAAAGGGCTCAGGTCTTGCGTTTTGCCTTTATCCAATGTTGGCCGCAATAAAAGAAATAGACCAATAGCAAAAGGCAAGACCTGCCCCTGTTGTTTCGCGAGAAGCGGATACTTATTAATTGAATACTATGGTCAAGATCTTTCAATCGGAGACCGCCATTAGTTATTACTCTGATTCGAATATATTAATGCAGAAATTTTAATAGCTGCTCATCATTCTCCTGCCTTGCCCACCCCCCATAGCCTGATACAACAACACGGTATCGATCAACCGCTGCGACTGAACAGCGATCAGAGTGATGTGGACTTGTTGTGCCTGCTGCTGAGCGGTGAGCAATTGCAGATAGCTGATTGCCCCCAGAGCATACTGGCGCTGCATGGATTGCAGGGATGCTTGCGCCGAGGCCTCGGCTGCGGCCTGCGCCGCCAGAGCCTGGGCATCGTGGTCGAGGGCGCGCAGCACATCCGCCACATTACGCATGGATTCGAGCACGACGCTCTGGTAGTTTGCCGCCGCGGCATCAAAGGCGGCCAGTGCCGCACGCTCTTCTGCTGACAGTCCGGGGTTGAATAGCGGCTGGATCAGCTGTCCGATCAGGCTCCACACCGCAGAACCGTTACCGAACAGAGCCCCTGTGGTCAGAGCCTGCGAGCCTAAATTGGCGCTCAGATTGAGTTGCGGGTAGATTTGAGAAATAGCCACCCCGTATTCCGCGTTAGCCGCGTGCAACAATGCTTCAGCAGCCTGAATATCAGGGCGCTGGCGCACCAGTTCTGACGGCACCACCACGGCCAGCTCCACCGGCAGGGTGAAATCTTCCAGCTCAAACGTAGGCATGCCGCCCGCACCCGGTGCGCGACCGGCCAGCACTGCAAGCAGATGCTGATTCTGTGCCGCCTGCTGGCGTAGTGGCACAATATCGGCTCGTGTCTGCTCCACCTGAGTTTGCAGGGCCAGAATATCATCCAACATAGCCTGACCCAGCCGCAGCCGCTCACGGGCCATTCCCAGCTGTTCTTCCTGAGCGCCCAAAATGCGCTCCATGGCCTGAATCTGCGCCGAGAGTCTGGCCTGGGTAACAGCAGTAGTGGTGATAGTAGCCGCCAGGCTCAAACGTGCGCCCTCCAATTGGAAGTGCTGATAGTCAGCACGGGCCGCCAACGCTTCCAGAGCACGCCGGTTGCCGCCGGCCAGATCAAGCTGATAATGCACACCGACGTTGGCATTATAAAGATTAAATTCCTGCGCCTCACCGGTCTGCCCTGATGCCGTGGGACTGATACGCTGGCGCTGACCACCCAGACTGGCATCGACTTGCGGATAGCGTGTCGAACCCGCCCGCGCTGCATAAATTTGCTCCGCCTGACGCAACGTGGCCCGAGCCGAAGCCAGTGTGGGACTGGTCTGAAAAGCCTGATTGATCAACGTATCGAGTTTGGCTGAACCCAGTTCGCGCCACCATTGTTGTGCCACGCTCGCCGCTTCTATAAAGCGCTGTGAATCACCCTGAGGTCCCACTGCCGAGGCCGTTCGTTCAGGTAAATCTGTGTCGGTATAGCGGCTCACCTCAGGGGCATCCGGTGGCCTGAAATCGGGACCGGAGGCACAACCTACCAACACTATAGCGAGGCCGACACCTGCAAAAAAACGTAGCGGATGAGCCCTGTACCCGCATTGATCGAGGGTGTTCATATCAAAACTCCAATGTCAATTGATTTACTGCTGACCATAGAAATGTGCCTTGAAGGACTGGCGGAAACGTTGATGGCAGCTCAGGCAACTCCGTTGCAGGTCTGCAAATGCAGCGATCACCGCCTCGCCGTCTTCACTTTCAGCCACCTGCCCCAGTTGCTGCGCCGCCTGATGGGTTTTTCCATCATGATCTTTGAACGCGCTGACATCGGTGCCGATAAAGGCGAGAATACGTATTTTCTCGCCCAGCGGTGGCTGAGGATGATCAGCAATCAGGGTGGAAGTCTCTACCACTGTTTCCCAGTCTTCGCTGACAATGGCCGCAGTAATGGTTTGCATGTTCTCGCCCATCTCCTGCATGATGGCGAACAGGGCCAGCGGCTCAACCGGTTCGTTGTCGTTTTCGGCCAGCAGCGATGAGCATGCCGTTATCAGGGCGAAGCCGGTGGCCAGCGCGGCGGTGTTGATATGAAATATTGTCATGGCTTGGTTTCTCTCAATATAAGGTTGTGGCAACCGTGCGTTTACAGGCCCAGCTGGATGGCGATACCCCAGTAGCGCACATCCATCGGGTAGAATTGTCCGTACGGAGACGGCCCGTCGTAAAATTCCGCCAGCACACTCCAGCGCCGTGCGTTTTGGCGGTTATTATTGAGTGGCACAAACTCGAGCCCTGCCTTGACGCTCACCTGCGCCTGCCAGTCACTCTGCTGCCAGCGTTTCACATCCAGCCCGGCCACCCAGTGTGCGCCGCCGAGATCGGCCATACTCACGACTACCTGGCGTCCGCGCCAGTCGACCCCCGCGTGCAGCAGGCTCTCGTCAAGATCATCGGGATCATGATGGAAGAGGTATTCACCACCGCCATAGAAACGGATGCCGTCAAAATCGTAGGCCACAATGAGCTCGATCGCTTCAAAGCTCAGGTTTACCCGTTGCGGCTGAGTGCGTAGGAGAAATTCATCACCCAGATGTGAACTCTGGTGATACACACGCACCCGCCCGGACCAGTCTTCATGCCGCCAGGTCAGTGGTACACCGATGACATAATCCGCATTTACCAGATCGCTCGATGGCGCCTTCAGGTCAAATTGAGCGAACACCGCACCCGCAATACCGAGTTGCCAGTCCACGCCTGCACGGGTTTGACTGCGCACAATGCCGAAGTTTTCGCCGAAGCCGACAGCCCCAAGGGTGGTGTCGTATAACGCCGAATCGATCTTGAGCGTGCTGACAAAGAAGCGTGGCTCCTTGGGGTCGGCGCGTAGCGGTTCGAAAAGATGCGTGGTCGGCAGTGCTGTCATGCCTGACTCAACATCATTTTCGGCCAGTACCAACCGGGGTGCCGCCGTCAGCGCAAACCCTGTGAACAGGATCAGGGCGATAAAAAACAGCTTCATATCCGGGCACTTTTCACCACACCGATCTGTCGCCAGGCGATAGCCGCAAGCGCAGTCCACATCACGGTGCGCAAACTCATGGCGAAGACAGTGCGCTGCTCGTAGTCACCACCCCCAAATACATGGACAGCAAAACCGGTAAAGGTGAGCGCGGTGGCAGCGGCGATGGCGATGGCCAGCCATACCGCCCAACGCTGCTGCAACCAGAACCCCGCTCCGGCGATGACATAACCAAAACCGGCGAGAAAGTTGAACCACAGTACGAACGGCACATAATTGCCAGCAGCCTGCGCCGCCGGGTCGCCGAACAGAACACTGCCCCCCGCCCTGATCGTCATCAGTCCAAACAGAACCGCCACGATGGACATGCTCCATACTCCAATAGAACGCCCTGATTTATGTTGTGTCATAGCTATACCTCGTTATGTTTTCCAAATGTTTCCCAATATCCACCGGCTGGTGCCAGTGGTGCTGTCATCGCGACCGAGCACGTGCGGCTCAATCGAACCCCCGCCCTTCGCCTACTTCCTCGTGGGTCTTGCCGTCACGAATGTGGTAGATACGCTTGAAGGTAGGGAGAATTTTTTCGTCGTGGGTCACCACAATAATGGCGGTTTCATACTGGCTTGCCATCTGGTTGAGGATGCGGATGACCGCCAGCGCGCGCTCGCTGTCGAGTGGTGCTGTAGGCTCGTCGGCCAGAATCACCGGCGGCCGGTTGACCAGCGCGCGGGCGATGGAGACCCGTTGCTGTTCACCGCCAGAGAGCTGCGAGGGCATGGCTTTGGCACGATGGCCCACATCCAGTGCCTGCAGCAGCTCCAGCGCACGCTTGCGGGATTCGGCATTGGAATGCCCCGCCAGCATGGGCAGCAGCGCCACGTTATCGGTGACATCCAGAAATGGGATCAGATAAGGAGCCTGAAACACGAAGCCGATTTTGTCACGCCGTAGCGCACGCAGATCGGGGATCTTCCAGCCGTCGTCGTAGATCACCTGCTCGCCCAGAATCATGCGCCCGGCGGTGGGTTCGATCACCGCGCCCAGGCATTTGAGCAGTGTGCTCTTGCCCGAACCGGAGGGACCGATCAGGCCGACCACCTCGCCGGGCGCCACCTGCATATCAACATGCCTGAGTGCATCGACTGCAGTGTCGCCTTCGCCATATCGCTTCCTGACACCTTCTATGCGAATACCATAAGAATCAGCCACCGATTGCCTCCGCGGGGTCTACTTTGAGTGCGGCGCGTATCGCCAGCACACTGGCCAGAGCGCAAATCACCACCACTACGACAAAACCACGTAGCGAGTCACCCGGCAGCAGCAGTACATATTTGGGAAAGATTGGCGCCCAGAAGGTCGCCGCGATCTTGCCGACGGCAAAACCAATTAGCCCCAGCCCGATGGCCTGCTGCATGATCATCGCGGCAATGGTGCGGTTGCGGGTGCCAATCAATTTGAGCACCGCTATCTCGCGGATTTTGCCCAGAGTGAGGGTGTAGATGATGAAGGCGACAATGGCCGCGCTGACCAGGGCCAGAATCACCAGGAACATGCCAATCTGTTTGGCCGCCGTGGCAATGAGTTTTTCGATCAGGATGCTTTCCATCTGCGCATGCGTGTACACGGTCAGGCGCTTCCAGCGGCGGATGGGCTCGGCCACCTGCTCCGCCGTATAGCCAGGCTTGATGCTCACCAGCACGGCATTGACATAGGGATTACCGCTTTGCGAGGCGATGACCGCGTCCAGCAGACCGGGCACGCCGGGACGATTGAAGTTCGGGTTTTCGGCGGTGCGGCGACGATTCTGCACAATCGCATCGTTGTCCTTGAGGAACTGTGCCTCCTGCGCATCTTTGAGGGGAATGAACACCATCGGATCGCCATTGGAAGAGACCATGCGTCGGGTCAGTCCCACCACCGTGTAATGGTTACGGCGAATCTTGATACGATCACCAAGCTTGAAGCCGGTAGCGATGTCGGCCACCGCCTCATAGTGGCTGTGGGTGATCTGGCGTCCAGCCACCAGATAGGGGGGCCAGCCGGGTTGCCCGGTCTCACCGGGAACGATACCCACGGCCATGCTGCGCACATCACGCTCACCGTGGCGCACCTGCATGGTGAAATAAGTGACATTAACCGCCTGTGCTACCCCCGGCATGATGACGATGCTACGGTAGATTTCTTCGTAAAGGCTGGAGGATTCCGCATAGGGGCCGAGAGTATCTTTCTGCACCACCCACAGATCGGCGCCGCTATTGTCGATCAGCACCTGGGCATCGTCGATCATGCCACGATAGACCCCAGCCATGGTCAGGGTTACGCCGATCAACAGCCCCAGCCCGACACCGGTAAAGACGAACTTGCCCCAACCGTGCAGGATGTCGCGTCCGGCCAGGCTGATCAAGGCGCAACGCCCGGCAGCTGATCGACGACCTTAATACGGCTGCCGTCAGTGAGCGTCTGCCGGCTATAGACCACCACCTGCTCCCCGGCCTTCAGGCCTTCAAGAATCTGCACCTGGCCATCAAGATCATGCGCGCCGGTTTTCACTGCCACGAAATTCAGCGCATCGTCTTCGACCCGCCACACCCCCAGCACCCCGTCAACCCGTTGCAGACTGGCATTGGGCACGGTCGGCTGCGCCGGTAGCGCCGGTAACATCAGCGTGACTTCAGCCAGTTCGCCTATGGGTGGCAGTGGCTCAGGCATCTGCTTGAACACCACCTTGGCGAGTATTTCCTCAGTCACAGCATCGGCCAGCGGCTCGACGCGCAATACTTCACCGCTCAAAGTCAGGTTGCTACGCGAACGCAGCACAATGCGTGCCACCAGCCCGGCGCTGAGTCCGGTCGCACTGACCTGATCGAAGCGCACGTTGATCCAGAGACTCTCTGGCTCGATCATTTCCACCACGGCCTGACCTGCCACCATCGTCGTGCCGGGGTCGGCGTTGCGCGCCACCACCAGTCCATCTACCGGGGCAAGCAGAAGCAGGTTCTCCCGCTGCGCGATCAAAGCCTCACCTTCCGCCTGAACCCGTGCGTACTCCTGCTGCGCCGCAACAAGTGCAGCATCTACCACCTGCAACTCCTGCTGTTTGGTCGCAACCACCTCCTCACTGGTGGAACCGGCGATCAGCAGCTGCTCATAACGCTGCACCTGGGCCTGTGCATAGTGCTGGCGGGCTGCGGCTTCCTGCCGCTGCGCCCTGGAGCGTTTGAGCGCAGCATCCTGGACGCGCTGGCGGGCATCGAAATCAACTGGATCCATGGTTCCCAGCACCTGCCCCGCCGTCACCCGATCACTTACATGTACATCCAGCGACTGCACCCGAGCGGCCATCGTAGGGCCGATCTTGTAGGCATAACGAGCCTCAACTGTACCGATGCCATACAGCCCCGGCGAGAGTGACCGCGACTCAACAGTTGCAAGCCTAACCGGCACCGGCGCCAGTGGGCCGGATCGCAGAGCGACATAAATCAGCAACACCAGCAACGGCAGAATCACCGCCAACATCGCCAGAGTACGGTTGCCAACAGGTAGATATTTCATACTGCACTCCTGATTCCACGGCAGTAAATAGCAAAAATTCCCGGCGCATCATCGCGCATACGTTTGATATCGCCAATCAGCAGCGACTGCATCACCAGTCCCTGAATAGTGCCGATAAAAAGTGCCGCCGCCGCCTCGACATCAAGCGCAGCATCCAGCTCACCCTGCGCCTTGCCTTCCTCAATGAGCCGGTGCAAGCGTTCGCCATAGCGTTGGATTAGCATCTGTGCCATGCGTTTGGCCGGCGAAATCTCCGCACGCTGTAATTCGCCGAATAACAGACGGGGGATGCCGGGGTGCTCGGAGACAAATGCCACATGCGCCATGAACATCGCTTCGAGCGCAGCCAGCGGTGATGACACCCCCTCCACCGCCTTATCCACCCGCGACAACAACCGCTCAGCGACCCACTCCATCACAGCCTTCAAGATGGCATCCTTATTGGGGAAATGGCGAAACAGTGCACCCTGAGTCAGCCCCATGCGCTTGGCAATAGCCGCTGTAGTAATCACGCTGGGATTCTGCTCGGCAGCCAACTCAATCACCGTCTCGACGGTGACCGCGCGACGCTCTTCTGCTGGCAGGTGTTTTGAATGGCTCTGCATCTGGGTATCCTAATGTTTGAAAGTGAGTAATTGATTACTATCTTATCGAGCCGTTATTATAAGTCAAGTACTCCCAGAGACACTGACCATCAGCTCCCTAATTTAGTGATACAGCTTTGCAAACAAAGAAACATACCGGTATGTTTGATTTGAACAATGGAAATTGATTTGCCCTATTCTGAATAAGAACACCCTCGTGTGCGCAATCCTTGTGGTTGTATTGATGCATGGATAACGGGGGTCTGGATAACGGGGGTCTGGATAACGGGGGTCTGGATAACGGGGGTCAAGTCTTTCATTGTGCACACAATGAAAGACTTGACCCTATTTCTTCGTAGGGTTGTTCAGGTACTCTAAAAAAGAACACAAAAAAAAATTAGCCCAACCCATCAACCACCGCATTCAAAGTCGCACTCGGACGCATCGCTTTTGAAGTAGCTTCTCTATTCGGACGATAATAACCGCCCAAATCTGCCGCACTACCCTGCACACTATTCAACTCTTCAACAATTTTCGCTTCGTTATCAGTGAGCTGTTGTGCAACGGGGGTAAACGTGGCTTTCAGATCGGCATCATCATTTTGTTCTGCCAATGCCTGCGCCCAGTACATGCCCAAATAGAAATGACTGCCGCGTGTATCCAGCTCACCGGTTTTACGTGATGGCGATTTGTCATTGTTCAGGAATGTGCTGTTTGCTTTGTCCAGCGCAGCGGCGAGTACTTTAGTTTTGTTGTTGTTCGTTTTTTGCGCCAGGTCTTCGAGTGAAACCGCCAGCGCCAAAAACTCACCGAGCGAATCCCAGCGCAAATGATTTTCTTCGACAACCTGCTCAACCATTTTTGGTGCAGAACCACCGGCACCGGTTTCGAACAGGCCACCGCCAGCCAATAGCGGCACGATGGACAGCATTTTCGCACTGGTGCCGAGTTCCAAAATGGGGAACAGGTCTGTTAAATAATCACGCAATACATTGCCGGTAACAGAAATGGTATTCTCGCCGGCCTTTACACGTTCCAGCGTATAGTTGATCGCATCAACCGGTGACATAATCTTAATTTCCAGACCACTGGTGTCATGATCCTTCAAATAAGTTTCTACTTTGATGATCAAGTTAGCATCGTGCGCACGGTTTTTATCCAGCCAGAAAATAGCGGGCTGTCCGGTTGCTCTTGCGCGATTCACGGCTAGCTTGACCCAGTCCTGTATCGGCAGGTCCTTGGTCTGACACATGCGCCAGATATCGCCCTGCTCGACTTTATGTTCCATTAAAGTATTACCGGCAGTATCAGTAACCGTTACCGTGCCGTTCGCAGCAATTTCAAACGTTTTATCATGCGAGCCATATTCTTCCGCTTTCTGCGCCATCAAACCTACGTTGCTGACGTTACCCATGGTGGTAACATCAAAAGCACCATTTGCTTTACAGAAATCAAAGACCGCCTGATAAATGCCCGCATAACAACGGTCAGGAATCATTGCTTTGGTGTCGTGCAGCTTGCCATCAGTGCCCCACATACAACCCGATGAACGCAAGGCCGCTGGCATAGACGCATCGACAATCACATCGCTAGGTACGTGCAGATTGGTAATGCCTTTATCTGAATTTACCATGGCCAGTTCGGGGCGTGTCTGGTAGACCGCCTGGATATCATCTTCGATTTGTTTTTTCTGATCAGCAGGCAGGTTTTCGATTTTCGCGTAAACATCGCCCAGGCCATTGCGGGTATCCACACCCAGTTTTTCAAAAGTTGCCGCGTGTTTGGCAAAGACGTCTTTGTAATACACATTTACCGCGTGACCGAAAATAATAGGGTCAGAAATTTTCATCATGGTGGCTTTCATGTGCAACGAAAGCAACACGCCCTGCGCTTTGGCATCCTGCATGGCTTCTTCGAAAAAAGCACACAATGCTTTTTTATTCATGCATGTGGCGTCAATCACTTCTCCTGCCAGCACGGGCGTTGATTCTTTCAGTGCCGTGGTTTCACCGGTATCGCTGGTGAATGTGATTTTTACATCATCGTCAGATTTGAGAACGACAGACTGCTCGCTGGAATAAAAATCACCATCGCTCATTGAAGCCACGTGTGATTTCGAATCAGACGACCATACGCCCATGGAATGCGGGTGCTTCTGCGCGTATTCTTTTACCGGTCCGGCGACGCGTCGATCTGAGTTGCCTTCGCGCAAGACAGGATTCACCGCACTACCCAATACTTTGGCATAACGTGCCTTGATGCTGGTTTCTTCGTCGTTGGCGGGGTCTTCGGGAAAGTCTGGGATATCATATCCAAGAGCCTGTAATTCTTTAATCGCGCCGTGTAACTGGGGAATGGAAGCACTGATGTTAGGCAGCTTGATGATATTCGCTTCGGGGGTTTTCGCCAATTCACCGAGTTCAGTCAGGGCATCGCTCTGTTTCTGCGCCTCGCTCAAATTATCCGGAAAATTCGCAATAATGCGCCCTGCAAGAGAAATATCGCGTGTCTCGACCTCAACACCGGCGGCCTTCGCGTAGGCCTGCACAATCGGCAAAAATGAATAGGTAGCTAGAGCGGGCGCTTCGTCAGTTTCGGTATAGATGATTCTTGATGTTGGCATTGTCAGTATCCCAAATGATTATTCTTGATTAGCCATGCATTATATCAGAATGATGATCTATTCACGTTAATGCGGCTTGATTAGAACACTGTGGGCATGGACTGCCCGAGGAAGGGGGAAAAGGGTACCCCTAAAATAAAAATGGGCACGATAGCCTAAACTATCGCACCCTAGCAGCGCATGACTTCTGCTAAACCTGGTTACACTGTCATGAATGAAACTCTGTTTCAGATAAGCAGGTCTGCGTTAGCAACGCATACACTCAAAACAACGGACTTCAGACATATCACTAAAATCCGTTTTTTTACTAAAGATTAGCTTTTATTAGCACCATCTTTATTTGCACGAGCTTCGTGCATTTTCTTCATCATCTCTTCATGGTGCTTTTGATCAGCAGCACGTCGTTCTTCCATCTGCTTAACAAATGCAGCGCGTTGAGCTTCCATCTGCTCCTGAGTCATAGGAGCGTAGCCGTAAGGAGCCTGGCCATTTTGTGCCTGTCCGTAAGGAGCTGGAGCATAACCGTATGGAGCCTGACCGTTTTGAACTGGAGCAGGTGCCTGAACAGCTGGAGCCTGTGCTACTGGAGCTGGAGCAGGAGCCTGACCGTAAGGAGCTGGAGCATAACCATTGTAGCCGTTATAACCATTACTACCGTTATAGTTATTGCTACCGTTATAGTTATTGCTACCGTTATAACCATTGTAGCCATTACCGTTACCGTTTCCGCGACCATTTCCACGTGCATTCATATTAAAACCGAAGTCACCATCGAAATTGCCAGCACCGTTACCGTAACCATTTCCGTTACCATAACCGTTGCCATTGTTATTTCCGTTATAACTGTTGTTGTTATAACCATTATTATTACCAAAAGGGCCCCACCATGCATTTGCAGATGATGAGATAACCAGCGCTGCCACTGCAGCAATTATTTTTAATGTTTTCATTTGTTCTTCCTCAAAAAATTAGTCTGTAAATAACTCAAATACTTCAGTTCAAATTAGATCGAGTGAAACTCGTTATATGCTGCTTGCATTTTCTGCTGCATTTCTATTTGAATCTGCTGAGTTTTTTCACGCATTACTTCAAATTTCTTCTGTCTATCAATCCTGGTTTGATCCATATTTTTGAAAGCAGCAGTTCTTAGCTCACGTCTTTCAGCCATTTTTTGATCATGCTGACGCATTGATTCTTCAAATGCAGCACGCTGATTGTTCCGCACTTCGTTATATGAATTATTGCTAGCTTGATTCATAACAACTGGCTGATAACCATAATTAGTTTGCACAATCTGATCTGACATCTGACTACTATTGTTACTTGCAACAGTAGACTCACTAACCACTTCATCAGCAGTGATGAATGTTTCTAAACTGGCTAGAGCAGACTGATACTCATCTTCAAAGAAAGTGACTGTAGTTAATACGGCGACAAATACAACACTAGCCGCTATTGCAAAATAACTGGCATAAGATTTTGAAACATCTTCTTTTTTCTCAGTAGAGATATATGGTGCTGTAATTACCTCTTCTTTTTCTACAGCCATTTTCTCAACAACGACTTCACTAGCAACCACTTCTTCTACTTTTTTAGCTTTCGCGGTTTTCTTTGCTTTCGTCACTTTTTCAACTACAGCTTTGTTATCTGAATTTGATTCACTCATTACATTCTCCCAATTAAATCTGTAATAAAAAAGGTCAGGCACTATTCAGTGTCTGACCTTTTCTTCACTAATCTACCGTAAGGTAGTTCCTTAGTTAGCTGCTGGAGCTTGAGCTGGAGCCTGAGCTGGAGCATAACCGTAAGGAGCGCCGTTGTAACCATATGGAGCACCGTTATAACCATTGTAACCGTTATAACCGTTGTAGCTGTTATTACCGTTATAACCGTTGTAGCCATTACCATTACCACTGCCATAACCGTTACCATTTCCTTTAGCACTCATACCGAAAGAAAAGTCGCCACCGCCGTCAAAGTCACCACTACCGTTACCAGCACCGTTACCATAACCATTGTTATAACCGTTATAACCGTTGTTATATCCGCCGTTGTTGTAACCGTTGTTGTTGTTAAAAGGACCCCACCAAGCGTTAGCTGAAGTAGAAGCAGCAAGGAATGTAGCAATTGCAATTATTTTTAAAGTTTTCATAATATTTAGTCTCATTTTAGTTAGAATTCATGCGCCTTAAGTCCATCAGAACTTATGGTTATTAGAATATGCAGGAATGCTTATAAAGTCAATAGGCACTATGTTTAATGTGGAATTAATAGTGGATAGTTGCTCCATCTCATAATGGATACAACCATCAGAAAAGCATACAGATAAACCGCGTAAGCACTTGAATAAACACACTTATTACTTAATCCCTTAATAAGAAAATCTATTGAGATTATGAATAAGCGAGACTATTAGCTAGCACCAGGACAGGGTCAGAAAAAACTTAACTAGCCTCATACTTGACCATACGCTCGGTCACATTTTTAAGGTAGGAGCGTGTTTCCTTATGAGGTAGATGCCCGCGTAGATACTGATAAACCTGCTCAGATGAACGTTTATTAATTTCAGCAAGCGCAGCATTTTTATAATCTTTATACTTTTTATATCGACTTCTACTGTAGCTACTACCAACAAATGCCCTGAAAACATTTCCAGCGCCGGTATTATATGCAGCGATGGTAGCCAGCATACGCGACTCATCAGACTTGATACCACCAAGATATTCACTATTTAAACGGCGTAAAAAAGCCGTTCCCAAGTGCACATTATTGTCTGGATTGTACAAATAGACATCACTCACCAGCTTGTCCTTCTTATAGACATAACGATAAGCATCACGAGCACCACTGGTGGGCACCAGTTGCATCAAACCAAACGCAGGCGCAGCTGATCGTGCCATTGGGTTAAACATACTTTCGGTTTCCATCACCGCAAGCACAACAGCAGCGGGTACTTTGTATTTAGTAGTATATTGATTCACCAGTGATAGGTATTTACTGGCACGCACTCGAATGTGATCCGGCACTAATTTTAATTGCGCCTGGTAAACGACTCGAGTTTTTCCATCATCGCCACGCAATGTCTTCTTTGTCGCATTCGCCGCGGCTTCACTCGCAATAGCCTGATAATCACCACGCTGAGCGACCGCACCATTATCCATACCTATCTGTCCGGACAACACATCTTTACCCATAGGTTTTGAAACAGGTTGCTTTGCGATCTGTTGTATAGGACGTTGATCACCACCTTGTTTCATTGCTTTTAATAAAGCCTGCTCCAGTAGCTTTTCACCCTGATCACCCTGATCAGCCGGTAGAGCCACTTCGACATTGACCACGCCCTGCTCAAAATCAACCACACTACGCTGATTCAATTTATCGATGTAACTAATCCAACGTTTACCATCTGAAGTAATATTATCCTTCCCCCAAACTGCACCCGTTTTACGCTTGTATTCTTTGAAAGCGGCATCAATTTCAGCCCTGTATTCTTCAAACTCGGTTTTAGCTTTTTGAAATCCAGTTTGCTGTTGATTTTTCCAGTCATCAAAGCTCTCAGCGTGGCTCGTGGTAAACGAAAAACAAAAACTCACAACAACCAGACTCAAACATTTACATAGATATTTAATTGAAGACATAATAACAATCATCCCATTTAAAATTTAATAATCCCGCGCCAGTGGCTCACGCTTCAATACTTCATCCTGTAGTCGCCACTCCGGCATAAATTTATCCATATAAGCTTTAAAGTTCTTATTATGATAACGCTCAAGCAAGTGCACCATCTCATGCACTAAAACATACTCAAGACATTCCATCGGTTTTTTCATCAATTCCAGATTCAACCAGATTCGACTTGAGCCAATATTACAGGTGCCCCATCGAGTTTTCATTTTCTTAATTGCCCACTCGTCCACCTTAACACCGATAATTGGCTCCCACTTCTCAATAAGCTCAGGAAGTACCGATTTGATTTGTTGTCGGTACCATTCATTCAAAACTGACAGACGCTTATCGACACAGGTACCTGATCGCACATAAAGCAATAGCTGAGTATTGTTTTTCAGAACAACCTCATGTTTACCATGCCGCTCAATAACTTCTAACAAATAGGGTTCCCCAAGATAATAATGGCATTCACCTGAAATCATTTCTCGGGGCGTAGGCGCTGGTATATTTGCCAGGCGAACTTGCTGCTTTCTAATCCAGTTGAGTCTATCTAATACAGTATGACGAACAGCATCATCGTTAATATGCATAGGTACAGCCACACGTACATGACCATGTGGTGGGTAGACCCGTAGATGTAGATTTTTAATGTGCTTACGAACAATCTGCACATCAATATCATCAACAATAATTTGACTGGTTTTTATCGCCTTCTTCTTTTTCCTATTCCAGAGCATCATTAGATAGCTGACACAACTATTAGTTTTTCCCATCAAGCAGCGACTTAAGATCCGCAAATGGATTAAAGGTAGCAGCATCTTGCTTACCATCATCATTGGCCGTATTACCCTGATTCGCTTCAGTCTGACGCTGGTGTTCATTATCATGGCAATACAGACACAACAATTCCCAGTTACTGCCATCTTCAGGATTATTATCGTGATTATGGTCACGATGATGCACCGTCAACTCATGTAAATTCTTGCGATCAAATTCACGACAACAACGACCACAAATATGCGGATACATTTTCAGCGACAATTCGCGATAACCTAACTCACGCTTATCACTAGCACGACGTGCATCAACTATAGCTTTATCATACTTATTATTTGAACTCATAATGTCACTTCCAACTATTCTAAAGATGGACATTGCTCGGCGTAGCCATCAAATCCATCATCTGTGTATTATATAAATTTAATTAAAAAATCGAAACGTAAAGTTAGCTTTTACCAGCTTCAGAGCGAGCCAGATAAAAACCAATGGCAGAAAGATATTCTGCATGGTAAAAACCACAATCAGATTAATAAGATGGTTCGTCATATTATCCGCTTCTGATTTTAATTGCTCAACACGCTTATCCACATCAAAAGAATCAATTGCCGCGTTAAAATTATTACTCAATGCTTCATACCAGGGTATATCTTTGCTTTCTTTAGTTACACCCTTATTTTCTTCGCTAAGGAGAGTGATCACCTCATTGGACTGTTCCAGCTGTAATTTAGATTCTGCATATTTAGGCTCAAGAAAGGCGCTATATACTGCCTCACTGGAAATAGCCATCGCCGGTATAAAAAACCGAAGAATAATAAGAAAAACAGCAAATCGATACAGAACATTCTTCATACCAACAGAGGATTTTTTATCATTCCAGACAAACAACACCATCATCAACAACAACGAAGCTACCATCGCAGAAAAATAGAAGGAAGAAAACATCTTCAATAAAATTGATTGAATACCCAACGATGTAGTACATACCAGCATCACCCAGGAAAAACGCTCAATCAAATCATTCGCTGGGTCGAGTATTTGACCCGGTGTTAAAATCAAACCAATACCTGCTGGCTCCACCGCAACTTCAGTACCCTGCACAACAGAAATAACACCATTGAGACCTTTAGCAACTGCGAAAGCAGAAAGTGAGCGTTTAAAACCCTCATCCGTATACTTTTCACCATAGTCGTCAAATAAATTAGTCACCGAAAATAACGCTAACATCAGCAGTAACACTGAGATCATCAGTTTAGGGTAATTATTTTTAATAAAATCCATTAGCGCAGCCCCTGTTATTTTCCTGACTTATCACGACCCTGTTCAATTTCCACACACTCCGAGTACAGAAATTTAAATAGACTCAAGTTCATAAGTAACCAGCAGTGTATGACTACCACCTGCATCTATATCAACCGTATCTTCAACAGCATTTGCCGACTCAACACATAACATTCTGAGATATCCATCTTCACCTAAATCACCCATTTTATCAGCGACATCCTTCCAGGGATTCCAGACAACGGTCGACTGGCTGCCCTGCTTTTTAATCACAATTTTTCTTTTATTGTCATTGATAACAATATCATCCGGCGTGTCTAAATACACACGATCAACTTCCTCGCTAATGGTGACAGCACCTGTCTGGACTTTACGAGTAAAACCATCCGTTTTATCGAGATAGTCTTTACCGTCAAGACCTAGCACACTGGTGCAACTCACATCAGCCACCTTAAAATATGTATGCAACGCCTGACCAATAGTCATAACCTGCTCACTATGATTATAAGTAGTCAGCTCCATGGTTATAGTTTCACTAATGGTTAAGCGGTATTCGGCAATTGTTGGTAAAGGCCACATCGGTTTAACGGCATCATCTAACTGGCGCGTATCCAGCTGAAATGTAATTTGTGTTTCACCCGCAGATACTGCCTCAGTTTTCGTCACCTGCCACAATACTGTGCGAGCAAAACCATGTGCAGGATAGTCAGAATTACTCACGTGTGGGCCAAACCACGGCCAGCAAATAGGCACACCACCACGTACTGACTTACCGGGTTCAAACTTGGCTTCATCCGACAACCAGATAACCTCATCCTCACCGGCAGGCACCCAGCTAAGAATATGTGCACCCTGTAGACTGATAGCTGCACGTGACTGTTCATTTTTTATTTCTATCACCGGAATACCACCCTTACCCATTTTAAAAACAAGGCTGTGAAATCCATTCGCAAATGATAGATCTTTATTTAATTGTTCAACATTGGGTGTGTTCATCATTTATATACCACTGGTTTATAATTTTAAAATTGTAGGAGGGACAAATCGAAGTGAGCCCATCAAGTTTTTAATTTACCATCATTTAGTGGGCACAGAAAAATTCTTTACCCATGCGGCGAACTAATTCGGATTAATCGACTTACCGCTCGCCTTTATACAAAACATAATAAAAAAGGCATCCCAGTTATCATAACCGTCAACATCATCGATATCACTCAAATCTTTTTGGCCTTTTAGATACTCTAGGGACTTTTGTATCTGCTCACCGTCTACACCATTAAACTTAATCAAATTAAGTGCCGGCTCAGAAGGTGACCATTCGCTTAATAACTTACTCATACTAACTACCAAACTCCTCAGCCATTTTATTGATAATCCCTTTCATCACCTCAATAAAATGATCAATACCCGCCTGATCATTGATTTTTCGACAGGCATTCATCGCTGATATAGCAGTATTAATCCCCGCATGGTAATTACCTTTATCGATAAAGTGCTGAATAAATTTGGTTTCTGATTCAATGTCCATTATTTATACCCCTTTTCTGTAGGCTTAATGTTCATCATATCTTTAAAGCTTGATCGTTCCCATTTCGCCTGTTTTAACAACCATTCCTCTTTTTTGATTAACTGCAATTCGAATTTATATATTTTTGCTCTCAGACTGGTGAGCACGCTGGTATCAGAAATCACACTACCGGCCATAGCCACATACACCGTAGCAATAGCCTTATCATCTTCAGGGAAAACGATTTCATCAATTTTTGTGAATAAATGAATATTCTTATGCATGTAGAAATAAGCACTGACTATACTGATCAACTTCTTTTTATCATGAGCCTTATCATCACTATAAAGACCGTCAATCAATACAGCCACATCCTTCGGGCTGCGATTTTCTGCAGCGAGTTTTGCTGATTCTATCACCTGCCGAACTTGATCTTCTTTGGAAACCTCATCACCGGAGCAGGCGTAGAGAAAAAATAACGCACAAAATAGATTCAATACTGTTAGTTTCTTTATCACAGACATAGTGTAATGCCAATATTTCAGAGTAACCAAACCCTTGCTACTCACTGCGCTTCAGAAAGGAAGCCACAGAAATGCCAACACTCACCAACAATAAACCAGCCGAAAACACCATCAGTGCCTCGGCCATGGTAATGCCAAAAATAATCTCCGGTGTGTAACCGCAGGCGGTTTCAACGTAATACACAGAAGGCAGCCACTTATCAATCGCAAACCAGACAGGCAAACCCAAATCAAAACCACAATCACCAAAAATAAAACCGCGTTCAGTGCCCAGTAATTGGTAACTGCGTTCCACCAGACCGCCTGCTATCAGAACCACCGACAGGTGCGCAACAGAATTCATCAGCGGGTTATGCCGCACCAGAAAACCGACAAAAGAGGCCAGCACAAACAACGACACCCACAATCGAATCTGAATACACAGAAGACAGGGACGTTCACCCAGCACATGCTGATAAATCAGAGCAATACTCAGTAAGGCAATACCAGAAAATAATGCCGACCCCCAATACCAGCGACTATGGGAGAGAGTTTTGAGTTGTTTGAAGAGTTTTATAAGCATATGAATTACTTCAAGTTTGTTTATGGTTTTGTACTAAAGGTTTTAAAGCCATCAATCAGGTACAAGATAAGATGAATATTATATCAATTAGCCTTTGAATCGGGTTTTCATGATATCAAATAACGAACGGGGATTTAAAAACCATAATTTAAACATAATCCGACCCTGACTATTTTAAACTATACTTTGTTTATACCAATGCGACAGGCTGTATGCATGAAAACAACGAAGAAAAAATCGAAATTAGCACTGGTACTTACCGGCGGTGGTGCACGCGCAGCCTATCAGGTGGGCGTACTGAAGGCGATTGCCGAAATAACGCCAAAGGCTTCACCTAACCCTTTCCCCATCATTATTGGCACCTCTGCCGGGGCAATCAATACAGCAGCACTGGCCATTTATGGTGGTCACTTCAAAGACGCTGTCTTACGCCTGCAAAAAATCTGGTGTAATTTTCATGTGCACCACGTGTTTCGTTCCGATTTAATCGGCATGATCAAAAGCGGCTCCGGCTGGTGGTTCAGCCTTATTATGGGTGGTCTGGGCAAGCATAACCCCGCCTCCTTTCTTGATCGCACACCCTTGCGAAAACTGCTCGAAAAATACCTGCCCTGCGAACGCATTAAAACCTCCATCGAAGCAGGAGTAATAGAATCCATTGGCATTACCGCTTCGGCCTACGGTGCAGGCAGATCAGTAGTTTTTTACCACACTTCCGCCAATGTCGTACCCTGGGTCAGATCAAGACGTATTGGCCAGCGCAGCGAAATCACCCTTGATCATTTAATGGCCTCATCAGCCATCCCCTTTGTCTTCACCGCCATAAGATTAGACAATGATTATTATGGTGACGGCACCATGCGGCAAATAGCGCCAATAAGCCCGGCGATCCACATGGGTGCAGATAAAGTGCTGGTAATAGGTGTCACCAACAGGCGACCTGAGATTAGCGAAACCTATGAAGTGCCCGACTATCCATCGTTGGCAAAAGTCGGTGGCCATATACTCAACAGCATTTTTATAGACAGTCTGGAAACAGATCTGGAACGCCTGCGCCGGATCAACAGAACGATTCATCACATACCTTCACAAAATCTGTCTCAGTATGATATGGGCTTACGCACTATCGAAGTCACAGTGATTGATCCTAGTGAAGACATACAGGAAATATCCTATAAACATGTCATGACGCTGCCACGCACCATCCGTTTCTTCCTGCGCGGTATCGGCGCATTAAGCAACAACAGCAGCAGTCTGTTGAGCTACCTTCTGTTTGAAAAAGCATACTGCCGGGAATTAATCAATCTTGGTTATAAAGATGCCATGCAACGTAAAGAGGAACTAATCAGTTTTCTTGAAATAGATCAATCAACCAAAACAACATAAGCCACAAATCCAAACCATGATAAAGCCAATAAGATCCAGGGCAGATTATTTGCTTTGATCTCATCGTCCTTACAGTCATTATCAGCGGGTGATTCAGACAACTGACCAGATACCTTCTTCAGCTTCTTATCCAACTCTCTTGATTTTTCGTTATTTTTCTTTTTGTACAACTCAATGCCCTTTTGAATCCCCTGAGCAATCAACTTTGTTTGCTCTTTAGTTTGCCCGGGTTTTTGTGTTCCTCGTGCAATTTTCATAGCATCGTCTTTGCTTTGTTCTGAGACATTATTTCTTTTAGAATACTTAGCCATAATTTGTTTGTATTACGCCCTGTTGTTTATCAAATTATTCTAGCTCAACTTAATCATACTTAACCAGCCGCCATAAATATTATCAGCTGTCAGGTGTAAATCTTTCAGTCGTTCATATAAATTTTCTGTGATTTGTTCAGGCCTTTGTATATATTGAGAAGATTCTGGTATGCAAAATTGATAACGTTGTAACCACTTATGAACCATCTGTTCCGTCATCTCCAGGTGAAACTGCATGGCGAGCACATTGCCATATAAATAACCCTGGTTTTCAAAATTACGACCACTGAATATCCGCGTTGCACCATCGGGTATTGAAAACACATCTTCATGCCACTCAAATACATCAAAAGCATCGTCCATATTAAAAAAATTAGCCTCTGCAAGCTTTGAAGTATCAGCCTCAATTCTATGCCAGCCTGTCTCCATACTCTCTGCCGTGTGCACCTCAGCACCCAGCGCCTTACTAATCAGCTGTGCACCAAAGCATATGCCCATCAATGGGATTTCTTTTGCCAAGGCCTTCTGAATCAAATTAACCTCATCAGCAATCCAGACAAGCTCTTCATTAACACTATAACGGCCACCCATAAAAACTAAACCTGCAACAGCTGCCAGATCCAGACCAGCCAGGTCATAACTAATACCGTTGATTATTTTATATGAAACATTCTTCTTATCGAGATAGCGACAAAGGTAACCTGCTGGTTCGTGATCAGCATGGCAAACTATATATATGGGAAACATCGACATAATAGTTTTTTCAATCATTCAAGCGCGTTAATGGATCTTGCCGATAATACTGCCGCAGTTGATCGTAAACCGCTGCAGAGTGTTTATGAAGCACACCGGGGCGTTCGAAAAAAACCTCACTCAATACCGCAAAATATTCTGCCGGTGAACTTGCAGCATAACAATCAATACCGATGTGTTTGCCACGATGACATTTTTTCTGCAAATCTTCAAACCCAGCAGTAAAAGCCTCTGCCCATTTGACCGAATCCATGCCTACATGCAAAGGCGGAAAACCATTCGCATCACCGTTGATCATATCAAGCTTGTGCGCAAATTCATGGATCACCAGATTATGTCCATCAACAATACCCGCGTTCGCCGTTTCACCCCAGGACAACACCACCGGTCCACGCAACCATGCCTCCCCAGCTAAATTTGAGCGCACACGATGCTCTATGCCATATTCATCTCGAACCACGCGCTCAGGCGAAAAGCCAGCCGGATAGATAATCACCGTATACCAGCCCTTATACCCTCTAAGCCCGGTATTTAACAATGGCAGACAGGCCTGTAAGGCAATAATCATCGTCATCGACTGAGTCACATTAAAACCCTGCGCACCTTCAAATGTTTTGTCATGCAAAAACAGAACGGCCAATTCCATCAGCGAATTTTTTTCATTCGTGGTCAATCCGTGCAACAACGGTAACGAGGCAAAGGCTTCATGCCACTGCGCTGCCGTGATCGATGAACGTTTTAGTATGCGTCGTTCAAACCAGTTATCGATAAACTTAAACATTCAGCTCTCAGCACCGGAAAATTAAAACTAATGATGAATAGACTACCGTTTTCAATAAAAAAAGTATTGTGATTTGGTCAGGATTTTCATTAAATTTTCAGATTAAGTCAGTTCGGTCAAAGCAGTAATACTTAAGCTGTTTAATTAATGCCCACACCCACTGTGGAATAAGCTAAGTACCGCTATGGCACAATCATAACAATCCACCAAATATTCAGTTAAGGAAACCGGCATCATGCTAAAAACACAGCAAACAGCACCCAATTTCACTACAGTCAATGAAAACAACGAAACCATCAGCCTGAACGATTTCAAAAACAGAAAAAACATCGTCTTATATTTCTACCCCAAAGACGACACATCTGGCTGCACCATCGAAGCTAACCAGTTCTCCGCACTGAGCAACGAATTTGCCGCACTCGACACCATTGTCATTGGCGTCAGCAAAGATGACTGCGCCTCACATCAGGCATTCATAAACAAATTTAAGCTTAAAGTCATGTTACTGGCAGACACCTCAGGTGAGCTGTGTGAAGCATACGGTGTATGGCAGGAAAAAGAAAAAAATGGTGAAAAGAAAATGGGCATAGTGCGATCTACTTTCATCATTGATAAGCAGGGCATCATTGTTGATGCGGAATACGGTGTCAACGCTGAGGGCCATGCACAGGCTGTTTTGGGCAAAGTCAAACAGATAGGTAGTAGCTCTT
Source organism: Gammaproteobacteria bacterium (assembly GCA_029882355.1). Taxonomy (GTDB): domain Bacteria; phylum Pseudomonadota; class Gammaproteobacteria; order SZUA-229; family SZUA-229; genus LH-M37. Next base: position 18,245 of record JAOUKV010000020.1, on the reverse strand, counting down.
AGAATGTATTTTTAATTTTCTGAAATTCTTTTTAATTTCTATTATTTTATAATCCGTCGATTTCTTATTATGCGTATGAAGGGAGTCAACATAAACAGTATGAGAGCCACCATTGCCAGAGCTATCTGTGAATAGTTAACGAGTATGATAGCAAGTGAAAAAGCCACTACCATAGAAACAGCGGCATCAATAATTGCACTACGAATCAGCTGCTTTCTCACCGTTTCTGATTCATCACCAACGATAAATAAAAACAGCACCGGCAGCATGAAATGCAAAGGTGCGTAAAAAACAATAATGATAATCCAGATTATAGGCTCGTCCACAATAGTTCCGTAAGTATAATTAACCGTTCTTCATCACAGCGACTCAAATTTCACCAAAATATATACACCACCGGTAGGACTAAAAATAGATTTCGTAATGCTGGTTTTCTCTAAATCTTTAATCGTGATGGTTGTAGTGCCCGTCGCATGCTGGATGACGGTTGAATCTTTTCCTGCTAACAAACGCACCAGCTTAGTTCTTGCATCCGTGATCGCCATTTGCTGCATAAAAGAACGCCCTAATGATGATTTTTGTGCATAACCTGTAGCGCTCACATTTAAACCTTCAGCAGACCCGGAACAAACCCAGGCGGGGGCAATTGTGCCAGTAGAATCCGGGTAGACACACTCACCAGATAAAAAGGCACAACTAACGGTGAAAAACAATAACGCCATGCCGGCTACTACATAAAGTAATTTCTTCATTATTTTTCCCATATTGTGACTCAAAACGGCATAGGGTATTCGCGTCGTATATTTTTAATTTGTTGATAAACCTCATCAGAAAGATTGAGATCAATCGAATCAATATTACTTTTTAACTGTGCCATATTGGTCGCACCAATCAATGTCGAACTAACAAATGGCTGGTTATTTACAAATGACAATGCCATCTGACAGGCATCCAGATCATGTGCTTTAGCTAAATCAATATATTCTTTAATCGCTGCATCTGTCTGCGGATAAATGCGATGTTCTGGTCGAGTTTCAATAGTGATGCGTGCACCTTCTGGTCGAGCACCATTGAGGTATTTACCACTTAACATACCACGACATAAAGGTGACCATGCCAGTAAACCGCAATCTTCATGCATCGCTATCTCACTGAGATCGGGTTCGAAGTGACGACAAATTAAAGAATATTCATTTTGAATCGAAGCCATGCGCGGCAGATTGTTTTTCTCAGCTAGCTGCAACCATTGAGTCATGCCCCAGGCCGTTTCATTCGACAAACCAATGTGACGAATTTTACCCGCCTGAATTAAATCCTGCATGGTCTGCAGCACTTCCAGAAAATTATCCTGCTCTGCCTGGACATCAAACTTAGGCGCGTAATCCCACACCTGACCAAAGTGGTAAGAACCTCTATTCGGCCAGTGCAATTGATAAAGATCGATATAATCCGTCTGTAATCTTTTTAGACTGGCATCAACCGCGAGCTGAATATTTTTTCTGTCGATAATGTTTTTGCCATCCCGAATCCACGACAAACCCGGCCCGGCTATTTTCGATGCCAGTATCACCTTGTCACGATTTAAACGTGAAGCAAACCAATTACCAATAATGGTTTCAGTAGCACCATAAGTTTCAGCTGAAGGAGGAATCGCATACATTTCAGCGGTATCAAAAAAATTAACACCCTGCGCTAGCGCATAATCCATCTGCTCAAAACCTTCCGCTTGCGTATTTTGCAACCCCCAGGTCATGGTGCCAAGACCAATGACACTGATATCTAAATCTGTTCTACCCAGTTTATTGTATTTCATTATGTTCTCTGACTCATTTTCTCTACGCCTAAAGCCGTAATTTTATCAAAAAAATGGGGCCACCAAGCTTCTAAAACAACCTTATATCAAACTATATTCTTTATTATTCAACAGCTTGTGCTGAACCATGCCCATTAACAGAACGACTGACTGGATACTCGTCAGATTAACATCTAAAATACCGCCCTCTAAATGCGACCAAATCCACACCGATCCACTTAATAGATTGCCCCCATGAAATATTTACCCTTGTTACTCCTGTTACTGGTCGTCCCTGCGCAGGCAGAAGATAATGCGCCCCCTCTGGACACGCCAGCCTGTCTGGAATTGATAAGGAACTACTGGATATCTTACGAGGCCAATGGAGTAGAGCCAGTACATCTATTTGATCAGTTCAGCGCTCAGTGCAAATCAACAAAAGAACTGGATGCGTTGATACTTTCTGATAAAGAAATAAATGACATCACTGACAGGTTAAATTAAAAAGGTATTTCCGACTAGCACTAATTTACCCTGCCCGGTTCATTCATATAGACCTGATTTATCAGGTTCAATCCTGTCGTTCTGCACTATTGAGGTATAATCTCTTCAATTGCAGCGCCATTCTACGGCCAACCACTTAAAAAAACCTCAGGTAACAACACAAAACATCATGGCCATTCAATGGTATCCAGGGCACATGCAAAAAGCCCGCAACAAAATCAAAGAGAGCATGCCGCTCATCGATATTGTCATAGAAGTGCTCGATGCCCGTATTCCCTACAGTAGCGAGAACCCGCTGGTCGATGAGCTACGTGGCAAACGCCCCTGCATCACCCTGCTCAATAAAAGTGATTTAGCCGATCCCGCAACGACCAAAGCATGGCAGCAATATTATGAGCGCGAAAGAGGCGTTAAAGCTATCGCCCTGGTTGCCGAAAAAAAAGGCGAAGCTAAAAACCTGATCCAGAAAATATCCCAGGTCGCCAAAACCATGTTGGGAGATCGAAATCTGGAAAAAAATCCCGCACGCGTGATGATTATGGGCATACCGAATGTAGGCAAATCGACGCTCATGAATGGCCTGAACGGAAAAGTGCTAGCCAAAGTGGGGAATGAACCTGCGGTGACAAAAATACAACAAAGCACGCGCCTGGCTGATGGCGTATTACTGTTCGACACCCCCGGCATGCTCTGGCCCAAAGTAGAAGATGAAGACTCAGGCTATCGACTGGCCGTGACCGGTGCTATAAAAAACACCGCCATTGAATTTGAAGATATAGCCCTCTACGCCGCCAATTATTTTCTTGAATACTATCCCGAGTTAATACTGGCGCGTTACAAACTTAAACAGCTACCCGAAGACGATATAGGTTTGCTCGAGGAAATCGGACGTCGGCGCGGAGCACTGCGCTCGGGTGGCCACATAGATATTCACAAAGCATCAGAGCTGCTAATCAACGAATTCAGAACCGGAATGATAGGACGCATAAGCCTGGAGACACCAGAAATGATCGCCAGCAAAAAGGCCATGCTGAGCAGAGTCGAGTCTTAATCTGATTTTGACGCTCCCTGAAGTTATAAAAAATGCCTGCAACGTGCTTTATGCAGGCCTACTACGCTTAATTAAATCCAGTCTGACACTACCACCTATCGGCGGCGTGATTTCTTTTTAATCGAAGACGGTTTTTTCGGCGCGCCAGTATCTCGCGGTGGCAGACCGGTGTGCTGGGTGAGAATTTTTTTACCCCCGGTGCGGCGCGAATGCGCAGACTCGGAATTTTTTCTGCGCGGTGCGTGATACTCGTCAGCGGCTTTTGGCTGATTTTTTGGAATCAGATGCTTATCCCCATCACCAATTAAATCGGCACGGCCCATGCGCCTGAGCGCTTCACGCAATAAAGGCCAGTTGCTCGAATCGTGATAGCGCAAAAATGCCTTGTGCAGTTTTCGCTGCGCCGGGTCTTTGACACTTTCCACTGGTTCACTTTTGTAGCTGACCTTGCGCAATGGATTTTTCCCGGTGTGATACATCGCCGTCGCCGATGCCATCGGTGAAGGATAAAACGCCTGTACCTGATCAGCCTTAAAGCCGTTGCGCTTTAACCACAGAGCCAGATTGAGCATGTCCTCATCGGTGGTACCAGGATGCGCCGCAATAAAATACGGTATCAGATATTGATCCTTGCCCGCCTGCTTCGAGTATTTTTCAAACATGCGTTTGAATTGATCATACGCACCCATGCCGGGTTTCATCATTTTAGACAAGGGGCCATCTTCTGAATGTTCCGGTGCGATCTTGAGCAAACCGCCGACATGGTGCGTAACCAGTTCTTTCACGTATTCCGGATCACGTATGGCCAGATCATAACGCAGTCCCGAGGCGATCAATATTTTTTTAACGCCGGGCAAGGCGCGCGCTTCGCGATAAAGTTGCGTCAGCGCGGAATGGTCAGTGATCAAATTCTGACAAATACCGGGGTACACGCAACTGGGCTTACGGCAGGCCGCTTCGATTTCTCTGGTTTTACAGGCGATGCGATACATGTTCGCCGTCGGCCCACCGAGATCTGAAATGACGCCGGTAAATCCGGGCACCTTGTCACGAATATCTTCGATTTCATGCAGCACAGATTCCTGCGAACGGTTCTGCACGATGCGGCCTTCGTGTTCGGTAATCGAACAGAAAGTACAGCCACCAAAACAGCCGCGCATGATGTTGATCGAAAAGCGGATCATCTCATAGGCAGGAATTTTCATGCCCTTGTAACGCGGGTGTGGCACGCGCTTGAACGGCATGGCAAAAACATAATCCATTTCAGCCGTGGTCAGTGGTATCGGTGGTGGGTTCAACCAGACATCCACCGCACCATGTTTCTGCACCAGTGCACGCGCATTGCCGGGATTGGTTTCCAGATGCAGGACACGACTGGCATGGGCGTACAAGGCCAAATCATTGCTGACTTTTTCAAACGTCGGTAAACGGATCACTGTCTGACTGCGTTCCAGTTTTGTTTGTTTGAAATCGACAATCGGCTCGCCGTGTTCATCATATTGCGCACCATAAAAAGCATCACTACGACGCTCTCCTTCACAGCCGCTCAATTCCTGCGGGCTGATATAGGGGTTCACAACGTGGTCGACCTTTCCGGGCCGATCGATGCGCGTCGAATCAATTTCCATCCAGCCCTGCGGCGTGTCGCGGCGCACAAATGCCGTGCCGCGCACATCGGTAATCTGCTCGATGGCTTCACCCTGCGCGAGCCGCTGCGCGACTTCGATGATGGCGCGTTCCGCATTGCCGAACAACAACATGTCAGCAGTCGCATCCACCAGAACTGAGCGCCGCACCTTATCCTGCCAGTAATCGTAATGCGCAATGCGGCGCAAAGAAGCTTCAATACCGCCGAGAATTACCGGCACATCCGTCCAGGCTTCCTTACAGCGTTGCGCATACACTACCGAACTCCGATCAGGGCGTTTGCCACCCATGCCACCGGCAGTATAAGCATCATCAGAGCGTGGTTTGCGCTCAGCCGTGTAACGGTTGATCATCGAATCCATGTTACCGGCAGCGACACCGAAAAATAAATTGGGCTTGCCAAGCACTTCGAAGGCATCTTTAGAATCCCATTCGGGCTGCGCGATGATACCGACACGAAAGCCCTGAGCTTCCAGCAGGCGGCCAATAATCGCCATGCCAAACGAGGGATGATCGACATAGGCATCGCCAGTAACCAGAATGATGTCACAGGAATCCCAGCCCAGCGCATCTATCTCGGCACGGCTCATCGGCAGAAAAGGTGCACTACCAAAACATTCGGCCCAGTATTTCGGGTAATCGAACAAGGCCGTTCTGGCGAGGGGTACGGGAATGACAGACATAGATAGAGCTCAGTTGAAAGGGTAATTATACCAAGCAATGAATACTAACGAGGACACAGTTAACAAGGGTTTTTTGTATCGTTCAACGCTGGAGCGTGTGAACGATGCATTATTTTACCGGTATACGAGAAGGCACAGCCTCGGGTAATAATGGATTACAATTCTTGATCGTTACCGACCCCTGCAACAAATTGCCCCGTGAATATTCCTTAAAATGGCAGGTATTGGTTTTTGGATCATAATTTTCTATCCACAAATTATCATCTTTCCAGGTCGATGCAATATGATACTGGCCTTGAGGTACAGTAATAGACATCACGCCACCATAATGCTTAACAAAGACCTGCTGAAAATGGAAAAAATAAGCCGCCCAGCCAAGCACAAATACCACCAGCGCAGCAGTCATCCCAGTCTTCCACTTATCCGCACGACCAAAGAAAAACATGAATGCCATAGCAATAACAATCACCAGCATCCAGTAAAAATAAGTAATCATCTAGCAACACCATATTTCATGATTAATATTCCTGAGAAACCAGCCATTATATTTGGACTAGCCATATATTTACTAAGCACTGGCTCGATCAACATTTCGTATTTTATTAAAGTAATAAGCCGATACAAGCAATATAATTCCGATTGCTGTGAAAACGAGTATCTTTTGTATTAGTGTAAAGCCATCTAAATCGTAGGCGAATATCTTAATACATGCCGCAACAAACATAATCACTGCAAATTTAACTAATGATTTATAGAGCGTTTTATTTGACTGGAACATTATTGATATTCCATGAACCACCAATGCAATTGTTGTCGCAGGGCCGTACCAGTCACCTGTAAACATCTTAATTAAAGCCATATAAATAACGACAACCAATATCTGTGCATACCATAATTCAATAATGCGCCTATTTTCACGTTTGAGCACTGTAGATCCAATCAATGCAAGCCGATGAGGATTTTCATTTTTGACAATATATAGAACAAGAGATACAGCAAGAACACCTATTACTGCACTAAAGGTGTAACTCAAACTCAATGTTGACGCAGCCAGTTGATACACTGCGACAAAACCAAGCATCAGCATACTGACTAAATAGTTTAAGGCATGAATATTATTAAGTGCTGGCAATCGATTTCCCTTCAATGACATATATAAGATGTAAGATCCTATAACAAATACGCCACCATCAAAACGACTTGTTAGCAGAAGTGTAATAAAACCGATGGCAATACAGGAATGATAAAACCACGCAACCATTGCAGGTTTGAGATGAGAGTCTTTTAACTTTGCTGACTCTAACATTCCTTCTTTTATTAAAATAAATCCTGATACGACCAAGCCGATGAATATTGGAATATTAGATAGCGCTAAGAGATTCGTCGTGTAGCTTTCAAGCATCACAAAAATTGAAACTGAAACGGATAGAAAATAGTGCGCTTTAAGCTGACGCTTCAAGGCAGCATAGTCAGCACGAGTCGAAATTAAATAATTAAGTGCAAATGATAGCCATAAAGCTATTGGCACAAGTTTCGGCATAAAAATAATAGTAGCAGGAATAAATATTAATGATAATAGAACTAGCGAAGTGATGCGCAACTTCTGAGTTAAATTAACCCAGCTATTATCCGGTATAACTTTCTCATATAATTTTTGATGCATTGCAGCTAAGGCTATTGCGAGAGCTATAAAATATGGCCAACTAACAAAACTGTATATATCAGGGTTCTGACTGAACGCGACAACAGCGACTGATACTGCAATGCTCGTAAAATAATGGGCAACAAGCTCTTTTTGTATAATAGAATGCTTAGATGTCTTAGCAATGTAGTAATTTAGAGCAAAAGAAGCCCATAATGCTAAAGTGAAAAACTCTGGTGCACGTCGTAAAACGGTTGGCAGTAATAATAACGGAGTAATAAATAAGAAAGTAACTCTTAATCTCTTTACATAGATCAACCAACTACTCTCCGGCAATAATCGTGTAAAGAATGTTTGAAGGAATGCTAGCAGTAATAAGGTTTCGACTAGCGCAATTTTTCCTTGAAGCGTTTGATGAGCAAACCGGAAACTCTCAACGGCCTGAACTGACATGACTATTTGAACAAATATCAAGCCATATAGAAAAACGCCTAGCTTTTTTGTAAAAGACAGTTTATGAACACAGCCTCGGTAAATCATAAAGAGCATGGGTATAACAGCTGATGACAGCATGTATTCTGGTGTTACTTGATACGCGATTAAAATATACGTCACCACCATCCAGAGAGACAGAGATTCCCTTGTGATATTCTGTATATTTAAATCATACTCTTGCGCAAAACCCTTAAATTTCTCAATGATTTTTATTGTGGCTATAAGTAAAACACCAATAGATAGCAGCGATACAGTATTTACATTCAGCAATGAAGTGAGCCACAACGAATAATTATCAATGATTGACCAGATTATGACAGCTGATGATATCACTAGTGCGGTATAGGCTTCTTTTTTAATAAAGTCACTGGTAAATACAAAACCCAAATAAAGTAAGACCAAACTCTCTTGAGCCCAGATCAATCCAATTACATCCAGTTGAAACAATAGCGGGACAGATATGGCTAACAAGGTAGCCACGGAGGTTGTCATTAATGCGCGTTGATGTTGATTTGATGCTTTGTAGTTTTTAACAAGAAACAACACAAAAGGGAGTGCGTTAACGATAAAAATCATACCCAGCGCATGTGATGGGCCAATATAATAATAAAGATTAAATAAATATAAGGTAATACTACCGCAGAACATGGCAAGCTGTTTTTTACCAAGCGTTTCTCGCAAGGTGAATGAATCACCCGAGAATAGCGAGTAATAGACGTACAAATAGAAAAACGCGTGAATTAGTCCAACAATAGATAAATTAATTGATTCTGCACTACCTAGAGATATCAGACTAAATTCAAATATCGCCAAGGTCGATAAGAAAGAGAAATACGAGAGTTCAATCCAGTGTATTTTTCTTGACAGATGTAAGGCTGCTGCACTCAATAAGAATAAGTACGAAAGATATAAACTGGCACTGTCCATATCGCCACTAAGTAGGAATGGTGTAAATGCACCTCCGACATATGTAATTGTCGAAACAATACGCGTTTCGAACTTTAACGCTAAAAAATAGGCAAGCACTGTATTACCACCAAATAATACAAACCCTCCTACATCCCCAACGAAGCTAAAGTAGGAACTGATAAAGTAGGTACAGACATAATTAAGTGTAATACCAAGTCCAATTAATGACGCGCCATAATCTTTAAACTTCTCCGATTTATTAGTGACCTTCCAGCCCGTAGTAATAATTGCAGTAGCCACAGCATAGCCAAGAATAATTTTTGCAAATTCAGATAGATAATTAGAAAAAGAATATTGCAATATAAAAACAAAGCCAAGAATAGTCGCAATCACACCACCGGCGGTTAAAAAGAACACACTAAGGCGTTCCTCTTCTTTAAATTTTTTATATAATGTAAATGCCTGGGGGAAGAAGGCTTGTAGCGGCGTTAACAATGGCGCAAACATAAATAAAAACAAAGATGTAAGCATCTCTGTGAAACTCGGCATGGGCTCTTTTGGATTAACTGGTTCGGGTGTCTTCCAATTATTCGAAAGGAAACCGTGTTCGTTCTCTTCTGGGACTGATGCCTCAATTTTTTCCTTGTTAATCGCCAATACCGGTTCTTCGATAACAGGCGAATGAGATGCAATGATAACTTCAGGTTTAGATTCTGTTACTTCTTCTATTACTGTAACCGACTTGAGCTCATCAGCCTCAGTTGATAAATCACTTATTTGTTTTTCTATAGCGTTAACTTTTCGACTGAATAGATCTTTGAGGTTTTCTATATCTGCTTGTAAGGCTTCTATTTTATCGTTCTTATCCATAAGCTAACCATTATATAGTTATTGGTATAATTCTAGTACTCAGTCTATCTCAATAATAAGTTGTTGAACATATAGCTTAAAGTTCGATTCCACGAAGTACTTCCTTCACTTCAACATTGTCCGAACAAAAAGCCTTCTGAAAAACGGGGATGGTTTTTTCAGGATCCGCATCGCCACACATGAACACATCAAAAGCTGCATAATTTTTCTCAGGCCAGGTATGCACACTAATATGTGATTCAGCAAGTACAGCCACACCAGAGATCCCACCAGTTGACGTGAAGTGATGTAAGTGAATATGTAATAAAGTCGCACCAGATACATCTACAGCATGGCGTAAGGTATCCTCCATTAATTTTAAATCATCAAGATGTGTTGCATCCCATACATCGATGATTAAATGCTCACCAGCATATTTAACCCCTTCTCTTTCTTTAAAGTGATCATTTGTGGACCGCCCTGTTTTTTGGATCTGTTTATGCGAAGGCCATTTCTTGATATTTTCAACGGGTGTCATTAATCAACCTGCCAGCCATAGTTAGTGTAGTTAGTTAGTAAACAGGGAAACATCACAGTATTCACACAATTTGTTTTAGAGGTTAGTTCACCTTTGCCAAAAGCGAATGAAGCCAGCATTAATTCAGGCGTCACATAATCTGTGTTGACGATAAAAGTTTCGATGGTTTTAAGACTGTTTTTAATAGCCTTTTCACTTTCACTTGAGGTCCACGCAAGATGAAAACCCCAATCTCCAAAAGAAGGGATATTTTGACGATAAGGTAAAACATTAAATCCGGCTGACCTTAATGTATTACCAATGGTCAAGAAGGATTCTTTCGAATGATACGGAGATGTTGATTGAATTGAGACAAAAGCATTACTGGTTAAGTGAGTGCGTAATTTACGGTAAAATTGCTTACTATAAAGCTTGCTAAGCTCAACCGACGAAGGATCAGGAAAATCTATAATTACGACATCCCATCGCTGATCATTTTTACTACGTATAAATTGGTCAGCATCGATAGTGTATACATCAACCGTTGCAACCCATTCAGACTGTAATTTTTTAGTCCATGAATCTTCTGATTCTAAATACACCCCTTTTACATTAACAGCATTTACATTCCCGGGTGGGCGAACATGTAATCGTGCATTCTGGAATGCATCTTTATTGAGCTTTCTTAAACGTGGGTTTTCTGATGCCAGCTTGATCATATCAGGATCAAGATCTACGAGAGTGATCGATTTAAGATTTTTGTACTTAAGAAGCTCACGTAACGCCAAACCATCTCCACCTCCCAGTATTAAGGCATGCTCTGGCATATTAGCGATAGACATAACAGGGTGCACTAGCAAATCGTGATAGCGCTTTTCATCAAGAGATGAAAATTGCGTATTACCATTAATATAGAGACGAATATCCCCTAGCTGTTTATTTTCAGTTAATACGATGTGCTGATACTTTGTAGTTGTTTTGAGAATAATGGGATCATCATAAAAATGCTGTTCAAAAAGTGAGCTAATATCACGATTATTGAGATAGCCGACAACTAATATCAGAACTGTCATTAGCATAATAATTGCAGTAGTTACTCGATGTTTGATAATACCCGTAAAAATAAAGTAGGTGACAGTAATAAGTGCAATAGCAAAGTTGAACCCAGCCACTATAAAGCTTATTTCCGTAAGAGGATAAAATTTAAGTAATATTTTTACCCATATAATCGCACCGACGAATGCACCGACATAATCCATCGCGTAAACAATGGCGAGATTTGTTTTTAAGCTAATTTGCTGCTGGTTAATGATTCTCATGACGATAGGGATTTCAAAACCAATAAGAAAACCCACGCTGAGCACAAAGAAATAATGTACCACGGCAAAGTTATATTCAAAGTATGCAAAGGCACCGTAGATGGCCAGTGGCGCAAAACCACCGAGCACCGCCATCACAACTTCAACACCGATAAATTTATAGATTAAATTATTATCAGACATTCGACTTTGCACAAAGCCGGAAATACCCATCATTAACATCATTGAGGCAATGACAATAGAAAATTGTTCTATTGAGTTGCCTAAGATGTAGGTTGTTATTGTCGCCAGTACATATTCATTGACCAACCCGCTTGCACCGGTTGAGAACATACAAAAAGCCAACAGTACTGGCAGAAGCCTTGGTGTTTTCATGCAGAAATAATCTTATAGAATTATAAGATTGCGACACCTAAAAGCAATGCCATACCAATTTTAGTAATTGAAAGCTGGATAGCTGCGACAAGTTGATCTTTAATAATAATATCACTGACTTTCGTTGAAGTAATAATCAACAAATCAATTAAGATTTCAAAGATATAAAGTAAGATCATGCCAGTAAAGGCGGCGACTATATATTCAACCACCGCTTCTGATGTGAAGGATGCATTGTTATTACCCACTATTGCACTTTGAAGGATTAGACCATAAGCAATGATCTTGCCTGACAAATATACACCTGCAGAAAGATTGCCTTCTAGCACGCATGCAACAGGGTTGATTTTTCGTGCAAGTACTTTTTCATAAAAAAGCACTAAGACAACCATCGTGATCTGGCCTGCAACAAAATAAACAACCGATGAAAGAATTCCACCATCATCACCTTTGATACTGGCGTAAGCTAGAATACCTGTCATGACTAAGGTACCGAACTCAACCATGCCAATGGCAACGTTGCCGCGTTTAAGTTCCTCGGTATTATTAACTTTAGGCAAGAGCGCTTTATCTGTGAAAAATAGTGAAGTCACCATAAAACCAATAGCGACCAGACCATAGCTAAAGGTATCAATCATATCTTTCATGATGTCTGGATTACTTTCACCAGACATTACACCTAACATGGCAATTGCCAAACCAAGTTGTGCGCCCGATCGACGAAGACCTACAGCTACGTTCCCATCAGCAATTACATCATCTGCATGATAATGTTTAGATGAGCGAATGTTTAAAATGTACTTCATAGCCGTCGCAAGCACGAGATAGATTAAGGCATATAAGAGGTAATACATATATTGTTCAATATTCATAATATTTGATCCTTGATTATTATTCAGTTACTTACCGCCACCTGAAGGGCCACGACTTCTTGATGAAGATCCGGCGCCTCGAACAGAGGGGGTTGAACGTGATGTTCTTGATTTTCCGCTAGCGGCACTTCGGACTTCACCCGGGTTTCGAGTGGCAAATTTGCTGTTACGGTAACGGCTACTTGAATAGGTGCTACTACCATAAGTGCCGTATTCATCGTTGCGACCGTAATAGCCATAGCCTCTTTTACGGCCAGAGTAACTATTCCAATCATTATATGAATACCGACGAGGACCCACGAGATCACCAAACAATCGATACATTCCGTAGTAGTGCCAGTATGAATTGCCGTTTGAATGACGCCATTCACCGTATTGATTAGATCCAGTTGCAACACCATTACTTACCACAGGTTTTGCCACGGTAGCCATACCGACAGGTTGAGCATCCTTTAGACCGTCCTCTTCATAATAGCCGTAGGGCTTTGTAACAATGGCCATGCCTAAATTTTCATAGTTTTTCCAAAAATTATCATCACTAACAGCCTGCCAATCCTTCTCGGTCATTTTGTCATTGACGATTTCAATATATTTATGGAAAGTTTTGGTAGATGTGCTATCAACCCAATACTCGCCATAATCATGGCTACTCGATTTTCCACTTTTATAATTGAGTCTTAATGCGTTCCATTTGTCTTGTGGGATTTTCAGGGATAATTTATCGTCCCCACCCCATGACCGACGGTATTGAGCAATAGAATTAATCGTCAACGCATCAAAATATTCAAAGGTTTCTGCGTCAACCTGAACAGCTGGAAAACGTGCTTCATCACCTGATCCACAGTATTCACCCTCACACCAGGTCGCACGTCCAATCACAACATAATAGTCAACACGTTGATCAGCGAGAACCTTGACGTAACTACGATATAATTCATCAACTTTATTGCTATGTTCATCTTCATATCTGGCTACTTTTTGCGTTGATATATTTAATGCGACAATGGCATCACCAAAGTGGGCATAGTTGGCTTTAGAATTTTTGTTATATTCTGTTTTGAGTATTAGATAAGAATCACTGCTTTCTTTTACTAATGTATCTAGCCCCGCTACACGCTCTGTTAAATCATCTTTTTTATTCGGATATTTTTCCGTTGCAGCGCCCGCCTGGGATACAAAAAGGCGCTGAAGAGACAAGTTTTTTTCGTATTGCTGATTTGCTTTTGCATACAGCTCAGCAGCCGTATTACGAGTAGTGACTAAAAAATCGATGCGTTTATCGGCATAATATGCGGCTGCACTTGAGGCATACATATGTTTATTGAATTGTTCAATGAGCTGGGTAAAAGCTTGTGCTTCTTCTGGCTCATTATTGTCTGCCATTGGCTCAATTTGAGTATCATAAAGATGTTTTGCTTTACTGAGCTCATCTTTAGCCACGTTAAATTTATCGATCCATTTTTCAGATTCTAAATAAGGGCTAAAAAAAGTCCATTCAGCATGGCTTGAGAGCTTATCAAAGGCTTCTTTTTGTGTTTTTATTAGGGCTTCATTATCCACTAACCGTTTAGGCATGAGCTTAAATTCATGCATCAGGAGATCAGGAAGACCACTACAACTGCTGAGTAACGCAGCTAAAAAAACAATGAAGAAGAAGCCGATGAAACGATTATTATTATATTTCAAAATTTCCTCCGTGTTAGTTTCATGATGTTTGCAGCACCTCAAACAGACTACCTTTAATTTCATGACTTACAAACGCTTCTCGCTCAGGTCTGTCATCATCATCTTCATGCCATGTTTCAATGGTGAGATAGGTGTTTTTTCGTGAGGCAAACTCATAGGCACGCATCGGAGTGCCTTTTTTAGAACCACCGGCTTTAATAAAGAGTCCTGCCCAGGTATCGTCTTCGACATAAGAGTAAGTGGTACCATCAACAATCACTTCTCCTTCCTCCTCTTCGGCCATTTCTTCTAGATCGCGATATTTAATAGATCGACCATCATATTGAATATCACGTAATTGCACGATTGAATCGGTTTGACTGACTTCAAGTTCATCGTCATATTCCCATTCCACATAGCGTACCGTACCGGTATTCAATGAAAACAGTTCAAGTTCCGTAACCCAGTAATCCTTTTTTCGTTTTGAGAAGTCTTTCCACTTCACATCAAGATAAAGGTAAACATTTCGAACAAGCCATGTTTGATCATCCCAATTGACATAACCACCATTTTTAAGGCTTCGTATATCGAATGATTTTCTCTCAGCAACAGGCGCAGGGTTTAATCCGCGAATAGCTGTCAGTCTTTCTTGCACATTCATCATTTATTATCGGCCTCTGCATTAACGACTTCACCTTCGATGACATCATCGTTGTCATCATTGCTGCTTCTTGCATCATGCAAGCCTTGAGCAACGGGAGATAATTTTGCAGTCATATCGGCTAAACGCGCACTGGCTTCACGCGCTTTTAACGTACTATTCGCCATCGTTTCATTTGCTGTTTGTACCGCCTGCATTAACTGATCAAAGCCTTCTTCCATTTTCTCCAGTGCAATTACCGGGTTATTGTACATGTCGCCTACGTCCTGAGCTGCCTGATTCACTGCCGCTGCATTTTGCGCCATCATGTCGCCCAGGCCTTCCTGAAAACCTTGTACAGCTTTCTTAACGGTGTCCTGTTTAGCGAGTGCCGCTTGAATACGTAAAGCATTGGTCATTACCATAGGACCAACAGTAAGTGCGCTATCAATCTGCTCACTGAGCAATTCATTCGTTTGTACGGTTTGATCAATACTGATAAAGAACTGAACGGCCGCTTGTTCCATCGTACGAAGATCACGAATACGTCGAGCAGCTTTATTTTTAACTGATGCCAGCTTTGTTACTTCCTGGGTATCTGTCGCATCAACATCTGCCTCAAGTTTTTCAACTTCCGTAATAAAATGTTCGCCGACATAGATATCAGATTGAATCTGCTTTTGTGCATTCATGATTTCATCGTACTGGTGTTCAAGGTCAATACTGGTTTCAAGCAAATCATCCTTACCAGCACGTAATCCATCAAGAATTTGAGTCACATGATTTTGCATCGGTTGGTATTTATGAATAAAACGCGATACTGCTTTACGTTTAAGCCCTTTCGGCATCCAGTTAAAGTACCAGGCGTTACTCAGTGAATGAGGGTTAAGATCATCCATTGCAGTACGCAACTCAAGTAACTTTTCACCTGTTGGTGATTTACCATCCAGACCCTTTAATAATGAATCAACACTTTTTGACATAAGATCATTAGCTGACCTCATGCTTTTTTGTGAGCCCTCACCAATACCATCAATGGTACGCATTAATGCCGGGCCAGCTTTTTCTTTAACGTTCGCAATCAATGACAATGACTTTTCTTTCATTGATGAAATATCTAACTCTTTTGCCCATTTAGGGGCTTTTTTAGTATCACTCATGACGACTCCCAATTACATTTTAAATCTGGCTTTTAAGAATTTAGCCTTGTTATTAAATTCATCCGTTTTATGCGATGAAAGTATGTCTTGTACTTCAGATAATTCAGATTGCATTCCAGCAATACTTTCTTTTACTGAAGCAATGGTATCTTCTGCATTACGTTGAACATCATCCATCGAAAGATAAGGTTTTATTGATTTTTCAGGAAGGTACTCAGTTGCCATACGATTAATTACCCACGCCAATTCACCACCTGAAACTTCACTGTTCACTTTTGGCAGTACATCAATTAACTGATCAATAATCGACTCATAAAGGCTACGAATTTCTTCAGGGATAATTTCCTTGCGCAATGCAATATTTATATTAAGTAATGATTCAATACTGGCATCCGATAGACTAACTGGCTCCTCTATTATTTCAGAAGCTTCTTCTGTTTTATTGAAATGATTTAGTACCATGTACACTACACTGGCGACAATCAAGCCAACAATCACACCTACAATAGAACCTAATACGGAGATTAAGATCCATGTAACGATAATCGCAATAACTGCCGTAATTATGCCGATAACATATAAGGGGATCTTTGTTTCATTATTATTCATACTTTACATATTTCCTGTAGATGATTTTAATGGGTATATTACACTTATTCCTTAAATCAGGAGACAGCCTTTAGCACCTAACTGCGTACTGCTTAACTATTAACGGGGTTTGCCTCACCAATAAAACGAATAGTTTAATTACTATGTTCACGTAGCCAGCCATACCAATAATCAAAACTCGCCTTATCCAGCGCACCGACAGAAGAACGCTTGCTGAGATTGTTGATGTAAATCGCTTCGCCCTCGAGTGTAGACGAAACACCACCCGCCTCGCAAAAGATTAAATGCCCCGCCGCATAATCCCAGATGTTAGACGCACCATGCAGATAAACATGCACGCGCGAAGCTGCCAGCCAGCACCAGTCCAGCGCGACTGAACCATAACTGCGCTGTGATGCATAAGGTCGCTCACTCACCAGGTTCATCGCAAGCTTTGAGGAAAGCCGCTTAAAATCAATCAACGCCGTGGACTGTGATAGCGGGAGTCCAGCAGGCATTATTCTGAGCGGCGCATCATTAAGGAAAGCGCCCTGCCCGCGGATACCGACAAAACACTCATCACGATTAGGATCGTACACAATACCTAGTGTCGCCACACCCTGTTCAATCAAGGCTAACGATACCGCATAGTAAGGCGTGCCAACCGCAAAGTTACTGGTGCCATCCAACGGGTCAAGACACCAGAGCGAATCACTGTTCATTAATAGTTCTTGCTGATCTTCGGTGCTCATCTCTTCACCCAGAAATGCGGTATCGGGATAATGCTCTCTCAGCTCACTTGAAATACGTGCCTGCACCGCAAGATCAGCTTCGGTAAGAAAACTGCCATCCACCTTGATACTGCGCTGCACATCGGCAAAGCGTGGTAATAATTCTTCACGGGCAGCGGCTGTGATTATTTTTTTTAAAAGGGGAAGATTGTAGTTCATAATTAGTTTGAGACAAACCCGGTGATATATCGTTTATTTTAAGCCATCTTACTACCGTACTAAGTTAGTTCCTCAATCGAAACAACACCACGGCATTTGAGAAAATTTTACAAACCCAGAATTCTTTACCTTCATTTTTTCCTTTTTTAGAAACGCGTTTTACCATTTCACCACCGCACCTGGGGCAAGTCGGCTCGGTATCAGCGACTTCTTCAACAACTTCTTTTGTCGATTCATAAATATATTCTATTCAGTAGTTTTGGAGTAACGGAGGGAGATCCAGAACATAGTTTTTTCTAATATTAGTGGAAATGCAGCTCCGCCACACTTTTTATAAGCACACTACAAAAAAAGCCCGCATATGCGGGCTTTTTTTACTCAATAAGTCAGACTCTTGAGTTATTTATACGGTCACCTGATAACCATACAAACAGATATCATTAATCAGAGACTAAACCAAACCCTGGCTAATAGCTTCTGCCTGCTTACGCGCTAACATAAAGCGACCAATGATTTTGTCACGCTCCATTGATAGCTCTGGTATACCCGGGCGATCAACAAATTGCGCTAATGTAATTCCGTCCAGA